>NZ_JAENHX010000007.1:0-247408 GCF_016757845.1 Lysinibacillus sp. HST-98
ATAGAAGGCTGTCACTGCATTTCTGCCAAGCCCTGCATCATGTAATTCAATCAAGTCTGGATGCTTTTCAAAGTATGGAAGCGTTAACAATTTATCTTTTAAGCGAAAGGCAAATTTATTTTCGCCCGCCGTTAATGTTCGGCTTTCCCAGCTCACAAGTTCACATAGTAGGGCACGTAGTTTTTCGGGTGTATCCCACATAAAAGTATTCATAAAATTCTCCTTTACTCACATTCGTTAGAGGTACGATTAACGAACTTCTAGTGTTTCTTCACTTTTGCTATCTGTAGCAGCAGTCGCGGCTTTTTTTAATTTCAATTGATAAAAGATCATACAGGCAATAAAGAAGCCAATCCCGTATAGTAAACCAATCCTTTGTGTTGGATCAAACGCTAAAAATACTAAAATTAAAACACAAAAGATTATACAAAATACTGGAATCAACGGGAATAGTGGTGTTTTAAATTTTAGATCAGCCACATTTCCTCCCGACTTCACATAGCGATAACGGAACATTAACTGAGAAGCACATATCCCCATCCATGAAATTGTGACAGATATACCTGCTACTGACATTAGTAATACAAATACAGCATCGGCTTCCATTACACTAGTTAATAAAGATAAGAGTGAGAATACCATCGTAAAAATAAGCGCATTTAAAGGTACTTTGTTTTTCGTTAATCGACCAAATAACTTGGGCGCCATCCCCTCTTGTGACATGGAAAATAATAAACGTGTTGATGCATATAAACATGAATTACCGACTGATAAAATAGCTGTCAAAATAACAAAGTTCATGATACCAGCGGCATATGGTACACCAGCTAAATTCATTAACGTGACAAATGGACTTTCCATAAGCCCAAGCTCTGATGCTGGGAATATTGCTGATAATACAATAATGGAAGCAATATAGAAAACGATGATTCTGAATAGAATTGTACGAATCGCTCGTGGAATATTTTTTTCAGGGTTCTCGGTCTCCCCTGCTGCAATACCCACCAGCTCTGATCCCTGATAAGAAAAAATTACATTCATCATTGTGACAAAAATAATCGTAATACCTGCTGGGAATAAACCAGAAGGTGCTAAATTTGTGAGATGTGGAGTAGGACGATCTGCTAATGGAATTAAACCAAAGATTGCCGCTCCACCAATAATGATAAATGCAATCACTGCAACAACTTTTATACTAGCAAACCAGAACTCTGCTTCAGCAAAGCCCTTCGTTGTTAAAGCATTTAAGACAAATAAAAGAACCATAAACACAGCACACCATATCCAAATTGGTACACTAGAAAACCAATGCTGCATTAAAATACCTGCAGCCGTAAATTCAACGCCTGCTGTGGCAGCAGACCCGACAAAATACATCCAACCTAATGAAAAACCAGCTGAAGGACTAATGAAACGTGTTGCATATGTTTGGAAAGAGCCTGTAACAGGCATGTAAACAGCCAATTCCCCAAGACAATTCATGACCATAAACAAAATTAAGCCACCAAATAAGTAACCAATCAGTGCGCCTCCGGGTCCTGCCTGATTAATGGTATAGCCTACATTTAAAAATAAGCCTGTTCCAATAACACCACCAAGTGAAAGCATTAACAAGTGGCGACTTTTCATCGAACGTTTTAATTGATTATCGTGAAGCTGATCCCCTTTATTCAACATCCATCCCTACTTCCCATATAATGTAAAAATATTAAATATTCTGATTTTTCAAGAATGAAAGTACCCAATCAATTTTCTCTTTTAAATTGATTGGGTATTGGTAGATTTACTTAAAAACGTAATGATAAACAGCTTAAACCACCATCATGTTTTCTAAATTCAGACATATCAAGTTCAATTGTTTGATAGCCAAGGTCCAGTAATTTACGATTTGTTTCTGGATAGCCAGCTGGAATAATAATATAATCATTTACTTGAATACAGTTAGCTGAATATTCATCCTCTTTAGGAATCACGATTTTTTCGTAAGATTCAAATGCAGGATGATCGACAAATTCACCAGCTAGCACCATACGATTTTCCCCAACATAGGCAATTCCAGTTTTTAAGTGGAAGAATTCTTTTAATGGAATAATAGTTGCTTCATAACCTTCTTGTTCAACAATCTCTTTAAATTGCTGAGCGCCTTCTTCATTTGTGCGCTCTGAGATCCCTACATAAAATTTTTTCTCTGCTTGTAATACATCTCCACCATCAAGTGTTCCAGAACCTTTAATATAGTAAATTTTTTCATAGAATTGCTTTACAGCTGGTTCGATTTCTTCAATTTCGCGGTTACGAGCTGCTGCTCCAGGATTCGAGATAATAGCAAATTCAGGCGTTAAGACAGCTGTATCCTCTACAAATGTTGAATCTGGAAATGCTTCATTTGCTGGTAATTGTGTAACTTCTACACCGCATTTTTTTAAAGCCTCTACATAGTGTTCATGTTGTTCAAATAATTTTTCTAAAATGGGCTTTCCTAAATCACTAGTTGTTAAACCGTTTACAAAACTATTTCCTGGATTTTTAACAATAACATTTTTAAACATATTCATCTTCTCCTTTATCCTCTTACTACTGGGCAAGTTAGGCAAGTCGGCCCACCTGTTCCTTTAACAGTAATTTCATCGCCTTTATATTCGTACACAGTTGCTCCAGCATCAAGTAGCTGTTGCTTTGTTTTTTTGTTGCCTTGAGGAATCACACATACCCTTGGTGCAAGCGCTAACACATTACAGCCTAACGAATCATATTCACCTTTAGGTACTTCTACTAGCTGGATGCCACGCTCAATTAGCAGTTGTCTGAAAAATACTGGCATTAAACGCGAATGCACAACAGCTAAATCTCGGTCTACCATACTTATGAAAGACATTAAATGTAAACATTCAGCTTCACCAAGATCATGTGGTAGTTGTACAACTATAAATTCATCTACCATATCGGCTGTCATTTCCTTTAACTGACGAATGGCTTCATCGTTTGTTCGATAACCTCTACCCACAACGAGCGTTCGATTATCTAGCCAAACAATATCTCCACCGTCTGAAACTGCCTCTCCAGTAAGTTCACCAATTACTGGAATACCCTTTTGCTGTAAAAAGTCCTTGTATACTGCTGCTTCTGGTTGTCTTAATTTTTTGCCTGACTTCAGTATAATGGCACCATTTGGTGTGAATTTAACTGGATCATGTGCATAGAGAGAATCTAATCCTACTTCATCTGCTATAGGCAGATATTCAATAGTCTCCACATACTTTTCAAGAATCCCAATAAATTCAGCGTATTCCCTTAGAGCTTCTTCATAATTAGGCTCAGATAAGTAGTTAAATGTTTTCCATTCCTCACTAAGATGTGTTTGGCTTTGGAAAGCATCTTTTGGATCTTTTACAATAACGTGTTTCAAAGGCGCATACATTGATGAACAATAATGCATTCCTTTCACCTCATTTCCGTGTAGTGGAAAACGTTTCCGTTAAGAGGAAAGTTTATATGAAGAATATATTCGTTTTATGCTATACTGTCAATATATTTAGAAAACTTTTATTTTTCTTTCAATCTAGATTGCATTCACCCTTGGAAAAAAAGCTGTATTAACATTTATTAAATAGGCCTTAAAGGATCTTTTTGTAGCTTTCGTGTATTAAAAATAAAGCATTTGTTTAGACTTCTGATTTGTACGGGAATATTGGAACTAGACGTAGGTGGAGAATAAAAATAAAATAGGATGAAGGGAGGTGGGACAAATTGCAATTATTAGAGCGGGCAATGACAATTGCCAAGGTTTTAGCTGCTGATGCAAACGACAGTAGCTTGTCCATTTCAGAGCTTTCTACAAAATGCGATTTACCGCTAAGTACTTTACATAGAATTTTAAAAGCCATGATTAAACAAGGGATGATTGAGCAAGATGAACAGACAAAATATTATCGGCTTGGAACCATATGGATGGAACTTGGCTTACAAGTGTATGATACGATGGATTATATTAGCAAAATTAGACCTGAGTTAGAACGATTAGCCAGGGAGGTTGAAGAAAGCGTTTATTTAAGTAAACCAGCTGGATTAGATACGATTATTATAGAACGGATAGACAGTGCAGCAAATCCGATTCGTATTTATGATCAATTGGGTATCCGCATACCTATGCATATCGGAGCGGCCAATAAGGCCATACTTGCCTCAATGTCAGCAATACAATCCAAAGAAATTCTAGAGCAACTAGTAACTAAAGATGAAATGGCCGAATTAGAGGCGCAGCTTCATCAAATTCGGCAACAAGGCTATGCAATAAGTCACGGAGAACGAACTGCAGGTACTTCATCCATTGCTGTCTCTATTTTAGATGGTTTTGGTGAAGTGATAGGAGCAGTTAGTATTGGTTTTGTAAACTTTAATGTCTCTCAAGATCATATTAATACATTAATTGAGCGATTAGTTGATACTGGTAGACGTGTATCGCTAAAACTTGGTTATCGAGGAAAAGGATAAGAGAACTATTCTCCTTTAAACTTCACTACTTTTCATAAACGTTTTATGTCTGTAAAGGTTTTTTTCTTGAAAGGTTATGTGAAAACTGTTGCACTGAACGCCATCGTATGTTAAATTATTATGGTATGTGAAATACCGAACTGAAATAATAATCTTTCAGCATCAACAGTAAGGAGGGAATACAACATGCCAAAACAATGTGTAATCACTGGACGTAAAGCTCGTACTGGTAACAACCGTTCCCACGCTATGAACGCTAACAAACGTACTTGGGGTGCTAACCTTCAAAAAGTTCGTATCTTAGTTGACGGTAAACCAAAACGTGTATGGGTTTCTGCTCGTGCATTAAAATCAGGTAAAATCGAGCGCGTTTAATCGCTGCTTCTAAAAAATCGATTTCGCATTGAGCGCAATCGATTTTTTTCTTGATTAGTATTCTATAAGAAAGTAAAAAATCCGACTAACACTAGTCGGATTTTTTTACTTTCTTATCTTTTTTAAATAGGTTAATACACGTACGCGTGATACTACTCACGAATTTCGGCAATTGGAACGTATATACTTTCAGGACTCTCTCCCCCTTACGCTAATCTATGCTTCTTATCATTAAACATATGCCTTGCGAGAAAGATATAGACCCTGAAGTTCCTATTATTTCATTACTTGTAAATCGAGATGTTCCTAAGGAAATTTCCTCATTCGTTGTTTCATATTTTACTTGTCGTAATGTTACACCTTGAATAGGCTCCTCGTGAGCAAAAAAAGACAAGTAACGGTATCGAGCATCTGCATAAATTGTATGTGTGCCTGGTAGTAAAAATTGCAACATATTAGTATGATTGATTATCTTTAACTCAATTTGAGGATGCTCTTTTTGTAACCGATAAATAGAACGGACAGCTGCCTCGTAATGATCTAAACGCCCACCCGTCACACCTGTCAAAATAATTTCTTGTGGTGCAAACGTATAGGCTTTCAGCAATGCTAAATCCGTGTCTGTTTCATTTTTCTCTTCTTGGAAACGTTGTTGATTATTGGTTTGTGCCATCACTTGTCTATATTCTTCATCTGTTAAAGAATCAAAATCACCTACAATGGCATCGGGCGTTATTCCGTGCTCAATTAAATATAAGGCGCCACGATCAGCCCCGATAAACACAACATCCTGTTGTTGCTGAAACGATGAAAATGAACAAAGCTCATTTTTTGGACCACCTGCACAAACAACGACTGTCGTCATCCTTTAATCGCTGCCTCGCCAGCTAATAAAATCTCTTGAAGAGCAGCTGTTCGATCTTCTTTACTATAGATGGCTGACCCAGCTACAAAAATTGTCGCTCCAGCCTGTGCACATGGCACAATTGTTTCAGCAGTAATACCACCATCAATTTCAATGGCAATATCTAAGCCCCGCTCCTTAATTATTGTTGATAATGCTTCAATTTTAGATACAACAGAATGGATAAATTTTTGTCCACCGAATCCAGGATTAACAGTCATTAATAATACCATATCAATATCTTCTAAAATGTGTTGAATTGATTCTATCGGTGTATGTGGATTTAATACGACACCCGCTTTTACACCAAAAGAACGGATTAATTGAATTGTTCGATGTAAATGACGGCATGCTTCTACATGTACCGTAATATAGTCTGCTCCAGCTTTTGCGAACTGTTCGATATACTGATCTGGATTTTCTATCATTAAATGCACATCTAATGGTAACTTCGTTAATGGACGGATAGCATCCAATACAATGGAACCAAATGAGATATTCGGTACAAAGTGACCATCCATTACATCAATATGAATAAGTTGTGCACCTGCTTGCTCTACTTCCTTTACTTCTTCACCTAAATTTGCAAAATTTGCTGCTAAAATTGATGGGGCTATTTGTATCATCATTAATACCTCGGCTTTCTATCCATAATTTCTTGCATAAATTGTTCATAATGCTTGTAGCGGTAGTCTCGAATTTCCCCTGCTTCTACCGCTGCCTTTACTGCACATTTTGGCTCTTTCAAGTGTAAGCAACCTCTAAATTTACAATCATCCGCCACTCTTGCCATCTCAGGAAAACATACCCCCAATTCTTCTTTCTCAATTTCGTCAAAATCAAAGGAACTAAACCCAGGCGTATCTGCCAATAAACCATCACAGACCTCTATCAGTTCAACATGACGAGTGGTATGTTTCCCCCGTCCTAAGCTTTGGGATATAATACCCGTTTTTAAATTCAACTCTGGAATGAGCGTATTAAGTAAAGTTGATTTCCCAACGCCCGATTGGCCAGCTAAAACAGTGGTTTTTCCCTTTAAAATAGGACGTAATCGTTCTACTAATTCTTCTTCATCTTTATATGTTTGCAAAACTGTATAGCCCATGCTTTCATAATCTGCTATATAATTTTGTAATTCCTCACGTTCATCATTTTCTAGCAAATCCATTTTTGTTAAACAAATAATCGGGTGTACATGGAAGGATTCTAACACAACTAAAAAACGATCCAGTAAAATGGTATTGAAATTCGGTTCTTTTACAGAAAACACCAAAATGCCTTGATCAATATTCGCAATTGGCGGACGTACTAATTCATTTTGACGCTCTAAAATCTTTTGTATAGTCCCATCAGAGCCTTCAGTTTCCATTGTATACTCTACAATATCGCCAACAAGTGGGGATTCGCCACGATTACGAAATACCCCGCGTCCTCGACATTGAATCAGTTGATGTCCATCAAATACATAATAATAACCACTTAATGCTTTTCTTATTTGGCCTTGCGCCATCCAATTCCTCCTTAATCGACATCATTATAATTAACTTTGCCTTCTAAAATTATTTCTGAGTCACGAATTATTCTATAACTTGCATCTTTGCCATCTTCAATTGTAAGCTGAATATTGTATGGCGTATCACTTAGAATTTCAAATACTTCAACAGGTTCAGACAATGTATGATTTTTATCTTGAATTTCAATTCGAATATTTTGAGCTATTCCCTCTTCTGTAGGTTTATACTCAATGACTACAGGTATGAGACGTAGTTTATCAGGCTGTTTTGCTGGCCCTTTACTGATTACAACCGATATCATAGAACCTTCTTCTACCAAAGTACCCGCTTTTGTCAATTGCGAAATTACACTGCCAGCTGGGATGGTTTCATGATGTTCTTCACGAGATATACGCCAATTGAGACCTGCTCTTTTCACATAGTCATCCATATCAGCTTTCGTATAATTTACAACGTTTTCAACCCTTACCATTCTAACTCCTTGGCTAACTTTAAACGTGATTGTTTCTTCTTTCGCTACTACCTCAGAATTTGGTGGTATGCTTTGCTCAATGATTCTTCCTTCTGGCTCATTAGAAGGGACATCCTCTTTTATTACGTCTTTATACTTTCCTTTTATTAAAGCTTCAACTTGACTATAATTTTGTCCTACATAATTATCAACTGTCGTCATCTCTACACCTAAACTAACGATTAAGTCTACCTCTGAGCCTTTTTCACGTAATGAATTTTTTGATGGGTCCGTTTCAATAACTTTCCCCTTCTCTATTTCCTCATGATTTCGCTCCTGATGCTCTTCACCAACAACAAATCCATCTGCTTCTAATTTTTTTGTCGCTTCCTCTATTGTTAAATTGGCTACATCTGGTATAGCCACTTTTTTCGGGCTAAATAAATCTTTTGCAAAAATAAAGAATAAGAAAATGACAATCGCTGCAATGAATAGTCCTGCAACATATTTGGGCCAATTTTTCTTCTTTGCCTTAACAGGAACTGGCTTTTCTACAGGCTTTTTAGGTTGTGGTTGAGATGGAGCTTTAGCTTCCATAATTGGTTCAATAACTCTTGTTTTAGTTAAATCTTCGTCTTTTTTATGCATCTGCTCTTTAATGATAGGAATAGCCTTCGTTACATCATTATCCACAGGTATGACAAATTTGGGATCATTGATTCTAGATGGTGATAGTACAGTTTCCAAATCTTCATACATTTCTTCCACTGTCGTATAACGATGGGATGCATCTTTGGCAGTAGCCTTTAATACTACATTTTCCAAGCTTTGGGGAATCGTTGCATCAAATGCTCGAACAGAAGGCGTTTCGGCTTGTAAATGCTTAAGTGCTATTGAAACAGCAGATTCACCAGAAAATGGAAGTTCACCTGTTAATAATTCATATAATACAATACCGAGAGCGTAAATATCTGATTTGTTTGTAGCTGTACCGCCGCGAGCTTGCTCCGGTGATAAATAATGGACTGTACCAAGCACAGAATTTGTTTGAGTAAATGATGTAGCACTTAACGTCATCGCAATACCAAAATCCGTAATTTTCACATTACCTTCCGCATCCATTAAAATATTTTGCGGTTTAATATCACGGTGGATAATATGGTTTTCATGGGCATTGGCAATGGCAGACGTTAATTGCTTCATAATATGCACACTTCTAGCAGGAGAAATTGGTGCAAATTCTTGTATGTACTGCTTTAATGTTTTTCCTTGAACATATTCCATCACAATATAGTGTAGATCTCCATCGTCACCTACATCATAAACACTAACAATATTCGGATGTGTAAGACTTGTAGCAGACAGTGCCTCACGTTGAAAACGTCGATGTAATTCATCCTCATTGGAAAAATCATAGCGTAATATTTTAATGGCTACATCACGATTTAAGATCATATCGTGTGCTAAATAAACATTGGACATACCTCCGCCACCAATGAGTTCTAAAATTTTATAACGGTCACTAATTCTTTTACCTACAAGCATTCTTACACCTCCTCATCCCTTTTTGTTAATAGCACGAGGGAGATATTGTCTTCTCCCCCGCTGGCATTTGCTAATTCTACAAGTTTACGTCCCTTTTCCTTAATGGAGTCTGGATACGTAATTATCGATGCCATTTCATAAACAGTTAGTTTATTGCTTAATCCATCTGAACAAATGAGTAAATACGATTCTGATGCTAAATCTACTTCATAAAAGTCTGGTTCGATTGTGTCCTCTGTCCCAACCGCTTTTAAGATGAAATTTTTCTTTGGATGTGTCAAAGCCTCTTCTTCGCTTATCTCACCATTTTCGACCAAGACGTTCACATATGAATGATCTCTTGTTATTTGTTGTGCACCATCTTCAAAGAAATAATACACACGACTGTCCCCCACATGTGCAATGAAGCAATGTTGTTCTTCGATTAACACTGCAATAAATGTCGTGCCCATTCCTTTACAGTCTTCATGTGATAAAGAATAGTCATATATTGTTTTATTCAATTGCTTAACTGTTTGTAATAACCATTCTTTTTTTGATGTTGTGGATTCAAAATGATGTGTGTCTGCCTGTAAAAAAAAGGATTCCATTTGTTGAATTGCCATATCACTTGCTACATCACCAGCATTATGACCACCCATGCCATCCGCTACAAGTGCTAGTGCAAGCCCATCTGGACGTTTAAAGAATGCAGCACGGTCCTC
Source organism: Lysinibacillus sp. HST-98 (assembly GCF_016757845.1). Taxonomy (NCBI): domain Bacteria; kingdom Bacillati; phylum Bacillota; class Bacilli; order Caryophanales; family Bacillaceae; genus Lysinibacillus; species Lysinibacillus sp. HST-98. Next base: position 9,988 of record NZ_JAENHX010000007.1, read on the forward strand.
ATTAATGGATCGTTTTAAACCAATATCACTTTCGACTGTGTATTCCAATACTGGTCACCTCGTTTCTTCAGATCTCTCTTGTGCACGTAATTGACCACACGCAGCAGCGATATCTGAACCTTGCTCTCGGCGGATCGTTACGTTAATACCATTTTTCTTTAATGTTTTTTCAAAAGCAAAAATTTGACTACGAGATGTACGAACATAATCACGTTCCGGTACATAGTTTACAGGAATTAAGTTGACATGACATTTAATTCCTTTAATTAAAGCAGATAGTTCCTCTGCTATTTCTACTGAATCATTTTCACCAGACATCAGCCCATACTCAAAACTCACTCGTCTACCTGTTTTTTTTGTATAGTATCGCACAGCATCCATTAATTCTTCCAATTTATAAGCACGGGCAATTGGCATTAGCTTTTGACGTGCTTCTTGGTTTGGCGCATGCAGAGAAACAGCAAAGTTAATTTGTAATTGTTCATCCGCAAATTGGTAAATTTTAGGTACAATACCCGATGTTGAAACCGTGATATGACGTGCTCCGATATTTAAACCTTTTTCATGATTGATCACTTTTAAGAAATTCATCATTGCATCATAGTTATCGAAAGGTTCACCAATACCCATAATGACAATATGAGATACTCGCTCGCCCAATTCATCTAATGTTTGCTGTACTTTGACAACTTGCTCCACAATTTCTCCTGCTAATAAATGTCGCTTCAAACCACCTAAAGTGGATGCACAAAACGTACAGCCAATTCGGCAGCCTACTTGTGTTGTTACACAGACAGAATTTCCATATTCATGGCGCATTAACACAGTTTCTATAGAATAGCCATCTTGTAATTGGAATAAAAATTTAATGGTACCATCTTTAGATTCTTGTTTAATAATGGTTGATAGTGTGGATAATGCAAAATTTGCAGTTAGTTTTTCGCGTAATCCCTTTGAAAGGTTTGACATTTCTTCGAATGTCTTTACACGTTTATTATACAGCCAGTCAAAAATTTGAGCAGCACGGAAAGGCTTTTCGCCATTTTCCTTTAGCCATTCTTCTAATTGATGAGGTTGTAACGAATAAATGGATTCTTTTAAATTTGGCTTTTCTTTTTTTACGCGTCGAACGGGCTTTTCTTCTGCTTCTTCGACTAAATCGTTAATACGTTCATTAAATTTCTCTTGATCCACCATTAGTTGGATTCTCCTTTTTTACGAAAGGCGGCGACAAAGAAACCGTCACTGCCAAAGTCTTGTGGAAAGACTTGAAGCATGCCATTAGCTTGCTTTTCCGCTAATTTTGTTGGTAAAGATTCTAGTTGTATAGCTTCCATTTCTGGATGTGCTGTTAAAAAGGCTTTCACAGTGCCTTCGTTTTCTTGTATGTCTACTGTACACGTACTGTATACAAGCTTACCATCTGTTTTCAAAACTTTCGTTGCTGCATCAAGTAAAGCTAATTGGATTTTTTGAAGACTTTCTAAATCCTCTTCTCGCTTTGTATATTTAATATCTGGCTTACGTCGCATAACGCCTAGTCCACTACATGGTGCATCGACTAAGATAGCATCAAAAGACGCTGCTTGTAAAAATTCTGGTGCTTTCCGTCCATCTATTGGGGCTGTTTCAACAATATCAAGCCCTAGACGCTCTGTATTATGGTCGATTAAATCTAATTTATGTGGATGAAGGTCTGTTGCTAAAATAGATCCTTCATTTTGCATTATTTCGGCAATATGTGTTGTTTTTCCACCAGGTGCCGCGCACATATCCAACACACGCATACCTGGAGATGGATTTAGCACATTAGCAGGTATCATTGAACTTTCATCCTGAATAGTAATCATACCTTCTTTGAAGGCTTTTGTACGAGCTGGTTGACCGTTTGTAATGTATAAGCACTCTGGTATAACATCGCTTTGAATAGCCGTTAATCCTTCTGCCTCTAACTCAGCAATTGCTTGTTTTACAGTTGCTTTTGTTGTATTAACACGCACAGTCTGCACAGGCGGTCTATTATTTTCATGCAACATTTCAGTCGCTACTTCAAGACCGTAGTTATCAACAAATCTTTGAACTAACCACATTGGATGACTTGTTTCTATAGAAAGACGCTCAATTGGATCTGCTATATCATCTGTTGAAGGGACACCACTGCGTAACACGGATCTTAAGATGCCATTGACCATAGAAGCAATTCCACGATGTCCTCGACGCTTGGCAATTTCTACTGCTTCGTTTACTGCAGCGTGAGGAGGGATACGTGTTAAATAATGGATTTGATACAACGAGATTCTTAATAACCAGCGAACCCAATGATCAATTGAACCGCGAATAAATGGCTCTAAGTAATAATCAAGTGTCATTTTATACTGTAAAGTTCCATACGTTATTTCAGTCAATAAAGCACGATCTTTTGCTTCAATTTTATGTCGTTTAATTGTTTCATTTAGCAATAAGTTGCTATAAGCCTGATTTTTATCAACTGCTAATAGAATTGACAATGCGGCATCTCGTACATTGCCATCCCAAATCACTACACTTTTTTTACTCATTTGAATTGGTCCCCAATCTGTAATTTAGAACCTGTCCCACGTAAATATTCCTCTGTGGTCATGCGCTTTTTCCCAGCTGGTTGCACATCATATAATGCTAAAGTTGTCCCGTTTCCAGCTGCTACCTCAAAATGATCTTTATCAATGGCAACAACTGTACCTGGATTCGCCTCATGCTTACTTTTGCCAATCGATGCCCACCAAATTTTAAAATTACCATCCTCAAAAGTGGTATAAGCAACAGGCCACGGATGAAGACCTCGCACTTGATTGTATAAAGTAATAGCATCATTCGTCCAATCGATCCGTTCTTGTTCCCTTGAAATATTACTTGCAAAGGTAACTTGTTCTTCATCTTGAACTGTACGATTATTTGTACCATTTATAATAGAAGGAAGTGTTTCCTTGAGTAATTCACAGCCAACCATACTTAGCTTATCAAAAAGTCCACCAGTATGATCATCTTCTTCAATAGGGATTGCTTTTTGAGAGATAATATCTCCCGCATCAAGCTTTTCTGCCATATACATGATCGTTACTCCTGTTTCTTTTTCACCATCCATGACGGCTTGGTGAATTGGAGCACCTCCACGATATTTTGGTAATAGTGATGCATGGACATTAATGCAGCCTAGAGCTGGTGCATCTAATAATTCTTTGGGTAGTATCTGTCCAAATGCTGCTGTTATCACTAGATCAGGCTGTAGAGCAAGAATCTGCTGTAACTCCTCGGAGCCACGTAATTTTTCGGGTTGAATAATTGGCAAGCCAAGTTCCAACGCTGTTGCCTTTACTGGCGGCGGTGTTAGTACTCGTTTACGCCCAACTGGACGATCTGGTTGTGTTACAACTGCTTTAATAGCATATCCTTCATCATGTAGCATACGCAAAATAGGTGCGGAGAAGTCAGGTGTCCCCATAAAAACGATAGATGTCATTTTATTCCTCCTCTTCGGCGTACATTTCTTCTAGTTCTTCTGCTGTGACAATACGCTTGATTTTTGAATCGAAAAGCACACCATCTAAATGATCAATTTCATGTAAGATCGCACGTGCATCAAAGCCACCTGCCTCTAATTCATAAACACGTCCTTCACGATCACATGCTTCAATTTTGACATAGCTAGGACGTTCTACTTCTCCATATAAACCTGGAAAGCTCAGGCATCCTTCAATATCTACTTCTGCTCCGTCCGTTTCAACGACAGTTGGATTAATCATTTCTAAAATATCACGTTCTTCACCTAGTTCAACAATTGCTACCCGTAACCCTACGTCTATTTGTGGTGCCGCAATTCCAACACCATCATATTCCACCATTGTGTCATATAAATCATCAAGTAACGTAATTATTTCATCATTTATTTCTGTCACTTCAGCACACGTTGTCGATAGTACCTTTGCAGGGTTTTCAATTACTTTTTTTATAGCCATGATTATTTCCTCATTTCTGCTTTAAAGCTAGTCCACTAGCTAATTGATACTTTTATTAAAAATCGTGCTACTATTACACGCTAACTATATAGTAGATGGATCTAAATCTACCGTCATTAATATTCCTTGCTTAATCCACTCTGCTCTATACATGGCAAGTAGACGTTGTAACACAGGAATTAGATTTGGTTCAATTTTATATTTTATCAAACATTGATAACGATATCTATTTTGGAGACGAGCAATACTCGCAGTTGTTGGTCCTATTATTGCGACTTGATTCGATAAGTTTCCTCGTAACCAATCAGCCACCCGGCTAGCATATTCAGCAGCCATCATGACATCTTCATGGGATAATTGAATAAGAGCTACAAAATAATAAGGTGGATAGTTGGATCTGCGACGTAAAAACATCTCACGTTCATAAAATGGTTCATACTCTTGGGATTTAGCTAATTCAATTGCGTAATGCTCAGGTGTATACGTTTGAATGATGACTTCCCCTAGCTTGTCATGTCTCCCAGCACGTCCACTTACCTGTGTTAATAGCTGAAATGTTCGCTCTGCTGCGCGGTAATCAGGTAAATGTAAGGATGTATCAGCACTAAGTACACCAACTAGCGTAATATTTGGAAAATCTAGACCCTTTGCAATCATTTGAGTACCAAGCAAAATATCTGCTTGCCCTGCCCCAAATATCTCCAATATTTCTTCGTGTGCCCCTTTATGCTTCGTAGTATCTACATCCATACGTAATACTCTTGCCTCAGGAAACAACTTATACAGTTCCTCTTCCACCTTTTGTGTACCTGTACCAAAATAACGGATATGATCACTTTGACATTGCGGACATATTTGTGGAACATGTTCCTCGTAACCACAATAATGACATTTCAATTTTTCAGTTGTTCGATGATAGGTTAATGAAATATCACAATTTGGACATTGGACAACTGTTCCACAATCTCGGCAGAGTACAAATGATGAATAGCCACGACGGTTTAAAAACAGCACCATTTGCTCTTTTTTCTCAAGTCTTAAACGGATTGCTTCTATCAATGATTGGGAAAACATCGAACGATTACCTTGTCTCAGCTCTTCACGCATATCTGCAATAAAAACAGTCGGCAAAGCCTGATGTAAAGCACGGTGTTTTAAGGAGAGTAGCTTATATACTCCCTTTTTAGCTCTTGCAAATGATTCTAATGCTGGTGTTGCACTCCCTAAAATAATAGGACATTTATAAAATTCGCTACGCCAGATGGCTACATCTCTTGCATGATAACGCGGTGAATCTTCTTGCTTATAAGTTGACTCATGTTCCTCATCCAATATAATAAGCCCTATATTCGTAAAGGGAGCAAAAATAGCTGAACGAGCTCCAACTACGACCTTCACTTTGCCTTGTTGAATTTTACGCCATTCATCATATTTCTCACCTACAGATAATCCACTATGCATCACAGCAACCATCTCACCAAAGCGACTGCGGAATCGTTCGGTCATTTGTGGAGTTAAAGAGATTTCAGGTACCAACATAATGGCTTCTTTTCCTTCTTCTAATACCTTTTGAATAGCCTGCAAATAAACCTCTGTTTTGCCACTCCCGGTCACACCATGTAATAAAAAGGTTTGCGCCATTTGCTGATCCATAGCTGTAGTAATAGCTTGGAGAGCAACCTGCTGCTCATCCGTTAATTGTAAGGCTTGTGTACGTGAAACTTCCTTCGTAAATGGATCACGAAATACTTCCTCTTGAATAAATTGAGCAGCTCCTTTGTCAATTACTGCCTCTAATACTGATATAGAGACCCCTGCTTCGTCACAAATTTGTTGGGGAGTAAAAACCTCTCCTAAGTGTTGGCACATCCATTGCAATAATAGCCGTTGTTTAACTGCCCTGGATGACTGCTCTAAGGCACGTTCAATAAGTTGGTGGTCTGCTGTTATTTGAACCATTCGAATTTCTTTCACATTTCCCTGTTGCTTCACAACATTTTCGATTGTAACAATGTTATCTGCAACCAATTGTTTCAATAGGGGTAGTAAACCTGCTCGCTCAAATTCTTTAAAATTTGCTCGTTGACGCTTCCCGAATATAGCCTGTACCTCTAGTGGCAATTGTTGACCTTGTTGTAGCTTAATCATTTTTTCATACTTGGCTCGAAGTGCAGATGGTAACATCACTTGCAAGGCATCTATTTCATAGCAAATCGTATCGTTCTTCAACCACTTCGCCATTCGCAACATCTCTTCTGTCAGGACTGGCTCCATATCTAAAATTTGATTGATTGCCTTTAGTTTATTTAACGGTACATCTGTTTCTTGCTTCAATCCAACAACAAAACCCAGGACATTCCTTGGACCAAATGGCACTTTCACACGACTTCCTAACTCGATAACACTAATCCATTCTACAGGTACTTGATAATCAAATGGACGGTCTACATGGTAAGTAGAGACATCTACAATGACCTCTGCTATCAAGAAGCTCATTGTTCCTCACCCTTTATAATATATGACCATAATGCCTGAGCAAAAAGTTGTGGGTTCATTGTCGCCAAAAACTGTCCGTTAAGCTGCGCTTTTTCACTAAAATCAATCCATCTCTCAGAAAGTATATTAAGCATTGGTGTTCCTTGCACTTTTTGCCCGAAAGTGATCGCTTTTATGCCTTCTACCGAAATGATCGGCGTTTCCTTTATAGTCGGCACATTTGCTGCATGGATTAATATTGCCTGAGGGTATTGGATTTTATAAGCCTCCAGTTGCTGTATAGCACCAAACAAATTAGAATTTTCTATTTCAATTACATGTGCGCCTAGCATTCTTGCTTCATGTGCTAAAGCTCGGCCTATGGCTCCATTTGCCTGTGGACTAATTACATGCTGTTCATCCAATGGTACATGCAGGGCACCCGCAGTCACTATGACTGTTTTACCTGTTAGTGGTTTTGTTTTTCTCGAAAAAAAATCTTGAACAAGTGCAGTGATTTTCTCTGGCTCCTCTAGACGGCCCTTCCCGACATAGCCACATGCTAAAAAACCTTCGGAAGGCTCAATAAATTTGTAGCCATCAGCTGATAGCCTATCCAAATTACGTTTTACCGCTGGATGGTCGTACATGTGTACATTCATGGCTGGTGCAATCCATACAGGTGCTGTCGTAGCAAGCAGGGTTGTTGTGATCATATCATCTGCTATACCATTGGCCATTTTTCCTATTATATTTGCTGTAGCGGGCGCTACTAAAATTAAATCAGCCCAGTCTGCTAAGTCTATATGAGCAATCACACTTGAATCTTTTTCATCAAACGTGTCAAAATAAACATCATTTTTGGACATCACTTGAAAACTTAATGGATTTACAAACTGTCTAGCAGAGGCTGTCATGATGACTTTTACATTGGCTCCTGCTTGTGATAGCTTGCTTACGAGTGCCACAGCCTTATATACGGCAATCCCGCCTGAAACACAAAGTAAAATATTTTTATTCATGCTAGGTGTCGTCCTTTCAAATGATAAGCTCCCAAAGAAGGATTCCCTGGGAGCTTTCGGCATTCTGTATAATCAAAATCTACTGCTAACTAGACTAGCATGCATGTAAACATAGTAAAGCTCTTTACATGATGTTAGATTTCGTCCTCATACACAGTTGACTCATCCTGTGATACTTTCGTAAGTACACCTGCCGCTACTTCTTCAAGTGCTTTCCCAACATATTTATGGGAAACATACTTGTGTAAGCGTTCTGTGTCTTGCTCTTCTTGCATTTGGCGAGCACGTTTAGAAGCAAGGCTCACTAATGAATATTTTGAATCGATTTCTTTTTTTAAAGCGTCTACTGATGGGTATAGCATTGTTTTATTCTCCTCTCAACATTGACAAATATCTTTTTTCAACACGTTCTCTACGACAATGCTCGGCTTTAATAATCGCATTTATACGATCACAGGCATTCGTCACTTCATCATTTTCCACAACATAATCATACAAGCTCATCATTTCAAGCTCTTCACTTGCAGTAGCGATTCGTTTGGCAATGATATCCTCCGTTTCTGTCCCACGTCCTACTAAACGATCTTTTAATTCCGTTAAACTTGGAGGGGCTAAGAAAATAAATAAGGCATCTGGTGCTTTTTTACGAATTTGTGCTGCACCCTGCACTTCGATTTCTAAAAATACATCACGACCTGCATCAAGTGTTTCATTTACATAAGCTAATGGTGTTCCATAATAGTTACCGACAAATTCAGCGTGCTCTAATAAGCCACCTTGTTCAATTAACACTTCAAATTCATGACGTGTCTTGAAAAAATAGTCTATACCATCTACTTCACCTTCGCGAGGATTTCGTGTTGTCATCGAGATGGAATACTCATAATTCGTATTCGGCTGAGAAAATAATTCTTTTCGCACTGTCCCTTTACCTACACCAGAGGGGCCAGACAGAACAATTAATAATCCACGTTCTTTTATCATTTATTCTCTATATCTCCCTTAATTTATAACAGATACGTGCAAGTTATTCGATGTTTTGCACTTGCTCACGCATCTTTTCTAAAATTGTTTTCGCCTGAACAACAGCAACCGCTGCTTCTGTAGATTGATTTTTTGAACCAATCGTATTAATCTCGCGATGTATTTCCTGCATTAAAAAGTCCAATTTACGCCCAACCGAAATCTTTTCAAGTAATGTTTCCTTCAGTTGATTGAAGTGACTATCTAATCTGTCTAATTCTTCGGAGATGTCTACTCGTTCTGCAAAAATTGCTACTTCCGCTAGTAAACGATCTTCTAGCAATGTGCCATTTGCAACTTCATTAATTCGCTCTATTAATCGTGTACGATATTTTTCAACAGCAAGCGAAGAACACAAACGAATCTGATTGACTTGCTCCATTAACTGTTCTTTATATTGTACAACAACCTCTTGTAATTCTTGCCCTTCACGCTCACGCATTTGAACGAGCTGTTCAATCGCTTGTGAAATCGCTTGTTCAACAGCACTGAGCAAATCCTCTGGTGTAAGCTGGGGTTTTTGCTGTACAAGTGCCTGCTCTAACGATAAAAGCTCTTGCATCGTCCATTTTTCTTCAAGTGGTACTTTACTTGCTAATTGCTCTTTTGCCTTACGATACGCTTCAATTAATGACCAATTAATCTCAATAGATTGCTCTACGTTCTCTAAGTCCTTCACATATACCATCACATCAATTTTGCCGCGTGACAAAGCTTGAGAAATTAGTTTCTTTGCAAATATTTCAGCTTCAAGCCATTCTTTCGGAAATTTTGCATTAATTTCTAAAAAACGATGGTTGACCGAGCGCATTTCCACGGTTAATTGAAAGTCTCTAGTTGTTGTGACACCTCTGCCAAAACCAGTCATACTACGCACCAAGGTTCGTCACACCTTTCTTTGCATACTGGGATTATTATAACATAAGCTTTGTCGATTATGACGACTCTCCAAAAAAATTTGGATAAAGTAAAAGCTAATTCTACCACAATTGAAGCTATATTTTAATATTCACCTAAAAAATGCTATGATAAACATACCAAAAGAGTATTTGCAGAAGCTTAAAAATAGTGAATGCAGATACATTAAGAAAAAAATACGAAAGTACCAAGATGCTTGATATCGTTGGAAAGAGGAATTCATATGGCATTTGATGGCTTATTTACTTATTCAATAACTGCCGACTTACAACAGCTAGTCACTGGTCGGATTACCAAAATACACCAACCTAATGCACAAGAGGTTATTTTACATGTGCGAGCGAACGGAAAGAATCATAAATTACTGTTTTCCATCCACTCTTCTTATGCACGTGTACACCTTACTGAACACGTGATTGAAAATCCAGCAGAGCCGCCAATGTTTTGTATGCTTTTGCGTAAGCATATAGAGGGTGGTTTTATTGCTTCCATAAAACAGCGTGATTTTGATCGCATTATAATAGTAGAAATTGAAAGTAAAAATGAAATTGGAGATCCAATTGTAAGAGAAATACATGCTGAAATTATGGGTAGACATAGTAATCTACTGTTGATTGATCAAGAGCAGGGAAAAATTATTGACAGCCTAAAACATCTACCGCCTTCAGTCAATAGCTTCCGTACTGTACTACCAGGGCAACCGTATATTGCACCACCCTCACAAAACAAATGGAATCCTTTAACAGTGACAGATGAAGAGCTAACAGCATTTTTTGCTGAAGGGAAAACCTCTAAAGAGCTAGTGCAACAATTAGCTGGTTTTTCACCTCTCCACGCGGAAGAATTATTGTATCGAATGAAAAAGACTTCAAATACGCTAGCTTGTTTCAAGGATTTTATGACCTCCTTTGCTAACGGTGGAATGAAGCCAATGTACGTACTCTTCAATCATAAAGTACACTTTTCCCCTATCGAATTAACGCACTTGCACGATGGGGATATAACAATCTATCCTAATGTCCATGAGCTTCTTGATCGTGTATTTTTTGCACGTGCAGAGCGAGATCGTGTAAAACAACAAGCAGGCGATTTAGAGCGCTGGCTACAAAATGAGATTGACAAACTAGCTTTAAAAACAAAAAAGTTAACGAAAGATTATGAACGTGCCTCCAAGCTCGATCAATTCCAACTATATGGTGAGCTATTAATGGCTAATATCTATGCCTTTGAAAAAGGAGTCAAGGAAGTTACTGTCACAAATTACTATAGTGAAACTGGCGAAGAAATAACGATTCCAGTAAGCGAACGTAAAACACCGATTGAAAATGCCCAAAGCTATTATACAAAGTACACAAAGGCAAAAAATGCCTTGGTCATGGTTCAAGAGCAGCTAGAAAAAACGACTGATGAAATTTCTTACTTCGAAATGCTAGCACAGCAAGTTCAGCAGGCTTCTCCTGGAGATATTGAGGAAATTCGTGAAGAGTTAGCAGAGCAAGGTTACTTAAAACTACGTCATGCGAAGAAAAAGAAAAAACAAGCGAAACCTGAACCAGAACGCTATGTTTCTTCTACAGGTGTAATAATCTCTGTTGGAAAAAACAATAAACAAAATGACATGCTGACATTTAAACTAGCAAAGCGGACTGATATTTGGTTACACACAAAAGATATTCCTGGATCTCATGTTGTCATTCATTCAAGTGAACCAGATGAAACGACGTTGCGAGAAGCTGCCACACTAGCCGCCTATTTTTCTAAGGCCAGAGAATCCTCTTCTGTGCCTGTAGATTATACCGAAATAAAACAGGTCAAAAAACCAAATGGTGCCAAACCTGGTTTCGTCATCTATTTTGAACAAAAGACACTGTATATTGACCCTGATGAGACAGTCATTTTACAGTTAAAGAAACAGTCATAAAGGAAGAAACCGATACAAATTGTATCGGTTTCTTCTTTTTTATAACGCGTACACGTAATCCGTACTATAAAACGATGAAAACAACCTTATCTTGATTGATTTTTACAGACAATCTTCCTTATTATAATAACAATATAAAAGCACATGAATAATCTGCACTGTTTCCTTCAACGAATATTGACTTCTACTACTGAGAAACGCTAAATTAAAGTATAAAAAATTTTATAGAGCATTTAAGGAAAGGGCGTATCTATATGTCTGTAGGTAAAAAATTAAGCTTTGGTTTCTTTGCAATTATTCTCACATTAATCATTTCTTTGTTCATTATGTTTCTGTTATTTTCAAACATTGAAAAAAAGATTGAAAATGCATTAGAAGGACATGTTGCCCTTGTAGAATTAGCAGATGATATTCAATTCGAAATGGCTATGCAAGGTCTTTTCATTCGTGCCATCATCATCGAAGACAAACCTGCTAACAAAGAGAGTTTCTCAAAATATGCAAGTATGCTCGACACACATGTGGAAGAAATCATTGAAAAATCAAATTCAGCTGAAATGGAAACATATGCACAGGAATTAAAAGTTCATAATGATACTTTTAACAAGGCAGCAACCGAAGCAATAGCTCTATTTGAAGCTGGTAATCTAGAAGGTGCTTTGCAAAAGGTAAATGGTGAAGTACAACAAACGAATAAAGGTATACAAGATGTATCCGATAAAATTGGAAACTATCAAAAGGAACAACTAGATATTGTGACAAAAGAATCTAAACAGGCTGTATTTAATTCCCAAATTATTTCCATTATCGCAATCATTATTGGTATCGCTCTAGGTATTTTCCTTATTTTCTATATACAACGGACAATCTCACGCCCTTTAAAATCTGTCGTTCTGGCAGCCAGCCATGTAGCTAATGGTGAATTAATTCATCCAGATATCACCCATCAATCAAAAGATGAAATTGGTCAGCTTTCAACAGCTTTTAATGCCATGAAGGGTAATCTGAAAAATTTATTAACGCATATACAGGACAATGCAGAGCATTTAACAGCTTCAGTAGAGGAACTTTCTGCCTCCACTGAAGAAATAACTGCCACTGCTGATGAAATAACAATACGGATTAATGAAACAGCTGATGCTGCAGTGACAGCTACAGTAGCAGCTAACGAAAGCGCACACGCAATGGATGAAACGGCTGTAGGTGTTCAACGAATAGCTGAGGCAACTCAACAACTACATCAGAATGCTATCACAACTTCAGAATTAGCAACAAATGGAAATGAGACGGTAGAAGAAGCTCAGCAGCAAATGAATATTATCCATGAATCAACACAAATGATTAATAATCTTGTTCAAAAATTGAGTAAGCAATCAGATGAGATTAGTCAGATCACAGCTGTCATTACAGCCATTACAGATCAAACAAATTTACTGGCACTCAATGCAGCAATTGAAGCGGCTAGAGCCGGAGAGCATGGTAAAGGATTTGCGGTTGTAGCAGATGAGGTTCGTAAGTTAGCTGAGGAATCCAAACAATCAGCCAACCAAATCGTTGCCTTAACGCTAGATATTCAACAGGATACACATAATGTAGAAAAGGCAGTCTTTGATGGACTTCATTCTGTCACAGAGGGCGTTAAAATCATCGGACATGCTGGACAAGCCTTTGAAGGAATTGTGAAAGCCATTAATACGATGACAGATCAGATTGAAGATATATCAGCTACCTCTGAAGAAATTTCAGCTAGTGCTGAACAGGTTGCAGCGTCAGTTGCAGAAATCGCCCATGGTGCTTCAACGAGCGCGGATAATACAAAAATTGTAGCTTCAGCAACAAGAGAACAATCTATAACAGTACAACAAGTAAACCAAGTTGCCGCAGATCTAAGCGAAAAGTCCTTAGATTTACAGAATCAAATCAATCAATTTAAACTTTAAATAGAAAACAGTGCATTTTATAGATGGGATGCACTGTTTTTTTATATTTTTTTCATAGTACACCACTTAAAAAGTGGAAGATATCCTTCTGAATAGCTATTGATAACGTTTTCATTCGATGAATAAACAGATTTTTAGTAATTATTTGCATGATCAATCCTCTTCAGTAAGACAAATGACATCCTCAAAAAAACAATATGATTAAAACGGTTCTCTTTGGAAGAATATAGGACGAATTGAAGCATTCCTTTTATTTTTTGACTGATGAATAAAACAGTAACCAACTGCATATATGCATGTATATACAACTGGTTCTAAAATTATTTCAAAAAAACTTAATCTCATAAACTAGCTTGTCACTAAATCCAATTTTTTCTTAGTATGGGTACCTTTTTTCATACAAATGCTCATTTTTTTCTTTTCCTTCCCCACAAATGGATAATCTTAGAAAAATACAAAACAAGTTTCTTATATATCATTAATAGATATAAATATTCATGTTTTGCGATAGTAAATTACAAGAAATTACCTGTAAAAGAAACTAATTCACTGAGTTTTACATAGATTTTCTACAAATCTATACAAATTCCTCAAGGTATTACATCCATGACTTTTGATTCATTTTTCAAATATCCATAATATTATCAAAAAAATAGGAATTTTCCGTATAGTAAATCATTTTTTTGTTTTTACTTTATTTTTGATATTCATAATAAGTAAATATCAAATTTTTAATATATATACACTTTCCCTCTTTAGTGTGATAAATCGGAAAAATTTATTATTCTCCTAAATGTCAGATAATACTATATAAATTCGAATCTTTTTTATTTTGTACACAATGATTTTTTTGGTATATTAAATAGGAGCTTCACAAAAGGCTTAAAAATTGTATAAGGGGGATTCACATGAATAAAAACAAAAAGTTTTTATTATTAACAGTTCTTGCAGTATTTTCTTTAGTACTTGCTGCATGTGGCTTCGGTGGAGATTCGTCTGACAAATCAAAAGACGAAGGAAAAGATTCTGGTTCTTCAGAAGAAACAACTTCATCAGGTGGCGAATTAAATGTTGTAGTAGCTTCTGAGCCGCCATCACTTCATCCTGCATTAGCAACAGATACAACTTCTGGTGTTATTCTTACAAATACTTTTGAAGGATTAACAACACTTGATGCAGACGCTCGTCCAGTTGCAGCTGCTGCTGAAAGCTGGGAAGTTAGTGAAGATTTAAAAACATACACGTTCAAATTACGTGATGCTAAATGGTCAAACGGAGATCCAGTAGTAGCTGGTGACTTCGAATACGCTTGGAAATGGGCATTAAACCCAGACAATCTTTCTGAATATGCTTCAATCCTTTACCCAATTAAAGGTGCTGCAGCATACAACAATGGTGAAGGTTCTGCTGATGATGTAGGCGTTAAAGCACAAGACGAAAAAACATTAGTAGTAACTTTAGAAAACCCAACACCTTACTTCTTAGAATTAACAGCATTCAAAACATATGCACCATTAAACCAAAAAGTAGTTGAAGGTAATGATGAGTGGTATGCAGATGCTGGTGAAAACTATGTAACAAACGGTCCTTTCACATTAGCTGAATGGAGACACAATGATACAATCGTATTAAAGAAAAACCCAGAGTACTGGGATGCTGATAAAGTTTCTTTAGAAACTGTTAATATCGGTATGGTTGAGTCTGAAGCAACTGCAGCAACAAGCTTCAAAGCTGGAGAAATTGACTACTTAGGTGCACCATTCCAATCTGTGGCACTTGATTCAATCGATGCATTCAAAGCTGATGGTTCATTAAATATCAATGACCAAGCTTCTGTTTACTGGTACAAGCTTAATACAAAAGATAAAATCACTGGAAACGCTAACATCCGTAAAGCGTTAGCTTTAGCAGTTGATCGTCAAGGTTTAATTGACAACATTACTAAAGGTGAGCAAAAACCTGCATTAGGTATGGTTCCTATCGCAGTTCATGGCTTTGAAGAAGACCGTGGTTACTTCAAAGATAACGATATCGAAGGTGCTAAAGCAGCACTTGAAGCTGGTATGAAAGAACTTGGAATTACAAACCCAGCAGATATCAAAATTAACCTTTCTTACAACACAAGTGAAGCACACGCTGCTATCGCTCAATACGTTCAAGAGGGCTGGACTAAAAACCTTGGTATCACTGTAGGTCTAGATAACTCTGAATGGCAAGTATATTTAGAAAAACTTAACCAATTAGATTACCAAGTTGGCCGTATGGGCTGGGTTGGTGACTACAACGATGCTTATACATTCTTAGAGATGTATGACACTGCTGCAAACGGTAACAACGATACTGGTTGGGAAAGTGCAGAATACAAAAAATTATTAGATCAATCTAACGTTGAAGCAGATCCTGCTAAACGTCTTGAGCTTTTAAAACAAGCTGAAAAAGTTGCTGTGAATGATTTCCCAGTTATTCCAATCTACTACTACACGAACCTATCTGTAGTACAAGATTATGTGAAAAACATGAAGGCAGACATCCTTGGTAACATCTCTCTTAAAGAGGTTAAAGTAGAGAAATAATCAACAATAATTCGCTTATTTAGCTCTACAGCGAAGAGCTGCCTCGTAGCCACTTCGGCGCGAGTCAGCTCTTTTTAAAATACGAAGGCATATATTTGTCTGAAAATTGACAAATAGAAGGAGGAGTTTTATGTGATTAAATATATTTTGAAAAGGCTGATGTATATACTTCTCGCGCTTTTCGTCATCGTAACGGTTACGTTTTTCTTAATGCGTCTCGCTCCTGGTAGTCCTTTCGCGAGTGAACGTAATTTCCCACCTCAAATTGAGGAGAAGTTAAACGAAACGTATGGATTAAATAACCCTTGGTATATTCAATATAAAGATTATTTAATCGATACGGCCACATTCAATTTCGGTGAGTCAATGAAATATAAAGCGCGTTCTACAAATGATATGATTTCTGAAAGTTTCCCTGTTTCATTAACATTAGGGATTGAAGCTATGCTATTAGCAGTTGGATTCGGTGTATTAATTGGCGTAGTTTCCGCGCTATATCATAATAGGTTCCCGGATTATTTGGCAACGTCCTTTGCGGTGCTCGGTATATCAGTACCTTCATTTATCTTAGCAGGTTTAATGCAGTATTTCTTAGCCTTTAAGCTAGGCTGGTTCCCTATTAGTGGGTGGAAGGGCTTTATTTATAGTATTTTACCAGCCCTTGCAATCGCTTTCTCACATATGGGCTTTATCGCAAAATTAACACGTTCAAGTATGCTTGAACAAAACAATAGTGATTATGTAAAAATGGCTCGTGCAAAAGGTATTGGTAAATGGACAATCGTATTCCGTCATACATTACGAAATGCCCTTCTGCCAGTCGTAACATACCTTGGTCCATTAACAGCTGGTGTTGTAACAGGTAGTTTCATTGTTGAGCAAATTTTCGCTATTCCTGGACTTGGGAAGCACTTCGTTCAAAGTATTACAAACCGTGACTATACAGTCATTATGGGTACGACGGTGTTCTATTCCATCATCCTTTTATTTGCGGTATTAATCGTTGATATTCTATATAGTGTGATTGATCCGCGTATTAAACTGAAAGGAGCGAAAAAATAATGACACAGCAACAAATTGAAAAAGATAAGTTTAAAATTGTTGGTGGCAATCATGAAGCAACGGAAAAATTAGCTGATAAATCAGTCTCCTTTTGGAAAGAAGTATTTCTCCGTTTCTCTCATAACAAATTAGCCATCATTGGGATAATCATTTTAATCATTGTTATTTTAATGGCTACATTCGTACCAATGCTTTCTCAATATAAAGCAAGTGATCAGCTAGGTGTTTACAATGCACCACCATCTGCACAATTTTGGTTTGGAACGGATGACCTTGGTCGTGATATTTTCGTTCGTATTTGGGAAGGCGCTCGTATTTCCCTATTTATCGGAATTGCTGCAGCGATTATTGACTTAATTATCGGTGTTTTATGGGGAAGTATTTCGGGCTTAGCAGGCGGTCGCGTTGATAACATCATGATGCGTATTGCTGACGTTTTAACAGCTGTACCTTACCTTCTAGTAGTAATCGTACTTTTAGTTGTTATGCAACCTGGTTTAATTCCTATGATTATTGCCCTGTCCATCACTGGATGGATTAACATGGCACGTATCGTTCGTGGTGAAGTACTATCTATTAAAAATCAAGAGTATGTTCTTGCCGCTCGTACATTAGGTGCTAGTACAGGCCATTTAATTATTAAACACTTAGTTCCGAATGCTCTTGGTGCAATCTTAGTAACGATGACGTTAACAATTCCATCTGCTATTTTCACTGAATCATTCCTAAGCTACCTTGGTCTTGGAGTGCCTGCTCCGACAGCTTCTTGGGGTACAATGGCCTCTGATGGTAATAAAGCTATTGCCAATGCTCCATGGCGCTTGATTTTCCCAGCAGTATTTATCTCACTAACAATCTTTGCGTTTAACGCAGTTGGTGACGGCTTACGTGACGCTCTAGATCCAAAACTACGTAAATAAGGAGGTGGCCGAAATGAGTAAAACAATTCTAGAAGTAAAAGATTTAAGAATTAACTTTAAAACTTATGCAGGGCTTGTCCGTGCTGTACGTGGTGTTAACTTTGATTTAAAGGAGGGTGAAACACTCGCTATAGTAGGTGAATCAGGCTCTGGTAAAAGTGTTACGAGTAATGCATTAATGAAACTAATTCCACAGCCACCTGGTATTTATGAGTCAGGACAAATTTTATTTAATGGTCGTGATTTAGTTCCATTAACTGATAAAGAAATGTCTAAAGTACGCGGAAATGAAATTGCAATGATTTTCCAAGACCCTATGACAAGTTTGAACCCAACAATGAAGGTCGGACGTCAAATAACTGAAGTCATTTTGCAACACAAAAAAGTTTCTAAAAATGAAGCGAAAAAACGTGCGATTGAGCTTTTAACACAGGTAGGTATCCCCTTCCCTGAAAAACGCTATAACCAATACCCACATGAATTTTCAGGTGGTATGCGTCAACGTGTTGTTATTGCCATTGCCCTTGCAGCTGATCCTAAGCTATTAATTGCAGATGAGCCGACAACAGCTCTAGACGTAACCATTCAAGCGCAAATTTTAGAATTAATGAAAGAAATTCAGAAAAACTCGAAAACATCTATCATTTTCATTACACACGATTTAGGTGTAGTGGCGAATATCGCTGACCGTGTAGCAGTAATGTACGCTGGACAAATCGTTGAATATGGTACTGTGAATGATATTTTCTATAATCCAAAGCATCCTTACACATGGGGTCTACTTGGTTCAATGCCAGATTTAGATAATGATACGGACGAGCTATTACGTACGATTCCAGGCTCACCACCCGATCTTACGAATCCACCTAAGGGTGATGCATTTGCAGCTCGTAACGAGTATGCTATGGCGATTGATTATGAACAAGAGCCACCAATGTTCCAAGTAAGTGAAACACATTTTGCAAAGACTTGGTTGTTGCATCCTGATGCACCAAAGATTCCTCTTCCAGATGCGGTTGCTAAACGTATTGAAGGGTATTTAGCAAAGGAGGCACAAGAAAATGACTAAAACTGGTGCGAAAAAAATTCTTGAAATCAAAAATTTACAGCAGCATTTTGGTTCGCCAAGTAATCCTATTAAAGCTGTAGATGGTATCAGCTTCGATGTTTACGAAGGTGAAACACTTGGTCTTGTGGGTGAATCAGGTTGTGGTAAGTCAACAACTGGTCGTTCAATCATTCGATTATATGATATTACAGGTGGCGAGATTGTTTTCGATGGTGAAAATGTCCATGGAAAAAAATCCAAAACTGAGTTGAAGAAATTTAACCGTCAAATGCAAATGATTTTCCAAGATCCTTATGCTTCTTTAAACCCTCGTATGACGGCTGGTGAGATCATTGGTGAAGCCTTTGATATTCATGGCCTTTACAAGGATAAAAAAGAACGTCGTGCAAAAATCCAAGAGTTACTTGAAGCTGTAGGTTTAAACAAAGAGCACGCGAATCGTTACGCACACGAATTCTCTGGTGGTCAACGTCAACGTATTGGGATTGCCCGTGCACTAAGTTTAGATCCTAAGTTTATCATTGCGGATGAGCCGATTTCTGCGCTAGACGTATCCATCCAAGCGCAAGTTGTTAACTTACTAAAACAACTACAAAAAGAACGTGGCTTAACATATCTTTTCATTGCCCATGACTTATCTATGGTAAAATACATCAGTGACCGTATTGCTGTAATGTACCGCGGTAAAATCATGGAAATCGGTAAAGCAGATGATATCTACAATCACCCTGTTCATCCGTATACAAAATCTTTATTATCAGCTATCCCACTTCCTGATCCAATGTCAGAGAAGCGCCGTCAACGTATTCAGTACAAGCATACAGAGGTTGACGAAAGTGCAACCTACCATGAAGTAGGTGACCAGCATTATGTTTATGGTACTGCTGATCTAGTAAAAACTTGGGTTGGGAATCGCTAAAAGCTATAACTCCTATCGACAGTATAAAAACTGTGATGGGAGTTTTTTTAATTTATACCCTCATTTAACTGTAGTCTAAACCTGCATAATAAGTAATTCTCTATATAAGGCATCTATACCAGACTTTCATAATTGTTATTGAATGTTTACAGTAAATTTTATTAACTTTTCTTCTTTCATTCACAGCATCCTGAAATAGGTTTTGAAAAAACAGTCTTTCTTCTATCAAGAAAGACTGCTTCTTTGATACCTATTATTTTATTGGAGCATCTGCTGTTAATTCAATATCTTGTAATTGTGTAGGATTTGCATAATCAACATTGTAATTTTTCACGCGCTTATTAACAGGAATAACTTCAGTTCTGAAGAATGTTGGAACTACCATTGCTTTATCACTCATATATTCTTGCCATTCACGGAAAGCTTTAGAGCGTTTTTCTTGATCCATAGCATCTTCTGAATCGATCGCTGCTAATAATTTTGTTAACTCAGGTGATACATAGCGGCTAAAGTTGAATTCAGCACCTACACTATATAAACCCGCTGGAGATGGATTTGTTCCTGTATTCCAAGCTGCCATAAACATATCGATCTCCGGATCATCTGCTTGTACTTTATCATAAAATGCATTGAACTCGATAAGACGTCCAGTTGTTAACTGTACATCTAAACCAACTTCTTTCCAATTTTGACGGAAGTATTCAACAATTGCTTCATCCGTTTCTGACCCAGCCATAGAAGCTAAACGAATAGAGAATTTTTTACCATCCTTATCTTCACGAATTCCATCACCATCAACATCTTTAAAACCAGCTTTATCTAATAACTCTTTTGCTTTTTCTGGATTGTAATGGTAACCCTCTAATGTTTCATCATAGAATGAGAATACTGGTGGAATTAAAGAGTTGCCACGTACACGCAAGCCTTGATAGAATTTTTCAGCAACTCCCTCAACATCTGTTGCGAACGCAATTGCTTGTCGTAACTCTACATTGTTCATTTTTGATTTTTCATCAAACACGTTTACTTTTGCTGTTGTATCATACTTTCCTAACTTAAAGCCGATATAAGAATATGACAATTCTGGTCGACCAAGTACAGAAATATTTTCTAAAGATTTAATACTATCAAATTGAGTAGTTGGATAAGATGTTGCTAGGTCATATTTCCCTGTTCTTAACGCCTCACCAATTGAAGTTGGTGGAACAACTTCGATTACAACTTTATCAACTTTCGGCTTTCCTTTAAAGTAATGTTCGTTAGCTACAAGTTGTACAGATTCACCATTAACAACTTTATCAAGTTTAAATGCGCCAAGAGTGACCGGATTTTTTCGTACTGCATCTGAAGCTAGTAAATCTTTTACTGGAATTGACTCTAATTGATGTTTTGGTTCTGCATAACCCCATAAGCCATCCCCACCATAATAAATTGCAGGTGATACTTTTTTAAATTGAATTTTAATTGATTTATCATCTACTTTTGTAATACCTGAGATTGTATCAGCCTTGCCATTATGATATTCTTCTGCCCCTACAATATTTCTGAAGTCATCATCGTAACGTACACCTGTATAATCAGGATGTCCAATAATTTCGTAAGGATATATTAAATCTTCTGCTGTTACTGGTGTACCATCAGACCATTTATAATCACCTTGCAATGTGACTGTTGCTGTTTTAGCATCAGTGTCAACTTCTAATTTTGCAGCGCCCTTATCAGTAATAAGGAAGTCACCATCAACGTCAAATATTGAATTTGTCATATATGCTAAAATATCTGAGTCATAGGCATCTTCATAAAGCTCATAGTTGAAAATCCCTTGGAATGGAGAGCTTGCTACAAGTCCTACGCGTAATGTACCACCTTGGATTGCGTCTCCTTCATTTGTTACCTCCATTGGAAGTAATGAATCATTAGTTGCCTCAGATTCACCAGATTTTTCTGTTTCACCCGACTTTTCTGTGTTATCTGTTTCTGAGCCTTTATCAGACCCACTGCCTCCACCACCATTGCAGGCTGCTAAAATTAGCATGAATGCAAAAAGTATAGATAGGAATAACCAATTCTTCTTCATGTGTAAATCCTCCCCTTTTATCCTAATCGTTGTTTTGCGTCAGCCGCACGTCTTAGCGCTTGACCAACATAATTTATACCAAGCATCAAAACTAAAATTAATAATGATGCGGGCAACCAAATCCACCATTTTGTAGATAATACTATCGGGTTTGTTGCATAGCTTACTAATGTCCCTAAGCTAGGTGTAGAAGGGGGTAATCCAAAGCCTAAAAATGATAGACCTGTTTCAATACCCACATTTCCAGCAAAGTTTAACGTTAACTCTACTATTAGCAACGAACTTAAATTTGGTAGTATCCCTTTAAACATAATGGCAAAATCACTAGTCCCCATTGTTTTCGAGGCACTCACATAATCTCTACGCCCTTCGGATAAAGCTTTACTTCGAACGAGGCGCGCAGTGCTTATCCATTGAAAGGCACTTAAAATCAAAATCAACTCTAAAACACCATATTTTGGAATAATTGTAACTAATACAATGATGATCATTAATGTTGGTAATGTCATAAGGAAATCAATGATACGCATAAATAGGTTATCAATAAAGCCACCATAATAGCCCATTATTATTCCTAGTGCAATTCCTAAAGCATTTGCAATAAGCGTGATCGCAATTGCAATTAAAATAGAGTTTTTGGCACCAATAATAAGCTGTCCATACATATCACGCCCAGCTTCATCAGCCCCTAAAATATATCCATTAACACCGGGTTCTGTAAATCGCTCTAATAATTTAATCCGTAATATCTCATCCTGATTCATAAAAGCAGACATAATTAATATCACAACTATAAGTAAAGTGATACCTATAAATGAAAATAATGCTAATTTATCTTTTCTGAATTCACGTATTACAACTTGAATTCCTGTTGGTGGATTACTTTCAACTTTCACTACATCATTTTTTTGCTCCATTTTATTCACCTCTCCTTATGCGTTCAATTTAGCTGCTAGTCTATGCGGATACGTGGATCAACAATGCTCATAATTATATCTGACAATAGACTACCTAATAACGCTAAGAAGCCATAAAGCATGACAAGAGCGGTAATAACACTATAATCGCGACTTGTTACAGAATGGATGAATAATTGCCCCATACCTGGGAAGCCAAAAATTGTCTCTATGAATATTGAGCCACCCAATAATCCTGTTATTGTAAAGCCAAGAAAGGCTGCAATTGGTAATAAGGAGTTACGGAAAATATGTCTTCTATAGATTATTTTCATTGGTACACCTTTACTACGTGCTGTTTTAACATAATCCTGTGTCTTAGCATCAATAATTTCTGAACGTAAGTACTGAATAATTGTAGTTGTAGCTAGTATTGCATATGTCATCGCAGGTAATATTAAATGATACAAGCGATTCCAATAATACTCGAGCGTTCCCGGCTCTACACCTACATCAACAGTTCCACTTGTCGGAAACCACATTAAACGATATCCAAAAATATATAAGAAAATTAAACCCAACACAAAGGTCGGTATTGCATAACTTATGAAGCTATACAAAGTAATCGACTTATCGTACAAAGTATCCTGTTTACGTCCCGCTATCATTCCTAATGGAATAGCTATTAAATAAACAAGAATAGTGCTAAGCAAAGCGAGCCAGAATGTGTTTAATGCACGCTCACCTATCAATGTGGACACTGCAAGTTTATATGTATAGCTTTGTCCAAAGTCCCCCTGAAAGGCATTGATTACCCAATGGTAATATTGAATATACCAAGGGTCATAGTAACCCGCTTGAATCCTTAGTTCTTCGATTCGTGCAGGGTCAGTTTCTGGAGTAATTAACCCTGTAAAAGGATCACCTGGCATTTGTTTTGCTAAAACAAAAATAATTAAACTTAGTACAAACATTTGAGGGATCATTAAAATAACTCTTCTAACAATTGTTTTCCACATTTCACATTCCCCCTGACATTGCAACCATATGTGTGTCTGAAATGGATTTCAGTGGGTAGACTTTTCCATGCTTATCATAATATTTATGTTGCTCTTTTTGATAATTTTCTTCTACTTTTTGTCGAATTAATTTACGTTCATCCCTAGTCTGTGGTTCGATATTTGGAATGGCTGATAAAAGGCGGTTCGTGTAAATATGCTGAGGATTCTTATAAATATCATGTCTTGTACCAGTTTCCACAAAGCGTCCTTTATACATAATAGAAATATAATCACACATATGTTTAACAACACCTAAATCATGAGAAATGAATAAGTAAGTAAGACCGTATTCATTTTGGATATCTTTCATAAAATTTAAGACCTGTGCTTGTACAGATAAATCTAACGCAGAAACAGGTTCATCAGCGATAATCATTTT
This sequence comes from Lysinibacillus sp. HST-98, assembly GCF_016757845.1. Taxonomy (NCBI): domain Bacteria; kingdom Bacillati; phylum Bacillota; class Bacilli; order Caryophanales; family Bacillaceae; genus Lysinibacillus; species Lysinibacillus sp. HST-98. The sequence continues at coordinate 34,235 of NZ_JAENHX010000007.1, forward strand.
AGGGTTACATGCAACCGCTCGTGCAATGCCAAGTCGCTGCTTTTGTCCACCTGAAAATTCATGGGGATATTTGAGTAAAACGTCCTCTGACATCCCTACAATTGCAAGCAACTCTTTAATACGTTTGCGCTCCTCTTGATCACTAAGCTTCATAAAATTTCGAATTGGCTCTGCTAGAATATCAAGAACGCGTTTTCTAGGGTTCATACTCGAATGAGAATCTTGAAAGATCATTTGAATATCTCTGTTATAGGCAGAATCACGCTTTCTCTGTTGATTTGTCACATTTTCGCCCTCATAAACGATTTGGCCAGAGGTAATTTTTTCTAAACCTATTATTGCTTTGCCTGTAGTAGACTTTCCAGATCCTGATTCTCCTACTAGTCCATAGGTTTTCCCTTTTTCAAACTCCATTGTCACACCATCTACTGCATAAACTCGATCAACAATGGTATTAAAAAATCCACCACGTATTGGATAATGAACATTTAAATCCTTAATTTGCATAAAGCTCATACAGTCCCGCCCCCTTCTTCACCTTCAAAATGAAAGTGTTTCCAGCAGGTACATCTCACAAAATGTCCTGGTGCAATTTCATGTAATTGTGGTTTTGTCTCGTGTGAAGATGCATCAATCCATGGGATTCGTCCTGAAAAACGACAACCTTCTCGAGGTAAATTTATTAAAGATGGTACCATCCCTTTAATGACTTCTAGTCTTTCATTTTCGCTATGTGTTTGTGGAATTGAATTTAATAGCGAACGAGTGTAAGGATGTCTTGGATTATTGAATAGTTCCTGAACTGGAGCTTCTTCAACTACTTCCCCTGCATACATAACTACAACTCGATCAGCCATCTCTGCTACAACACCCAAATCATGAGTAATGAGAATAATGCCTGTCTCCGTTTCAGTCTGCAATGTTTTTAATAGATCTAAAATTTGAGCCTGAATCGTAACATCTAAAGCTGTTGTCGGTTCATCTGCAATTAAAATAGTAGGCTTACATGATAAGGCAATAGCAATCATGACCCGCTGACGCATACCACCAGATAACTGATGTGGAAATTGTCTAGCCACACGGTTTGGGTTAGCGATACCAACTTGATTTAATAGTTCTAAAACTCTCTCTTCACGCTGTTGTTTTGTAAGCTTAGTATGATAGATTAATCCTTCTTCAATTTGTTCATTAATCCTCATTAATGGATTAAGTGCTGAAAGTGGGTCTTGAAAGATAAATCCTATGTCATTTCCACGTAAGTTATTAAATTGTTGTTCATTCAATTTAGCTAAATTTTGGTTATTATAAAAAATATCGCCAGATACCTTTGTATTTACTTCATTATGCAAGCCTACAATTGTAGTCGCTAAAGTACTTTTACCACAACCAGATTCTCCAACTATTGCTAATACCTCATTTTTTTTTAGCGAAAGTGAGACATCATCTACAGCAGCGTGGTATGTATCTTTAATTCGAAAACTTGTAGTCAAATTAGATATTGTTAATAAGTCTTTTGCTGTATTCAAACAATCTCTCCTCTATTATTCAATATTCTGAAAATAAAACTTGATACTTATATCAGAATCATATTTAACTTTTCTCTCCTATCCACTCCTTTTCTATTAGATAAGCGTGAATTTAATATTTTTTTTGCTTTAAATCATTAAATCACTGATAGAATTATCTGAAAATTAAACCGTGATATTATTTTAGCTAGAAAACATGTATAAACGCAAGTACATTTTTCAAATTATTACAAACCAAAATATAAATTTCCACCATACCTCTCTCTCAAAAAAATAGTAATTTTATTATTTCGATTTCAGAAACATTTTACTTTTTATTCTCAAAGTTACATTTCCTTCAAATAAATATTTTATAAATATAATAAATAGAATTTCTTACTATATTTTTTACAGAAATTAAATACCCAAAAATTCAATAAATTCAGTATTTTAAAGCAAAAATTAAAAATTACTTTTTATGAAAAAGTTATATTTTATTCATTTTTGTTTTCAATAAATAATTTTAGGCTTTAAAGTGCTAGTATTTCAAATTACTTTAAAAAAATAATTTAACAATTATAATTTATTGCTACCTTACATACTTCTTAATATCTCAAGTTGTTTACTTTTTTCTTTAATTTCAAATATAGAAATACTATTTAGAATATTATATGAGGCAATTACATGTTTTTATGTTAAAATTTTCAATAAAATAGTATTATCAAATATTGTATCAGTTTACGGATATAGAAAAGGGGGGTGTCAGTTATGGTAAAAATTAATGATGTTTGGTTTACAGTAGAAGAAATAAACAATGAAACATTCGCTATAAGTGAGTATGGACATTGGGAAAAAGTGCATTCCTTTTTATTGTTAGGAGACAACCGTGCGATTCTGATTGATACAGGTTTGGGAATTGATAATATTAATAGAATTATCCTACAATTAACTTCTTTGCCTATTACAGTTATTACAACTCATGTTCATTGGGATCATATTGGTAGTCATGGGCAGTTTGATGATATTTATGTTCATAAAGATGAAGTAGATTGGCTAATTAATGGAATACCTAAACTATCTATCGACCAGATTAGAAGAGATGTTGGCCGTAACATCACGTTACCTACACCAATAACGTTCGATCCATCGACCTACCAACCTTTTCAAGGGCAGCCTTCTGGTGTTCTAGAAGATGGAGATGTTTTGGATATAGGAAACCGAAAGCTTACTGTACTACATACCCCAGGGCATTCTCCAGGACATATTGCGCTTTTGGATTATAAATATGGTTATTTATTCACGGGAGATTTACTATATGATCAAGCGCCTATCTATGCCTTTTTCCCGACAACTAGCCCAGAGGACTTAGTTCAGTCTTTAGAAAGAATCGCTAACTTATCTTCTCTAACAAAAATTTTCGGCTCACATCATACACTAGGAGTTGATCCTTCTATCTTATTAGAAGTAAAAACGGCAGTTAAAATGCTACGTAAAAATAACCTTGTACGATTTGGTACAGGAATTCACCACTTTAATGGCTTTAGTATCCAATTTTAACTTATTTGTTTCCTATTTAATAGGAAGAAAAAACTGTTCCATAGATCATCAACTATGACCTATGGAACAGTTTGCAATTACAGCTCTCCAGCCTTTAACTTTCCATGCCACTCTTTTAAGAATGGAATATCCTCTTCTTTGATAGCGCCTGATTCATTTGCTGCTTCAATCAGATAATCAAAGTTTGTTAATGAAATGTATTGGATGCCAGCCTCATCAAATGCTTGTTCAGCGCGTGGAAGATTATATGTGTAAACACAAACAACTCCAAGCACCTCACAGCCTGCTGCGCGCAATGCTTCTACTGCTGTAATGGAAGAACCACCTGTAGAGACGATATCCTCCACAACCACTACTTTTTGTCCTGCTGCGTATTTTCCTTCAATTTGATTACCACGGCCATGCTCCTTCGCTTTAGAGCGTACATAAACCATTGGTAATTCTAAAATATCACTTACCCACGCCGCATGTGGGATACCTGCTGTAGCTGTTCCTGCTACAATTTCTGTCGCTCCGAAGTTTTCTTTGATGACAGAGGCTAAACCATTTGCTAATTGTTTACGAATAACTGGATCGGAAATTGTTAAACGTGTATCACAGTATATAGGTGATTTAATACCAGAAGCCCATGTAAATAGCTCTGTAGGATTTAATTCTACTGCTCCAACCTTTAACATAGCGTGTGCAATTTCATTTTGTAATGTCATAATTTATGCCTCCCATAATTCACTTACGATTTTATATGCTGCTACTGGATCCTGTGCACCTGTTACAGCACGGCCAACGACGATGAGTGATGAACCATCACGCTTTGCCCCATCAGGTGTTGCTATACGTTTTTGATCGTGTGCAGCACCTCCAGCTAAACGAATTCCAGGTGTGACACGTAGAAACTCATCTCCACACACCTCAGCAATCGCCTTGGCCTCATGGACAGAGCAAACAACACCTTGTAAGCCAGCTTCCTTTGACAGCCCTGCGTAGTGTAGGACAGACTCTTGCAATGAAAGAGCAATTTTTTGTTCTGCTTGCATTTGTTCTTCTGTTGTGGATGTTAATTGCGTAACGGCTATTAGTGCAGGACGTTCTTTGCCTGTTGGTGTTCCTGCTTCAAGTCCTTCTAGAGCTGCTTCCATCATAGGACGTCCGCCCGCAGCATGGACATTAACTAAATCTACCCCTAATTTTGCTAACCCCTTCATCGCAGAGCCTACTGTATTTGGGATATCATGTAATTTTAAATCAAGGAAAATATCATGACCTAAATCCTTTACTTTGCGTACGATATCAGGTCCCTCTTGCATATATAATTCCATTCCAATTTTCACGAAAAGAGGCTCGTCGAACTTTTTAAGAAAATCGAATACTTCTTTTTCTCCTGGAAAATCAAGAGCTAGTATAGGTTTCGTATTCATCAACGATGGCTCCTTCCAATAATCTCTGTTATATATTCTACACCTAATGCATCCAGCTTTGCTGGTAATTCTTCAATAATGTTCGGACAAACGAAATGGTCAACAAAGTTAGCTGTTCCTACTGCAACAGCTGACGCACCTGCGGACATAAAATCAATGACATCCTGTGCTTCCGTAACACCGCCCATACCAATTATGGGAATATTGACAGCCTTGTACACCTCATAAACCATTCGTATTGCTACAGGTTTTACAGCAGGACCAGACAGTCCACCTGTGCCATTAGCTATGACTGGCTTACCTGTACGCTCATCTAAACGCATACCAACCAATGTATTAATCATGGTAATACCATCTGCTCCACCTGCTTCAACAGCTAGGGCAATATCAACGATGTTCGTCACGTTGGGTGATAACTTCACATAGACTGGCACTTCTGACACAGCCTTGACAGCCTTGACAAGCTCACGTGCAGTGGCAGGATCTGTTCCAAATTGAATACCACCACATTTCACATTAGGGCACGAAATATTCAGCTCCAACGCTTTAACATTTGAAGCTGTTGAAATACGGCGTGCTACTTCTACATAGTCTGCTGTCTCTGTTCCAGCAACATTGGCGATGATGGGCACATTATAATCCTCTAAAAATTTTAATTCCTCATTCATCACTTTTTCAATGCCTGGATTTTGTAGACCAATGGCATTTAACATCCCCGCTGCTGTTTCGGCAACACGTGGCGTAGGGTTACCTGCACGCGTTTCGACCGTTGTTGCCTTAATCATGATAGCCCCTAGTATAGATAAATCATAAAGCTGTGCATATTCACGACCAAAGCCAAAGCAACCTGAGGCTGGCATAATAGGATTTTTTAAATCTAAACCTGGTATTTGAATAGTTAAACGACTCATAGTGCCACCGTTCCTTTCGGGAAAACTGGACCATCAGAGCAAACTTTAACATAGTCTTTTTCAACCTGATCAGTTGTTTTGCATACACATGCAAAACAAGCTCCAATACCACAGCCCATACGTTCTTCAAATGATAAATAGCCCTCTTTTTCAGGATAAAAGCCTTCTAATGCTCTTAACATTGGTAAGGGTCCGCAGGAATAAAAAACATCAAATTCAGGAGCATGAGACTCTAAAACTGTTGTTACAAAGCCTTTTGTACCTTTCGAGCCATCCACCGTAACATAATGCGTTTCACCAAGTGCACTAAATTCATCCTCATAAAAGCAAACGTCTTTTGTTTGGAAGCCTAAGACGTGGATTGTTTTCACACCACGAGCATTCAATTGCTTAGCTAGCTCATGTAATGGAGGGACACCAATGCCACCACCAACTAGTAGTGCAGTACCTCCCTCTTGCACCGCTTCTACTGGGAAACCATTCCCAATTGGTCCAAGTACGTTGACCAGCTGACCTTCTCGATTTGTTGCCAGAACTTTCGTACCACGCCCCTCAGCACGATAGATCATTGTAAACTCATTGTTGTCTTTATCAATATTTGCAATACTAATTGGTCGACGTAAAAGCGGCTCCAGTGAATCCGACACCTTTACATGGACAAACTGGCCAGGAGTCATCTCCTGAACCAGTTCACCATGAAGTGTCAGTTCGAAAATGTTTGTCGCAATTTGCTTTTGAGAGACGACCGTCATTTTCTCTTGACGTATCATATTAGTGTACTACCTCCGCTTTTGGCATTTGTTCTGCTGTAAATGTCATAGATTCGATAACACATACCATTGCTTCTGCTGTATCTAAAGATGTTAGACAAGGTACACCATTTTCTACAGACTCACGACGAATTCGGAAGCCGTCCCGAGCTGGTTGCTTGCCTTTTGTTAAAGTGTTGACAACAAGCTGAGCTTCCCCATTTTGGATAAGGTCAATCAATGTTTGTCCTTTCGCCCCAATCTTGCCTACTACATCAGTTCGTACGCCTGCTGCTTCAAATGCTTTTGCTGTACCTTCAGTTGCTACAATGCGATAGCCTACTGTTGAGAAGCGTTTTGCTAATGCAATCGCTTCTTCCTTATCTTTATCAGACACAGTGAATAATACTGTACCTTCTGTTCGTATTTCCATACCTGCTGCAACTAAGCCTTTATAAAGAGCTTTTTCTAATGTTGCATCTTTCCCCATTACTTCACCAGTAGATTTCATTTCAGGTCCTAATGTAATGTCTACACGTCGTAATTTAGCGAATGAGAACACTGGTACTTTTACAAATACACCTCTTTGCTCAGCTGCTAGGCCTGTTGGATAGCCTTGCTCTACAATGGATTTGCCAAGGATTGCTTTTGTTGCAATATTAGCCATTGGGATATTTGTAATCTTACTTAGGAATGGTACTGTACGTGATGAACGTGGGTTCACCTCGATAACAAATACTTCGTTTTGTGAAATCACATATTGGATGTTCATTAAGCCGATGATGCCTAGCCCCTTCGCAAGACGAGTTGTATAGTCAACTAATGTATCTTTTTGTGCTTGTGTTAATTTTTGCGGTGGGTAAACAGAGATCGAGTCACCAGAGTGAACTCCTGCACGCTCGATATGCTCCATAATACCTGGAATTAACACATTTTCACCGTCACAGATAGCATCTACTTCAATTTCCTGTCCTGTTAAGTAACGGTCTACTAATACTGGATGATCTGGAGATGCCTCTACCGCGTTTTCCATATAGTGCTGTAATTCTTCTTGGTTATAAACAATTTCCATTGCACGTCCACCAAGTACATAAGAAGGGCGAACAAGCACTGGGAAGCCTAGACGCTCACCAATGACAAGAGCTTCCTCTGTAGAAACCGCTGTTTCTCCTTGAGGTTGTGGAATATCTAATTCACGTAGCGCCTGCTCAAATTTATCTCGGTTTTCTGCGCGATCTATATCCTCAAGAGACGTACCTAAGATTTTCACGCCATTAGCAGCTAATTTATCAGCAAGGTTAATAGCCGTTTGACCACCGAATTGAACAACTACACCAATTGGTTGTTCTAAGTCGATAATATGCATAACGTCCTCAATTGTTAGTGGTTCAAAGTATAATTTATCGGAAATTGAGAAGTCTGTTGACACTGTTTCTGGATTTGAGTTAATGATGATCGCTTCATAACCCGCTTCTTGAATCGCCCATACTGAGTGTACTGTGGCGTAGTCAAATTCTACCCCTTGGCCAATACGGATTGGACCTGAACCAAGTACCACCACAGAAGGTTTTTCTGACTTAATCGATTCATTTTCGTCTTCATATGTGCCATAGAAATATGGTGTTTCTGATTCAAATTCTGCTGCACATGTATCCACCATTTTATAGACTGGCATAATACCATGCTCTTTACGATAAGCATACAGTTCTTCTGGTGTTGTTTCCCAAAGCTCAGCAATTTTCTTATCTGCAAAGCCTAAACGTTTAGCTGTTCGTAGTACATCTTGGTCATTCTTATTGTCGGCAAGCGTTTGTTCCATATCCACAATATTTTTAAATTTATTTAAGAAGAATAGATCGATTGCTGACCATTCATGAATTTGTTCAATTGTTACACCTCGACGTAAAGCTTCACCGATGAAGAATAGACGTTCATCCCCAGCCTTGCGTATACGTTTTTCAATCCAAGAATCTGAATTTTCTTCAGCATGTTTTAACTCTAAGTGTACTTGACCTGTCTCAAGAGAACGAACCGCTTTTAGCATAGCTTCCTCAAAAGTACGACCTAACGCCATTACTTCACCAGTAGCTTTCATTTGCGTACCAAGATTACGTTTAGCAGATTCGAATTTATCGAATGGCCAGCGAGGAATTTTTGCTACGATATAGTCCAGTGCAGGCTCAAAACAAGCATATGTTGAGCCAGTTACAGGGTTCTTAATTTCATCTAACGTTAAGCCTACTGCAATTTTAGCGGCTAGCTTAGCAATTGGATAACCTGTTGCTTTTGATGCTAAAGCAGATGAACGAGAGACACGTGGATTTACTTCAATCACATAGTAATTAAAGCTATATGGATCAAGTGCAAGCTGTACGTTACAGCCACCTTCAATTTTTAATGCGCGAATAATATCGAGTGAAATATTACGTAGCATTTGGTTTTCGCGATCGGATAGTGTTTGCGTTGGTGCAACAACGATTGAGTCACCTGTATGAATTCCAACTGGGTCAACGTTTTCCATATTACATACAACGATGGCATTGTCAGCTGCATCACGCATTACTTCGTATTCAATTTCTTTATAGCCTGCGATTGATTTCTCTAATAGACATTGCGTTACAGGTGAATATTTTAAACCCGATGTCACAATTTCTTCTAAGTCTTGATCGTTATAGCAAATACCGCCCCCTGTACCGCCAAGTGTAAAGGCAGGTCGAACAATGACAGGATAGCCAATTTTCGCAACAAATCTTTTCGCTTCATCTAAGTTATGAATAATATCAGATTCAGGAACTGGTGCTCCTAACTCATACATTAAATTACGGAATAAATCACGGTCCTCTGCTTTATGGATGGCATCTAATTTAGTACCAAGGATTTCAATCCCAAGCTCATCTAAAATACCTGATTTGTCTAATTCGATCGCCATATTTAGGCCCGTTTGACCACCAAGTGTTGGTAAAATCGCGTCTGGGCGTTCTTTACGTAATATACGCGATACAAAATCAAGAGTAATTGGCTCAATATAGACTTTGTCTGCAATTTCTGTATCTGTCATGATTGTAGCAGGGTTTGAGTTGATTAAAATAACGCGGTAGCCCTCTTCTTTTAATGAAAGACATGCTTGTGTTCCTGCATAGTCAAATTCTGCTGCTTGTCCGATAACAATTGGGCCTGAGCCGATTACTAAAATAGTTTCAATATCTGTACGTTTAGGCATGTTGTTTCCCCTTCCCTGCTTCTACTTCCATCATTTCGATGAATTCGTCAAATAAGTGGTTTGAATCTTCTGGACCTGGTGATGCTTCTGGGTGATATTGCACTGTGAAAATTGGATATTTTTTATGACGCACACCTTCACATGTTCCATCATTTAACGCGATATGTGTTAATTCTAAATCGGTATCTTTTAATGATTCAATATCGATGGCATAGCCATGGTTCTGAGATGTTAAATCTGTACGACCTGTGCGTAAATCTTTTACTGGATGGTTACCACCACGGTGACCAAATGGTAATTTAAAGGCTTTCGCACCACTTGCTAAAGAAAAGATTTGATGGCCTAAACAAATACCGAACATTGGCACTTTTCCAATTAAGTTACGTACTGTTTCAATGCCTTCTTGAACATCTTCAGGATTTCCTGGTCCATTTGACAGCATGATGCCATCTGGATGCCAAGCTAAAATTTCATCAGCTGACGTATTATAAGGTACTACTAGCACATCACAATCACGTTTGTTTAATTCACGTAAAATCCCATGCTTCATTCCATAATCAATTAGGACAACTCGTTTACCACGCCCTGGAGATGGATAGGCCGCTTTTGGTGATACTTCACGAACATGGTGCGTAATGGCTGGCGTTGCTTGTAATTGTGCTACTATTTCATCCACATTTACTTCTTCATCAGCAGCTGTCAAAATCGCTTTTACGGAACCTTTACTACGGATAATACGTGTTAATTTTCGTGTATCAATCCCTTCAATTCCTGGGATATCCTTTGATGTCAAATAATCATCTAAAGTTAAATCACAGCGGAAATTTGAAGGATTTTTAGCTAATTCACGTACAACAAATCCACGAATTGCTGGCGTAATCGATTCAAAGTCATCACGGTTAATGCCGTAATTACCAACTAAAGGATAAGTTAAAGTGACAATTTGTCCATAGAATGAAGGATCTGAAATCGTTTCCTGATAACCCGTCATCCCTGTTGTGAATACAACCTCACCTTGTGAAGCGCGCTCGCTACCAAATGCTGTACCTGTGAATACTGTGCCATCTTCTAAAACTAGTAAACGTTTTTTCATTACTCTGCCTCCTGATATACGATATTGCCTTCAAAAATCGTTAGTACTGGCCAACCCTTTGCCACCCAGCCGTTGAATGGTGTATTACGACCTTTTGATACAAAGCCTTCTGCATCAATCGTTTGTTCTTTTTGAATATCAATTAAAATCATATCAGCTGAAGCACCCACTTCTAATGTGCCATATGGCAGATCAAAAATCTCAGCTGCTTTCACTGTCATCCAATCAATTAATTGTTTTAACGTCCACTTTCCTGTTTCTACAAACTGTGTATAAAGTAGTGGGAAAGCTGTTTCGAAACCTACAATACCAAATGGTGCGCCAACCATACCGCAGCATTTTTCTTCTATTGTGTGTGGCGCATGATCTGTTGCAATGCAGTCGATTGTGCCATCAAGTAGTGCTGCATGTAGAGAATCTTTATCATCAGCTGCGCGTAATGGTGGGTTCATTTTCCAATTAGCATCATCAGATGGAATATCCATTTCTTCTAGTAATAAATGATGTGGACAAACTTCTGCTGTGACACGGATTCCTGCAGCCTTTGCATCTCTTACCGCACGCACAGATTCCTTCGTTGATACGTGACAAACATGGTAACGAGCGCCTGCTGCTTCTGCAAGTAGGACATCTCGTGCAATTTGTACGGATTCACAAATGGAAGGTATTCCTGGGAGGCCTAGCTCTTTATTACGCTTTCCTTCATGCATCACACCATCATAGATTAATGAGTTGTCCTCACAATGGGCTACAACGACCATATCGTGCTGGGCCGCATCTTTCATTTGCTCATACATCGTTGAGGCTAGCTGGATACCAACACCATCATCTGAGAATGCCACTGCTCCATGTGCTTTTAGTTCTTCAATATTTGTTCGAACCTCACCTGATATATCCTTTGTTAGGGAACCGTATGGGAGTACTCGAATAACCGCGCTGTCCTTAATGAGCCCATTGATGAGTTTCATGTTTTCAACCGAATCAGGTACTGGCTTTGTATTAGGCATTGCGCAAATTGTCGTAAAGCCACCTTTTGCTGCTGAAGCCGAGCCTGTTGCAATGGTTTCCTTATGCTCAAATCCTGGCTCTCGTAAATGTGTATGAACATCGATAAAGCCTGGTGCTACGATTAAACCATGTCCTTCAATCAGTTCTGCACCTGCTACAGTCACATCTAGACCAATAGCCGTAATCTTTCCGTCTGCCATTGCAATATTGACTGTCTTCAATTCACCTTGTTCATCTAGCATTTGTACATTTTGAAGTACCTTTGTCATGTTATTCTCTCCCCTTTAAAATGGTTTCCATAATAGCCATCCGTGTGTAAACACCGTTCCGCACCTGTTCAAAAATCCGAGAGCGATCACACTCAACTAATTCAGAGGCAATTTCAACATCACGATTGACGGGTGCTGGATGCATAATAATGGCTGATTCTTTCATTTGCTTTTCTCGTTCAATTGTTAAACCAAAATCTTGATGGTAACCTTCCTTTGAGAAGCTTTTATTTACTTTATGACGTTCATGTTGCACACGTAGTAACATAATGACATCACTTATTTCGATCAGATTATCCCATGAATGATGGGCTTCAAAACTGCCAGACCATTCTTCTGGACAAAGGAAATGAACATTTGCCCCTAAATTTTGTAATGCTGTAGCATTTGATTTCGCTACTCGACTATGAGAGATATCTCCTGCAATAGTGACATTCAACCCTTCGAAATAGCCAAACTCCTTTTTGATGGTATAAAGATCCAATAAGGATTGTGAAGGGTGTTGCCCAGCACCATCCCCTGCATTAATAATCCCTACATTAATACCATCCAGTAGCTCATTGTAATACTCATCTTCTGACGCCCGAATGATGACTGCATCTAAACCAATCATTTCCAATGTTTTGACAGTATCGTACATCGTTTCCCCTTTCGTAACACTCGAAAACCCTGCATCGAAAGGGATAACATGACAGCCAATTTTGTATTCTGCCATTTCAAAGCTTGTTTTTGTGCGAGTACTTGGTTCAAAAAATAAATTGGCCACTTTGTGTGTGCGAGATAACGATGATGTTTCACCATTTTCAAATGCTTGCGCAAGATCTAGGATTTGGTTAATCTCTTCTGTTGTTAAATGTTCCATCGATAATAAGTTCTTCATCATGTGACCTCCATTAGGTTGTGAATCGTGAACGTCTATATATGACGTTCTCTGTATATAAAGTAAAAGCCCCGTTGATGTCATCAACGAGGCATGAGGAGGCGTGACAAACTACAGCAAGACATATATCCTACTTCAGCCTGTCCACAACTTCCCTTTTTTTGCCTCTCTGGACAATTCATTAAAAGGTACTACTATGAATCTTTATTTTGATTGTATTGTACGGGTATATCAGCTTCTTTTTTACCTGGTAGAATCGCATTCAATAGCACACCAATAATCGCCGCTAGTGCCATTCCTTCAACACTCAATGATTCTGAGATAACAAACTTGGCACCGCCAATACCAATGACTAGAATCACTGAAGCAATTACTAGGTTACGACTGTTACCAAAATCAATATGATTATCTACTAGCATACGTAAGCCACTTGCTGCGATAATTCCGAAGAGTAAGATGGAAACTCCACCAAGTACTGCGGTTGGAATCGTTGCAATTACTGCCATTGCTTTCCCGAAGAATGATAGTAAGATAGCAACCACTGCTGCACCTGCAATAACGTAGATACTGTATACTCGAGTAATGGCTAGTACACCAATATTCTCACCATACGTTGTTTTCGGAGGGCCTCCGATTAAAGCACTCACAAATGTGCCAAGTCCGTCACCTAGTAGCGAACGGTGTAGTCCTGGCTCTTTAATATAATCCCGATCTACTACTTTTCCTAATACCAGTTGATGACCAATATGTTCTGAAATTGTTACAATAACGATCGGTACCATGATAAGTAGAATTTTTGTTGTTATTTCAAACTCATAATGCACACCCGGTATTAAGAAATCAGGCATAGCGAAGAATTTTGCTTTGGCAATCGGTGTATAGTCTACTATGTCAATTATCATGGAGTAAATGTAACCTACAATTAGGCCTATCAAAATTGGCATAGTGCTTAAAATTCCTTTAAAGAAAATCGTAAAGATGATAGCTGTAAAGACCGTAACTAAAGCAGCTGAGAAGTGTAAAAAGCTATACTCTCCATTAACGTTCATTGCCATATTCACAGCCGTACCAGAAAGTCCAAGCCCAATTACCATAATTACTGGACCTACCACAATCGGTGGCAAGATTTTCATAATCCACTTATAACCACTTTTCCAAATGATTAAGGATACAATTCCGTACGTAATGCCGACAGCCATAGCACCGATCATGGCATTGCCTGGGTTTACACTCGAACCGTCTTCATTTAAACCACCTGCAGCAAGTAGGATTGGTGCAATAAAGGCGAAGGATGAGCCTAAATAAGCCGGTACCTGGAATTTCGTAATTAATAGGAAGAATAATGTAGCAATTCCGCTTGTTAAAAGGGCAATCGCTGGACTAAGACCTACTAACTGCGGTACTAAAATCGTTGAACCAAACATCGCAAACATATGCTGGAAGCTTAATGTCACTAGCTGGAGCGGGGTCGGTTTATCCTTAATATCTAAAACTGCATTTGACATACTGTTTCCTCACTTTATTGTTCGTCTTCTTTGTAAATAATGACGCAATCTTCTCCGTCTACTTCTTGTAAATTGACAACAATGCGCTCAGAGCCAGAAGTTGGAACGTTTTTTCCCACATAGTCTGCTCTAATTGGTAGCTCTCGATGTCCTCTATCTACTAGAACAGCTAGCTGAATTTGTGCAGGTCTTCCTAAATCCATTACAGCATCTAGAGCTGCACGTACTGTTCGACCTGTATAAAGTACATCATCCACTAAGATGATTTTTTGATTTTTCACTTGATACTCGATATCAACTTGTTCTACATGTGCTTGTTCGTTTTCATGTTTCGTTGTTAAATCATCTCGGTAAAGTGTAATATCAAGTTCCCCTGTACGAATCGGTTTACCTTCAATTTTTTCAATTCGCTGCGCCAAACGTCTGGCTAGAAAGGCACCTCGTGTTTTAATGCCAACTAAAATACATTCATCGATTCCTTTATTACGTTCAATAATTTCATGGGCAATACGTGTTAATGCTCGTGTCATTGATGGGCCATCTAATAATTCATTTTGTGCCATATTCGTATCCTCCTCTCTTCAATCTATTATCGGCCATGTGTCCATAAAAAAACCTCTCGAGGCGAATAGCCTGAGAGGGTTGTATACGTGTCGAAAAAGCATGTTGGAAAAATTTGCAGCACAAATTTTCACAACACTATCACATGTCCCTTCTCAGCCTCTCTGGACTGCCATTAAAGGTGAATATTTAGTTATGTTGTTCATTCACTGTCGTTAGTATAGACTTTCTTTTCGTATACGTCAATGCCTATTTCGTAAATCGTTTAATAATTGTTCATAATCAGCTGGAAGTGGTGTTTCAAACTCCAAATATTCTCCAGATGAAGGATGATCGAATCCTAAAGTCGCTGCATGTAAAACTTGTCCCCCAAAGTCGATTGTCTTTTTCGGTCCATATTTTGGATCTCCAACAAGTGGGAAACCAATATAATTCATATGCACACGAATTTGGTGTGTACGTCCCGTTTCTAAACGACATTCCACAAGCGTATAGTCACCAAAACGTTCAACAACTTGGAAGTGTGTGACAGCATGTTTACCATTATCGACAACTGCCTGTTTTTGGCGATCTTTTTGGTCACGTCCAATTGGTGCATCAATTGTCCCCTTATCATGTGCAATATGCCCGTGGACAAGAGCAATATATTTACGAGTAACTGTTTTATTAACTAATTGATTGACTAATGATTCATGAGCCGTATCGTTTTTAGCCACCATCAATAAACCCGATGTATCTTTGTCGATACGATGGACAATCCCTGGTCGTAGTACACCATTAATCCCGGATAAGTCTTTACAATGATACATTAACCCATTTACTAGTGTACCTCCCATATGGCCCGGTGCTGGATGTACCACCATACCCTTTGGTTTATTCACAACAAGAACATCTGCATCCTCATAAACAATATCTAAATCTAAATTTTCCGGGACAACATCCAATTCTTCCACTTCTGGTACATCAATAGCGATGATGTCACCAGCTTTAACCTTATATTTTGCCTTTACAGCATCACCGTTTACTTTAATGACTCCATCACTAATCCAGTTCCCAATTTGCGTACGTGACCACTCAGATTGTAAGCTGGAAAGTGCTTTATCAATGCGCTCTCCTTGCTGCTGTTCTTCGATTGTATATGTTACTTGCGTCATTGTTTCACCTGTTTCTTCTCTTTTTTATCTTCCATAATTAAGCCAATCATCAGCACGACAACTGCTATTGTTAATGCAGCATCTGCCACATTAAAAATAGGGAAATCATAATTAATAATTGGAATTAAAACATCTACAAAATCGACCACTTCTCCTCTAAATAAACGGTCAATAAAGTTTCCTACTGCACCACCAAGCAAGAGCATTAAGCCAACTTGAAAAACAGGCTTTCCCTTTGCTTCTTTATGATAGAAATAGACAATCGCACAGATAACAGCAACTGTGACAATACTAAACAGCCACATTTGCCCCTCTAGCATCCCCCATGCTGCCCCTCTATTTCGATGAGACAAAATACCAAACCAGGGGTCCCATACAGCAATGCGTTCAGCATATTCCATATTTTTCACAATCAGCCATTTTGTCCATTGATCCAGTAAAACGACAAAAGCAGCTAATCCATAATATTTATACACAGACATTCCTCCGTTCACTCAACATCTTACCTATTCTACCATAACAGTACCATTCACAATAACTAATATCATATCTAAATATGGCTGATTCTAAATCTCTCCAAGAAATATAAAAAGGCTATCCCTATTACGTTTAAGCAATAGAAATAGCCATAACTTATTGGTTAGACAGTTTCAGATTCTTTTGAATGTACTCGCTTCATGAAGTCATTAACATCAGCAGGAACTTTGCGATCTATTAATGACACGATAATAACAGATAAAAAGCCCACAGGCACTGTCACAATACCTGGAATTTTAAACTGCAAGAAGCTTGGTAATGTTCCTGGTAAAAAGATCATCCACATAGACACGCCAAGTCCTATTAATAATCCTGCAATGGCTCCTTTCTCTGTCATGCCTCTCCACCAAATACCTAAAATGAATATTGGGGTAAATGTACTTGCAGCGACAGTAAAAGCGAGCGCCACTAAATGACCAATGGATGCATCCTTTACAAGTAAACCCAATGCTCCATATAAAATACCTAATAATACAATAGCCACTTTCCCAGCAATCACTCGTTGTTTTTGTGTAATATCCTTTTTCATGATATTGGCATATAAATCATGAGCTAGTGCACCTGAGCTTGTAATAAACAATCCTGAAAGATTGGAGAAAATAGCTGCAAATGCTCCTGCAATAACTAATCCAAGTAGCCATTTGCCACCTAGTGCAAGGGCTGTAGTAGGAATCACCATATTATTCCCACCCAGCACTAAATCACGCATAACTTCCTCACTAGCTGTCCCAGAAATGAAAATAGATCGACCTACAACACCTAAATAAACAGCTAACAAGAAGAACGCGCTTGCAATCCCAATAGCCATGAGTGCAGATTTACGGGCTGCTTTAGCACTTGGATTTGTATAAAAGCGCAATAATATATGTGGAAGTCCAATTGTTCCTAGCGCTAACCCAATCGTCATACTAATTGTTTGCCAGAACGTGGGGAAATAGAAGCCCGTGCCTGTCCAAGCAGCACCATCAAAATTGATATCATTGCCATCTAAAGCATATGGTGAAGTGCCTGTGATTGGACCACTAAATGAATGGATGGCTGCTAAAATTTTATCATAATGTAAACCGCCATAAACTGCTGCAATTAACATCACGATAAACGCACCAAGACGAATCCACAACTCTAGTGCTTGGTTGATGGTTGTTCCTTTCATACCACCAATACCCACATAAAAAATCATAACAACACAAGTAAATATAATGCCGAATTCATAAGAAGTACCGAAAAACATACTTAAAATTTGTGCAGCACCTAATAATTGGGGAGCTGCATAAAATCCAGAAATCGCTAAAACCACTGCTACCGCTACAAGGCGTGCTCGTCTACTATGAAAACGATAGCCTAAAAAATCTGCAACGGTAAATGCACCAAAGCGTCTTAAAGGACCTGCCACAAAAATCGCTAATAATGTTAGCCCAATGGAGAAGCAAAACGCATAATAAGCACCATCATATCCAAGTTGAAATGTTAACCCTGCGATGCCCAGGAATGTTGCTGCACTTAAGTAATCCCCACCAATCGCAGAACCATTTGTAAACCATCCGAAACTTCGGCCACCTACAAAGAAATCCGATGCTGTTGCATTTCTTTTTGTTAAATACGTAATGTATACAATTGTTCCCATTAAAGCAATGGTCATTAACATCTTTGGTTCTAATAGAGCTTCCATCATTCAACATTTCCCCCTTTATTCCAACTACTTATTTGCTATATCGTATTTTTTTAGACGTTTCTCGTACATGGCCGTATGAACATATGCAATAATAAATGCCATAGCCATCATTACAATCGTTGTCACAAACCATGTGACTGTCATACCACCCCACATCTTCTTAAACGCAAATGCTGGCGCAAACCAATTCATAACAGGGATACTAAAAATCAAAATAAAGTAAAATATCGATAAACCTAAACCTGTTGTAAATTCATCTTTCATAATTTTGTTTGTTGTTGCATCTAAAGGTGGTAGATCTTTCACATCAATTGTTCCTGCTTCTACATAGTCATAATCATGACTGCCTACTTCCGCCATAAGCTAACTCCCCCTTTTCTGATAAATGAATAATTGTCTGAAATTTCAAATTATTATTCACTACAATTATTCTATTCTATTTCCACTTTAATATAGATATAAAATATTGCTGTATTAGTACAAAAAATTGCTATTTTAAGTTAAAATATTTTTATCTTTTTATTCGTAGGGGGCTGATAGCATTTTAAAGGTGGTATGGTATATGGAAAGCTCATTTGACAAGCAGCAAATGAGTGAATGGTTAAAAGAGGTTTTACCAAACGCTTTAGAGGAGTGTAAAGTGCCAAAGCCAGAAGATGAGGTCATTATTGTCTATGAAGTCAATCGGTTATTTGATTGGGTAAAGATTAATCGATTAAAAAGAAATTATCCTAATAGTATTATTGTCCCGTTTGTTACAGAACACCTTACCTACTCGACTGGTATAGCAATTGAATTAGCTTTACCTGCACTTCTCATAAAACCATTACAAAAATCAAAATTTTTACGAATCGTAAAAAAGCTGTATACGTTCTATCAGGAAAAAAAGGCGAGTACACTTACAATGCTTGAGCTATCACAACAAGTATCCCAACAACATACCTCTCCATTTAGAGAAGCATTTTTAAAACGCCTGATCCGTGGAGAAATTGACAATGAACAAGAAATAATACAATCTGCTTCATTTTTATCGACAAGCTGTATACCTAATATTGTATTTTTAATTCAAGGCTATATTGATGGGGCTAATAAGAAAGCTGTCCCACACGATGCAAGTAGTAGTATTACAACTGTTTTTCGTCAGCACTTTGCTGAGAAAGCCTCCTTATCCTTTTTACATTTTGAACGCTATTTATTACTTCTTATGCGAATTCCTAGTGAGTACAACTCTTTCAAACATTGGACCGAGGGTGAAGCCAGTTTATTAGAGGTTATCGAGACCCTAAAAAGGGATTGTTCTATTCATCTTTTTATGGGGGTTGGAGGTGTATTTCAGGATGCTATGCAAGTGAAGGAATCCTATAGTCAGGCTAGAAAAGCGCGTAGAAAACCACCTATCCATAATATACACATCAGATATTACGAAGATTTAACAAAGCATGAGCAGCTTCAAAAAGCTATTCAGTATATTGAAGAACATTACGACGAACAACTGACCATTCGTGATGTTGCAAAATATATTAACTTTAGCCCAACTCATTTTAGTAGACTATTTAAAAAAGAAACAGGTCGCAATTTTGTTGACTATGTTGCTTATACACGCATTATCAAAACCTTACCTTTTTTACGTAAGTACGACTACACCATAGAAAAAATCTCCTCCACCTGTGGCTTCAATACACCAAATTACTATAGTTTAACATTTAAAAAATATGTAGGTATCTCTCCAACAGATTATCGCAATACGACAGAAATTTTATTTAAATAATAGAAAAGAATCTGCAAAAAACTTCCATGAAAAAAGCAAGCCTCCATCAAGGAGACTTGCACATCCTCTACATTAAAATGCAGATTCTTGTTATTTATAGATTAAACGTAATACTTTTCTACAACTTCTGCACAGCGAGCACATACTGTAGGTTGTGCTTGATTTGAACCAACTGTTTCAGAAATTGACCAGCAACGCTCACATTTCTCACCTGTAGCCTTCTCAACAACGATGGAAACATGCTCAAGTGTTAAAGCTTCAGCAGGTGCCTCCTCGATGGCAGCTACCTCAAAAGCTGAAACGATGGAAAGTTGTGCAAAGTCAATGTTGGCATCGTTCAATAATGCGACAACATCTTCTTTCGCATAGACAGTGACTTTTGCTTCAAGTGATTTACCAATTGTTTTCGCATTACGTGCTTCCTCTAATGCTTTTAAAATATCATCGCGTACATCAATAATTTTTTCCCATTTTGTACGTAGGCTGTCAAAATTCGCTTGAACATCTACCTCTGGGAAATCTGTTAATTGAACAGAAACTTCTTCTACAATACCTTGAGCATGTAGATAAGACCACATTTCATCCGTTGTATGTGGGATAATTGGTGTCATGATTTTTACCAATGTCATCAATGTATCATAAATAACTGTTTGCATCGCACGACGATCCTTATTGTCATGACCCTCGATATAGACTACATCTTTGGCAATATCAAGATAGAATGAAGATAACTCTACAGCAACAAAATTATTGACTACATGATAGACAGCAGCAAAATCATAGCGATCATAGGCAGCACGCACAGTTTTTAAGACATCCTGTAAGCGCATATATACATATTGATCCATTTCACGAAGCTCAGCATAACTTACACGATCTTTCTTAGGATCGAAATCAGCAATATTGCCGTGTAAGAAACGGAAAGTATTACGAATTTTACGATACACTTCAGATACTTGCTTTAACATATCCATCGAGATGCGCACATCTGCTGTATAGTCAACAGAAGCAACCCATAAACGAAGTATGTCTGCTCCATACTGATCCATTACTTTTTGTGGAATAATCACATTCCCTAAAGATTTACTCATCTTACGTCCTTCACCATCAAGAACAAAACCATGTGTTAAAAGTCCTTTGTATGGTGCATAGCCGTTAATAGCTACAGATGTAATAAGAGATGAATTAAACCAACCACGATGTTGGTCAGAGCCCTCTAAATAGAGATCAGCTGGATATTTCATACCACGCTCTACTAGTACACCTTGGTGTGATGAACCGGAATCAAACCATACATCCATAATATCATTTTCTTTTGTAAATTCGCCATTCGGGCTACCTGGATGTGTAAAGCCTTCTGGTAATAACTCTTTTGCTGTTTTTTGGAACCAAATATTTGATCCATTCTCACGGAATAATGCTGAGACATGACTAATTGTTTCAGGTGTAATAATAGGTTCACCATTTTCAGCATAGAAAATCGGAATCGGCACACCCCACGCACGTTGACGTGAAATTACCCAGTCTCCGCGATCACGAATCATATTATAAAGACGAGTTTCTCCCCAAGCTGGTGTAAATGCTGTTGCTTTTACAGCCTCTAATAGCTCCCCACGGAATGCTTCAACAGATGCAAACCATTGTGGTGTCGCACGATAAATAACAGGCTTTTTCGTACGCCAGTCATGTGGATAGGAGTGCGTAAAGAAATCAAGCTTTTCTAACGCTCCTACTTCTTTTAGTTTTTCTGTGACGAGTTTATTCGCATCATTATAAAACACGCCTTCAAAGCCCGGTGCTTCATCTGTATAACAGCCACTATTATCAAGAGGGCTAAGAATACCTAAACCATACTGTTTACCAATATGATAATCGTCTTCACCATGCCCTGGGGCTGTATGAACACAACCTGTACCCGCCTCAGCAGTTACGTGTTCACCTACCATAATAAGCGATTCACGATCGTAGAATGGATGTTGTGCTACAATACGATCTAATGCCTCTCCTTTTACCTCTTGTACAACCTCATAGTCTACCCATCCAAGCGTAGTTGCCACTGACTCTAATAACTCTTTGGCAATGATGAATTTTTTATTAGCCACTGCAACTACTACATAGATAAATTCAGGATTCAAAGAAATCCCTAAGTTTGCTGGTAATGTCCATGGTGTTGTTGTCCAAATGATAAATTTAGCATCTGCTGGAACAACACCCTTCGCATCCTTAATTGCAAAGCTTACATAAATGGATGGAGATTTGATGTCCTTATATTCAATTTCAGCTTCCGCCAAAGCAGATTCAGAAGAAGGAGACCAATAAACCGGCTTTAACCCTTTATAGATATAACCTTTTTCCGCCATTTTACCGAATACTTCAATTTGACGAGCTTCAAACTCAGGCTTTAATGTAATATATGGATTTTCCCAATCACCTCGAATGCCTAGACGGCGGAATTGGGTACGTTGATTGTCAATTTGCTCATAAGCATACTCTTCACAAAGTTGGCGGAATGCTGCTACTGACATTTCTTTACGTTTTACACCTTTGTTAGTCAATGCTTGCTCAATTGGTAAACCATGTGTATCCCAACCTGGAATATAATTGACATGGTAGCCAGTCATGGAGCGATGACGTGTAATCATATCCTTCAATACTTTATTTAAAGCATGGCCGATATGGATATCACCATTTGCATAGGGAGGACCATCATGTAGAACAAATTCTGGTCGACCTTCCGTACGCTCCATCTGTAATTTGTTAATATCCATGCCATTCCATTTTTCTTGCATTTTTGGCTCATTTGCCGGTAAATTTCCACGCATTGGGAAATCTGTTTTTGGCATTAATAAAGTATCTTTGTATTCAACCATTAAAATTCCTCCTTTATTTTACACAAACAGGTAGACATTTTTCTCATAAGACAGTTATTGGCAAAATTATCTAAAACGATTCGGAAACAAACAAAAAAAGCCCTCAATCCCACTAAGGGACGAGAAGCTTCTACTCGCGGTACCACCCTAATTGTAGTACAAAAATTTGCACTACCTCTTAAAAGCACGTTTAACGTCGTGCATCACGAAATAACCTACTTTTTTCAGTTATTTAGCTCAGAAGTGATGTTCAATGCTAGTTGTATGTTTGGGCTCTCACTGTCCCCAAATCGCTTAACAACGCCTAACAAATACTGTCTTCGTCTCTGCTTTTATGCATATCTGTTCAAAATAATTACTATTACAAAGTATATGAAATTCAAACAATCGCGTCAAGTTTCATTTGTCAATTACAGCAATTAAAAAGAAAAGTTAAATATCCTCAGAATCCTGTGCTTCTTCAACAGATGCTTGAATTTCTGTTAAATCGATATCATATTGCAGCAAATGATCCCAGTCATCTGCATTAAGTAAATCCAGCTGTGCTTCTACAAGCATCTTGAAACGATTACGAAATACCTTAGATTGCTTTTTAAGCTCATCAATTTCAATCGTCACCTTACGAGCCTTCGTCAATGCTTCATTGACAATGCGATCAGCATTTTTTTCAGCTTCTTTTACAATGAGCTTTGCCTCTTTTTGAGAATTTCTTCTCACTTCATCAGCCGCTTCTTGTGCAACGACAATAGATTTCTGCAAAGTTTCTTCTAAGGTGTTGAAATGTCTCGCTTGTTCTAAAGCCATCTCTAATTGCTTATCAACCTCTTTTTTTTCACGAAGCAGAATTTCATAGTCTTTAATAATCTGATCTAAAAATTCATTTACTTCATCTTCAGCATAACCTCTGAAGGCTTTTGTAAACTCCTTATTATGTATATCAATAGGTGATAATGGCATACAATCCTTCTCTCCTTTACATGTACATTCGTAATTCCTATTATACAATTGTTCCGACAACTTAGCAGTAAAAATTAATGAAATTTACTTCACTTTCAGCTTTTTTGGGCCAATCGACCGACTTGAAGACGGATTTTATCTTTTTTTGTTCGGCCTTCAGTCATAATAATTTTCACCCGACCACTTCCACGTATCGATAAAATATCTCCCTCTTGTAATTCAAAAGCAACTGTATCTCTTTCTGTCCAATTTACACGAACTTTTTTCCCAGTAATTAAAGCTTGAGCTTTTTGGCGTGATACATTTAATACAGTCGCAATAATTACATCTAAGCGCATGGAAGATACTGTATGAGATTCCTCCAACCATTCTTCCTCATTTACAATAAGGGAATCCGCTTCTTTTAAAGACTCAATATGCACCTTAACTTTACCAATACCTGTTAAATGTAACCGAACATATTCTGCTACCTCTTGAGCTACAACAAATTGCACCTGCTGATCATTTACACGAATATCACCAAATTTGCCACGGTTTAAACCTAATGAAAGCAACGCACCTAAAACATCAGGATGTCGTAATTGGACAAATTTCACTGGATATTGAATCGTAAATGCCACTAACTGAAAGTCTTCTTCTATCGCTTCATAGTAAGTAGGAAAAATAAGCATACGCTGCCTCTCCGCCTCTTCAAATAAACCTGTGCATGCAGTTTTTAGGGTATCATTTTGCCCGATAATCGATGTCACAATAAAACGTTGTCTTGGATCAAGAAAATCTGTCAGCTTAGGCGCGTAACGATCTTCAACCTCACGCTGCCAGCTTATTACCTGTTCAATAAAGGGCTGTTCATCTTTTCGAAAATGCTGGATTAAGTGTTCCATCTTGTTGTCTCCTCTTTCACTGTTCCTTTTTGCTTTGTTAGTTGGAAACTTAGTATTCCCAATTAATGACGTTTGGACCTCATTGTTTTAAAATTTTTTATTAGTCGCTTTAATAGCGGAGATCATTAAAATAAATAAAAAATCCCCACCAAAACGTGAGGATTTATTTCTAAGCGAACATAAAATATATTTTCTGAATGACTATATAAAGCCCTCTTTCAATAAAATTCAGCATAAAGATGGCCACAATTGGCGAAATATCAATCATACCAAGAGGAGGAATGAACTTCCTAAAAATCCCTAAATATGGCTCACAAACTTTTTCAAGCATGCGACCAATGGCTGAATTTTGAGCGGCAGGCACCCAAGACATTAAGATATATGCAATTAGCATGAATGAGTAAATCTTAAATGCTAATGATACATAACCAAGTATAATAAAAAAAGTCATATAAACTACAATCCTCGCTATTAATTATCGTCTAAAATAAAGTTTGTAATTTCACCAGTCACTTCTACATTATCTGGCGTACAAAGGAAGATATCTTTACCGATACGTTGAATATCTCCAGCAAGAGCATAAACTGTGCCACTTAAAAAATCAATAATGCGTTTACCTTGTTCTCTTTCGATACGTTGCAAATTGACAATTGTTGCACGTTTATTTTTTAAATGCTCTGCGATATCTTGTGCTTCTGCATAAACTCTCGGTTCTATTAAAACAACTTTTGCTCCCTTAGAACTCATAGCTGCCTGTAAACTGACTATGTTATTAGGAGTTGCTGTGCTTTGTGGCATAATTTCATGAATAGGTGCTTTGCGTTCTTTCATCATTTTTTTTGGCTTAACTGAATGAATCGGTTGCTGTTGTTGTATGGGTTGTTGTTGCTGAATAGGAGCTTGCGTGATTTCTTCTTCTAATTCTTCTTCAAGGTAAAAGAAGTTTTTAATCTTATTTTTCATGCTCATCCTGTTCCCCTCTTTCATTTCCAACAAGAGCCGTTCCGACTCGAACAAAAGTAGCCCCTTCCTCTACCGCAATTTCAAAGTCATTAGACATGCCCATTGATAACTCGGTACAAGGTGCGTGTGCGAATCCTTGCTCGGCTATTTGCTGTTGACATTGTTTTAATTGCTTGAAAACAGAGCGAATAATTGCTTCGTTTTCGGTGTTTGGTGCCATAGTCATTAAACCTACAACTTGAATCTTCGTAAAACCTTTTAATGCTTCTACAAAAGGCAAGACTTCTACGATAGTTAAACCATGTTTTGATTCTTCACCAGAAACATTTACTTGTACAAAACATTTAACAGGTTGTTCGGCTCTTTTTTCAATTTCTTCTGCCAAACTCAAACGATCTAAGGAGTGTAAATAATCAATGCTGTTAATCACTTGCTTTACTTTACGTGTTTGAAGCGACCCAATGTAATGCCAATGAACATTAGCATGAATATCAGTAATTTTACGATGTAAGCCCTCTGGTCTGTTTTCACCTAAATGAATGAGCCCTGCTTCAATTGCTTCTTGTGTTCTTTCAACAGAAACTTCCTTCGTCACGGCAATTATTTGGACTTTTTCGCCCTCACGATTCCCTTTTTTTTCTGCTGCTGTTATTAAATCATTTAGTTTGTTTAAATTTGTTAAGATTTTTGTCACTGTTTTTCCCAACTTTACAACAATAGTTTCCTTTATTGTAACAAGCAATGCTTGATTTATCAATGAATAGCCTGACCTATGTCAGCATACAATTTCACAATTTCAATGAGCCTATGTCTTAGGAAAGGGCTTTGACTAAAATGACATCCTTACCAACAACAAGCACATCCTTCATATACACTTTTCTCACAGACTCTTCACCTTTAAAAAAACCAAGATATTTGCGAGGCTCTGCAATCAAAAATGCTGTCACATAGCCTGTTTCTTTTGATACCTCAGCATCTATTACAAAGCCTATAAATCGTCCATTTCCTGCTTCTATGACTTCTTTTTGTTGTAACATCGAAAAACGCAATGACATACCTCCTCTATTGTTTACTTTCGTATAATCATTTCTACTACCATCAAATTTTGCAGTTACTTTATATTTATGTATCATTTGTTCATTGAATGAAGATAAAATGCGCACCGAATTATACGATGCGCATTTTTTTATTTGTAATCTTTTTGCATTGTTTCAATTGCATTTTTTTCAAGACGTGAAATTTGTGCTTGAGAGATCCCTAGTTCTTTGGCAATTTCAGTTTGGGTCTCTCCATAATAAAATCGTTTGGCAACGATCATTTGCTGACGTTCATCTAGCTTTTGCAAGCTTTCCTTTACCGACACATAGGCAACCCATTGATCCTCTGATACATCATCATCACGTAATTGGTCCATCATATAAACAGCATCTCCGCCATCTGAATAAATGGGTTCCTGTAACGAAACTGGATCTTGAATGGCATCTAAAGCAAATAAAACGTCTTCCTTTTTCATGTCAATCATCTCAGCAATTTCTTCAATCGTTGGCTCTCGTAAATTATCGGTTATCCATTGTTCTTTTGCTTGCATTGCCTTATAAGCAATATCTCTTAGAGAGCGAGATACACGTAATGCATGATGATCACGCAGATGGCGACGAATTTCACCAATAATCATTGGTACAGCATATGTCGAAAATCGTACATTATGCTTTAAATCAAAATGATCAATGGCTTTCATGAGGCCAATACAGCCTACTTGAAATAAATCATCTGCCTGTTCACCTCTATAGGCAAATCTACCGACAATACTAAGCACTAACCTTAAATTGCACATCACAAGCTCTTCTCTAATCTCTGTTTCTCCAGCTTGTAATCGGATGAAGAGTTCCTTCATTTCCTCGTGCTTTAGAATTGGCAAAGTCGATGTATCTAAGCCGCAAAGATCTACTTTTGTTCGCATATTCGATTCCTCCGGATGTTATTCTCTGACTAAACCGTGACATCAGTTTGTCCGAGAGAAACAAGAATATGCACAAAAGCTGCGACCAATTTTAGGTAGGATAAATTTCCCTTTCTAAGAAATTGGTTGATTTAAATTTTCACGTAAATCTTGAATAATTTTCTTTTCTAAACGGGAAATATATGATTGCGATATGCCTAAATGATCTGCAACTTCTTTTTGTGTCATTTCAACTTTTCCATTGAGACCAAAGCGACATTCCATAATATAACGTTCACGCGCACCTAGTAAATTAATAGCGTGGAACATATGCTGACGTTCAATTTTTTTCTCCACATTATCTAAAATAATATGCTCTTCTGTTCCTAAAATATCAGACAGTAGTAATTCATTTCCATCTGCATCAGAATTTAGTGGCTCATCTAAGGATACTTCACCCTTCATACGACTTGTTTTTCGTAAATGCATTAAAATTTCATTTTCAATACAGCGTGATGCGTATGTTGCAAGCTTAATATTTTTATCGGTATTGAACGTCTCAATTGCCTTTATTAAACCAATGGAGCCAATACTAATTAAGTCTTCGATTGGCGTTCCCGTATTATCAAAACGTCTAGCAATATAAACAACAAGACGTAAATTACGTTCAATTAGTGTGTCTCTAGCTCGTAAATCACCATTCATAAAGGATGCAATGACTGTAACTTCTTCTTCTCGACTTAATGGCACTGGCAATGAATCATTTCCCCCTATATAGTACGTTTCACGACTCCGAAACTTACTCCATAATTTTTTCAAGCTAGCAAGTAGCCTAAGAAGCAATAGTTCTCCCCCTCTATGAGTTATTTGAAAGCGCTGAAAAATGTAAAATTGCTGCTGTGCTATGTGGAAAATTTTTAGCTTTTTTGGTTAATACGATATATTCATTTATTTTCACTTGCGAAGGCTCCCCCTTTATATGCCACTCATCAAAGCGAAAACCAAGGACAACGGTTTGCTGCTGTACTGTATTGACATGAATAAATCGTATATAACGCTGATAATCTTCTGAAAACATAGATACATTGTACGGATCTGTTTCTTGCCATTCCATTAATGATTCCCGGAACGCTGAAGGTAAATGTGGTCTCAAAGCAGTATAGGAAACAAAATGAACCGGCTTTCCTGATAATGGCTCAATGGCTTGATTTCCTGTATCTACAAAGGCCGAAAGCGGTATCTTTGCCCCAAAGATTGTTAAAGTTGTATCAAATACAAATTGACCACTTAAGCGTTCTAACTTTACAAAACCCCATTGCTTATAAAATGCAATAAGATTTAAAACTGCAAGCAAAAAGCAAATCATAATGAAGTGGGTGGCAGAAAGATTTTTTAAAAAAGGTTGTAGAGCTGTTAACAATCCGCCAATAACGATCGTTGCTGTTAACACAATCGGTCCTTGCTTCTGAAAGCTTCGAATCTTAAAGTGAAACGCTATACCAATTAACAATATAAAACTAAGAATTGTCGTCCACAGCATTTGACCGCCAATGACAGCTACAAAACTACTACAAATAGAACTCATTAATAATCTTGAATTTTTTACAAGGACTCCTGTTACTCTTGCCGTAAACGTGAGTATCGCTAGATTAAAAAGCGTATTAATGAGCACCAGCCATTCTCCATACATAACAGCCGCCTCCTACATACAAAGTTAGCACGTTACTCCCACAAATATTGTCAAACAATCGCATCATTTCCTAAAAATGTTTTGACAAAAAACATGGTTTCCTTACACATTTGAACATTATGGCAGTCAATATAAAAAGCTCGTATTTTACATATGTAAAATACGAGCTTTTTAGAAGTTAATTAACCACGATTTTTGCGATTACGTAAAAATGCCGGAACCTCAAGCATGTCATCCTGTGCATAATTTTGCTGATTTTGACGTGGCTGCTCATGTTGAACATGCATTTCTTGTCGTTGTTCACGAATAGGTGCTTGTTGCTGTGGAGCAGATTGTCTGTTCATATTAAGTGTCGGTTTTGCTGTAGGTCGTTGTTGCTGTAAAGCTTCCTCTGTGAAGCCTGTCGCAATAACTGTAACAATGATTTCATCTTTAAGATTTTCATTAATTACAGAACCGAAAATCATATTTACCTCTTCATCTGATGCCGAAGCTACGATATCTGCTGCTTCTTGTACTTCAAATAAGCTAAGATTTGAACCACCTGTAATGTTCATAAGGACACCTTTAGCACCATCAATGGATGATTCAAGCAATGGACTTGAAATAGCTTTCTTTGCAGCCTCAGAAGCTCTGTTTTCACCTGTTGCAATACCAATTCCCATTAAAGCTGAACCTTTGTTGGACATAATCGTTTTCACGTCTGCAAAGTCTAAGTTAATAAGACCAGGCGTAGCAATTAAATCTGAAATACCTTGTACACCTTGACGTAATACATTATCGGCTTCTCTAAAGGCTTCTAACATAGGTGTTGATTTATCAACTATTTGTAGTAGCTTGTCGTTTGGTATCACAATCAGTGTATCTACTGCTTCTTTCATACCGCCAATGCCACCGATTGCTTGGGTTTGACGTTTACGACCTTCAAAAGTAAATGGACGTGTAACAACACCTACTGTTAGGGCTCCCAATTCACGCGCAATTTGTGCAATCACTGGAGCTGCACCAGTACCTGTTCCGCCGCCCATACCAGCAGTCACGAATACCATATCGGCGCCTCGTAAAACCTCTTCTAGCTGTTCTCTGCTCTCTTCAGCAGCCTTTTTTCCTACTTCTGGATTTGCACCTGCACCTAATCCACGCGTTAATTTAGCCCCAATTTGTAGCCTTACTTCCGCTTTGGATAAATTTAATGCCTGTGCATCCGTGTTAACTGCGATAAAGTCAACACCCTGTACACCATGTTCTATCATTCGATTGACAGCGTTGTTACCGCCGCCACCAACACCTATGACCTTTATTACTGCAAGTTCATCAACACTTGTATCAAATTCTAACATCTCTTTTTCCTCCCACGGTAACTCGACTCTGTATCATTCATTACGCATTCTAGTTAATCAAAAAACTTATCAAATAATTTTTTTGCTCTCCCAATTACGCTTTCTTTTGGTTCTGAAGGTGCAGAATACTCTTGCTTTTTGCTTATAGCTGGTTGAGCCCCTACAACTGCATATTCAACAGGCTGCGTATTCGTACTTTTACCGTAAAAATCATCTTCTAAATAGGCGTAACGAATAAGTCCAACTGCCGTCGCAAATGAAGGCTCTCTAACACCGATATAATCAGGTGTATAGATTCTAACACGCGTTTGTAGAATTTGACGTGCTAATTGGGCAATCCCCTCAAGCTTTGCAACACCACCAGTTAAAACTACACCGCCTGGTAAATCTCTAACACCTAAACGTGCTAATTCATCTATAACTAACTCTAGTAATTCTTCTAATCTAGCACCGATAATCTCCGATATATAACGTTGGCTGTACTGATCAGTAGAATCTGTACCCACGACAGGCACTTCAAAGAGTTCGTCATCTGATGCGTCATCATAAAAGGCATGTCCAAACTGGTGTTTAATTTGTTCTGCTTGTTCTGTTGGTGTTTTTAAAACGATTGAAATATCTTTCGTTATATGATCACCACCAACTGGTATGACACCCGTATGCGTTAATAATCCCTCTTCAAAAACTGCAATTGTTGTAGATCCGCCACCTAAATCAATAAAGGCAGTTCCTTGGTTTTTTTCATCTTCTGTTAATGCAAAGTAGCCTGATGCTAATGGCTGCAAATATATTTCTCGTATACTTAAACCCGCTCGCTCAACACAGCGAAGAACATTGTGTAAAAGCGTTTTGGATGTCGTTATCATTGTTGCATCCATTTCAAGACGGATGCCAATCATACCACGAGGATCTTTAATTTCATCAAGGTTGTCCACAATAAACTGTCTTGGAATGATGTTAACTAATTCACGTTCAGGAGGTATTGACATGACTTGTGCAGATTCTACCACTCTGTCTAAATCATCATCTGTAATTTCTCTATTTTCACTATTTACAGCGACAACACCTTTAACTAGCTGTAACATCGTCTGGTTAGCTGGAACGCCTAAAACGACTTCATGGATTTGATAACCAGTCATTCGTTCGGCCTGTTCTATTGCTTTTCGAATAGATTGTACTGTTGCATCAATATCAACAATTGCACCTTTTCGAACTCCATTCGACTTTACATTTCCGACGCCAATTACATGTAATTGCCCGTCACTCATTTCACCTATTAATACCTTGACAGAGGAGGATCCAATATCAAGGGAAATGTATAAATCTTGCTGATTCAATTCGCTGCACCTCCTTGAAAAATGCTCTTATTTTCATTCTATTGTAAATTTGGCATAATGTCTAAGCAAATCGAGTATTTTGGTCAATTTTTCTCTCATTCTATGGAAGTTTTTTTCCGCTTGTGACGTTTCTCATCTAACCGAGTTAGTAATATACGCCTAATAATTGCTATATTTTGGAATAAACGTACTCCGAAAGCGAAAATCGCTGCTAAATACAAATCTATCCCCAAATTCACTCCTATAAAAGCTAATCCTGCTGCTAGAACTATATTAAAAAAGAATCCTGATACAAAAACTTTATCATCGTAAACTTGCTGTAATTGAGCACGAATACCTCCAAATAATGTATCTAAAGCTGCTAAAACAGCTATTGACAGATAATTTTCATACATAGAGGGGATTTGTATATTTGTTAACAAGCCAAGGGCAAGTCCAAATATCAAACCTAAAAATGGTAGCCACATATATTAATCTCCTTTTTTTACCTCTGCTAAATAATCATTTGTCAACGGCTGATCAAATGCTGGAAGTTGTAACTGTTCAATTGGTTCTTCGATTACTAAATTAAAATTGTCTAAATAAAATGAGTCTATAAATGTTGAGGCCTGCAAGGAATTATACATTTTTTGCGCTGCTTTATAATCGCTTGTCCCAACAAATATCTCAAATGAAGGCGAAGACAGTGGTATACTGTTTACTGTTGTCTTACCATTGATATCCCGTATGGCTGTTGTTTGTACTACACGGTTACCATCAATTGAGACATTAGTAGCATTGTTCTTAAAAAGGGTATTCAATAATTGAGTTAACAAATCGGGTGAAATCTCTTTAATTTCATAGCCCATTTCTATCAGTTCAGGTGCAGGTTCAACTCGAAGTACAACACCTGGCCCTATAACTTCTGTTAATCCTGCTTGTAGCTTTAAACGATTTAATGTTTCATTTAAGGCTGCTTGCTGATTTACTTTTTCAGATTGCTCATAGCGATCCACTACTTCATGAAGTGAGCGAATTTCTGCCAGTAGTGCGGAATGTCTTTGTTTTTCTTGTGCTAATTCCTCTCTTATTGCCCAAATATCTCGTGTATCTCGCTCAGCTGGTTTTTGTATGGTATTGTATTGTACCGCTATCATCAAACCGATAATAAATAGCACGATCGTTATTCGGGTGTACATATTTCTTTTCAAAATAGCCCCTCCTAGACGTATCGTATGCCCCTCAGAATACGACTTTGAATTGTATAATTTTCTACAATCGACTATATAACTGGAGGCTAAATTAAACATGAAGTTTAAAGTATAGAACTTGTCCTAACTTTCTATTTTTACTTTTGGCATGGTAAGCTTCTGATTTTCTTCAAGTGACACCACAATATTGTCATTTAATAATTGATCTACAACGCCCCCGTTTAAGTTTAAAGAAGCTATTAATGTATCTGAATCACCAACCGCTTCGATCACAAACGGAGCTGGATGTTGTGTACCATCAATTGTTATTACTGGGCCATTACAGCGAATATAAGAACTCGCTAATACACGTTGTCCATTAATAGCAATAGCTTGCGCGCCTGAAATTTTTAGTTCATTTAACAATTTAAATACATGACTTTCATGAACAATATAGTCATTTGGATTTAAGGATTTTGGATCATAGTCTCCATCTTGAAGGGTTATGCGTATGCCCTTCCCCTCACTCTTTAGTTCACCGAGTAAAAACCGTAAATCTTCTGCTTGCTCAACAAGCTTCTTATAGTCCTTTTCGTTTGATGCAAAGGATTTTTCATACTTTCGAATTTGTTCTTGTAAATTATTTACTTCTTCCGTGAGTTCTTTATTACGCTCTTGTTGAGTGATTAACTCCTCACGATAAGAATCTTCTTGCTCAAAAAGCTCAGAATTAATAGTGCCTGCCTCTCGATTATCTTTCGCCTGGTTGTATGAATAGCCGATGATAAATCCTGTTGTTATACAAACAATTAGTAATTCGAATTGTTTTCTAGTAAAAAAACTACCTTTGCTATTCGTCTTCTTGTTGTTCATCTTCTGTCACTTCCTGGTTAACCATTTCACCATCTGCATTTGCTTCCATGTCAATACTAATCTTGTTGTATTCCTCGTTAAAAGGACGATAGTATGAACCAACCTCTAAATCAATCACACCTTTTTCTAAGTTAGCAATTTGTGCGACAATAGAGGGGTAGTAATTTAACTTTTCCGCTAGTGTCTGAATAACAGCACGTACTTCGTAGCCATCATTCATATAAAGCTTGACTGCATTTGGATTTGCTTCATTACTATTCGTGTTAACCTGAGAAATTAAAGCTAATACTTCGGGCTTTAATTGTGCTAGCTGTTCAACAAGCTTATTAATTGTCTTTTCACCGGTTATCCCGATAAAAACAGGTGCATCAATGGGTGTATCATTTCCCTTTTGTTCAAAGCGCTTACCGTTTTCTAGCAAAGGATAATAAGTCCCGTCTCCAGCTAAGTACGCAACTTTTTTCCACTCTTTAATATCAATTGCTACGCCTTGTAACCAGTTACGGTTAACATGTACTTCTTTTACCCATTTATCCTTTAATAAAATCTGCTCAATATCTTCCACTTTGAAACTCCACATTGATTTTCCTGGTGCAAGAGTACTTGCCTCCAAATAATATTGGTCATTCGCTAGCTTAGCACCATTGACAGTGATTTTATTGATGTTACTGTATGGAGATTGAAAATAAAGGAGTACTGCTAACACAATAAAGAAAAGTAATATTAGCACTATAAATTTCCGGTTTGTACGCTTTTTTCGTCGCTTTTTTAGCGTAGGTATGCGTTCTTCTATATCAATTACTTTCTCCACAAAAGTACTCCTCCTTTATATTTATTTCGCTAATTGATAAATAATACCTATTATTAACCACATTGTTACTAAAGATGTTCCACCATAGCTAATAAAAGGTAATGTAACACCCGTTACTGGCACTAAACCTATTACTACAGCTATATTTAGAAAAGCCTGCACCATAAGCATTGTGACTAGCCCGATAATCGCATAATAGGACGTTCGGTTTTTAGCCTGTACCGCAAATCTATAGCCTGCATAGATCGTTAGTATAAAAAGCGCTAAAATAACGAGGCCACCAATCAATCCGACTTCTTCTAAAATAATGGCGTAAATAAAATCATTCTGAGGCTCTGGTAAATACAGAAACTTTTGTCGGCTTTGTCCAAAGCCATGCCCAAAAATCCCTGCTGGACCGATAGCCATTAAAGATTGCACCGCTTGGAACCCACTAACCAAGGGATCAGCCCATGGATCAAGAAATGCTTCTATACGCTTTAGACGATATGGTGCTGTCGCTATGAGACCTACTAATCCAGCGACACCAGCTAGCATAATCATGGCGTATAGTTTTAGAGGATAGCCAGCGACAAAAAACAATAAAAACACAGATACAACGAGAATAAATACTGAGCCAAAATCCGGCTGCAACATGATAAGAACAACAGGAAGTAACAGGATAAAACCATGTCGCCAGTTAACAACAGGAGTGCCCGTTTTATGCTGGGCTAATATATGGCTCAAGTACACAATGACGGTAATTTTCGTTAGCTCTGCTGGCTGTATTGTTAATGGACCTACACCAATCCAGCTTTGCGAACCATTTCGCACCAATCCTATACCAGGAATCAGTACGAGAACGAGTAAAATTAACGAAAATATATAGGCCATTTTCCAAAAGGACTGCTCTCTCAAAATATTTAATCGAATCGTGATTAAAAATACGACAATGGCTACCACAAAGTATACGCTTTGCTTCAAATAAAACGGCATTTTTCCACTATAATGAACGGCACTCCAGTAGGTACCTGCAGAATAGACGAAAATAATGCCGATAATTGATAGCATCAAAGTTGTGACGAGCAATAAGTAGCTTTCTTTACCTCTCAGTAATGCCATCCTTCCAAGTCAAGTATATTCTAAAATAGTTACAGGCTCATTACAGCTTCATTACAGCATCAATAAAAACATCTCCACGTATTTCAAAGCTGTCATATTGATCCCAACTTGCACATGCTGGAGATAGTAAAATAACATCTCCTTCTGCAGACATCGGTGCTGCATATTGAACAGCGTCTTCTACATTTTGAGCAATGACGGTTTGTTGGACACCACACGATTTTGCAAATTCTACAAATCGTAAGCCAGTTTCTCCAAACGCAACAACACCCTTTACATGACTCATACAAGGGCGAAGTTCTTCGAAAGAATGTCCACGATCTAAGCCACCTGCGAGTAAAATGACAGGAGCTTGGAAAGCATCTAAAGCACTCTTTGTCGCTAAACAATTGGTTGCCTTAGAGTCGTTGTAAATCTTTCGACCGTTCCATTCACGTACGAATTGTGTACGGTGTCTAACTCCACCAAATGTCGCTAAAACCTCTTCCATCTTCTCTTTGTCACAGCCAACTAAAATACAGGCTGCCACGGCTGCTAAGATGTTTTCTAAATTATGCTTACCAGGCAAGGCAATGTTCGCGCGATCCATGTATGGTTCCCCTTGCCAATAAATTGTAGTTTCATCTGCACTAATCCCATTTGCAGTACGTCCCTTCGAACTGAATGGAATCTTCTGTGCATGAGATTGTGCTGCATATCCAACCACAATCGGTTGGTCGGCATTATAAATAAAATAATCACTGTCATCTTGATTACGAGTTACGCCAAACTTCGCTTCAGCATAGTTATTAAATGTTCCATGATAATCTAAATGCGCATCATAAAGATTCGTCAAAATAGCAATTTTAGGCTTAAACGTTTTGATCCCCATCAATTGGAATGAGGACAGTTCTGTTACAATGATGTCATCTTGATTCGCTTCTTTTGCGACGCCACAAGCAACTGTCCCAATATTTCCAGCAATTAACGGATTTTTACTTCCTTTACTTAACATGTCGAATATTAAAGTTGTCGTCGTTGTTTTGCCATTTGAGCCTGTTATACCAATAAATGGTGCATCACTAATTAAAAAAGCTAGCTCAATCTCTGTCCAGACTGGAATCTCTCGACTAAGGGCATCAGCCACAATTCGATTGCTATAAGGTATACCTGGATTTTTTACCACTAACTCAAAGCCTTCATCAAGTAAATCTTCAGGATGGCGACCACAAATTACTGTAATCCCCTTCTGTAATAACCCTTGTGCATCTGGACTTTCATCAAATGGTTTTGAATCATTTACTGTTACAAATGCACCAAGCTCATGTAAAATTTCCGCAGCGGCCACACCACTTTTTGCTAGACCTAACACAAGTACTTTTTTATGTTGTAAATCTGTATAGTTTTTCATTAGAACGCCTCCGATAAGACTGCAATTAATGCTACTGCTAAGGCAGTTGACCAGAAGACAAGCACTACTTTCCATTCTGACCAACCCGATAATTCAAAATGATGATGAATAGGGCTCATTTTAAAAATACGCTTTTTTCGAAGCTTAAAGCTACCTACCTGCAAAATAACGGAAAGTGTTTCTATAACAAACACTAAGCCAACTAGTAAAAGCAAGAATTCTTCTTTTACTAAGACAGATACCATAGCCAATGCTCCACCTAATGCTAATGACCCCGTATCCCCCATAAATACCTTTGCAGGATTTGCATTAAATAATAAGAAGCCTAATAAAGCACCTGTTACAGCAAACGAAAATAGTGCAATATCTGCCTGACTTTGGAATAGCGCAATAACACCAAATGCTGCAAAGGCAATGGAGGCAGTACCTGCCACTAGCCCGTCTAGACCATCTGTCAAATTCACTGCATTGGAGAAGCCTACTAACCAGAAAATTAAAAAGGCTACATAGAATACGTCATGATCAATTGTCCACTCCGTAAATGGAATAGCTAACGTTGTATCAAACGATCCTACATGTAGAAGGAAATACGCAAGAATAGCAATAACAATTTGACCAATCAATTTTTGAAGAGAGGTTAAACCTAAATTTCTTTTAAATACAACCTTTAAACCATCATCTAATAAACCTATTAAGCCGAATCCTGCTAACACTAATAAAAGTACTACGGTATGTGTCGTTAATAA
Source organism: Lysinibacillus sp. HST-98 (assembly GCF_016757845.1). Lineage (NCBI taxonomy): Bacteria > Bacillati > Bacillota > Bacilli > Caryophanales > Bacillaceae > Lysinibacillus > Lysinibacillus sp. HST-98. Next base: position 72,109 of record NZ_JAENHX010000007.1, read on the forward strand.
ATCTAAAAAGCTACCTACACCAACAGTTGTTAGGAGAATGGATATTAAGAAAATGATTCCTCCCATTGTTGGTGTACCAGCTTTTTTCATATGTGATTTTGGTCCCTCTTCTCGAATACTTTGCCCAAACTTTAGACGACGAAGAAGTGGAATACTAATTGGTGCCAGGATAACTGTTACTATAAAAGCAAGAGCTAAAATGGTAAGTGTTGTTGCGAGTTTCATTGAAAAATCTCCTTTAAATCTTGTTTCACTTTCTTCTTTAAGAAAAAAGCATTAACTTTCATTTTATTATTACTACCCTTCATAATAATAGTGGTTCTTTCCCATTTTTTAAAGGTAAAGTTATTTTAGTTCTCCAAATATAAATGAATGGTACCATCTTGTTTGATAACACTATCCACTTCAGGTAATTGATTGCCAATTTTAGTCCCTTCCCCATGCCATTCAATACGGAATGGATAAAATTGCTTGGCAATATCATCCCTTGTTTGACCAATAAAATTAGGTACCTTCACAGTAATTGGGTCACCATAACGATAATCCTTTTCCAGTTGTTCCTTCGATTTTTCAATACCTACAAAAGGCGCAACATCCTCAATAATTTGCCCCACTATAGGTGCTGCTACAACACCACCAAACTGGGTTGTCTTTTTCGGATTGTCAACAGCTACATAGACAACAATTTGCGGATTGTCTGCTGGTGCAAAGCCAATAAAAGATACGATGTATTCTCCACTTTTATAACGGCCATTTTCAACTTTTTGTGCTGTTCCAGTTTTACCACCAATTCGCAGTCCATCTCGAAAGGCTTGTCGACCTGAACCATTCGCTACTACTGATTCCAAAGCACCTCGAACCTTAGCAGAGGTTTCTTCACGAATTACCTGATTTTTAACAACTGGTTGCGTTTCCTGTATGACTTCTCCTGTATTTGGATTAAATACCTTTTTCACAACATATGGCGTATAAAGCTTGCCTCCATTTATGGCAGCAGCTACTGCTTGAACTTGTTGAATAGGTGTCACGGCTACCCCTTGCCCGAATGAAGTGGTGGCCTGCTCAACAGGACCAAAGGCATCCTTAGAAAATAAAATACCAGATGCTTCACCAGCAATATTAGACCCTGTCTTTTGTCCAAAACCAAAGTCTTTAATATATTGTAGTAGTCGCTCATTGCCTAGACGCTGTCCTAATTCTATAAAGCCTGGGTTACAGGAGTTCTCAACCACCTCTAAAAATGTTTCATGCCCATGTCCTTCACGTTTCCAACAGCGAAGCTTTGCTCCCGCCACCATCGTATAACCTGGATCATAAAAGGTTTCATGCTCCAAATCCACTAAGTTTTCTTCCAACGCAGCACTAAGGGTAATAATTTTAAAAGTAGAACCGGGCTCATACGTCATCCATACAGGTAAATTTCGATTGTAGATGGCTGGCTCTACTAATTGATATTCAGCTGGATGAAAAGTAGGATAAGAGGCTAATGCCAAAATTTCGCCAGTGTTTGGATTCATCGCAATCGCTAGTGCTTGGTCAGCTTCATAGCGCTTCATTGCTTGCGATATTTCACGCTCTACGACTTGCTGTACATCAACGTCAATTGTTAGCTCGATCGTAGCACCATCCTCTCCTGCTTTCCAAGCACTTGAAACATTAGGCAAATTATTACCTTTTGCATCTGTAAAGAGACGGATCGCAGAAGAATTAGCCTGCAGAAATTTATCATATTCATATTCAATTCCAGCTAATCCTTGGGCATCATACCCTGTAAAACCTAAAAATCGAGATAACAGCGTGCCGTAAGGATAATCCCTAGAATAATCAACACCACTATACAACCCTTCAATTTGCATGCCTTGTAATTCTACTGCTTTTTCATAAGGTATATTTTTGCCTTCAGGTGCTAGTTTCACTAAGTAAGCTTTTTTTTGCATTTTCTCTAATAGCTTCGCCTTATCCACTTCGAGAACCTGGGCAATTTTTTCAGCAGCTCCTTCAATATCATTGCTTTGTGAAGGCATGAAATATAATGTAGGCGCTAGCTTATTAGTTACAATACTCTCTCCGTCTCGATCTGTTATATGTCCTCGTTCATTCGCAAATGGAATTTCCCTGTCCCAGTTCTCCTCTGCCTTGGTAGTCAATTCTTTTTGATCTAGCACTTGCAAAAAGAATAACCTAACAACAATTGCCAATGCTACACACATAAACAACACATATAAAATACGTAAACGCTTTTTAGAATGGATAGAAATCCACTTCATTCGACATCACACCTTGTTTTTTACAACGTATGAAATAAAGTGGACTTCTATTCAGTATTATTCATCCTCTACTTCTTCAACTTCACCCTCAGAGGCAGCTTCCACGTCTTGTACAAAGCTTTCGGCAGGTGTTTTAAGCTTAACAACAATCGGGGAACTATCAGTGATGACGGTTCCAGCTGAAACGCTTTGACTTGCTACAAAACCTTCGCCGAATATTTCCATCTCTAGTCCAGTCATAGATTTGAAGACTAGTAAATTACGTAATGACCAATTCGTAAAGTCTGGCAATGTTACCTCGCCATCTGTCTTTAAAAATACAAAACTACCTTTTACCAGTTTTTGAGTGTTCATTGGATATTGTTCAATAATTTTACCACCACTACCAACAACAATTGGTTGTAAACCATCATTGGCTAATTCTACTTCAACCGCTTCAGCGCTTTGACCTGTAAAGTCCTGAATGCTGACTTTATTGACATGTTGAACATCGTCTGGGTTGATATTAAGGTGCTTTAAGCTATTTAACATAACTGGATTAAAGACTTTTGATACTGGTACCGATCCAAGCTCATTGTTCAGCTTAGGTTTTTTCACTGAGACATATACAATTAGCTGTGGATCATCTACAGGAGCCAAGCCTAAAAATGAATAAAGGTATTGGTTTGAAAGATATCCACCACTAGCTTTTGGAATTTGGGCAGTCCCCGTTTTCCCTGCAACCTCATAATCCTCCAATATAAAATCCTTAGCTGTACCATATTCTGATGTTAACGTTGAAGCTAGGATTTCTCGTACTTGTTTCGCTGTATCAGCTTTAATCGGCTGTCCTTTTTCAACAGGCTCATGATTTTGAATAATTTTCCCTGTAGAAGAATCAACAATACGGTCGATAACATACGGCTGCATCATCTTGCCATCATTCGCGATAGCAGTCATCGCTTGGATTAGCTGAATAGGTGTTACTGTAGAACCTTGACCGTAGGTAGTTGTTACTCGTTGAATAGGGTACTTTGTTAAAATAGTACCTGTTGCTTCATTCGGTAAATCAATACCCGTTTTGTGCCCAAAACCAAAGCGGTCCAGATAATCAATAAATACATCATCGCCAATCTTTGTTAATAAATGGGCCATAGCAGTATTAGCAGAGCGTTGGAACCCTTGTAAATAAGTGATATAACCCCAACCATATCTATTGTGATCTCGAATCGTACGGTCAAATACTGTATATGAACCTGATTTAAATGGGTCATTCGGTGTCCATTTTCCCGTATCGATAGCTGAAGCAAGCGTGAAAGTTTTCATCGTAGAGCCAGGCTCAATTGTCTCCTCAATCACTTCATTCAGCCACTTCATATTTTGACTATCACGTGTTTCTGGGTTAAATGTAGGACGCTGTGACATTGCTAAAATCTTTCCAGTCTTCGGATCTGCTACAACCGCGGTCATGGACTCAGGATTATATTCCTGTTCAACCTTTGTCATTGCTTCCTCTAAGAAGCTTTGGATTGTTTTATCAAGTGTTAAATAAATGTCGTCCCCATTTTTTGCAGGTGTAATCATTTTCTCACTGTTTGGAAGCAAATAGCGGAAAGCATCTGTCTCATATTCCACTTTGCCATTAACGCCTGTTAATTCTTTATCATACGTATATTCTAGACCCATTTCTCCCTTGGTCGTAACCGTGCCATCTTCATTATCTTTTTTGAGAGCATAGCCAATTAAATGAGAAGCAAATACACCATTTGGATAATACCGTTTTAAGTCACTCACAAAGAGAATCCCTGGTAATTTTTCTTCCTTTATTTTACTCATGACCTCGTGACTAATGCCGCGGCCTGCACTACCAAACTCAACTTGATATAAAGGTTCACCATCACTTCTATATCGATTGTTCAATTTTTTAACAATCTCGTCTTCCTTTTCTTTCATCGCTGGAATATATTTCGCTAGTACTTTTGCCGTTTTCTCCGAATCCACTACATGTCGGGGATTCTTAGGATCTGTTGTAGCCTTTTCACTTACAATGGCAATCATGCGATAACTTAATGTATCTTCTGCAATTACTTGTCCATTTTGATCATAAATCTTTCCACGATTAGCTGTAATTACACTTTCCTTACCATACTTAGCTGCTGCTCTCGCTGCAAGCTCTTGTCCTTCCACTTCACCTGTAGCCTGTAATGTCACCATTCTTGTGAATAATAGAAAAAAGAGCCCTCCATAAAAAATTAATAATAGAAAGGCTCCCCATTGGAATCGAAATCTCTTTTTTTTCATTCTCCCGGCACTACCTTTACATTTTTCTCATTTTGAGTTAAACCGAGTTCTTTGGCTTTTTTCCATATGTTTTCGTATGTAGAAAGTTCACTTACACGAACCGTTAAGTCAACATTCTGTTTCGCAATCTCTTCTGCTTCTGATTCGATTTTTTGAATGTCTATACTTGTTGTTTGAATCGCTGCTTGTTTATTTAATACAAGTATTCCTAGTACAGCAATAATGCCAATTAAAACAATTAGCATTGTCTTTTCAAACTTCTGGTTCGTTTTTTTACGACGTATGATAGTGGGTTGTGGACTAGGTGGTGTTATCGGTTGTTGCACTTGTTGATGTTGGTGCTGTTGCCTTACACGAACTGCTGCCATTTACTCACGCCCTTTGTCGTTAATTTTCTCCACCACTCTAAGCTTCGCTGAACGCGCACGATTATTAACTGCCAATTCTTCATCAGAAGGAATAATAGGCTTTCGTGTAATAAGCTTTAAAGTTGGCTTCATGTCATCAGGAATTACAGGTAAATTTGGTGGTAATTCCGGTAATGATGACGCTTCCTTAAAGATTGTCTTGCATAGGCGGTCCTCCAATGAATGGAACGTAATGACACTAATGCGCCCCCCTACGTTAATCATATCAATCGCATCGACTAATGAATCCTCTGCTGCGCCTAGCTCATCATTAACAGCAATTCTTATTGCTTGGAAAATGCGCTTTGCCGGATGTCCACCTTTTCGGCGTGCCGCTGCTGGAATACCCTCTTTAATTAATTCTACAAGTTGACCAGTTGTTTCAATCGGTGCTGTTTTTCGAGCCTCTTCAATTTTACGGGCAACTTGTTTAGAAAACTTTTCTTCTCCATAACGGAAAAATATACGAACAAGATCTTCGTATGCCCATTGATTAACAACATCTGATGCTGTCAGAGTTGCAGTTTGATCCATACGCATATCAAGTGGTGCATCGTGGTGATAACTAAAGCCTCTCTCAGGTGTATCTAATTGTGGAGAAGATACGCCTAAGTCATATAAAATACCATCAACCTGCTTAATGCCATGAGCTAATAGTTCTTCTTTTAAGTAACGGAAATTCGAATGGATAAATGTAACACGCTCTATATAAGGTGCTAATCGAATTTTCGCATTTTCAATAGCCGTCATATCTTGATCAAAACAAATTAAGCGGCCTTTATCTGATAATTGTTGTACTAGATATTCACTGTGTCCCGCACCGCCAAGTGTACAGTCCACATATACACCATCAGGATCTATGTTCAACCCATCAACAGTTTCTTTTAATAACACGGTTGTATGATCGAACATACCACTCGCTCCTCTCAGGCCTTAACCTCATTCAACTATCACGTTGTAATGCCTATTACAAGTTAAAAATCAAAGCCAATCATATTTTCTGCAATTTCATTAAAAGATTGTTCAGACTCACTAAAGTAAGCTTCCCAAGCATCCTTAGCCCAAATCTCGATTCGATTTGAAACACCCAACACCACACATTCTTTTACTAGATGCGCATGTTGCATAAGGGTAGCTGGGATATTGATACGCCCCTGCTTGTCTATCTCTACCTCTGTTGCTCCAGAAAAGAAAAACCTCGCAAATGCTCGTGTATCTTTTTTGGTCATTGGTAAACCTTTTAATTTCTCTTCGAGTTTTCGCCATTCATTCATAGGATAGCCAAATAGACAGTTATCGAGACCTCTTGTGACAACAAACGTTTCGCCTAAAGCTTCACGAAATTTTGCCGGTACGATTAATCGCCCTTTCGCATCAACGGAGTGTTGATATTCTCCCATGAACATACTACTCACCCCACTTTATTAAATAATGTACCACATCCACCCACTTTCCTCCACTTTTTTTAAAAAAAACTTGACATTTTATCGCTTAATATGCAATTAGACCTTTAGGAATTTTTTCGACATATGCTAAATGATATAAAAAAAGAGCCACCCCTAGTAGGATAGCTCTTTAAATACTATTTATGTCGACATTATTCATCAAATTTACAGGATATCAAATTACTACTTAGGTAAAAAGTATCTATTTATTAATTTTATAAATAAAGTAAATAGTGGTGTTTACCGATGCTATAATTTTGCTTCAGCATTTCAGTAATTAACATAGGTCCAAACTCATTGAAATATTGATATGGATTAAGGGATCTCTCTTGGAAACCATCATTAGGATATAATTCATTTTGCAGTGTCATAAATTTACGAATCGTCGTTTCATGCTTACCTAATACAGTTTGTTCAATTTTTTGCTGTAGATAGTCAAATTGTTTCGCATGATTTTCTTGATTTTTCTCAAGAATCTTATCTAATTGCAGATGCTGGTTCTCTAAATAGGAGGCTAGCTCTTCATATTTTTCTACTAACAACTGCTGCATAGCTTGGATTTGACGTTTGGCTTCACTGTCCTGAACATCTGCAATAAAACGTTCTTTCAGTTGTAATGCTTTCCCTTCCCATACGTCAGTAACAGTTAGTTGATGCTCACGTAATAATTGCTCTACATGACGAGTGATAATAGTAATATGTAGGCGCGGAGCAAAAATCGGCATTTGTAAATCTAACACTGAAAATGCATTTTTCAGTGTCGCCCAATAAGCTAGCTCTCCTGGACCTCCGACAAACGCTAATACTGGTAATGTCATCTCCTGCATCAAAGGGCGAGTTACTACGTTATTACTTAAACGTTCAGGATGATTATGCGCCACTTCTAATAGCTCTTCTTGTGTAAATTTAAGGTTTGCCGCTAAATTAACAAACAGATCATTTTTTCTTTCTAAAAGATGTCGCTCCCCATCTTCTACGTAAAATAAATTAGCGGCTTCATATGTTGCTAAAATAGGCTTACCATAGCCAGCACGTTCAAGCTCTTGCTCCTTTTCCGTTACTACTCTAGCAATTTCTTCATTGGATTGAATGATTTGAGCAAAATATTTATGTTCAAATTGACGGAATTGAAAGTTGGCGGCATCGATTAATAATAAACCTTCCTCTTTGAACAATTGATTCATTAGACAGGCAAAGAAATCTGTAAATGTTTCACTATTATTCAATGCGTCAACTAACTGCTTGATCAGCGTTTCTGTATACTCTGTTTCTCCAATATCACGAATAATAGTATTAATTAATTGCGTCATCGACTCTTTGTTTAGGGCTGTTGCAGAAGCCATCGTTTTACGTCTAGATCGCTCTCCATAAGCTCTTTTTTTCAGCAATTCCCCATAAACCGTATAGGTGTGATTAATTTCTTCTAAGTCATGATCTTCTCCAGCGATCCAGAAAACAGGAATAACAGGCTGTTGAAGCTTCGTACTTTGCTCTTTCGCTAATGCAATAACTGAAATAGCTTTATGAACGGAGTAAAGAGGGCCTGTTAAGATACCTGCTTGTTGTCCACCAACTATTACCATAGCTCCTTGCTCTAGTTGTTCTAAATGTTCATTCGCTTTTTTTGATAACCCCAGTGGCTCCATAAATTGACGGATGATTGTTGTTAATTCTTTTTGATCACGGGAATTTCGCGCTAAATGCTCCGCTCTTTTCTCAAAAGCTTGATCATTGTATTCATACTCAAAAAATTGATGTATGGCAGTATTTGGCGACCAGTAATCTGCTAGTACATGATTTTTTATAGGTACTTGGATTGACTCCAGTTTCATTTAACATAAACTCCTCTACTCACTAAATCATTTCCTTACTCATAACAAGAAATTGAATTTCATTCATACTATGCACATGAGGCTTTCAATGTCGCCTTGACATTCAAATTGCTCAAAAAAAATCCGCGGCATCTATTAGCGGCTTTGAGGCAACAATTTTGCAGCAGACATTTCGATTTAAAAGCCATCGCTCTCCCTCGAGAAGGATTTTCTATACCTAACTTTGCTTTCGGTACAAAAAACATGTGCTGGTTCACTTCCTCATGTCACTGAACTACGCTTCTAGTTACGAAGGTTTATGAATGCAATCAATATTCTCATCCCCATAGAATGATTTTTATAACTATTTTAATGCTATTATTTTAACGCTTAAAGCTTCAACATGAAAAGAAAATGCTTAGACAACCTGTAAATATTCCATAATGGATTGAATAACACCCACGATACATATGACTAGATAAGCTGTACTAAGTACTAAGAATAAAAAACGCCAAATTTTCTTTAATAACGGCTTTACTTCTATTTCCTTTTTAGTTCGCCAATCAATATATGTAAAAATCATGGCCATCATTATCGCGAGTATCACCAAAAGAGCCCCAACATTCACACGCCAAAGTACGCCGACGGCTAACGGAACAGAAAAAAACAAACACAATGTCGTAACATCAGAGGCTGCACCAAATGCATGTGTGCCACGAATTTTAACTTTCCTGCCAACCAGATAAACAATTATGAAAAGAACAATTGGACAAAAAATAATGATACTAATAACTATATGTAAAAGGTCTTTCAACTTCTTTCACCGCTCTCCTCTATTGCAAGCACTTGATGATATAAAGTACGCAAAGTAGGTAAATTATGACCGTTTGCTAAAGCTTTATTTAGAATGACACCAACAATTGTTTCGATTTCACTTTTTCTCCCCTGCAGACGATCCGCTAGCATAGACGAAGTATTGTTGGCCGTTTTCCTACATAAGTCTATCACATCACTAAAAGATATGGTGAGTTCAAAAGCTTCCGTAAGTTCTCGATAAATACTTTCTAGCAGTAAAAATGCTTGTTGATTAGCCACTAACTCTCCGTTCTTTACTTGCAAAACAGCTGTCAATGGATTAATTAAGCTATTAAGTACCGCTTTTGCAAAAAGCATTTGCTCTGCATTACTAGCCAATTCAATAGGAAATAAGGAATGTTGTAATTGTAATAACTGTTGAAAAGCCCAGTGTTCTCCTCGTTCTATCGCTATTTTACATAGTCCTACTCCTCTATGCTGAACCGTTGATTGGTCCAACAATTGAGCTCCAAAGGTCACTGAACCAAAGGCGATATTTTTTTGTGGCAAAAGTAGCGCCTCCTCAAAATGCGCTAAGCCGTTTTGCATAAAAAGCAACGGCATATCACTTGAGAATAAGGTTAATTGATTGTAGAGCTTTTGCAAATGTCCGTATTTAACAGCAATCACTAATAAATCTTGCTTTGGTAGATTAGTCAAATCTGTCGTAGCAACAATTCTTTGCACAGCTTTAGTTCCATCAACGTTGATACGTGTTAACTTTTTGGCATTTAGTTCATTTACTTGTTCCTGCCTTCTGGCAACCAACGTTACTAATACACCAGACTCCGCTAAAAAACTTGCTGTTAATTGACCAACTGCCCCTGCCCCAATTATTGCTACTTTCATTGTCTACACCCTTTCCAACTTTACTGATCAATGTTACCTCGACGTCATTACATCCAGTTTGTTCCAAAAATACTGGAGACACGCTGTGATACTTCGGAGCAACACGCTATTATTCACACCATCAAAGAGGGTGACGCATTTTTGGCACGCCCCCTAAATCAGCAGACTTTAAAACCCCCATCTGATGCTTCACCTCTGAATAGCATATATTCTTAAAACTATAAGAATAAGGTGCCTTAGAATACATCTAAGGCACCTTCTATGCAGGTTCTTTTATTATACAGGATAGACTGATTATTGACGATATACAGAAAGGGTTTTATGTCCATAAAAGAAAAGCAATGTAATTCATGTTCCAAAAGCCACGTAATCATAATTTTAATCTTTCATTAATGAATAACCTTGCTGAAGCCATTTCACTAGCTTCTCATGCTCATTTTGCAATTCACGATGCTTCATTTCAAGCGTTTGATAAGCCTCCGTTAATTCGTCAAAACTTGTCAACGCTAATTTCAAATGACTTCGCATAGATTGTTGGGGCTGATTTCGCACAGCTAATAGTGACTGGCTATATTGACCACGCAATGTTTTATTCCAACGGAAACCACACGCTTGTTTTGTACGACCTAGTTCTATGGCCGCCATTTCAAAGGCCTCTAGCTGTGTTTTGCCATTTTGCACATTATGCAATACGATTTCTGCTAGTCTTTCATCATCTTCCTTTGTCCATTGATCTTTTCTTTTTTTCAATTCCATAATCTATCACCCTCGCATTTTTTACTACTATATGCAAAAGCAAACAAAATAGAATCATTGCATGAAAAAAGACAGAGATGATGTTTTTACTCTCATCACTGTCTTTATACATTACTTATTATTCTTCTTTGTCAAGAAATTATTAACCGCTTGATGGTGTGCTTCACTTTCCCACAACTTTGCACAGGTACGAACTTCTTCCATCACACGCTCATACATATTTCGTTCACGCCACTTTCGCAGCTCAATCTCCTTATAAGCTTTATGAACAGAAGGATGAATTTTTCGCATATGTTCAATAAAATCGTTCAAGGCATCTTCTTTTGAGCCTTCAAAAACACGCATAGCCCATCCTATCTCATATAATAATTGCGCAGGGTAAGGCTTCGCATCCACTAGCATCTTCATTGCACGATCATGACGCAAACCTCGTTCAAATAAATATGTACCACCACCCCAGCCACTTGTAATGGCTAGTGTTCCTTGAATAAATCCACATTTCGCATGGCTAGCTACTAAACGAAAATCACAAGCTGTTGCAATCTCACAGCCCCCTCCAACAGCAGCACCATTTATAAGTGCTATAGTTGGTACTGGAAGCGTAGCAAGGTCATATAATATTTTCCCCATCTTACTTAACATACCAAATGCCTCATCCTCTGTTTCCAGTGAATGAAACTCAGATAAATCCCCTCCTGAGCAAAACGATTTATCGCCAGCACCAGTCACTACTAAGAAACGCACATCTTCATGCCCACGAATATACGTAATGACTTCTTGAAGACCGTTCATCACTTCATCATTGACAGCATTCCGTTTCTCTTCACGGTTAATGGTAAACGTCATAATGCCATCATGATTGCCAATCGTATAAGACATATTACTACCCCCTTTGTCGCAATGAATAAATTGTATCACACAATTATTTCACTATTGTAAAGAACTTCATAATCAACGCAATATTCCGTCTTTTTAAGCAAACAAAAAGGCTAGTAAAGAGCCATGGTCTCTCTACTAGCCTTTTAAGTGAGCAAACACTGTATTATTTGCTTACTACTTCTTTACCTTTGTATTGTCCGCAAGCTTTGCAAACACGGTGTGATAATTTAGCCTCACCACAGTTAGGGCAAGTTACCATACCAGGTACAGATAATTTGAAATGCGTACGACGCTTTCTTTTTGCAGTTTTAGAAGTTCTTCTAAATGGTACAGCCATTGATGGCACCTCCTTACAGATCGTCTATTCGTCTGTTTGATCAAAATACTTAGCTAAAGCAGCTAGTCTTGGATCCACTTTTTGTTCGTCAGCTTTTTTGTGTAGCTCTACGTCTTCATCTGTTGCATAAGACCAATTTTTACCACCATGCACTTGTCCTTCAGAATCTTCCTTGAACACTTGCATTGGTACCTCAAGCAAAACTAATTCCTCAAGAACCGGTTTCATGTCGATGACTTCACCGTCAATATAGTGAATGTCTCCGTCATCGTCTCCTCGTTTATCTTCGTCGATCCAGCTAAAAATTTCAACTGTCTCAACTTCAATTGGAAACTCAACATCCTCCCATGTGCGAGCACATGGTAGTGTTAACGTTGCTGTCACAGTTAACTGACATGTCATTTGCGATGCACCAAAAGTACATAGCCCTTTTACATGAACGGGCGAAATTGCTCGAATATCCTGGTTTCGCTCCATCACTTCGTCCAGCTGGACAAAGGCATCGATTGGCATCCCGTTTTGGCGGTATTTAGATAATTGATGAATTGACCATTTCATTCGTTTAATCACCTCGAGACAACAATGTTGATTATATAATGTGTAAAAATAGATGTCAAGATAATTTCTTGTCACCACTTTAAAACCCACCTATAATTATATACTATGAGAAGTGTATTTACTCCTAACAGTTTAAAATAAAGACACAAATTATAAGGGGGAGAAGCATGCAAGCAGTTGGAATTGTTGTTGAATATAATCCTTTTCACAACGGACATGCTTATCATTTAGAACAGGCTAAAAAAGCAGCACAGGCAGATCTCGTAATTGCTGTTATGAGCGGCACATTTTTACAACGTGGAGAACCTGCCATGGTAGATAAATGGACACGTACTAAAATGGCGCTTTCTGGCGGTGTAGATATTGTTATTGAACTGCCTTATGTCTATAGTACAGCACCTGCTACAGATTTCGCAAAAGGAGCCATTTCCTTATTAAGTGCTGTTGGTTGCAACTCTTTTGCCTTTGGAAGTGAAGACGGCTCTATTCAGCCCTTTCTAAACACTTTCGAGCTGATTGACAGCCACCGTGCAGAATATGACCTGTTCATTAAAGACAGCCTTAAAACAGGTGCAAGCTACCCAAAAAGCCTTCATTACGCCTATGAACAGCTTTCTCAGATGTACCCTGCTCCATACATCGATCTTGCACAACCAAATAATATATTGGGCTTTCATTATCTTGAAGCAGCGAGGGCACTTAACAGCAACATTAAACCACTAACAATTCCTCGCGTTGCAGCAGGATATCATGATGCATTAAAAGAAGATGCATCGATCGCCAGTGCCACTGGCATACGTAAAGCCCTTGCCTCTACAAATTCTTTACAAAGTGTACAAAATGTTGTTCCTACTGCTACTTTTGATTATTTAACTGACTGGCATACAAAGTATAACCAATTTGCAAGCTGGGAAACATTTTGGCCGTTATTACAGTTCACCATTATAAGACATACCCCTTCAGAACTTACTCGTTATGCAGAAGTAACAGAGGGCATAGAAAACGCAATTGTAAAAGCAGCCAAAACCAGTTCTACATTTTATAGCTTTATGGAAAAAATAAAATCTAAGCGTTATACTTGGACCCGCCTTCAACGGATGATAACACATATCTATACAGGGTTTACCAAAAAGCAGCTTCAAAGTTTTAACACGCCCTCTTTTATTCGGCTATTGGGTATGAGTTCGATGGGACAAGCTTATTTAGGTCAGCAAAAAAAGAATATAGAATTACCCTTAATCAGTCGCGTTGCAGCTACAAATGATGCGATGCTAGCTATCGATATACATGCAGCAGAGCTTTATAATCTAAGTATCGAGCAAGGAACAAAGGATCTTACACTGCCGAAGGATTATCAAACACCGCCGATTCGTTGCTAAAGACATCAAAAGGGATGCTAAAGTCCTCTTAGCATCCCTTTATATTATTTTGGTTGAAGTTGCTTTAAATAATTGATAGCATCGTCAACGCTCTTCACTGGAACGATTTTCATTTTTGTTTTAATCTCTTTTGCCGTTTTGACAGCCGTTGCATAATTCGATTCTAGCTCTGGGTACTTCGCTTTCATTTCTCGAGAGATTTCATCATCTGGTGCAAAAAAGATTTCCATGCCGTCACGATCAGCGGCAATAACCTTATAGTCTATTCCACCAATTCTGCCAACGATTCCATCTATTAGCATTTCACCTGTACCAGCAATTGCATAGCCTTTTGTTAAATCTTCATCAAGTAATTGGTCTAATATTTCAAGTGTAAACATCAGTCCAGCAGAAGGTCCCCCGATATCCTCTGTTTTCATCGTCACTTTCGGATTAGTTTCAATCGATTTGCTTTCAGTATAGGAAATACCTAAACCGGCTCTATGTTCTTGGGCATTAGGAATTTCCTTTAGTGTAATAGTCTCCTGATGTTGTTCTTCATTACGTATAAATTGAATGGTTACCTTATCGCCAAGCTGCTTAGGTTTTAATAGATCCACAAGCATTTGCTGGCTAGTTATTCTTTGACCATCAACCTCGACAATTTCATCACCAGCTTTTAAAATACCGTCCGAAGCTCCTCCGTCTAAAACATTTAATATGAATACACCATTAAAAAGAACCTTTGTCTCTAGCCCTGCTCTTTGGAAGGCTACATATTTGGCATTAAATTGTGAATCAGACATTAACTTTAACTGTCGAATATTATATTCCTCATCATCCTCTAAAGGATTTCGTACTTGTTCAATATCCATTAGCTTTTGATATTTTTGGACTTTCGCCCACAAATACGAAAATGGTGTGGCTTGCTGCATAGCAACTGTCATTAAACTTAATGACCCCTCACTATCTGCCTCTTTACTATCCACAGTAACAAATTTACTGACATCATAGGCACTTCCAGGTTTCATAATATACGCGTCTAGTCGGTATAACATCATAAAACAAATCACGACTATCAACACTGCATAAGTACTAATTTTTTTCTTCACTTGAAAACACCTCCTAGGACGCTTGCAAAACCATACGTTCATGTTTTTGCCTTTCTCACATATATTGATTTTAGCATTTGCCTATGTGAATGACAAAAAGTTGAAACGAGATGATAACATGTTTGCTACAATTCAAATAGTGCTCTGCGTGATTCTAATTCTCTTACTCTTGTTATTCCCACAAACCGCTCACAGTGGTACAGATTTAGGCTTAAATCTTTTCATGGAAGCACTTTTCCCGTACTTATTGCCGTATCTTGTGTTAACACAATGGCTTCTGCGTTTAACAGCTCCTATGCGTACCAAAACAAAAAGGGCTTCCTTATACGTACAAGCCTACGTTATTAGTGCCCTTGGAGGCTATCCAACTGGCGCAACCACTATTGTTTATTTGAAAAATAGTGGTCAATTACACCCTAAAGAGGCAAATTTCTTGCTAGCTGTTTGTCATGCACCTAGTCCACTTTTTGTATTAGGTTTTGTAAGCCTTGATTTACTACACAGTAATACGTTTGGATGGTTGTTTTTATGTTTACTACATACGTTTAATATTTGTTGCCTAGTAACTGGCTACTTTTTCTTTCGCAAAACTGATTCACCTACTATCTCCGTACACAACACACCACTCTATAGTGCTCCATTTTCGGAAAGTATTAAAGAAACAGCCCCAACCATTCTGCTAGTTGGTACAACCATCATCTTTTTCACAACGATTCAAACCATTGTACAACAAGGCTTAGATCAGCTGATACCAAAGCTTCCCTATACGATTGAGCTTTCCATAGCAGCTGTTCTGGAGGTAACGAACGGTCTTAAAATGACAGTTACAGCATTTCCAGATCTTCCGTATACCCATTTACTTGTTGTAATTTTGTTAACGATGCAAAGTATAAGTATTCACTTACAAATTTTTGTTATCGCCAAATCTGCAAAACTTTCTGTACGACCTTATATTAAATTCCGCCTCCTTAGCATAATCATTGTACCAACTATTTATGCTTTATTTTTTCTAAAATAACACTCGCTCTAAATATCAAAAAGAGGATGTCATCGTTCTCTTGACATCCTCTGCATCCTTATTGTGTAAAACCATATTTTTCTTTTAAAGCCTTTACGACACATGTAGGGACTAGCTCGTTAACATCACTACCGTATTTCGCAACCTCTTTTACTATACTAGAACTTAGGAATGAATATTGATTTTTCGTCATGATGAA
Source organism: Lysinibacillus sp. HST-98 (assembly GCF_016757845.1). Lineage (NCBI taxonomy): Bacteria > Bacillati > Bacillota > Bacilli > Caryophanales > Bacillaceae > Lysinibacillus > Lysinibacillus sp. HST-98. The sequence goes on from NZ_JAENHX010000007.1 coordinate 88,240, forward strand.
AAATGTTTCGATTGTTTCATCCAGGAAACGGTTCATAGAAGTAATTTGCATCTCATATTCAAAATCTGAAACTGCTCGTAAGCCACGAACAATTGCCTTCGCCTTTTTTTCCTTAGCATAATCAATCAATAAGCCTGAAGAACTCTCTATACGAACATTAGGTAAGGTTTTTGTCACTTCAGCCATCAAAGCCATACGTTCCTCTACAGAAAACAAAGGATTCTTTGCTGAATTGTTTAATACTGCTACATATACGATATCAAACACATCGGCCGCACGTTTAATTATATCTAAATGGCCGAATGTTACAGGGTCAAAACTTCCAGGAACTACAGCAATTTTTTCAGACAATTTATTCTCCCTCTTCCTCTGTACAGCGATAAACAGAAATAATTGTTCCGCCATAGGTTTCTTGTCTTGTTAAAACAAACTCCCCAAAATTTTGAGGTAATCCTATCTCTTTTGCATGTTCACATAAAATAATACCATCTTGTTGTATTTTACTGTTATCGACCAAAATCTGTACGAGGTCATAATATTCCTGCTGATGGTAAGGTGGATCTAAAAATACGAGTTTAAATGTAATATCACGCTTTAATAGCGCTTTCACAGCGCGCTTTGCATCTATACGAAAAAGCTCTGTATATTCTTCATAACGGCATTTTTTTATATTTTCTTGTAGCACCTGGAATGCTTTAGGGTCTTTCTCAATAAAAATAGCACGTTCTGCTCCTCTACTTAATGATTCAATCCCCAAACCACCGCTTCCAGCAAACAAATCTAGCGCCAAACCTCCATCAAAAAATGGTCCGATTATATTAAAAATGGATTCCTTTACTTTGTCAGTTGTAGGCCTTGTCGTATTTCCCGCTATTGCTTTAAGCGGCATTCCTTTGCGCTCTCCTGCTACAACTCTCATATCAATATCTCACCGTACTTTCGTCTATATAAAGTATTTTGCAGCGAAAGGTTGGCCCTCCGCTGCAAAAGTTATTGTTGCTCTTGTTTTAATACTTGAATACGCTCATCCTTTTTTTGCAATTCAACTTGGAATAATCGCTGTAACCAAGCTTCTTCTACATAATAATGATCAGCAATCTTTATGATTGGTTCAGAGATTGATGAATACCTACGCTGATTGAATACATAGAATCCAGGCTCTTTAGGGAAGCGGAATGTACGATGCTCGCTATTAACATAATAGCCATTCTTTCCTTCCTCAGCTGAGTAGCCAAGGTAAGGCAATAATGTATCTGCCGTATACAACACCTGTCCCTCATAGAGAATAACATGAACATCTTCCTTCAATGTATCATCCACATAGACATCACGTGCATCCTCAAATAAAAGTGGATAGGTTCCATTTTGCTGAGCTGCATTTAATGCAAAATAAGATGTCTTGGCATCTAATACCTGTGATAAATACTTGTCCATTGTATCTGGTGAAATTGATTCATCTCCAAGCTTTTTCAATGTTTCCTGCCAAGCTTGTTGTTGAGCATCCGTCATGTAATCATTTAATGTCTTGATGATTTTCTTTGTTTTTTCTCCACCAATTGGATCGCTTATTAAATAGGATGCCACAACCTCAGGCAACCATTCTGGGGAATCTACAAAATTATATTGTGATTTGATTTGTGATAAAATTACTTCTTGCTCTACAGCTTGTGCAGTAAGCGTTGGTAAAAATAACAATCTTTCGTCATGAACTGCTACTGGACTTTTTTCTTGAATAATTGCAATATGCTCATCACTTAGAAGCTGTAAATTTTCTAATGACTTTAGAAAATCATTAGGGACTTTTTGCTGGGCATAAATTGATAACACAGGTGTCTGTTCTTGCGCTTTAAGCTCCCCAGCTTGCCAATATAAATCTTGAACAGTACCGTTTCCTCTAAACATGGTGTAATTGACAAGTACAAGTTGTTGTTGACCTACTAGGGGCAAACCTGTAACCCATTGTCCTTTCACCTTACTGTCTGTAGAAATTGAAACAATTGAATAGGATGCTTCACCATTTATTAGTGTAGCAAAAACATTTTGAAGGAGCATCTTATTTTTTAAGCCACCCTCAATCGGAATTATGTATGACACAGATTGTGATTTTGTCTCCCCTTTTGCAAAGTAAGAAACTTCATCTGATAAACGATCACAGCTTTTTTCATTTTCAATAAAGCAACTAGCATTTGTTGCTTTTTCAGGCCATTTAATTTTCACCTTTTGATTTGGTAGGTTTTTAAAATGTTGACGAATATCTAAGCTATTTTCGCGATAGACAATTTCTATTTCCTGAGAATAATGAAAATCTCCTATGCCTGTTTCTAAATCAGATGAATAAGCATGGTATTGGAAAAATACCGTTCCTGTAATGATTAGTGCTAAAATAGAAAAAAAGCTCAATGCAAATTTCATGTGCTTGACCTCCCGCAGCATGATACTATGAATATTGGAAAGGATGTGCAATTATTATGCCACAACAATTTATAGAATTAGGTGAAGGCTATGGTGATGTATACGAGCTACTCGAAATTATTAAAACCAACCAGGAACGTTTTCATCAAGCCTTTTTACTAACATCTACAAAAGAAGACAAGAAGGTGATTTCTTTAGCTGTCGCCCTTAAACCAGTCGGCGAAAGTAAATTCATGCCTATTTATATTTGTCGAGAAGGCATCCCATACAATGAAGAACAGCCCACACAGCGACAAAAAATGTTTGAAGCACAAATAGAACAACTCGGTCGAAAAGCAGTAGTTGTAGAAATAAAGCACTCATCTATATTTTCGGAATCAAAACTATTTTATCAATACCTAATAGGTATATTAAGACTAAATAACTATATACCTCCATTGGCATAAGTTTATAGACCTACTTTATAGTCATATTCCTTTGCTTTATCTGGTTTTGCATTTTCATATTCAGTTTTTACAAAAGGACGATAAGACGCCACAACGTCTTTCACAAATGGAAGGCGTTGTAGTTTTGTTGTCATCATGTCAATATCCTCACGATCGCAGTAAAGCACTACGTATTTTTGTCTTCTAGAAATATAAAGAACATGACCATATTTCCGAAGTGACTTCGCATGTTTTAATTGATGGACGTAAACGATTAGCCCTTGTCGTTCGTTCATAGTGGATTCCCTCATTTCTTACATAAAAGAATACCATAGACCAGAAAATGATAGCAACAGAGTTTAGCTGACAGAACGCTCAATTTTCCGTTATAATGGAAAAGCATACGACGTTGAACATCGTGAAGATGAATCAGTTGTTTTAATTAAATTCAATTGTAGCATCATTACAGGAACAGAAAAGTGCTGAAAGATGGTCATGCCTCAAATGAACCCGATTGTTTTTCAAATAGGATGGCAAAAATCGGCATAAAAAAATCATCATTCATTTATACTAGTAACTAATTTTAATAGTAGGCCCTGTACTTACTACTATTGATTACACAATGCATTCACTACAACTTTTTATATGAGGATAATTTTTAAGGAGGACGAATATGGGTAAGAAAACAAAAATTGCGCTTGCAATTGCAGCAGCAAGTGCAGCAGCTTGGGCAGGCAGTAAAGCTATTTCAAAACCACAGCAACGTGAAGGTAAACAAGCATTACAATTTGAACGCCCCATAATTCTTGCACATCGTGGCGGAGCTCTTTTAGCACCAGAACATACAATGGTTGCATTTGAAAAAGCTGTACAGCTAGGTGTTGATGGCTTTGAAATCGACATTCGCCTAACGAAAGATGAGGAAATTATTGTTTTCCATGACGAGACAGTTGAACGTACAACGGATGGCTATGGGCTCATTGCAGATATGACGTTGGCAGAAATCAATGCCTTGAACCATGGCTATCAATTTGAAGATTTAGATGGAAATTTCCCATATCGAGAGGATAAATTGAAAGTCGTAACTTTACGAGAGTTGCTTGAAACCTATTCAAACATGTTAATCAATATTGATATCAAAGATGCTCCAGATACTTATGAAGGGAGTCTGATGCCTTCTAAACTTTGGCGCTTAATCGAAGAACTTCAAGCTGAACATCGTGTTGTTGTGACAAGCTTTTATGGTGAGCAAATAGATCGTTTTAATTTATATGCGCAAAATCAAGTAGCCCTTGGTGCAGGTGAATCAGATGTCAGAAAAGCATTTGCTTCCTTCTCAAGTCAGTTTGGACATTTATATCACCCTAAAGTGGATGTTTTTCAAATTCCTCCAAAGTCAGGGGTTATTGCATTAGATTCTCCTAAATTTATTCAGTTTTTAAACAACCTCAATATTCCTGTCCACTATTGGACAATCAATGACCTAGATACGATGAAAAAATTACTCAATAATGGGGCAAAGGGCATTATTACCGATCGTCCGGATATTGCAGTTGAGTTATTACAAGCTCAAGAGTCTAAATAAGATTAGGAATGAAAGGGAAGCACACTGAACTGATGTGCTTCCCCTTCATGTAAATGTTAGCCCCATTATTACTTTCCATTACAGTAATACTTATGTTAAATAATCTAAGATTGCATCAGTTACTTCTTGTAGTGTGGAAACTCCACCCAAATCAGGCGTTTTTATACCCCGCGCTAATGTTTGCTCTATAGCATTCAATATCCTTGTTCCCACATCTTGATAACCCAGGAAATCGAGCATCATCTTACCTGTCCAAATTTGTCCAATAGGATTGGCAATTCCTTGACCAGCTATATCTGGTGCAGAACCATGGACAGGCTCAAACATTGATGGATATTGCCCTTCAATGTTTAAATTTGCTGCAGGTGCAATACCGATGCTTCCCATAATGGCACCGCCTAGATCTGTCAAAATATCCCCAAATAAATTCGATGCTACGATAACATCAAAATTTTCTGGCTTCATCACTAAAAATGCCGCTAGTGCATCAATATGATTAGATGCTTGACCTACCTCTTTATAGTCTTTTCCTACTTGAGTAAACACTTCATCCCAAAAAGGCATGCTATATGTAAGCCCATTTGATTTAGTAGCACTTGTCACATGTCCATTACGAGTTTTGGCTAGTTCAAATGCATAGCGCATTGCGCGTTCCGTACCTTTTCTTGTAAAAACAGCATTTTGGATTGCCACCTCATCTTGACCACTATGTATTCTTCCTCCGCTTTCAGCATACTCCCCTTCAGAATTTTCCCTTACAACAATAAAATCAAAATCATTTGGTTGTCGTAAAGGTGATGGTAATCCTTGAAGTAGCTTTGCAGGTCGTACATTAATAGATTGCTGTAGCTCACGTCGAATTTTAATGAGAAGACCCCATAATGATACATGATCCGGAACCAAGTTAGGCATTCCGACTGCACCTAAGAATATTTGATCATACTGTTTTAACAGCTCAATACCATTATCAGGCATCATTTTCCCTGTCTCTAAATAGTATTCACAGCCCCATGGAAAGGTTGTCCATTCAAATTGAAAGCGTCCATCTAACAACGCTGCCTGGTCAAGAACTTTTATTGCAGCTGGCACAACCTCTTTTCCTATTCCATCTCCAGGTATTACAGCAATTCGATAAGTTTTCATTAATGTTTCCTCCTTCAATTTAATTATAAAAAAGACTGTAAACTAACTCAGTTGCCTTCGAGTTGTCTACAGTCTAGAAGAGATATGTTATATACACATCCTATTTACGCTGAGCAAGAGCATGAACCGCCCGAGCCACATCCACCACCGCAAGATGAACCAGATGCAAAGAATGGATTACTAACAGGAACTTTTACCGCTTCAGAGACCGTTTTTCCTATTAATAGGCTAATCTCATCAAGTAAATCCTGAAAATCGTTTTCAGCAATTTTCAAGGCTGAAACTTTCTCATTTAAGTCAAGTGCCCTTTTCTGTTGGCGAATCGACTTCATAATTGTATGGTAGTCCGGATGATATTTTCCGAAACGTTGTACATCTTCGTACTGCTCTTTCATGCGATTAAATGCATATATAGCTTCTACAATTTGTGCATCACTATATACAGCTTCATACGCTTGTTGTAGCGCCATCGCAGGTTCTGAGGAAAGAATCATCTCACAAAGCGCTTCCGCCTCATCCAAAATGATTACCCAGTCAGAGGTCATCATCATCTTTAATTCCCCCAATCTCTTTCCCATCATAACAGATTTTATGGTAATTTTACATTAATGATAATTTTAATGAAAGAGGTTTTCCAAATGATGACAACATCTAAGGATCAGGTTGAACAGTTAGTGGCCGAGATTTTACAAGACAGTACCGAGGAAGATGAAGAAGTTTTATTACATCTTTTAAAGGGCCTACGGGAGAAACAGCAGGGCATTCACCGTCGTTATATTAATGCTACTTTACATATGGTAGGTAAATTTGAGACTGAGGTCAGTGAGGTCCGTATCCCTATTACACCGGTCATCCACAATACGATAAAGGTGCCCCATGGAGGTATTGTTGCAACGATTGCTGATGCCGCTATGGGGGGGCTTGCTTCGCGCTCTGTGCCTGAGGGCTATAATGTAGTAACTACGAATATGAATGTATCGTATATTGCTACCACCACAAATAAAGAATTGATTGCACGTGGTCGTTTTGTTCATAAGGGACGCCAAACGCTTGTCATGGAATATGATATTGAAGATGAGACTGGTCGCAGGCTTGCTATTGCTACAGGATCTTTCTTCGTTATTCAGCGTCGTCCGTAATTAAACTCGCAAAATAGTCTTTAACACATTGTTGATCGGAAAAAGGGAACTTTTGATTTTTAATTTGCTGTGTTTGTTCATGCCCTTTTCCGGCAACAAGGACAATGTCACCCTTTTCTGCCTTTGCTAATGCTTGATGGATAGCAAGTTTGCGATCTAAATAAATTTCATAATATTGTTGCTCTGTAAAACCAGCAATAATACTTTCATTAATCACAATAGGATCTTCATCACGTGGATTATCTGTCGTTAAATAAATAACATCAGCGTATTTACTTGCTACTGCCCCCATTGCAAAGCGTTTCGCCTTATCTCGATTTCCTCCACAACTAAAGACAAGGTAAATTGTTTTAGAGTGATCAAAGGTTTGCAATACCGCTTGTAAAGCTTCTGCTGTATGGGCATAATCTACATAAACATCAATTCCTAATGGATTTTCAATCTTCTCTAGCCTGCCCTCTGGTAGCCTTAATGACCACATATGTCCAACTATATCTTCCATAGGGACACCTAAGCGCCATACAGCCATTAAGGATGCAACAGCATTTTGCACATGGTATTTACCGACAAAAGGAATTTCTACAATATGCTCACTCGCGGAAGTCTGTAAACAAAGTACGGTTTTGCCTACTGATTCACTGACGATTTGGATATGTAAATCATTGTGATTATCAAAACCAAATGAGCAAGATTTTTTCTTATCATAAATGCCAACAGAACGGCAAAAATTATCATCTCCATTTAATACTAGCTTTTTTGATAAATCTGCTAAACGTTTCTTGGCACGTTTATAAGCTTCTAACCCTCCATGATCTTCTAAATGATCTTCTGATAAATTTAAAAATACACCACAGTCAATGTCACAATGATCGAGCCTATGCTGCTGTAACCCCATTGAAGAAGCCTCTAATACAACATGGGTCACACCTTTCCGCACACATTGCTTAAGAATGGGGTGTAATTCTTTAGCTTGCAATGTTGTTAATTGCTCATAAGCCGTTTGTTGTTTCTCACCATTGATGAAAAAGCCAACTGTTCCAATAACTGCTGCATGTTTATGTAGTGCATTTAGAAGCTGACTGACAAAATGGCTCACTGTAGTCTTTCCATTTGTACCTGTAATGGCGATAACAGTTAAAGCTTCTGCTGGAAAAGCAGCAAGCTTCGCACTTGCATACGATAAAAATAATGCTGTATTTGGAACCCATACAAACGGAATTTCTTTATCTATAATTGGCAAAGAGATACTTTCTTCTGAAACGATGGCAGCAGCCCCACGTGCCAATGCCTCTTTGACAAACCGACTTCCCGATGTTTTTTTTCCTTTTCGCACAATAAATATATCACCAGGTTGTACCGCCTGCGCATAGTCCTCTACACCAGTAATTTCTGTCCGTATAGATCCTCCCGTCACGCTACATGGCCAGTCTTTTAATAATTCTGCTAATTGCAAACCTCATTCCCCCTCTCAGTTCTCTATCATATGACGGCGTTTGTAACGGTGTGACGAAAAATGTAGAGCCCTAAAAGAGGGAGAAACTCCACATAAAAAATGAAGACAAGCCCGTTTGTTGAAAGCTCGTCTTCATCTGAATATTATTCTGTTATGGTAAGGTTTGATTTGATTTATCTGTAGAATCTTCGCTATCTTGTTTTTCATTTTTCGTCTCTTCATTATCTTGTTCTTCTCTATCCAGTTCTTGTGTAGTAGGTTCAAGATATATTTGCGTATAATAATCTACAAAGGCACCAGAACCAACGCGGGTGTATCGATCATTCAAAAGAACTTTTCTGTGTTCAGGAGAATTTGTCCAGCCATGCATGGCTTCAATCGCATCAAAATAAGCAGTTGCTAGGTTTTCATTCGCTTCACTATACTCGATTTTTTGCGTCTGTAATCGTTTTTTTAGATCGCCATAGGTTGGAGATTCATGCGCTAAAAAATTTTGCACTTTCATGTCCTCACTATGCATTCTTGCTACTTCCTCCAAGGATTCATCCATTTCTAAAGGAAGTAAATCATGATGGACTCTTGTTACATTTAGCAAATCGTCTAATTGTTTAGCGCTAGCAACATCAATTTCTTGCTGTAAGAAAGAGGAAGGAGGAGTACGTCTAACAAGCTCCCCTTGATAGCTCATTTCATATGGCTGATGAAGGACAAGTGTTTCACTGTCTGTATATCGAATACCTTGCAACTCACTTGTCTCCCTATCTATGTAAAGTTGTGCGTAAAGACCATCAAATTTGATAAGCAGCCTTGTTTGCATATCTTCTTCACTCATCGAGAAAATGAAAATATTTTCGCCTACAGTGGCGGCTACCTCATAATCAATGATCGTCATTCTGTATATTTCATCACGTTTTTGGCCCACTTTAAAAGGAAATGCATCAATTTCTTTTCCTGCTATGTAAATTTGTGTCACAATATTATTATCAATGCCAATCATAAAAAAAGTTGAAACATCTTCATTGTAGACCCACCATTGATAACCAAATGAAGATGGCTCTTTTCTTGCAGGCTCCCCATATTGTTCTAAAACAGTTTGTGTACCTTTTCCTATCAATGTGGATATACCTGTTTGTGGACGTGTCATTGCGCCTATTGCAGGTTCCTGCTTTAACTGTGTTTGAGGTATGATATTCGAATTGATATTCGGGCCTTCTAGAGGCTCATTTTCCTTAGGGGTATTAAAAAACATAAAGCCAATTAATGCAACTGCACCACAAACCATTAAAATGCGGAATAAAGCTTTCATACAGGACTCCTTTTCATCACCATTATTGTAAGTTATTATATCAATTGTGATTGGGTTGACACAATGTTGTCATTGCAACAATGTCGAATATGCTCTATTATAAAAATGAGCGTATACTTTGTACGAGAACCTAAAGGAGGACTATACATGTATTTTGAAAATACTAACCTTGAAAATTTAACAGCTGATCAAGAGCTACTTGTCAGCATTATGAAAAAACATGGTTTAGAATGTGATGGCGGCTGGGATTACGAGCGTATGACATTCGATAAACGATTCGATACTCGTGAAGGTCGTTATTACCTACGCGTATTCGCATATGCTATTTCTGGTGACGTAGGTGCACACGATGCCATCCTTACATTAATGAAACCAGTCCTTGGTAAATACTATTATCCACATGGTGTTGAATATGGTGATGACGAGGTTTATCCAGCACACCTTGTAAAAAAATGTGAAGAAATCTTAAAAAAGGTTAAATTAGAGTTAGATCAATTCTCAATCGAGCCTACAAATAAAAATAACTTTGAACCTGTTAACGCACGCTAATCTTTCGTACATTGAAGTGACGGCAAGTAAGCATAAATAGCTTCATGGTTGTAAAAAGACTGGTGGTCCAGTCTTTTTTTATTTTGAGTAAAAAAAAATTTTTTTCTCATACTACCTATATCTATTACAAGATGTAGGTGAGAAAAATGTTATCATTTTTTAATCGTCCTTTTTTTCGTCATCCCATTATTGTTATCGCAATGGGTATACTGATCCTTTGGTCCATCTCCATATCATTACCAATTTTACTTGCCTACTTAACCGCGTTATTGTTAGAACCAATCATCGTTCGAATGAGTAAACGGTTTAGAAAAAAACGGAAAATCGTTGTCTTCTTCTTTTTTTTGTTTTTTCTAAGTATATCTTTATTATTATGTGCTCTTATCCTCTATATAAGCTGGAAACAATTTTCTTCCTTTATCATTGATATACCTGATTATCTTAATCAATTGTCCGCCCTATGGATTCAAATGCAATCTAAGCTCAGCAATTACACCTATCATTTACCTGTAGAGCTAGTGTCACAAATTCAATTTATGATTGCAAAAGCTTTAGCATCCATCGAAAAATTTTCTTTATCCTTAACGAACGTCAATGTTTGGTCAACGTTACTAACTTATATTCCCACACGTCTTTTTGATATATTTGTCTATTGGATTGTGTTGTATATGTTGCTTTTAGAATTACCAACAATTAATCGCAAATTATTAACGCCCGTTCCTTTTCATTACCATCAAAAAATAATCTTTATTGGCCAACGTGTTAAGCTGGCATTATTTGGATTTCTGAAAGCTCAATTACTTGTAGGTATAGGGATCTTTGCTATATCATTCGCTGCATTTTATTTTTTAAAAACACCCTTTCCTATACTGTTAGCACTTCTACTTGTTGTTTTAGACTTTATCCCTTTTCTTGATTCATTTATTTTATTAGTCCCATGGGCAATCTATCAGGTCTTTGCTGGCGATTATTTATATGCTGCTGTCTTAATTTTACTAACCATTGGACAATTTCTAGTCCGACGAATGATTGAGCCAAAAATTATTGGCGATAAAATTGGCCTTTCTTCCTTGAATACCTTTATTGCCATGTTTATTGGTTTTAAAATCTTTGGATTTATTGGAATATTAATTGGTCCATTACTAGTTGTCGTAGTGCTTTCACTATTCCAACCAACTATAAAAAATCTCCCTCCTGCACAGAAATAAGGAGGGAGATTTTTTTAAAATCCTAAAATAGCTTTAATTACTGATGTTGTTTCACCAGGCTCAAATAAAATATACAATAATAAATAAACTAATACACCAGTTATGGCAACAAAGAACCAAATAATACTTGTAATTGGCCCAATTCGTCTGTGTAATTTAATGTTCATTTTCAAACCTGAAATAATACTAATGATACCGAACACAGCTCCAGATGTCGCTAAAATAATATGGAAAATCAAGAAGAACGTATAATATGGTTTTAATTCTTCTCCACCGCCAAAAGCTGTATTTCCAATAAAGATTGTACGGGACGCATAGATGATAAAGAAAATAAGTGCCGCAACACCTGCAGCAAGCATCACTTTCTTATGTCCCTCTACATTTCGTTTTATAATTAAGCCCCACCCTATCGCTACTAGTACAGCACTAATAACGATAAACGATGTACTAATAGTAGGCAAAATTTGCAATTCCATTGTCAAAACCCCTTACACAAAGTAAATTTCTATTCTTCAATTAATGTTGCTGTTGACTTTCCCACTTCTTTTGGTGGGCAGCTAAAGCGTCAGCAGTGATTTTATCTGGATCTTTTTGCTCAGATCGATACCATCTTGTGAAGATTGTACCAATTAGTACACCAAAAATAAGCTCTTGTAGGATTTTCATTAACACGCCACCTAATTGCTGATCTGCAACTGGTTTCATGTCTGTAAATAGCTCAGGTCCAGATAAAGATAATCCTGACAATGTAGAGGCTGGTACACAAAGCTCCATCGCCTTTAACCATGCATCACCGTTTGTGTATGTCTCATACATTGCATTGGGGGCAAAGATGATTAATCCACAAGCAGGTGTAATTAAAACAGCATTAGCAATAATATACGCCAATTTATGCAAAGGCTTCATTTGATTACTATTTGGCATATTTTGAATTAAAGGCCAGTACATAAACACCGCAGATAGAAATAATACAAATGTATAGGTACCATGTAATGTTTCATTTAATTTAATGTAATCCAATATGGACGGTAAATGATAGAAAGAAAATAGACCAATAAATACAAAAACAGCAACAACTGGTAATGTTAGCACTTTAAACAATGTTCTAACTACTGGTGCCTCAATAGCCACCTTCCAAACCCACCAAGGAATCCCTTTAATTAAGAAAATAGGGACCAGCAATAACAGAATAGCCATTTGCACCATATGCATGGTAAACATAATATGAGCCATTAAATCGATAGGAGATCCTTTGATAATATAGATGGTAATCATAGCTAAAACAAAGTAAATAGCTTCACTTTTTTTCAAAGGTTCGCTTACTTTAAAATCCTTACGCCACTTTGTTGTGACTAAAAAATAGATGATTGTTATAAAAACAAGAACCCCTATTAAATACGGGCTCCACAATGCTTGGAAACCAAATATACTAAGTGGCATATAGAACGCACTCCTTTAAACTTCAGTACTCCTATTATAAAACGCTTACAGCTATACTGCAATGAACGAAAGGTGAACAAATGTTAAGTTTAACAGTGTTTGCCTCTTTTGATACCTAAATAACCTCAAAACATAAGAAAAGCACGTTCGTACAAAATAACGAACGTGCTTTTTTGGTGATTACCACCAAATGATTGTTAAAAATGCTAAGAAGAATGTAAATGCGATTAAAATTCCCATCCACATGAAGAAACCAATAACGCCACCAAAGTGAGTTTTTTTATCTTCTAAGTGCATGAAAGAATAAAGTTGAAGTACAACTTGAACGCCAGCCAATAATAATACGAATGGCATAATTAAGTATTTAGAAAAATCAGCTGCAACTACTGCGAATGCGATAAAAGTGAAGAAAATCATAATCGCAAAGTTGATTACTTGTTTACGCATATGAACGGCATTATGATGACGATCATACTCATACTGTGCTTGTGACTTAGCAACTATAGGTGTATCGTGTGAAGACATTATCCGATCACTCCCATCAAGTATACTACTGTGAAGATAAATACCCAAACCACGTCGATAAAGTGCCAATATAAAGCAGCAACGAAGAATTTAGGTGCATTGTACAGGTTTAATCCACGTTTAGCATTACGGATCATTAAAGTACCAATCCATACAAGACCTAAAGTTACGTGGAAACCGTGTGTACCAACTAAAGAATAAAACGCTGTTGCAAATGCAGATTGATTAAATGTAAAACCAAGGTGCACATAGTGGTTGAACTCATAGATTTCAAGTGCTAAGAATCCAAGACCTAAAGCTAATGTAATCGCTAACCAAGTTTGCATACCTTTAAAGTTAAAGTTACGCATATGGTAAATTGCATAAACAGATGTTAGTGATGATGTTAATAATAACATCGTCATAGCAAATGCTAATGGTAATTCAAATAAACCTTGAGTTGTGAACTCCATGCCAGCTGGCCCTTTGTTCTTAAGCGCTAAATAAGTAGCGAATAAACTTGCGAAAAGTACAACTTCACAGGCAAGGAAAATCCAGAAACCAACGACTTTATTTTTACCTTCCATCGTAGCTTGTTCAGGATGATCTGGCCAAGTATGAGGAGTAAATTTAGTATTGAAATCCATTATTTATTTCCTCCTTTGCCGTAAAGATGTTCTTCAATTTCAAGAATTTCTTCTTTGTGTAAATGGAAACCATGATCGTCTTTAACAGAACGAGCAATCATTGCACCAAATGTAATAGCTAAACCAATGATTAATACATAGATAGACCATGGCTTATCTGCGTCTGGATTGTAAAGTGCACCAAATGCTGCAATAAACATACCTAATGAAATAACGAATGGAATCGCTGAGTTATTTGGCATATGGATATCACCTAGTGGCTCAGCAAATGTTACTTCTTTATTACCTTCTTGTTTTTCAATCCACCATGGATCTAAACCACGAACAAGTGGAGTTTGACGGAAATTATAGAATGGAATTGGTTGTGGAATTGACCATTCTAAAGTACGTCCATCGCCCCATGGGTCGCGTCCTGCTGGTTTGCCCTTAATAGACATTAAGCAGTTGATTACCATTAAGATAACCCCTACACCCATCATTAATGCACCGATTGTAGAGATATAGTTGAATTGATCCCAACCTTGACCTTCCATGTAAGTGAATACACGACGTGGCATACCCATCAAACCTAAGAAATGTTGAAGGAAGAATGTTAAATGGAATCCGATAAAGAATACCCAGAAAGTAATTTTACCAAGCGTTTCGTTTAACATACGGTTGAAGAAAATTGGCCAGTAGAAGTGCGCTGAACCAAATAATGCTGTAACGATACCACCAACGATTACGTAGTGGAAGTGAGCAACGATAAAGTAAGAATCATGTAATTGATAGTCAAGAGGTGCAGATGCTTGCATGACCCCTGTAACACCACCCGCAACGAATGACGGGATGAATCCAAGTGCATAAAGCATTGGTGTTGTAACTTTAATAGATCCGCCCCAAATAGTTAGGATCCAGTTGAATACTTTCATACCTGTTGGAACCGCAATTGCCATTGTTGCAACAGCGAAGATTGCGTTTGCTGTTGGCCCAAGACCAACTGTAAACATATGGTGAGCCCAAACCATGAACCCTAAGAAACCAATTAAAATTGTAGCGAATACCATTGAAGAGTATCCGAATAGACGTTTACGAGAGAACGCTGGAATAATCTCAGAGAATAAACCGAATGCTGGTAATACTAAGATATAAACCTCTGGGTGTCCGAAGATCCAGAATAAGTGTTCCCAAATTACTGTGTTACCACCCATTGTATGGTCAAAGAAGTTACCACCGAACATACGGTCAAATAACATCATTAATAAACCAATTGTTAATGGAGGGAATGCGAATAAGATTAAGGCACTTGATACAAGAGCAGTCCAAGTGAATAATGGCATACGCATAAATGTCATACCTGGAGCACGCATTGTAATAATCGTAACGATAAAGTTAAGACCTGAAATTAATGTACCTGCCCCTGAAATTTGTAAACCAAGAACATAGAAATCAATACCATGTCCTGGAGAGTATAAAGATAATGATGCATAAGAAGTCCAGCCCGCATCAGGAGCGCCACCCATAAAGAATGACAGGTGAAGGAATACTGCACCTAGGAAGAATAACCAGAACCCTAATGAGTTAAGGAACGGGAATGCAACGTCACGCGCACCAATTTGTAATGGTACAAGCATGTTCATAAATGCGAATAGTAGTGGCGTAGCAGCTAGGAATAACATTGTTGTTCCGTGCATTGTTAATAATTCATTGAAAAAACCAGCTGATACGAAATCATTATTTGGTTTCATTAATTGAATACGCATTAATAATGCTTCAAAACCAGCGATAGCGAAGAACAATGTACCGGCTAATAAATACATCACTGCTAACTTTTTATGGTCAACAGTAGTGATGTAATCCCAGACAGCTGCTCCAAAGCCCTTTTTCTGTGTGTATGAGCTCACAACTTTTACCTCCCTCAAAATTTGTTACATAGAACGAAAATTATTTTTCTACTGATAAGCCCATGATGTAAGTTGCAAGAGCTTCAATTTCTTCATCAGATAAATCACCGTAGATAGGCGCAGTGCCTTCAGCATTCATCATTAAGTTACCTGGTTTAAATTCCTCAGGGTTTTTAATCCAAGCTTTTAAGCTTTCTTCATTATGCTCTAAGAAACCAGCAACACGGTTACGGTCACCAAACGTAGTTAAGTTAGGACCTGGTGTACCGCCTGCTCCTGAACCAGAGATAGCATGACAGCCTAAGCAGCTATTAGCAAAAGTTGCTTCACCAAGATCAGTGGAAGCTTTGTCAGCAGTTTGTCCTTCAGTTGCTTTCATTGCATCAACCCATGCATCAAATGCATCAGGGCTTAATGTTTTTACTTTAAAGTCCATTAATGCATGTGAAGGTCCACATAATTCAGCACATTTTCCATAAAATACGCCATCTTTAAGATCTTTTGATTCTTTATCGAATACTAAGTAGAATTTGTTTAAGTTTTCCACGTTTGTATCCATTTTACCGCCTACAGCAGGAATCCAGAATGAGTGCTTAACATCGGCAGCTTTTAAATTAAAGTAAACTTTTTCACCTGTTGGTACCACTAGCTCTTGAGCCGTTACGATACCTTGGTTAGGATATTCGAATTCCCACCAGTATAATTTTGCCGTTACATTGATCGTTAGGGCTGTTTTGTTCCCTTCTTCATCTACCTCATCCATTGCAGCAACATCTGCAAATTTATAAGTAGTTGTAACAACTGGTACAGCGATAATTAATAATAAAATAATCGGAATAACTGTCCAAATCACTTCTAAAGTATGACTACCTTCTACTTGCTTAGGTATAACATTTTCACCTACGCGTGCACGACGGTATTTTAGGAATGCAAGTAAATAGATAACGGATACTATTACTACTACTAGCGTCATAATTACAGTAGTTAACAGTAATAAATTTAATTGTTGTTTACCTACTTCTCCAGATGGTTTTAGTGTAGAAAGATAATCTTCACCACAACCTGAAAGGAAAACCATCATCACTGCTAGAAGTGAAAAAAGACGCCATTTTTTAAGCCCTTTCATCATAGCTTAATTAAACCCCTCTTTCTTTGTTGTATTTTCATGTGTACCTAGGACATCAGTTCTGTCTATCTGAATTCTTATAAAAAGAAAGAATCCCTAACTTTAGCTAAACACCGCAAATATTATGATGGCTACAAATAGTATGGTCATATGATTCAACGAATAAATAAACATTTTATTTGCCCATTTCATATCATCTTTTGTTGTAAAGCCTTTCAGAGCTAGTATTAACCAACCCAAGTTCAATGCAGTAGCAAGAGTTAAAAAGCCAATTCCAAGCTCTGTTAAAAGGAAAGGTAACGGTAATAATAAAAGAATCCAGAATAACATTGAGTACTTTGTACGTTTAAATCCCTTTATAACAGGTAGCATTGGTATTTTAGCTGCACGATATTCCTCAGTCCGTTTCATAGCAAGCGCATAGAAATGTGGTGGTTGCCATGCAAACATGATAAGGAATAAAGCTAGTGCTCCTGGACCTAAGGCAGGCTCAATCGCCGCGAATCCAATAACAGGAGGAATAGCCCCAGAAATACTACCTACAACCGTGTTACTAACATGCTTCCTCTTTGACCACATTGAATACAGAACGACATAAGCAAATATTCCTACTAGTCCCCACATGCCGGCTGCAAACGATGCCGCAAATAACAAAATTTCACCTACAATTAAAAATGAGAGGGCAATGGTCAACACAAAGTTTGGCTTAAATCTGCCTGTCACTGTCGGTCTTGCCTTTGTTCTTTTCATGATAGGATCTATATCCTGATCAATGAAGTTATTCATTGCACCTGAGCCACCAATGATTAATGCCGCACCCAGCATGGTGTAAAATATGACATCAAGCTCTTGCAAGAAATGTCTACTAGTAAACTGAAAAGCCAGCCACATCCCTGTAAACGTTGTGACAAGATTCGAGTTAACGATTCCAATTTTTATTAGTGCTAAGAAATCTTTTACAACAGATGTTGTTTCAGGACCAGTATTTCTAGTAGCCGCCAGTGTACGACCGTTTGACATAATACCTCTCCTTTCATTTTTGTAAGCATATTCCGCTAACAATAACTATAGCGAAATTTGCGATTGATTTCTAGACATTAAGTGAAATTTAGATGAAGTTGTAAAAATTAGTTTTGTCTAGAAATATAATTAAAAACAACATATCTATAGTAAAACATTTTCTAAAATGAATTGTGAAGGTTAAAGCACGAAATTATGAACAATTTGTGAAATGGAATCGACATCTAGTAGTCCCTTCTCTTTACAAGTTGTTTTTTATACGTATTTTCGATATTATCTAGTAGCAGAAACATTACGTGCTTGTAATGTTGATAGATAAAGTAGGTGACTCATTTTATGCAACACAACAGGTATTTGAAGTGGTTTGCTGTTGCCGCTACAGTAGGGATGCTCCTTATATTACTAGGTGGGGCTCTCGTTACCAAAACAGATAGTGGCCTAGGCTGTGGTCGAAACTGGCCTGATTGTAATGGATCTCTTATTCCAAAGGAGATTACACCAGAAGTCCTTATCGAATTCTCACATCGTCTCGTAACAGGAGTTGTATCTATTTCAATTCTTGTGTTAACCGTTTGGACATGGCGTAAGCTCGGACATATTCGCGAAGTAAAACTATTAGGTTTCCTAGCAATGTTTTTCTTAATCGCGCAAGCTCTTATTGGAGCAGCTCAAGTATTATGGGGGCAAGGTGATTTCATCTTAGCACTTCATTTTGGGATATCTCTGATTTCCTTTGCCGCGGTTCTTCTTCTCTCTATGATTGTATTTGAAGTCGATCGGAAATTTGATGCCGATAACGTATTTATTGGTAAAAAGTTACGTTGGCATACAATTGCTGTCACAATTTATTCTTATTTAGTCGTTTATACAGGGGCGCTAGTTCGTCATACAGATTCGAGCTTAATTTGTCCTGATTGGCCATTTTGCTATAATGAAACACCATTCGCACCCCCGAATAATATGTATGAATGGGTGCAAATGGGACATCGATTAGCTGTTCTTATTATTTTCATTTGGATTGCATACATAACTTGGCACGCTGTAAAGGAATATAAACATCAACGTGTTATATACTATGGATGGATAATTGCTTTTTCTATAGTAGTTTTACAAGTTATTGCAGGTATGTTAGTAGTCCTTACTAAACTGAATTTAACGGTAGCTTTACTGCATTCATTATTTATTTCCCTTTTATTCGGTTTATTATGCTATATGATCATGCTAGTTGCTAGAAGTAATTATAATGAGAAAAAGAAATAGCCCATTAAAAAAGATTCGACACCAAAAATGTGTCGAATCTTTTTTCTATGACTATTTTTGTTTCTTCATAGCTTCAGTTCCTATAATTCCAACAATTAAGATAATCATGGATACTAGTGCATAATCTTTAAAAAATGTTGTAAAGGGAATGTCGAAATATCGACAAATTAGTGTTACGAGACGGCCTCCTAATAAAATTAAACCAATGACTAACATCCAGTTGAATAGCGCTCTAAGCATTTTTTGGCCCCTCTACTTTCATTGCTGTCCATATAATATTTGTTACTTCGAGACTGTAATCCACTGCCGCAATAGCAAGCGGTCCCCCTATAAGCATGTATTCACCAATCGCTCCTTGAATTACTTTTGCCATTACATTGACAGAGCGAACACTAAATGTCCCCTGTTTTTTTCCATCTTCTAAAATATTACATAATGCCGTCAAAAGTGGGTCTTCCTCTTCATCTGGCAGTTTATAGTAAGGGATGTCTTGTACAGTCCGAGCGTTGAAGTCAATTTCTAATAATGCTGCATTTTCTTTTGGGTGTGTCGCTTGATAAGCAATGCTCGCCTCTATGAAGTTTGCTAATTGTGTGACAGGATCACTGGCAGTATATGTTTTTGTCAAAATGAAAGTTGTGGATTGCTCGGTTAGTGCTTGCAGACTTTGGTTGATTAAATCTTGTCGATCTACAAAGTGATAAGAAATTAATGCTGTGCTAATAGAAGCACGTTTAGCGATTTGTGCTAAACTCGCCTTTACATAGCCTATATCATCAAGTGTCGTTATCGTAGCTTCAATAATTTGCTGCTTTCTTGCTTCCTGAATAAAGGTATTTTTATTGCTATCCATAGAACCCTCCTGATTGATTAGCCAAACATTTTTTTGATTAAGTAATCAAATTGTATATGATTTATCGCTTAACACAATAAAAAAGGTTATATAGATGCAATAAAAGCATCTAATAACCTTTTTTCACGACTATCTATTCAATTTCAATTAATAGATCCCCTGTAGAAATCGCATCTCCTGCACTCGCATATACTTCTTTTACAATGCCGTCTTTAGGTGCTTGGACAGTTGTTTCCATTTTCATGGCTTCTGTAATTAACAGATGATCCCCACGTTTAACAGGACTACCTTTAGAAACAACAACTTTTAACACAGTACCTGGCATTGTAGCACCGATTTGGTTTGGATTGCTTGGATCGGCTTTTAACGCTAAATTGCCATCAACCTCAACAGTCATATCTTGAATCACCAATTCACGCGATTGTCCATTGAGCTCAAAGTAAAGGACACGTGTTCCATTGTGTTGTGGTTCCCCGATTGAAACGAGTTTAATAATCAATGTTTTACCTTTTTCAATTTCGACCTCAATAATTTCTCCAAGCTTTAAGCCATATAAGAATGTCGGTGTGTCAAGAACTGAAATATTGCCAAAGGATTCTGCTGTTTTCGCATATTCCTCAAAGACTTTTGGATAAAGTGCATAAGCCAGTACATCTTTTTTCGTAACTGGACGATTTAACTTTTCCTCTAGTACAGCCTCTAATTGATCAAACTGAATAGGCTCTAATAATTCTCCTGGACGAACTGTAATTGCTTCACGATCTTTTAACACTACTTGTTGTAATGCCTCTGGGAACCCGCCATGTGGCTGCCCAAGATAACCTTGGAAGAATTCAATCACAGAATCTGGGAAGTCAATCGTTTTCCCTCTTGTTAAGACCGTATTTTCGTCTAGATCATTTTGCACCATAAATAAAGCCATATCACCTACCACTTTTGAGGATGGGGTAACTTTAACAATATCACCAAATAGTAGATTTACACGGGAATACATGCGTTTCACTTCTTCCCATCGATCACCAAGCCCTACAGCTTTTGCTTGTTGCTGTAAGTTACTATACTGACCACCAGGCATCTCATGTACGTAAATCTCAGAATGTGGGCTGATCATGCCACTTTCAAAATCTTTATAGTATTTACGAACATCTTCCCAGTAGTACGATAATTTTTCTAATGCATCGATATCTGCTCGTACCTCACGTTTGCTGCCCTTCATTGCATAGTACAAGGAGTTTGCACTCGGTTGAGATGTTAGGCCTGCCATAGATCCAAGCGCTGTATCAATGATATCAACACCTGCTTCTATCGCTTTAGCATATAAGTAAATTCCATTGCCACTAGTATCATGTGTATGCAAGTGGATTGGCAGACTTGTCGTCTCTTTTAACTCGGAAATTAAACGGTACGCCGCTTCTGGTTTCAATAAACCAGCCATATCTTTAATCGCTAAAATATGGGCACCAGATGCTTCAAGTTCTTTCGCCATATCCTTATAGTATTGCACTGAATATTTCGCACGGCTGTCATCGAGGATATCCCCCGTATAACAGATTGCCGCTTCAGCAATTTTTCCTGATTGACGCACAGCATCTATTGCTACTTCCATGCCTTTAATCCAATTCAAGCTATCGAAAATACGGAATACATCAATTCCTGATGAAGCCGATTCAGCGATAAATTCTCGGATTAGATTGTCAGGATAGTTTGTATAACCAACAGCATTAGCTCCACGCAGTAACATCTGGAATAGCACGTTCGGCACTTGCTCACGCAGTTTCGCTAGTCGCTCCCATGGATCTTCTTTTAAGAAGCGATACGCTACATCGAATGTTGCCCCACCCCACATTTCCAGCGAGAATAACTGATGCATCATGCGAGCTGTTGCATCTGCAATTTGATACATATCCTGTGAACGAACACGTGTTGCAAGTAGAGATTGGTGTGCATCACGGAATGTAGTGTCTGTTAGTAGTACGTCTTCCTGTGCTAAAATCCACTGGACTAAGCCATCTGCTCCCTGTGTATCTAAAATCTGCTTCGTACCTGCTGGTGGTACAATTAAAGGATCAATTTTAGGTTGGTTTGGCTGAACAAAGATAGGTTTTGATTTCTTCTCTACACCAGGGAAGCCATTTAAGGTCACATTCCCGATATAGCTTAACAGCTTTGTTCCACGGTCTTTACGGACAGGGAACTCAAAAAGCTCTGGTGTTGTATCAATAAAGCTAGTATCAAAGGCTCCTGATAAAAACTTTTCATGAGTCACCACATTATTTAAAAACGGAATATTCGTTTTAACGCCACGGATACGGAATTCTTTTAAATTACGATCCATTTTCGCAGCAGCTTCTTTAAAGTTCATACCCGAAGTAGAAATTTTTACCAACAAAGAGTCATAGTATGGTGTAACGACAGCACCCTGGAATCCATTCCCAGCATCTAATCGCACGCCAAAACCACCACTTGAGCGGTAAACCATTAACTTTCCTGTATCTGGCATAAAGTCATTTGCAGGGTCTTCTGTTGTCACACGTGCTTGAATGGCATAGCCAATCATTGGCATATCTTCTTGCTTTGGCATATGAATTTCTTCACTGTGAAGTCCATAGCCTGCCGCTACTTTAATTTGGGCATGGACGATATCAACACCTGTAATCATTTCTGTAATTGTATGTTCTACTTGAATGCGAGGGTTTACCTCGATGAAATAAAAATCGTCTCCTGCGACTAAAAATTCCACTGTCCCTGCATTTATGTACGAGACATTCTTCATTAATTTCACAGCTGCATCGCAAATACGATTTCTTAACTCTTGTGAAATTGAATGAGATGGCGCAATTTCTACCACCTTTTGATGTCGACGCTGAATTGAGCAATCGCGCTCATATAAATGCACAATATTGCCATGTTTATCGCCAATAATTTGTACTTCAATGTGTTTTGGTTTTATGATTGCTTTTTCTACATATACTTCATCGGAACCAAAAGCAGCCTTTGCCTCAGATTTTGCTCTTTCATAGGAGGAAGCAAGATCTTCTGGCGTATGGACTAGACGCATCCCTCGACCACCACCGCCAAGTGCTGCCTTAATCATAACTGGATAGCCATAATTGCTAGCAAACGTCTCTACCTCTGCTAGATCGGCTACTGGGCCATCTGTACCAGGAATAACAGGAATCTCAGCCGCAATGGCTTGAGAACGTGCTTTGACCTTATCTCCAAACATATCTAAATGCTGAGAAGTTGGTCCGATAAAGACAATGCCCTCTTCCTCACAGCGACGTGCAAATTCCACGTTTTCTGATAAAAAACCATACCCTGGATGAATCGCATCAACATCTGCATCTTTTGCGATGGCAATAATACCTTCAATATCTAAATAAGCATCGATTGGTTTCTTGCCAGCTCCCACTAAATAAGCTTCATCTGCTTTAAAGCGATGAAAAGCACCACTATCTTCTCTTGAATAGATGGCAACAGTTTGGATATTCAGCTCCGTACAAGCACGGAAAATACGAATTGCAATTTCTCCTCGATTGGCTACGAGAATTTTGTTGATTGATTCCATAGGTATCCCCCTTTATGATTGTGTTTTTTTCCTCTCTACCTTTTCAAACATAGAAACATTGATCAATATTCCCATCGCTAAAGATAGAATGATTATAGATGTACCGCCATAGCTTATAAAAGGTAACGTTACACCGGTTAACGGGATTAACCCGGTTACACCCCCAAGATTAATAAACGATTGCCAGCCTATCCAGCTCGCAATACCAGCCGCAATCATGCGTGCTAATGGATCTTTAGTTCGCAATGCAATAGAAAAACCTTTATATACAATAAAGCCTAAACCACCTAGGACAATTAAAACTCCCCATATTCCTAATTCCTCCATAATAATGGCCATAATAAAATCTGTTTGTGGTTCAGGTAAGTAACCTAATTTTTGAATGGATTGACCAAGGCCACGTCCCTCTAAGCCGCCTCCGCCAATGGCATAATAACTATTCACCACTTGGTGACCACTACCATCCTCATATTCAAACGGATTTAAGTAAGACAATATCCGTCCTTTTCGATTTCCTGTTAGTAGCTCTCCCTTAAATAGCCATAGAATACCAAGAATAGCTGTACCAAATGCACCTAATACACCGAAAAATTTCCAAAATGTTTTAAATGGAATACCACTTGAAGCTACAACTGAAACAGCAATACCACATAGAATAATTACTGCTCCTAAGTCTGTTTCAAAGGCTACCCCAGCAACCACTAAAATCCATAGAAAAATTGGATAAAAAATTTCAGTAGGTTGTAGCTTTTCAAACGTATATTTTTGTGCTTTTCGATAAAAAGCAGCTGCAAAATATAAAATTATAAATAGTTTCGCATACTCCGAAGGCTGAAAATTCCCTAATCCTGGGATAGCAATCCAACTTTGAGAGCCTACTTCATCTGCCCCATGACCAAATAATTTTAACCATGTGAATAACACCGCCAATACGACCGTTAGTAACAACATAATATTCTTATTCGCATAATGTTTATATGGAAAAAATGCTGTAATGATAAAGCCAAGAAATGCCACCATTAAATTGGTCACTTGCTTTTGATAAAAATAATCAGGTGCCTGTTTTTTCTGTGCAATAGCAACCATCATACTTGAACTGTAAATCATTATTAACCCAAATAAACTTAATAATAGGACCGTAAAAAATAAGGGGTAATCAAAATTTTGTGCATAGCGTTTTAAGTATTGTCTCATCGGAAAACCTCGTTCTAGTAAAAAAACTCAAAGCGCAAAGAAGCGTTTGAGTTTTTCTTTTTATTTGTCTGTATACGCGTCGTGTAGTACAGAAAGTTCCTTCTCGAGTGAATCGAGAATTTCTTTGCCTTTTTCACGTTCAATCAATCCAAGCTTCACAGCAAAATCAATTTCACGTGATAGACCGAACATTTGTGTATCTAATACTTCCTCATATAAAGGGCATTGTGGCATTGTTAAATGATCCATTTGTACTCGAATAAGGCGAGCAATCTTATCTGCATCAGCAACTAATAGCTCCAAAGCCTTCTCTTGAAAAGAAGTTTGTGATTTCGTATCCATGAGGACGCCCCCATTATCTGATATTTCTTCGATTCTATCTTAATAAAGTTTATCTTTTAGTCGATAAAAATGCAAGTGTCTTCATTGGAAAATAGAGAATTCGAATTATATTTCTTTATTATCTCTAGGCATTAGCGTTATACTATGTCATGGATATACAAGATTTGAGGAGGATTTCTATTATGGAAACAATAATTCCTATCACAGGTGCAGTCACATACCAACTAACATTAGATCCTACTGTGTGGATTTTCGATGATCGTAAATTAGATTTAAACACTTACTTCACTACTCAAAATGTTGAGGAAGATGCTGACGTCAAATATATGCGTGAAGTAGGAGCACACTGGTCACGTGAAATTATGGAAGGAGCAACATTCCCGCCTACATTAAAATCAGAAAGGAAATTTGACCGTAAAGGAATGGAGACAGGTACATTTGGTATCGAATTAAGTCATTTCTTGAAGAATGCTGAAATTAAACCAGAAGCGACAAAAATCGTCTTAACTTGCAAAGATGGTCAAGAATATCCTTTCACAATTGAAGAAGCTTATACACTTATTTTAAAATATAGCCAAGACGGTAAGCCTCTTTTAGAAGACGGTCCCATCCATGTATTACTAAGAGACGGTTCAAATATTGACAATCCTATTAAAAACGTATCAGCCATTCGCGCTGAATAGGAGGGAATGCAATGCGCGTTAAATGCGTTATTTGCGATACGATTCATAATTTAGATGACAATCTACCTTTAGCAAAAAAATTGCGTAATCGACCAATTCATACTTATATGTGCGATATTTGCCATGATCGCATTTCAGAAAATACTGTAGCACGAATGGAAACGGGCAATTTCCGTTTTTATCGTACTTCACCCCAGATGGATAAAGAATTTTAACTAAAGAACAGATTAAAAAGAGGTGCCTCTATTTTGAGACACCTCTTTTTTCTACTATGCATTATTTTTAATAATCGTCTTTTCAACTAATTCTACAACTTGATACATAATGGTAGCAAAAAAGGCAATGATCAGAAGTGACATAAGGACAAGGTTAAAATTAAATACTTGGAAGCCATAGATAATTAAATAACCAAGTCCTTTTGAAGCTACTAAAAATTCCCCTACAATAACCCCTACCCATGATAAACCAACATTCACTTTCAAGGTCGAAATGATCGTAGGAAATGAGGCTGGCAAAATGACCTCACGAAAGATTTGCCATCTTGTCGCTCCAAAGGTTTGTAAAACCTTACTATAATTTGGATCGACACCTTTAAATGCCGTATATACAACAATCGTTGTTATAATGATGGATATTAATGCACCCATAGCTATGATAGAAAAATAACCTGGGCCGAGTGCAACAATCAAAATCGGACCAAGCGCAACTTTTGGCATCGCGTTTAAAATTACTAGATAGGGATCGAGTACTTTTGATAGTAACGGAGACCACCACAAGACAACAGCTATCAATGTTCCTAATAAAGTCCCCGCTAAAAAGCCAATTACGGTCTCCATTAATGTAACACTCACATGCAATGTTAATGAACCATCAATGACTTTTTCAACAAATGTATGCCATACATGAGTTGGCGAGCTAAAAATTAACCGATCAATCCATTCTAATCTTGAAAGCAGTTCCCATCCTCCAAAGAATAGCAGTAAAATAATAAGCTGATACACTCGAACATAGCGTTTTTCTTTTTTTAACAATTGCTGATATTGCTTAAATAACGTATTATCCAAGGCTCTCCAGCTCCTTCCAAATAGTTTGGAAAATATCTGCATAGGCTGGATGCTGTCTTACATCAAAAGGTGATAGTTCATTAAGGGCTTTAGGTATTTCAAACACCTTGTGAACTGTCCCCGGATTTGCAGAAAATAGAACTACGCGCTCACTCATCGCGATTGCTTCACCAATATCATGTGTCACAAGAATAGCAGTCTTTTTATAAGTTTTTAATGTTTCCACCACTAAATCCTCAAGCTTTAATTTCGACTGATAATCTAATGCAGAAAATGGTTCATCTAATAATAAAATTTTTGGGTTTACAGCTAAGGTACGGGCAAGGGCGACACGTTGCCTCATACCCCCTGATAATTCTCGAGGATAATTATTCCCCACATGCGGTAATCCTACTTCCTGTAATAACGCATTGGCCGTTACTTTATGTGTTTTATGACTTTTCTCCATTATTTTCAAGCCAATTGTGACGTTTTCTTCAATGGTCTTCCAAGGAAATAAATAATCCTGCTGAAGCATATAGCCAATGCTTGATTGATTACTTGCTGATAGCTTTTCACCATCTATATAAACATTGCCTTCAGTGGCAGGGAATAAGCCTGCAATAATTGATAATAATGTGGTTTTACCGCAGCCACTCGGCCCAATAAACGAAACAAACTCTCCTTCATGAATGGCTAAACTGATATCACGTAATACTTCCTTTGCCTGTGTACTTGAAAAATAACTATGGTGAATATTCTCCAGCTGTAAAAATTCCATATTACTCAGCAGCCTTTTTGGCAAAAGTAGTGTTCACAAGTTTTTCATACTCCACTCGTTGAGGAAGTTCACCTGCTTCCTCCATAATTGTTTGCAAGTTATCCCACTCTCCTTCATCAAGGATTGGGTCAGTAGCATAAGAGCCTTGTGCTTTATATCGCTCAATTACCGTTTCAATTATCTCTATATCTACATTTTCAAAATACGGTTGAATAATCTTTGCTACTTCAGCAGCACTCTCATTTTGCACAAAATCCTGTGCTCGTTTCAATGCATTTGTAAAAGCTTGAACAGTTGAAGCTTCATCCTTTAAATAACTACTTTTGGCCATAAAGGACGTGTAAGGAAGATTACCAGACTCCGTTCCAAACGAAGCTACAATATAACCTTTTCCTTCTTTCTCAAAGACACTCGCAGTAGGTTCAAATAATTGAACATAGTCACCAGTACCGGATGCAAAAGCAGTAGCAATGTTGGCAAAATCAATATTTTGAATGAGCGATAAATCATTTACAGGGTCGATGCCATGTTTTTTCAGCACGAATTCACCTGCCATTTGTGGCATTCCACCTTTACGTTGCCCCAAAAACGTTGAGCCCTTCAATTGATCCCACGAAAAATTATCTATCTTATCTCTTGCCACTAAAAAGGTACCATCCGTTTGTGTTAACTGTGCAAAATTTTGAATAGGATCATTTGCACCTTGTAATGTGACATAAATAGACGTCTCCGACCCAACTAAAGCTATATCAATTCCATCTGACAGTAACGCCGTCATCGTTTTATCGCCACCTGCAATCGTTTGTAGCTCAACCGAAAGACCCTCCTCCTCGAAGAAACCTTTCTCAAGTGCTACATATTGAGGCGCATAGAAAATTGAACGAGTTACTTCTCCTACTTTGACTTTTTCTAGCTCTGCTTTATTACATGCCGTCAAAGAAAGGAGTAACAAAGCAATGACACCTAATAATAAACCTTTTGTAAGCCAACGCATTCCCTTTCCTCCTTGATGTGTTGAAAATAAGCCTATCGACATTAACTTATTCACATAAGAAGATTTCGGTGCCTATCATTTTTTAATTTGTGTAGAGTGTGGGTGTTTTCTTCAGCTTGACTACAGGGGAAACATACAAAAAAACAGCCTTAGCATTAAAACCGCTAAGACTGTTTATAACAAATAAAAAGTTCTTATTATAAAGTACGTAATTGTTATTGATTGGTAGCTTGTTGTTCTTCTCTTTTTTCACGCCATAGTCTTGTTTTATAGACAATTAGAATTAAGGCCGCTACAATCAGACCTTCAATCATTGGCAAGAATAGAGCGAAGAATGTAAGCATGATACAACCTAAAAATAGGAACGCATAAATAATAATATTTTGAGATAACTTTAATTTCTTGGCAAAGCCTAGCTTATAGACAATGGCAGAAAGTACAAATACAAGAAGAAATACAACATAACCTGCTATTTCATAGCTTGGTAAATTTTCATATAAAAATCTAGTGATACCAGCCATTCTCCCATAAACTCGTGTTGTTTCATCTGTACCTGTCTGTGCAGCAACTTGAATAACATTTAGTTCACCCAATAAAGCGGACTTCAGATCCAAGACTCCTCTTCCTTTCGTGGAAGCAAAAAATTATTGTTCAGCGTTTTTTAGTTTTTTCGCTATTCTTTCACGTTCATTTTTATCTAGAATTTGTTTACGAAGGCGAATAGATTCTGGAGTGATTTCTAAATACTCATCATCATTTAAGAACTCTAATGCTTCTTCTAGTGTTAATAGACGTGGCTTTTTAATAACGTTTGTTGCATCTTTTGTCGCAGAACGAACATTCGTTTTTTGCTTCATTTTTGTTATGTTTACAGTGATATCATTATCACGTGTATTTTCACCAACAATCATACCTTCATAAATTTCAGTACCTGGCTCAACAAATAGTGTACCACGGTCCTCTACTTGCATCATACCATAAGTTGTCGATTTACCAGTTTCCATTGATACAAGAACACCTTGGTGACGTCCACCAATACGGCCTGGAATATATGGTTGGTAACAATCGAATGTATGGTTAATGATACCAAAACCTTTCGTCATAGACATGAATTCTGTTGTATATCCAATTAAACCACGTGCAGGAACAAGGAATGTTAAACGTACTTGGCCATTGCCATTGTTCACCATATCCAACATTTCACCTTTACGCGTACCAATCGATTCAATAACCGAACCTACATTTTCTTCTGGAACATCAATTTGTACACGTTCAAATGGTTCACATTTTACACCATCAATTTCACGAATGATAACTTGAGGTTTTGATACTTGTAGTTCAAAGCCTTCACGGCGCATATTTTCAATAAGAATTGATAAATGTAGCTCACCACGACCAGAAACTGTCCATGCATCTGGTGAATCTGTATCTTCTACACGAAGAGATACGTCCGTTTGAAGTTGTGAACGTAAACGCTCTTCTACTTTACGAGCAGTTACCCATTTCCCTTCACGACCTGCAAACGGTGAATTATTCACTAAGAAAGTCATTTGTAATGTTGGTTCGTCAATACGTAATGGTGTTAAAGCTTCTTGATGTTCCACCGGACATACTGTTTCCCCAACATTGATGTCTTCCATCCCTGAAACAGCAATTAAGTCACCAGCTTTTGCTGATTGGATTTCTTCACGTTTTAAACCAAAGAAACCAAATAGTTTCGTAACACGGAATTGTTTCACAGTCCCATCTAACTTCATTAAAGCAACTTGTTGTCCTACTTCAATTGTTCCGCGGAATACGCGTCCAATCCCAATACGACCAACATAATCATTGTAGTCAAGTAATGCCACTTGGAATTGTAATGGATCTGCTGAGTTGTCTACTGGTGCAGGAATTGCTTCAATTACCTTTTCAAATAGACATTGCATATTTTCTTCTTGTTTTGTTGGATCAGCATCAAGAGAAGCTGTACCGTTTACACCTGATGCATACACAACAGGGAAATCTAATTGATCATCATCAGCGCCTAGCTCGATAAATAATTCTAATACTTCATCTACTACTTCTAATGGGCGAGCTGAGTCTTTATCAACTTTGTTTACAACTACAATCGGTGTTAACTTTTGTTCCAACGCTTTTTTCAGTACAAAGCGTGTTTGCGGCATACAACCTTCATACGCATCGACAACTAGTAAAACGCCATCTACCATTTTTAAAATACGTTCTACCTCACCACCGAAGTCGGCGTGTCCAGGCGTATCAAGGATGTTAATACGAGTTCCGTTATAGTTTACTGCAGTATTTTTTGCTAAAATTGTAATACCACGTTCGCGTTCAATATCATTAGAGTCCATTGCACGTTCTTCAACATGTTCGTTTGAACGGAATGTACCTGATTGTTTTAATAGTTGGTCGACTAAAGTAGTTTTACCATGGTCAACGTGGGCGATAATTGCGATATTGCGAAGATCTTGACGTAAGTTTGTCATTATTCCACTCCATATTCTTTTTTCGAATGTTTAACTGTGATATTATAGCACAAGAAGGATAGAAATGTCCTTATTAGAATTTCCATCATTCTAAAAAAATATATTTGATCGACAAATTTTTAATATTGGAGGCTAGGCTATGAAGCGTGCAAAAATCGTAATGGCCATCTATGCATTGGCAGCTGTATTAGCAATGTGCTCTATTGGCTACTCTGTTGCAGCTAGTAATGTATTTGGTGTAATAGCTGGTATTGTGGCTACTTGTGTCATTTTCATGACAGCCTTTAAAATGAAGCGTAAACTACGTGCGCAAGGTTTACTTTAAAGAACATAAAAAGGAGCTGTCTAATAAATAGACGGCTCCTTTTTATTCATATGGCACTATATATTTTTCTAATAATTCTTTATGAATAGCGGGATTAGCAATAATGAATGTATCCTGATGAAGGAAATCAAAGCCTTCACCATGTAGATTTGTAGCAACTGCTCCAACTTCCTGAGCAATGATGGTCCCTCCTGCAATATCCCATGGTGCTAAACGCATAGAGACATAGGCATCTAATTTGCCACTTACAACAAATGCAATTTCCATTGCTGCGGAGCCATAGGACCGTGTACCTCGAACTTTACGAACCATATCAATCACTTTTTCATGGTGAATATGTCGGTTAGGTGCGACCCAATGTGCATTTATGCCAATGACTGACTCCTCCATTGTAACAGACTGTAGTTTACGCAATGGTGAATCATTATACCATGCCCCTTGCCCCTCGATGGCACTAAATAAATCCTCCCGCATGACATCAAATATGTAACCTAACTTTCCTAAGCCATTGACAAAAATACCGATAGAAATCATAAAATGACGATGCTGTTTAACAAAATTCATCGTTCCATCAATTGGATCAATAATCCAAACTACACCATCTAGTGATTTAACCTGTTCGCCCATTCCTTCTTCCCCTAGAATTTTGTGGGTTGGATCAAAAGCTTTAATTTGCTCAATAAAGAATAACTCCGTCTCTCGATCAATATTGGTAACGAGGTCATTTGCACCTGATTTTGTCTCAATTACTAGATTATACGAAAAAGCCTCCCGAATACGTCGCCCAGCTTCAAAAATAATATCTTTTGCAAATTTATCAATTTGTTGTAAATCCACTCATAACCCACCCTTCGAATATAAGAAAAGGCCTTCTATATTAATCGCTCCCGTATGTTTATGATACCTTTTCCCACTACTTCACAACTTTTGCTATATAAAACCTAGTACTACCTTATGATATAATTTCTATTTTACCCTTTGTCACAATAAAAATCACCTGCTGTCGGAATATTCAGCAAGTGATTTTTTAAATGGGTATTAGATTTTGATTACGCATAGGCGTGCAAACTTTCAAGTTCCATCTGAATTTCTGCCAGACGTTTTTTACTTTTTTCAATTTCCATATCATTTTTTTCATTCATTGCTGCAAAAAGCGAAGCTAATTCATAATCTAATTCTAATTGTAAAATGTGCTCATATTGCTTTTCAATGTCAACTTTACGTATAATTTTTACGAACGGTTTCATAAACAACACTTCCTTTTTTAAATTTTTCCACAAAAACTTTGCTCATTTGATAAAGTTCTTGTTATAAGATTTTTTCCCAAATTCAGCGTAAAATAAACCTTATAAAACGAAAGGAGTAAAATAAAATTGCCAAAAATAAAGTGGACAAACAAAGACTTTAAGGTTTTTACAATAGACGGTTTAGAACAGAGAATGGATGCTTTACATTTACATGTACGTCCAAAATTCAATCAGCTAGGTGAAGATTTTTCTGCTTATTTCTCTAGTCAATTAGGTGAAGAATTCTTCCCGCATGTGGCTAAACATGCTCGAAGAACTGTTAACCCTCCAAAAGATAGCTGGGTTGCCTTCGCACCTTATAAAAGAGGTTATAAATCATTGCCTCACTTTCAGATTGGTCTATGGCACACACATTTATTCATCGTCTTAGCTATTATTTATGAAGCGCCTCAAAAAAATGTTATGGCTGAGCGTTTACTAGCTCATAAATCTTTATTGGAACAGCTTCCAGATGATTTTATCGTGTCAGGAGATCATATGTCCCCTGAGGCAGTTTCTCTCGAATTGGCAAAAGAAGGCAAGCTTGAAGAACTTCTTATTCGCCTACGAGATGTCAAAAAGGGTGAATTCTTAATTGGCCGTCATATTGCAAAAGAACAAGCAACCAAATTAACAGCAAGCGAATTACATCAATTAATAGAGGACACATTTAACAGCTTACTTCCTCTTTACAACATTATTGTTGGAAAA
Source organism: Lysinibacillus sp. HST-98 (assembly GCF_016757845.1). Taxonomy (NCBI): domain Bacteria; kingdom Bacillati; phylum Bacillota; class Bacilli; order Caryophanales; family Bacillaceae; genus Lysinibacillus; species Lysinibacillus sp. HST-98. Next base: position 121,609 of record NZ_JAENHX010000007.1, read on the forward strand.
TAGGCTAACCTTATAAAGTTTTTTATTGATGTAGTTTATGCATTATGTCGTTTTTTAACACAAAAAAATAAAGAGTGGATGTGAGTTGATCTCACATCCACTTTTTTTAACGGCCATTTCTTGGGGTAACTTTTATAATCATTCCATCTTCGGCTTCCTTTGTTTGTTTTACGACTGGATAGCTAATGTAGCCGCTCGCCTCTTCAAATTCGCGAAAAATTGATTTTTCCTCCGCTTGAGAAGGAACAATCTCTTTAAAGCGTCGATATTTAGCGAGCATCACTTCACGCTTGATGCCCTTTTCATAAGCTTTCTCAATTCCCTCAAAGAATTGAATAACATCCACAATCTCCTCTGTGGACCAATCAGTTGAAAACGGATAAGAGTATTCCATTCGACAAAACCACCTTTACGTTATTGCCCCCATTTTAACCGTATACTTTCAGCTTCTGCAACCATTCGCTTAATAAGCTCATCAACGGTTGGGATATCGTGAATCATTCCAGTCACTTGTCCAGCCCAGCCAAAGCCCTGATTCTTATCACCATCGTAAATAAAGCGTTTATTTGCTGAACCACTTATATATTCTTTCAACGCCTCATATGTTGGTGTTTTTTCCTCAATTTCCAAAATCTTTGTAGTAAAGTCATTGCGTAATGCACGAGCTGGTGCACCAATTGAGCGCTTAATAATGGTTGTATCTGCCTCAGTACTTGCAACTAGTGCCTCTTTATAAGCCTGTGAAGCATCAACACACTCTCGTGTTGCTATAAAACGAGTGCCCATTTCAATGCCTTCAGCTCCCAATGCTTGAGCAGCCATCCAGCCGCGCCCATCGCCAATTCCGCCAGAAGCAATGACAGGAATACTTACACTGTCAACCACTTGGGGAACAAGAACCATTGTACCGACATCATCACGCCCCAGATGACCGCCACCCTCTTGACCCACAACCATTACAGCATCTGCTCCGAGCTGTTCAGCCTTTTGAGCTTGTCTACGAGCAGCTACAAGTACTAATTTTTTTATCGCTGTGCCTCCCAGCAAATTAAATATAGGCGCTGGATTTCCCCCCGTCATTGTAACAACTGGAACTTCTTCTTCGATTGCAACGCGCACCATATCCTCATAGCCTGTACCATGCATGCCAATCGCAAAATTTACGCCAAATGGTTTATCTGTTAATTTTCGTACCTTGTGGATCTCTGCTCGTAATAATTCAGGATCTCGTAAACTCATAGCCGTTATTTGCCCTAAACCACCAGCATTCGACACAGCTGCGGCTAAATCAGCATATGCTAAATAGGCTAATCCCCCTTGAATAATTGGGTATTTAACCTGTAAAAGATCCGTCACACGTGTATTCCAATTCATAGTACCTCCCCTTTCGTTCAATACTATTTTCTCGGTACCCAGAAAAAAATCCTTTTATTTTTTAGGAAAAGCCTATTTTTTCGTGTCGTTAGGTGCTATAATTCATTTGTTTTCTTAGATATTATAAAGTGAGGTGGTACCTGCGTTGTCACAATTAGAGACTCCATTGTTCGACGTATTACTAAAACATCGGAACAGACATCCCATTCAGTTCCATATTCCAGGCCATAAGAAAGGGCAAGGGATGGATCCTGCGTTCCGTGAATTCGTCGGCGACAACGTTTTATCAATTGATTTAATTAATATTGCTCCACTAGACGATTTACATTCACCAAAGGGTGCTATAAAAGAAGCGCAAAACTTAGCAGCTGAAGCCTTTGGTGCTGATCATACATTCTTTTCCGTTCAAGGTACTAGTGGCGCCATCATGACGATGATTCTGACCGTCGTCGGTCCAGGTGATAAAATTCTAGTGCCACGGAATGTTCATAAATCTATTATGTCGGCGATTGTATTCGCTGGTGCCATTCCAATTTTTATTCATCCTGAAGTTGACAGCGAATATGGGATTTCTCATGGCATATCCCCTGAAGCTGTTGAAAAAGCATTAAATGCTTACCCAGATACAAAGGCAGTACTTGTTATTAATCCAACATATTTTGGCTTTACAGCTGATTTAAAGCGTATTGTGGAGATTGCTCATGACCGTAATATTCCTGTAGTAGTAGATGAAGCACATGGTGTACACATAAAATTCCATGATGACCTTCCATATTCAGCTATGGAAGCAGGTGCTGACATGGCAGCAACAAGCGTTCATAAGCTTGGTGGCTCTATGACACAAACATCTATTTTAAACGTACGTGAGGGTCTTGTTTCTGCAAAACGTGTACAAGCTGTATTTTCTATGTTAACGACTACATCGACATCCTATCCATTACTTGCTTCACTTGACACAGCTCGACGTCAGCTAGCCATTCATGGATACGATTTAATTGACGATGCATTACGTTTAGCAAAGGATGCTCGTAAACGCATCAATCAGATACCACATTTAAAGTGTGCTGGCAAGGAAAAGTTACACTCTTCTGCAACTTATGATATGGATCCATTAAAACTTCTGATTAGTGTGAAAGATTTAGGTATTTCTGGTCATCGAGCTGAGGAATGGTTGCGTTATAATGCCAATATTGAAGTAGAATTGTCTGACCTTTATAATATCTTATGTTTAGTGACTTTAGGAGATACAAAAAAGGAAATTAATCTTTTAATAAATGCTTTAACTCGTATGTCAAAAGCATTTGATTCTGAAGCGGCTATAACAGAGGCTTTAGTAAATGTGCCGGAAATTCCAGCTCTTGCCATGTCTCCGCGTGATGCTTTTTATGCAGATACAGAAGTCGTTCCCCTTGCAGAAGCAGATAACTGTATTTGTGCAGAATTTATTATGGTGTATCCTCCTGGGATTCCTATTTTTATTCCCGGGGAAATAATTACTCAAGAAAATATTCATTATATTCAAATGAATATTGAAGCAGGTTTACCCGTTCAAGGACCAGAGGATACAACATTAAAAACAATCCGTGTTATCAAAGAACGTAAGCCAATTTTCTAAAAAATATAAGCTAGCTCTTCAATAAGAAGAGCTGGCTTTTATATTTAAAATGTGAGTATATTCTTTTTGTTGAACACAGCTAGAAAACATTCTCTTCATTTACAAAATAGCTATAATAGAATACTATCTGAAGTGTTTTTAAATTCATTTTCACAATGAATAATTGCTTCTAGAAATAACTATTTTTTTACAACAAAGAATTTGGTTCCATTCGTTTTTGAGACAGCTCCTTTTTCCACGATTCTATTATAAAAATAAATATACAAATAAAGGGCAGAAGAAGGCTCCGATAACAGCCGTTAAGCCCATTGATAATGAACCAACTGATAATTCCTGTTCCCCATATTCTCTTAATTTCACAAGACCTACCCCATGTGAGGCACTTCCTACTGCCACTCCCCTACTCACAGCAGAGTCGATTTTGCCATACTTAATGACTAGCGGTCCGATAATGGCCCCTACAAACCCTGCAATCATAACGAAAACAGCAGTTAAAGGTGGAATGCCTCCAATCGTTTCGCTCACCTGCATCCCAACAGGCGTTGTTAACGATTTAGGTAAGGCTGTCAGCATCCAGCTAGGTTCTACACCAATCCATTTTAGTAACACAAAAATTGTCACTAAGCCTGTTATCATGCCGATTAGAAGTCCTGATAAAATAGAATACTTATATTTCATAATAATTGCCCGTTGATTATAGAGAGGATATGCAAGTGCCACAACAGCAGGTCCAAGCATTTTCTGAAGCCATTCCCCACCTTGCATATAAGTTGAATATGGAATATCAAACACAAGTAAAACCACTGCACTGACAATCGTAGTCGTGACCAAAGGAATCATGATAGGATGGGGAAATCGTTGATAGAGCTTTGTAAATAAAATAAACATAATAATGGTGCTAAGGACAACTGTTACTTCAATCAACAGTTAATTCCCCCTTTCCTTCTTCCACAGGAGTCTTCGAGCTTTCTTTTTTGGCCAATTCTCTTTTCTCGATGAGTTGTGTCAGCAGTCCTGTTACATAAATAGAGATTAATGTACTAGCAATAACTGCTAAAATAATGAGCAGACCAGTGATTGACATGAGCTCTGGATAATCTATAACACCTACCGTTGCTGGAATGAAAAACAACGTTAAAATGCCAATTAAAAAACCTGCTCCATCTTGTATATATTCAACCTTAATAATTTTAAAATTGAGTGAAAGTGCTAATAAAAGTAATCCTATGACGCTTCCCGGAAGAGGTATGTGCAAATAAGAAACAATGCCAACCCCCATGTAATAGAAAATAGTAAGTATACCAATTTGCACAATAATCCGAACAACTCGTAACAACAACGCAGCAAAATTCCCGTTCAACATTTCGCCAGTTTTCACCCCCTATATCGTTCATTCTACATCTGTAGGAATTTTCTGTCTATTATAATTTTAGAAAAATAATAATCAAATACAGAAATATCCAAGCAATTCTATGAAACAGTATTCAAAGTCCTATTCTACAAGAACTTCATGATTTTACTTTTTATGATTATGACTTATCAATTTTTATATTGTGCCTATCCACTTCAAATTACTTTTTTAATGATCATCTAGCAAATTTCAAAATTTTTTTATATAATCGAAAATTACAAAAGATTACTCGTGTTATCAATAACTAAAATTTCCAAAACAAACACAAAGGGGGATTCACTATTATCTTTAAAACATTAACACTCCAAGCACGCTTTACCTATTACAGCAGTTTTTTAATTTTTATTATTGTCATTTTAGCAGGCATCCTCTTTTATATGACCATATCTGATGCATTGCAAACACAAATTGGGAACCGGGCACTATATTTGGCTGAAACAACGGCTAGCAGGGGGGATGTACTTAAAGCGTTTGATACAAATAATCCTTCCGAAAGTCTGCAAAAAATTAGCAAAGAGATTATGCTTGCTGCAAAAGCTACTTATGTTGTAATCGGAGATAAAAATGGCATACGCTACACCCATCCTATCGCTGACCGTATTGGTAAATCGATGGTCGGAGATGATAATGACCGAGCATTAATCAACGGTGAGTCTTATATTTCCATTGCAAATGGTTCAATGGGACAATCCATTCGTGGTAAAGCACCTATCTTAGACTCAAATGGATCGATTATTGGTGTTGTTTCAATTGGTTACTTAACTAGTGAATTAGATCGCTTATATTTTTTATATCTTGATAATATTTTTTATACAATGGTTATTGCCCTAGGCATCGGTATTATCGGCTCTATTTTTTTATCCCGAAACATTAAAAAGCAAATTTTTAATCTGGAGCCAAGTGAAATTGCCAGTCTATTAACAGAAAAAAATACTTTAATTGAATCAGTTCGTGAAGCTATTATTACGGTAAATCAGAAAGGTGAAATTACAACCCTAAATAATGCTGCCGCAAAAATCTTACATTTAACGGATTCAGCTTCTATCATTGGCGATAATATCGAACAGCATATACCAAACACACATCTGCTTAACGTATTAATGAAGGGTGAAAAACAACTTGATAAATTGATGATTGTTAACGGTCATGAAATTATTGTTAACCGTGTACCTATGAAGGTGAATGGTCAAGTTGTCGGCGCAGTTGCAAGTTTCCGATTACAATCAGAAATAGAGCAAATGGCTATCGAATTATCACAAGTAAAACAATATACAGAGGCTTTACGTGCCCAAACACATGAGTTTAATAATGTCCTTTACACAATATCCGGCCTTATTCAATTACATGCATCTGATGAAGCACTGTCTATTATTCATAAAGAGGTAGAAGGACATTCTTCTCTAACCCAATTTATAACAAAGCGTGTAAAAGACCCTTTTTTAAATGGTTTAATTATCGGATTTTTTAATCGTGCACGTGAATTAAAGATCAAGTTGGTTTTTGATGAGGATAGTTATTTAGAAACATTTCCTGAAAGCATAGAAAAAAGCTTAATTATTTCTATTATGGGAAATTTATTAACCAATGCTTTTGAAGAGGTTGAAAAAAACAAAGAGCGACAACCAATTATTAGGCTTTTTATATTTGATAATGGAGAGGAAATCATCTTTGAGGTCGAGGACTCTGGACAAGGTTTAGCACAAGAAAAACTAGACGTACTATTTTCAGAAAATATTTCTACGAAAGATAGTAAACATCGAGGCTATGGATTAAGGAAAGTCATTTCCAGTATCCATGATTTAAACGGTACTCTTGCTCTTGAAGAAGGAGATTTAGGAGGTGCCCTATTTATCGTATCTATTAGCAAAAGGGGGACTATGATCCATGAACAATATTGAAGTGCTAGTAATTGAAGATGATGTACGTGTAGCAGATGTACATTGTCGTTTTTTAGAAAAAATTGAAGGCTTTACAGTAATTGCACGGGCAAGCACGGGAGAAGAAGCTTTAGATTGGCTTGAATCATTTTCACCACACCTTATATTACTCGATGTCTTTTTGCCAGATATACTGGGAGTAGATTTAATTGATAAAATCCAAGAAGTGAGCCCAACAAGTAGTATTATTTTGATTACCGCAGCTACAGAGGCACATATAGTACAGAAAGCTTATCGGAAAAATGTTACTGATTACATTTTAAAGCCATTTACATTCGAACAGCTAAAAGAGAGTATAGAAAAATTCCGTTACAAGTATCTATTGCTGAAAAATAATGAGAAATTTACACAAGAAAAAATTCAATATCTTTGGCCAAAAGCAGGTTCATCCACCCCTATAGAAACACCGTTATTATTACCAAAAGGGATAGATCCAACAACAATGAATCATGTTATCAACCATTTAAGCATAATGGAGAATGGTAGTACAGCTGAGCTATTGGGAAAGAATATCGGTGTCAGCCGTTCCACCGCTCGTCGTTATTTAGAATTTTTAGTTACACAAAAGCAGGTCTATACCGAACTGACTTATGGCACAGTTGGGCGTCCTGAGCGACGATACTTTATTTCCACATAAACTTTATGAACAAAATGCTGTTAATTCACATTATTATCACAATATTCCTAAAATTAAGAAGTAAGTTATAGTATGGGTAGCGCTAAATTGATAGCGCTACCATTTTATTTTTAAGGGGGATTTTTATGTGGAGGAACATTTCTAAAATAATGGCAGCAGGCTTATTATTTACTAGTTTAGTTGGCTGTTCAGCATCAACTGGAGAAAAAACAGAGGGAAAGAATGCCAATGATTATCCGAAAAGTAATATTACCATTGTTGCTCCATCAGGTGCTGGTGGTGGCTGGGATTTAACAGCTCGTGCAGTGGCAAAAACAATGAGTGACACAGGGTTAATTGATAAGGCCATTCAAGTTGAGAACAAGCCAGGTGGTGGTGGTGCTGCCTTCATGGCAACATTTGCTACAAAGGACGCCAATAATGATTATATGTTAATGGTTAAATCACCACCAATCCTTATAAATCATGAAAAGGCTGAAGGAAATAGTAAATTTGGCTATAAGGATACTACACCTTTAGCTCAATTAACACGGGACTATGGCGCGATCGTTGTTAAAAAGGATTCTCCTTTCCAAACGCTTGAAGATGTATTAAATGCTATGAAAACTTCACCAAAAGATGTCACATTAGCAGGTGGTTCTGCACCGGGCTCGATGGATCACCTAGTAGGAATTATTCCGGCTTATAAAGTGGGAATTGACTTAAAAACAATTAAATATGTTTCTTATGATGGTGGTGGTGAGGCGGTTACAGCATTATTAGGTGGCAATGCTGATGTTATTGCAACAGATGCCTCCACAATTGCTACTTATGTTAAATCCGGAGATGTTCGTGTATTAGCTGTCAGTTCCTCTGAACGCTTAGAAGGTGAGCTAGCAGAAGTTCCTACATTTAAAGAGGCTGGTATTGATGAGGAATTTACAATTTGGCGTGGTATCTTTGGTCCAAAAAATATGAGTAAAGATGCGATTGCCTATTGGTCTGAAAAATTACATGCAATGTCTGAATCAAAAGAATGGCAAGCTGAGGTGACCCGTAATGGTTGGCAAGCAGAATATCGTAATGCACAAGATTTTACAGCTTATCTAGACAATCAAAATAAAATAATCATTGAACTACTAACAGCTCTTGGTATGCAAAAATAACGAGTCGTTTTTTAAAAAAGACACAAGTATTTCCATTAAATATAGAACTACTTGTGTGACTTTATTCTATTTTCAATGGAGGTGTAAAACGGTTGAGCTATACATTTGATAAAACATTTAGCATTATCCTCTTAACACTTAGCATTTTGTTTATTTTTCAAGCAACTCAGATTTCTGATAGTGCTTATGGATCTACAGTTGGGCCCAAAATTTTTCCATTAGGTTTAGGTATTATTTTAGGTTTATTAAGTCTTCAATTATTTTATGAATCATGGAAAAAAGCTGTGAGAGAGCGAGTCACAGGAGGACCAACTACTTCTTCTAAAATATCTTCAACAGAACTCAAAAAGTTCTTAATTATTTTAGGTAGCGCTCTTGCGTATGTATTTTTCCTTGAAAAAATTGGCTATATGATAACAACATTTTTATTTTTGTGTATCAGTTTCCAAACAATGGAACGTACTAAACTTATTTATTCAATTATTATTGCAGCTGGATTTTCACTAGGCATCTATTATTTATTTACAAGTTTACTAGGTGGATCATTGCCTAGTTTCCCAATTTTCTAGTACAGGAGTGAATATATGTCGACATTGCAATTTTTAGCTGATGGATTTGCAGTTGCCCTTCAATGGCAAAACCTTTTATTCGCTCTTGTGGGTGTCATAATTGGTACAGCAGTTGGTGTACTTCCAGGTATAGGTCCAATGAGTGGAGTTGCATTATTAATACCCGTTACAGCAACCATTACAGCTGGACTACCTACTGAGGCTGCCGCTACAAGCTCAATTATTTTACTTGCAGGAGTATACTACGGGGCCATGTATGGTGGATCAACAACCTCCATTCTATTAAACACGCCTGGTGAATCGTCATCAGTTGTGACAACATTGGATGGCTATCAAATGGCTAAACAAGGCCGTGCAGGAAGTGCTCTTTCGATCGCGGCCATTGGCTCATTTTGTGCGGGTGTTGTAGCACTACTAGGTCTGATATTATTGGCTAATCCATTGTCAAAATTAGCACTTAAATTTGGACCCGCAGAATACTTTTCTTTGATGTTATTAGGACTTGCAGCAGTTAGTGGCCTAGCAGGACGTTCTATTACCAAAGCTTTAATTATGACTGTTTTAGGGCTTATGCTTGGGACAGTTGGTATTGATGCCGTATCAGGTATCGAACGTTTTACATTTGGTCAGCCAATGTTGTTCTCTGGCATTGAATTTTTAACCATCGCTGTTGGTTTATTTGCATTAGGCGAAGTATTTAAAACCATTCTTGAAAAAGAAGAAGAGGATGGTCAATTAGCCAAAATTAATCGTGTATTCCCAACAAAGCAAGATTTAAAGGATAGTGCTGTTCCTATTGCTCGCGGCTCCTTATTAGGCTTTTTCATCGGCGTATTACCCGGCGCAGGCGCAACACTTGCCTCATTCTTTTCTTATATTACCGAGAAAAAATTCAGTAAAACACCCGAGCAATTCGGAAAAGGTCATATTGCGGGTGTAGCTGGGCCAGAATCAGCGAACAATGCTGCATCAGGCGGTGCAATGATCCCATTACTAACTTTAGGAATTCCTGGCTCAGGTACTACTGCAATTTTAATGGGTGCACTTATTATGTATAATATTCAGCCAGGTCCATTATTATTTGATGAGCATCCTCAAGTTGCTTGGGGATTAATTGCCAGTATGTTCATTGGAAATTTAATGTTACTAGCATTGAATATGCCTTTAGTCCGCATTTTTGCCAAAATCATCGAAACACCTAAAAAATATTTATTGCCTATTATTATTGCCATTTCAATTTTTGGCGTTTATGCTGTACAATTTGCCACGTTTGATTTATTTTTATTAGTAGCTTGTGGGGTACTTGGTTATCTATTTGCTAAATATGATTATCCAGTAGCTCCATTAGTACTTGCTTTAGTACTAGGGCCGATGATTGAAAATAATATGCGCCGTGCATTAACCATTTCGAATGGAGACTTTTCTATTTTTATAACAAAGCCTTTATCATTACTATTTTTAGTGATTGCCATTTCCTGGTTACTTATACCACTGATTATGAAAATACGTGGTAAAAATGTGGTTATTAATGAAGAAGGATAAATATTCTTAAAAATCCACTATACTTCTATTAGTATAGTGGATTTTTACTAGTCTATAATGCGTGACCAGAGCCACCATCAATATTAACAGCTGTTCCTGTAACATAGCTCGCTGCATCAGATACTAGGAAAGTGATAACATTTGCTGCTTCTTGCGTATCACCTACACGACCAAGCGGAATTGCTTGCCCCACTTTACGAGAATATTCTTCCCACGATAAATTAGGTTCTTCCTTTTTCCATTTCTTTTCGATTTGATCACTACGAATAAGTCCTATACATACAGAATTTACACGAATATTGTCCTTCCCTAAATCCTTGCTCATCGCTTTTGTCAAGGCAAGCCCCGCAGCACGGCTTACAGTAGTTGGAAGTGAGCTTGCAGGTGGCGTTTTAGCCATCACGGCAGTCACATTAACGATGGCACCGCCCCCAGCCTTTCGCATATATGGAGCAGCATATTTTGAACAATGAATAGCTCCAAATACCTTTAAATCTAAATCTGCCTGCCACAGCTCACTACTCACCGATTCGAAGGGATTCGCTGAAGCTGTACCTGCATTATTAATAAGAATATCAACACGTCCATAATGTTCGACGGTACGCTCGATTAGATACTTACAATCTTTTTCTTTTGTAATATCAGTTGGAACAATTAAAACATCTACGCCTGTTTCATTTTTTATGCATCCAGCAGCCACTTGCAGTTGTTTTTCACCACGAGCGCAAAGTACAACCTGTGCACCCTCTTTAACAAGCTGCATGGCTGTATAATAGCCAATTCCTTTACTTGACCCTGTTATAATTGCTACTTTCCCCGTTAAATTAAGCTCCATTAATAAATCCTCCCTTACTTTCTACAATGCTATCATTATAGCATTTATCGACTATTCAGAATAATCAAAGGAGCTTGTAAATGATAGAAATACGATTTGAAAGCTATAATGACGGAATATTTTCTGTGAGAAGCTACTTATCATTGTCATTAAAGCCTGTTAGGGGAAAAGGATTATATAAAAATTTAATTGTTCATATAAAATAAAATATTGGCTAAAAAAGAGTGTAGATAAGCGAATGACCCCGCTTTATCTACACTCTTTTATTCAAATTATTTTTTAGCTACAATGTGGATTGGGTTGCCAAGTAATACTTCAGCAGTTTCCATTGTAATTTCACCTAATGTTGGGTGAGCGTGAATTGTTAATGCGATATCCTCAGCAGTCATGCCGCCTTCAATCGCTAAGCCCATTTCAGCGATCATATCAGATGCACCAGCACCTACGATTTGAGCACCAATTAATAAGCCATCCTCTTTACGAGCAACAAGTTTCACGAAACCTTCTGATTGGTTTAATGCAAGAGCACGACCATTTGCTGCGAATGGGAATTTCGCTGCAGTATATTCGATGCCTTCAGCTTTTGCTTGTTCTTCGTTGTAACCAACTGTCGCCATTTCTGGATCTGTGAAACATACCGCTGGAACAGCAAGATAATCAACTACTGATTTTTCACCCGCAATTGCTTCAGCAGCAACTTTACCTTCGTAAGATGCTTTATGTGCAAGTTGTGGACCAGCTACGATATCACCGATTGCATAGATGTTTGGAATATTTGTACGACATTGTTTGTCAACATTGATTAGACCACGTTCACCGAATTCAACTCCGATTTCAGCAAGTCCCATTTCATCTGTATTTGGACGACGTCCTACAGTAACTAACACGTAATCAGCTTCAACTTTTTTCTCTTCTCCGCCAACTTCATAAGTTACTACTACGCCGTTTTCAGTTTCTTCTACGCCTTTTGCAGATGCGTTAACTTCAATTTCAACGCCTTTCTTTTTAAGGCCTTTTTTCACGATTTGTGTCATTTGTTTTTCGAAGCCAGCTAAAATATCTTTTCCGCCTTCGATAATTGTTACTTGAGAGCCAAGGTTTGCATAAGCTGATCCTAGCTCAGTACCAATATAACCGCCACCGATAACAACTAATTTACCAGGTACTTCTTGTAAAGAAAGTGCACCAGTAGAATTTAATACGCGATCAGTGAATTTGAATGTTGGAATTTCAACTGGACGAGAACCTGTTGCAATAATGACATTGTTAAATGTGTAAGTTTGAGCAGATTCACCATTGATGATACGCACTGAATGAGCGTCAACGAAATAAGCTTCACCTTGTACAATTTCAACTTTGTTACCTTTAAGTAAGCCTTCAACACCGCCAGTTAATTTCTTAACAACGCTGTCTTTAAATGCTTGTGCTTTTGAGAAGTCTAATTTCACATCAGAAGCGATGATTCCCATGTCATCTGAATGTTTAGCTTGCTCAAAACGGTGACCTACTGAAATTAATGCTTTTGATGGGATACAACCTACGTTTAAGCACACTCCACCAAGTACATTTTTTTCAACGATTGTTACTTTTTGGCCAGTTTGAGCTGCACGAATTGCTGCTACATATCCTCCAGGACCTGAACCAATGACAAGAGTATCTGTTTCGATTGGGAAATCTCCTACTACCATTTTTGTTACGCCTCCATTAATAATAATTCTGGCTCACTTAACAAACGCTTTAAGTGATTTAAAGCATTTTGCGCAGTGGCTCCATCGATCATACGATGATCAAAGCTCAATGATAATGCTAACACAGGTGCGGCTACAATTTCACCATTTTTTATTACAGGTTTTTCTGAAATTCGACCAATACCTAGAATTGCTACTTCAGGATGGTTAATAACTGGTGTAAACCATTGTCCTCCTGCAGAACCAATATTCGTAATGGACATGGATGCACCTTTCATTTCATGTGGTGCTAGCTTTCCTTCACGGGCTTTTGTCGCTAATTCATTAATTTCATTAGACACTGCAAATACAGATTTACGATCTGCATGCTTAATAACTGGTACTAGTAAGCCTCTTTCAGTATCTGCTGCAATACCAATGTTATAGTAATGCTTTTGGATAATTTCTTGTGTTGCATCATCTAAAGAGCGATTAAATTCTGGGAACTCGCGTAAAGTTGAAATAAGTGCTTTCACTACATATGGTAAGTATGTTAATTTAACACCTTTTTCGGCAGCGATATCTTTGAATTTTTTACGATGTGCTACAAGAGCTGTTACATCGACTTCATCCATTAGTGTAACATGAGGAGCCGTTTGTTTCGAGTGTACCATTGCTTTAGCAATCGCTTTTCGAATACCTGACATTTTTTCACGAGTTTCTGGGAAATCCCCCTCAAGAACTACTGGAGCTGCTGGTGTAGACGTTTCTTGTTGAACTGTTTCTTCTGATGTTTCGATATTTGCAGTTTCAGCCTCTACAGTGCCGCCACCTTCTAAGAAGTTTTCAATATCTTCTTTAAGGATTCGACCGTTTTTGCCTGTACCCTTTACTTCACGAATATTTACATCGTTATCACGTGCAAATTTACGTACAGAAGGCATCGCGATCACACGTTTTGTTTCATCAACTACTGTCTCCACTTTTTCTGGCGCTTTTTCAGGGGCTTTTTCTGGTGCCTTTTCCTCTTTAGCAGGAGCTTTTTCTACGTTCTGACCAGATTCAGCAGTTGCTTGAACTTGTGCCTCTGTTTTCGCTTCGGCATGATCGTCACCTTTTAGCTTTAAGTCTTCATAGCCAGGTGCGTCTAATCGGATTAAAACATCGCCAACTACGGCAACTGTCCCTTCTCCTACTAAAACTTCCTCTACTGTTCCTTCAACTGGTGAAGGGATTTCTACTACTGCTTTATCATTTTGTACTTCACAAAGAATATCGTCTTCTTTTACTGTATCTCCAGCTTTAACGAACCATTTCACAATCTCGCCTTCGTGAATACCCTCGCCAATATCCGGTAATCTGAATTCAAATGCCATGTGTACCCATCCTTTCTATTTACTGTTGTTCAAGTTTAGAAGCTTTATTAGAATGTTAAAACTTTTTTCGCTGTTTCCATTACATCTTTGTAGTTTGGTAACCAAACACCTTCAGCTTGTGGGAATGGGTACACAGTATCTGGTGCAGCCACACGAAGAACAGGAGCCTCTAAGCTTAAAATTGCTCGCTCTGTAATTTCTGCTACTACGTTCGCAGCGATACCTGCTTGTTTTTGAGCTTCTTGGACAACGATTGCACGACCTGTTTTTTCAACTGATGCGATAATTGTTTCCACATCGATTGGTTGAATTGTACGTAAGTCAATTACTTCTACAGAATGTCCTTCTTTTTCAAGTTCTTCTGCAGCCTTTAAGCTTTCATGAACCATTAAACCGTAAGCAACAATTGTTAAATCAGTACCTTCACGTTTTACATCTGCTTTTCCTAGTGGGATTTCGTATGCTTCCTCAGGTACTTCTTCACGGAATGAACGGTATAGTTTTAAATGCTCTAAGAAAATAACTGGGTTGTCATTACGAATAGAAGAAATAAGTAAACCTTTTGCATCATATGGTGTTGATGGTACAACAACAGTTAATCCTGGTTGTGCTGTCATTAAGCTTTCTAAGCTATCTGAGTGCATTTCAGGTGTGTGCACACCACCACCAAACGGTGAACGGATTGTTACTGGAGCATTGTACACGCCACCACTACGGTAGCTCATACGTGCTAGCTGGCCACTGATTGAATCCATAACTTCATAAACGAAACCGAAGAATTGAATTTCAGGAACTGGACGGAATCCTTGAAGAGAAAGGCCAACTGCTAAGCCACCAATACCTGATTCTGCTAATGGTGTATCAAATACGCGGTCAACCCCAAATTCTTTTTGTAGGCCTTCTGTCGCGCGGAATACCCCACCGTTGACACCTACATCTTCCCCGAATACAAGAACGTTTTCATCATTCTTTAATTCTGTGCGAAGTGCATCTGTAATTGCTTGAATCATCGTCATTTGTGCCATAGGTTATTTCGACTCCTTCTCTTTATAGATTTCATACTGTTCGTTTAGATTAGAAGGCATTTCGCCTTTATACATATTTTCCATTAACTCTGTTACTTTTTGTTTTGGAGCAGCATCTGCTTTTTTGATTGCTTCTTTAATTTCTTCTTTCGCTCGCTCAATTACTGCTTCTTCTTTTTTCTCATCCCATATCCCTTTTGCTTCTAGGTATTTACGGAAGCGAACTAGAGGATCTTTTTGAGCCCATTCATTATCTGTATCAGAAGTACGGTAACGAGTTGGGTCATCCCCAGCCATTGTATGAGGACCATAGCGGTAACACATTGTTTCAATTAATGTTGGACCTTCACCATTAACCGCGCGCTCACGAGCATCGCGAGTTGCTACATAAACTGCAAGCGCATCCATTCCATCTACTAAAATACTTGGTAAGCCTGCTGCTACACCTTTTTGTGCAATTGTTTTAGCAGCTGTTTGCAATTCACGAGGTGTTGAGATTGCATATTGGTTATTTTGTACAATGAAGATTGCTGGAGATTTAAATGCACCTGCAAAGTTAATGCCTTCATAGAAGTCTCCCTGAGAAGAACCACCGTCACCTGTATAAGTTACTGCAACAGCTTTTTTCCCGCGTTTTTTAATACCAAGTGCTACCCCAGCAGCTTGAATATATTGTGCACCGATAATAATTTGTGGAGCTAAAACGTTTACACCTTCAGGAACCTGATTCCCCATGAAGTGCCCACGTGAGAATAAAAATGCTTTTTCAAGAGGTAAGCCATGCCATACAATTTGTGGCACATCACGGTAACCTGGTAAAATCCAATCTTCTTGTTCTAATGCAAAGTGAGAAGCAAGTTGTGAAGCTTCTTGACCCGCAGTTGGTGCATAGAAGCCTAAACGTCCTTGACGATTTAATGAGATTGAACGTTGATCTAAAATACGTGTGTAAACCATACGTGTCATTAACTCAACTAGTTCCTCATCTGATAATTTAGGATCTGCCTCTTTATTTATAATTTCGCCTTCTTCATTCAAAATTTGAAACATTTCAAACTTATCTTCGATTTCAGTTAGCGTTTGTTTAGCATCAAAAATATTATTGTTTTTCTTGCTCATTTGTCACATCTCCCTTTCAGCTGTATTAAAATAAATCACCTTTTTAACTAGTACAACTTATTCTTGACACTCAGTATACTGAATAAAATACTGTCGGTCAATCATCTATTACTGCTATATACAAAGATTTTTTCTAGAATAACAATCAAACACCGCTGTCCTATACTGTATTACTAATATTCAAATTCTGTATTACAACACCTTACTCATACCATACAACTCTTACGTTTTCCAACAGGTTTTCCCCTAGTAGAATACCCCATTCTCGAAAATCTAATAGCATTAGAAAAATTTTTTGAGTATATTCAAATAAGGACTTTTTTCATGTGATTGTACGAAAACGTGATGTATACTTATTAGTAAGCACTACAAAGTTGAAAGGAAGATTACTATTATGATTTTAATGGATGATATTATCCGCGAAGGTCATCCGACTTTACGCACAAAAGCAGAGGAAGTTAAATTCCCTTTAACTGAAGAAACAAAAAAGCTTGCTGAGGATATGCTTCAATATTTAATCAACAGCCAAGATCCTGAAATGGCAGAAAAATATAATTTGCGTAGTGGCATAGGTTTGGCTGCCAATCAGGTAAATAGCTTACAGCGCATGTTTGCCCTTCATTTAAAAGATGAGGCTGGTGAACAATTAAGCTTTGTAGCCATAAATCCAAAGATCGTTAGCCATTCTGTTGAAAACACATACCTATCAGCAGGAGAAGGATGTCTTTCTGTTGACCGTAATATTCCTGGGTATGTACCTCGCCATGCACGCATCACAGTAAAATTTAAAACAATTGATGGTGAAGAGAAAAAAATGCGCCTTAAGGGCTTGCCAGCTATCGCCTTTCAGCATGAATTAGATCATCTAAATGGCATTATGTTTTATGACCGTATTAATGAAAAGAATCCATTTGCGGAAATACCAGATTCAATCCCATATGAGCGCGACTAAAAACAACCTCGGCAGTTTATTACTTCTGCCGAGGTTAATTTTTATTTATATTCTAATTGTCTATCCACATTTAACCGAGCATTGATCGTTTCAATTAATGCTGGCAACTCCGCCATTGTTTCAATTGTATAATGAGCGCCAGATTCTTCAAAAACACATTTTGTTTTCGCTATGATTTGATGCTGTTCTTCTGAAGATAGGGCATTGAATTCTTCTTCGGATAGTCCCATTTCTGAGCTTCCAATAATAACGCCAACAGCCCAAACACCTGCATTCAAGGCTTCCTTTATATCTGATGTTGTATCGCCAACCTTCAGAACTTGCTTCGTCGCTTGCGAACCTAATGCCTCCATATTTCTAAAAATCATATATGGATATGGTCGCCCTTTATCACCAACCTGTGTTGGTGTTACAAGAAAATCAGGTTGATAGCCCTTGTCAGCTGCATGTTTTGTCACTACTTCCATCATTGCATCTGTATAGCCAGTTGTAGAGCCTATTCGAATACCTGCATCTCTTAATTGCTGTACTGTTGTTTTCACGTGCTGGATAGGATCTGTATAGGTCGCCAAAGACTCCATTAATTTTGTTTCAAAATGATTATACAATACATGTACATCCTTTTCAGTAAAGGATTGTCCATGTACACGATGCCATTCTGCTTTAATTCTTGGCATTTCTAGCATGGTGCGGATATGATCAATTTTCAGCATCCCCATTGGTTTACGAGCCTCTTCCAGTGTAACTGTCACACCAGCTTCTTCAAAAATTGTTAAAAAAACATTAACAGGGGCAAAACAACCAAAGTCAACTGCTGTGCCTGCCCAGTCCAAAATAACCGTCTCAATTTTCATTGTTTTTCACCACCATATAATTTTCAATGATTTCACACAATGCAAGCATATCTTCCTCATGAATATCACCAATATTGCCAATACGGAATGTATCGATATCCGTCAGCTTACCTGGATAGATAACGAAACCTGCCTTTTTTATTTCCCGATAAAAATGCTCAAAAGAAAACTCTCTATACGGGAATAAAAATGTTGTAATAATTGGTGATTGAAGCTCCTCCGAAATATACGCTTTAAATCCCAGCACTGACAAGCGAGAGCGAAGTAGTTGATTATTATACGCATAGCGTTTGTAGCGGGCATGAATTCCGCCTTCTTCATTTAACTCTTCAAGTGCCTTCGCAAAAGCTGCCACTACATGAGTAGGCGATGTGAAACGCCATTTCCCATCTTGCTTCATTACTTCCCACTGACTATACAAATCTAATGCAACGCTTCGAGCTTGTCCCTTGCATTTTTCGAGCGCTATTGTATTCGCGATAACAAAACCAAAGCCTGGGACACCCTGAATACATTTATTGGCACTACTAATACAAAAATCAATGTGCAAGCTTGATAAATCCATTGGTACGCCTCCAAAGCTACTCATGGCATCCACAATAAACGTTTTGTTGAACGAATGAACAACTTCTCCAATTTCTTTAATAGGATTTAAAATACCAGTAGTCGTCTCACAATGTACGATAGCTACATGAGTAATACTTCTATCTCTTTCAAGGAAGGCTTGAACTTCTAACAAGGATGGCTGTTCATCATAAGGAACACTATAAACAACATGCTGTAACTTTAAGGCTTTGGCCATTTCAACAATTCTTTCACCATAAGCACCATTTGTTAGTATCAGCATCTTATCATTTTCACCAATTACAGTTGTTAGTACAGACTCCACTACAAAGCTTCCACTTCCTTGCATTAGTACTGTAGTGTAATCAGCTTCATCAACTTTTGCTAATTTTAAGAGTTGCTTTCGAATCACTTGTGTCACATTTTTATAATCGTCATCCCATGTACAACGATCTTTTAACATTTCTCGTTTCACCGCTTCAGTTGTTGTCAATGGACCTGGCGTCAATAATTTATAGTTACTCATCTGCTATAACTCCTTATCTCTGTGCTTCTTTAAAGAAGGCTTGGTGTTTTTCTAGTAAATCCACGGTTAAGGTTGTATCCCATTTTTTCAAATAGGCAGGAACGTGCTCGTCCTTTACTTGTTCTCCTTCATATAGGGCTACAGGATATTGCTCTAGAAGACCATCACGAGCCTCTGTGGCAATTACCTTTGCAATTTCTTTCGCTAATACTTCCTCACCTTCTTTATCTACAACAGCTACAGATTCTGTTAAAGTGAAGTTTCCTTCTGTCGGGTCAATATAATCAATCGGCAACCCTTCGTTTTTGGCATCAATAGCTTGGATACGTAAACCAAAGCCAGCAGCAACCTCTCCTGTTTTCACCTTTTTAATAGGGCCAGAGCCTGAACTCTCAATATGTGGTCCTGCATTTTTAATTAGCTCTGCTAAAACTTTTTTCCCTTCCTTTTCACCATATTCCTTTATAATAGCTTGTACGAGAAGCCACCCTGTTGAGGAGTCCATAATGTTTGGGAATGACACTAAATCCTTATAAGCAGGGTCTGTCAAATCTTTAATGGATTTCGGGATAGATAGCCCCTTTTGTTGTAATATCTCTGTATTAATAAAGATAGAGCCTACATTGCCTAAAATCGGTAATGCATACGTAACACTCCCATCAAGAGGCTTTAAGTCTGAAGAAATATCCACAAACATGGATTTTGAGGTTTGTGCACTTTCTATAAAATAAGAAGCCATTGACACAACATCTGCTTCAATATCTGTCCCTTCCGCCATCATTTTGCCACCTAACTCAGAAGTACCATACGACTGGATTAAATACTTACCTTTATAGCCCTTGTCATCCAATGTAGTTTCCATCACTTCAATAGCTTCATCATCAGCATTTGAATAAATGATGACTTGCTCTTTGGAATCTGCTGCTACCCCTCCACATGCAGCTAAAACGACTGCTGCTGCACTTACTGTCCCTAACATCATGCCTGTTGACTTCTTCATTTTATAATCTCCTCCGTTTTTTCTTTATGTGCTGCTATATAATCACAACCTAATTTCACAATGAGGTTTGTACATAAAATGAATATCGATAAAACAAAAATATCGGTGTACTTTGCGAAATGCTGTAGCTCTTTTATCCTTGTCGATACAAGCATTGTCTTTGTGCTGACAAGAAAAATAACACCGCTGACCGTAACCATCGCATTTAAAAAATAGTAGCTAAACATTTGATAAATTGTTGGCCTAATATTCGGTAAAATAATTCGTATCACGGTTTTTAACCACGAATCCTTTAACAACTCAGCTGTCACTTCCCACGTAGGATCCATTTTTTGCAACGAATTTTTCGCCATTAAATAAGGTGTCGTAAAAAAATGGACTATATTACATGCGATAATGATAAGAAAAGTACCCTTTAAAGAACTTCCATTAAAGAAAAATAAGTAGGATAATCCAAGCACCATTCCTGGAACTGTATTTGTCATCATAGAAGTTACATCTAAGCTTTTTCTTCCCTTTAATGGTGTCCTTGTATTAAGAAGCGCCGACATAAATGTTATGCCCACACCGAATATGGCTGTTAGAACCGCTACAATGAGAGAATTGATATAAACCTTCGTTAAATCTTTTTCTGCAAGTACATTTTGAACGTGCTCTAATGTAAAGCTGAAATCGTACGGATAGCCTTTGGTAAAAGGCACAATAAACATGGTTGAAAAAATAATACATACAGCTGTTACACAGAGAATTGAATAAATTGTAAATAGCGCATCTCGTAAACGATGCTTTACAAGTTCACTTTGCCCAACCTGTTTATATTGAAAATTGAAGCGCTCTAAAATCGTTAGCATGACAACACCTAATACAGCAGGTACTAGCATTAACACAGAAATGACTGCTCCACGTTCAAAATGTACAATGGAACCTAACATGGCTTGGTAGAGCTCAGTAGCTATCACCCTGTAATTTCCACCAACCGATGCAGGGATTCCAAAGTCTGTGAAGCTTAAAACAAATGTTAAAATAAATGCCCCGCCAATTGTCCCAAGCATAGGACGATATACGGTATGATAAAAACGACGCATGGGCTGATCATGCATTAATATTGAAACAAGTAAAAAACGTTTATCGATATATTGCATGGAATTTTGCATTAATATAAAAGCAACTGGTAATGTGTATAAGACGTAACCGATCACCAAGCCGTTATACCCATAGATTGTAAAAAGAGGCTGCCCTACTAATTTTGTTAGAATTCCTTGATTACCAAATGTATATATCAATACAAAGCCATAGGTGATGGTTGGCAGTAGCATCGGCAACGTAATTCCAATTTGAACTAGTTTTTTTGTATGGCGATGCATCGTAGTAAAATGAACAGCATAGGCCAACCAAAAGGCTAAAATGGTTGTAATCACTGATGCAACAAAAGAAACTTTAAAACTATTCGTAAAAGCTTCACGAATTTCCATATTCCGTAAAGCTTCTATATAATTTTGAGTGGTCACGACATTACCTATTTTGAATGACTGCCAAAGCATATAAAGCAATGGCACAATTAAAAAGAATAGAAAAAATAGTAGAATCGGTAGAAAAATTAATTTCATTACTTTATTCGTTTTAAGCATAGGTTTCTCCAAACAATTGATAGATGTTATGTCGCTTAATATGAAGCTGCCTTAAGATAAAGTCCTCTACAAATTGATTTTTTGGCGCTGTTACAATTTCATGAGGTGTGCCAAATTGAGCAACTGTACCTTCATTAATAATGATGACTTTATCAGACAAGGTAAGGGCTTCTTCTGGATCATGTGTCACGATAATCGTCGTCAAATTAAATTCACTGGCGATGGATTTAATACGTTCCTTTATAGATTCCTTTATAACGCCATCTAGTGCACTTAGTGGTTCGTCTAATAATAGAATTTTAGGTTGCATCACGAGTGTTCTTGCAATGGAAACGCGTTGTTTTTGCCCACCAGACAATTCATGAATATTCTTTTGCAAATGGGGAGTTAGCTCTAAAAAATCAATGTATTCTTGTATCTCCTCTTTGGACATTTTCACGTTTTTATTTTTTAATCCATAAATGATATTGTCGTATGCATTTAAATGAGGAAATAACGCAAAATCCTGAAACACTATATTAAATCCTCTTTCTTGCATTGATTGCTTGGAAATATCTTGTCCATTGTAGACAAGCTGACCAGCAGTTGGATCTACAAGTCCTAAAATGATATTAAGCAAAGTAGTTTTACCGCAGCCACTCGGCCCTAGCAAAGAAATAATCTCACCTGATTCAATGGTTACGTTGATATCTACTAAAACTTTTTTATTTTTATAGCTTTTTGAGATATTTTTTAGCTCTAACAAATTGGTCACCTCACTCAGTTCTTAGCTTCAGTATAGAGACCATTTGTAAAGGAAAATGCTTATTTGTGTAAATGTTGAGTAAATTCTGACCAACTATTGACAAAGTTATGATCATTTTGAGTAAATATCTAGTAGAGGTGATGAAATG
This sequence comes from Lysinibacillus sp. HST-98, assembly GCF_016757845.1. Lineage (NCBI taxonomy): Bacteria > Bacillati > Bacillota > Bacilli > Caryophanales > Bacillaceae > Lysinibacillus > Lysinibacillus sp. HST-98. The sequence continues at coordinate 144,278 of NZ_JAENHX010000007.1, forward strand.
TACATGATAGAAAGGCAACAACTAATTTTGCAGTTTATACGTCAACATAAGGTAGTAAAATTAGTAACACTCACAAAAGAGTTTAACGTTTCGATGGAAACGATCCGTCGCGATGTACAACAGTTGATGCAAGACAAAAAAATTGAAAAATTTTATGGGGGCGTTAAATATATTGAGCCAGTAGAAGGACTAATTGATCAGCGACTTCACGAACAGTTAACAGAGAAAATTGCCATTGCCAAAGCATGTGCTTCGCTCGTTCAAGATGGGGAATGTATTTTCATTGATAGTGGAACAACTACCTATCAAATGACACCCTTTTTATTGGACAAGGAAAAACTAACAGTGGTGACAAATTCTCTACCTGTAGCATTTGATTTAATAGGCTCTAACATTGAGGTTATATTGCTTGGGGGTAAAGTACGTCATTCTGAAAAATCAGTGACCTCGAATGAATTTTTATTTCGCTTCGAGCATCTTAATATCAATAAAGCTTTTATTTGCGCTAGTGGGGTTTCAATTGAAAAAGGCATATCCGATTTTAGCTTGGATGAAGCAATCACTAGAAAGCAAATTATTTCCATCTCTCAAAAAGTCTACGTAGCTACAGATTCCTCAAAATTTAATAAAGATGTAGCGATTCAAGTTTGTCCAGTGAATGACGTGGATGTCATTATCACAGATGACGCACTATCCAAAAAGACGATTCAACATTTTTCAGAAAAAGGTGTTCAAATAAAAACCGTCAATACGGCATAGACCATTAATCAAAAAACAACTAGTTGGAAATTTCCAACTAGTTGTTTTTCATTTTTATATAATAGATAGCTTACGCATTATTTTCGAGAGCCCATCCTCGTCTACATGGTCTGCAATATGATGAGCGACTGCCTTCACTCGATCATGGCCATTCCCCATAGCAACACTTGTCCCAACTGCCTGTAGCATTTCGATATCATTTATGCCATCGCCAAAAGCAAAGGCATCTTGTAAAGTGATGCCCATTTTTTCAAGCACCTTTTCAATACCAGCAGCCTTCGAACCTCCTTTTGGCAAAATATCGCAAGAATAACGATGCCAACGTACAAATTGAACATTTGGGAAGGTTTCATTATATAAAGGTTCATCTTTTTCTTCCATAAAAATAAGTGTTTGATATACATTGTTCTGCATATAATAAGATGAGTCTAATTCTGGATACGGATATTTAAGAGTATCTAAGCTTTCAGCTACCATACGATGATCGCCAACTGAGGCAATCATCCGTTTATCATCTAAAAACACTACAGGTTCGTTACGCGCCTCACCAAAGGCAATAATTTTAGTTAGTTCATCTTTCGCAATCCCATTTGTATAGATAACCTCACCTTTATAGACAACATATTGACCATTGAAGGTAACATAGGTATCAATCTCTAATTCTTCTAGTAATGACTCGATCATAAATGGTGCTCGACCAGTAGCAATCGCCAATTCATAACCATTACGTCGTGCTGTCAAAAGTGCCTCTTTTGCAGATGAAGGTAACTTTTTTTCACTGTTATAAAGAGTACCATCGACATCAAAAAATAAAATTTTGTTCATTCTATTAACCCTTTCCATAAATATTATCCTTTCAAGCTAAATTACTTTACATAGATAATAATTTTAATTATAATGATCCTAAGGAGTGATGTGCCATGCTTAAGAAACTCAAACGGAAATTGTTGAAGCAACTTCGTGGCGTACTCGGAAAAAAATCAATTGCCTAACATTTGCCCTTCATTATTTGAAGGGCTTTTCTTTATTTTAGAGGAAGTGCGTGATAATATAAAGGAAATGCATTTATTTGGCTATACGCAACCACTGTCTCACTACTTCCTATACAATTTTATAACATAGTGCACATCTGAAGTATTGAGATACAAGTATTACAAACGTACATTTCTTCAATAAAAGAAATTCGTTGTTTTCTTGTAGCACGTGTGTGGTAGTAGTCAAAGGTGCAAGAAAATTGTACGCAATTAAAGGAGAGCAAACTATGATTTACAAAGTTTATTATCAAGAAAATGCAAATGAGATTCCAGTTCGCGAAAATACTAAAAGTCTATACCTAGAAGCTACTTCAGAACGTGAAGTACGTGAAAAGCTAAAAGACCGAAACTACAACATCGAGTTCATTCAACTGCTTGAGGGTAACTACTTAGAGTACGAACAAGCAAGCCCGAACTTCGTCTTGGAGGAAATTTAACAAACATGAAGTTTGTTAAAAATGACCAAGCAGCTGTTTTCGCGCTCGGCGGACTGGGCGAAATCGGCAAAAACACTTATGGCGTTCAATTTCAAGATGAAATTATCTTAATTGACGCCGGTATTAAATTTCCAGAAGACGACTTACTCGGCATTGACTATGTTATTCCTGATTACACGTACTTAGTACGTAATGTCGATAAAATCAAAGGACTGTTTATTACCCATGGACATGAGGATCATATTGGGGGTATTCCATACCTTTTACGTCAAGTAAATATTCCTGTCTATGGCGGTAAGCTCGCACTTGGCTTATTACGTAATAAATTAGAAGAACATGGCTTGCTACGTACAACAAAACTCATTGAAATTAAGGAAGAGGATGTTATTAAATTCAGAAAAACATCTGTTAGCTTCTTTAGAACAACACATAGTATTCCTGATGCTTATGGAATTGTTGTTAAAACACCACCTGGTAATATTGTTCACACAGGTGACTTTAAATTTGACTTTACACCAGTGGGTGAACCAGCCAACCTAACAAAGATGGCTGAAATTGGACGTGATGGCGTGCTTTGCTTACTATCTGATAGTACTAACGCTGAAAAGCCTAATTTCACAATGTCAGAGCGCACAGTTGGAAAAAGTATTGATGAGATTTTCCGTAAGGTGGATAGCCGTATTATTTTTGCTACCTTTGCATCAAATATTCACCGTTTACAGCAAGCCACAGACGCAGCCGTGAAATATGGAAGAAAGATTGCTGTCTTTGGTCGCTCAATGGACAATGCTATTACGATTGGTCGTGAGCTAGGTTACATTACTGCTCCAAAGGATACATTTATTGATGCTCAAAGCATTAATCGACTTCCTGCAAACGAAGTTATGATTTTATGTACAGGCTCTCAAGGTGAACCAATGGCTGCCTTATCACGTATTGCCAATGGGACACACCGTCAGATTCAAATACAGCCTGGCGATACAGTTATCTTTTCTTCTTCGCCTGTACCAGGCAATACCGTGAGTGTTAATAAAATCATTAATTTATTGTTCCGTGCAGGTGCAGAAGTCATTCATGGCGCATTAAACAATATTCATACATCCGGTCACGGATCTCAAGAAGAACAAAAACTGATGCTTCGCTTAATGAAGCCTAAGTTCTTTATGCCTATCCATGGTGAATTCCGTATGTTAAAAATGCATACACATCTAGCTGAAGATTGCGATGTCCCACTAGACAATACATTTGTTATGGAAAATGGTGATGTTCTAGCACTAAGTGCCAATGAAGCACATGTAGCTGGCCGTATTCCTTCAGGAGATGTTTACATTGATGGCAATGGTATTGGCGATATCGGTAATATCGTGTTACGCGATCGTCGTATTCTTTCTGAAGAAGGTCTTGTAATTGTAGTTGTAAGTGTTGATATGGAAAACCAAAAAATTGTTTCTGGTCCTGACATTATCTCACGTGGATTTGTCTATATGCGTGAATCAGGTACGATGATCAATGAGGCACAAAAAATGCTAAACCGTCATCTGAATGAAACAATTCAAAGCAAAACTCCTCAATGGACAGAATTGAAAAATGAAATTACAGACGTTTTGGGACCTTATCTATTCGAAAAAACAAAACGTCGACCAATGATCTTACCGATTATTATGGAGGTTTAACCTCGTAAAAAGAAACTATGTAAAATTTACATAGTTTCTTTTTTATTTTTGAAACCTCCTTTTTATTTTTGCGTATATAGTAATAACAACATCAAAAAGGAGCGTTTTTATGCTAGATAAAATTCTTCATTCCTTATTCAATAGTAAATCCAAACGCCATTATTCTTCCTCAAGTAGCCGTAGTAGATATTCAAAACGACATAATTATTATGGTCACAAGCATTATAAGCGCAGCTCTCGTAAAAGCTCACGCAGTTTTTTCAGCTCTATGAGTTTTTTTAGTAGCTAATGTGGTGGAAACGACTTTCCGAAAAAAGTTTTGACCAGGCTGTTGAACTTTACATAGCCGAACATCCCAATTTTTCTTTTAAAAAATTTCTTGGCTATGGCTCATATGGTCGTACGTATTTAATTGAAGATTGCTCTTCAGCAAGTCTATTTGTTTTAAAATGCTTGCGACCCAAACATCGTCATCACCAGAAAACCATTCACAAATTTCAACAAGAAATTCACATACTCCAGCAACTTTCACTACCCTATGTTCCTACCATCCATTCAGTAGGAACAATTTCAAACAGCCCATTTTTTATCATGGATTATGTCAATGGGCAAACTTTTGAGCAGCTTATTTTTCAGAATGGTGCCAAATTTACAATCGCTCAATCCCTTGCTATTACAAAGCAGCTATTAGAACAAATTGTACAGTTACACAATTATGGTATTGTACATCGCGATTTACGTATTCCGAATATATTGTTAGTGGGTCAACAATTGCATATTATTGACTTTGGTCTAGCTACCACTTATCAAAAGCAAATCGATATCTCTACGATCGAAAATCCAAAACGTGCTGAAAATCATATTAGTGACCTTTATTTTGTCGGCCATTTTTTATTATTTTTACTATACTCAGACTACAAGCCAAGTAAGAAAAAAGAGAAAGCTTGGCAGCAGGAATTAAAATTACCTATCGAAGTCCAAGATTTTCTTGAGCGCTTATTATGGATTCAAGAACCCTTCGCAAGTGCTTTAGAGGCCTTGCAATCTATGCCCCCATTCATAGATAAAACCATAAAATAATAGAATTGTTCACCGCCAAATGTGAACAATTCTATTCTAGGGTTCAAATATTAAAGTATTTTGCAGTTACATATGCAATCCAATGATACGCTGGGTCTAAACGTAGATTTTCAATTAGCCCTTTAATGATTGCTTTGCCATAAGTAGGATTTTCTATTTCTTGCTTTAACAACTCAATGGATTCTTTTTCTATAGAATCCTCAGTATGATTTATATTTTGCTCCAATAATTGTAGTAAAGCATCTTTTGACACGTCTTGCTCACACGGCTTTGCAATAAACGGCACAAGATCTGCTGTAATAAATGGAATGGTTGTATGATGGGCAATAATATCTGTTTTTTCTGCTAAAGATTTAGCTAATTGCTCTAAATCAAGTGGCATATCTGAAAAAATAAAAAGCTCAGCATAGCTCTTCATAAATCCTTTTATGCAATACATTACATCATATTTCGTTTCTTGTAATTGATCCTGATAAAGCTGCTCCAGCATATAGAGAATTGATTTCGACATTTCTGCTTCATACGCTGTTATTTTATGAAAGAGCTCTTTTTTTGTTAAAAAGACCTTTTCATTAAAGAATACACGTGCGGATGCAGAATGGTCTTTGAATGCTTGAAAAATACTTTTATAAAATTCAACCAAAACAGTTTCTTTGTTATACGCTCCTCTGACTACTTGGTCAACATCTGTGATAAACTGCTGTAAATAGTAATCAACCATAGATATAACAAGCTCATCTTTGGTTTTGAAGGATAAATAAAATGCACCTTTAGAAATCCCACAGCGTTCTGTAATTTGTTGTACTGACGTAGCTTCAAAACCCTGTTCAGAAAATAGTTCTAACGCTTTCTCCATAATTAATTGCTTTTTTAACATATTTTTAACTCTCTCCTAATGCATTTCGTTGACAAATGACCGATTAGTCATTAGTATAAATAATTGAATTTAGATAGTCAATAAAGGGTAGGTGTGAAGGTGAAAGGTTTAGTTAATTTCGTATTAAAGAACAAATTGGCAGTGTGGTTATTAACAATTATCATCACTGTCTCTGGTATTTATTCGGGTACAAGGATGAAAATGGAATCGATACCCGATATTTCGATTCCGTATTTAATTGTCATGGGTGTATATCCTGGCGCAACGCCTGAACAAGTCATGAATGATCTGTCCATTCCGTTCGAAAAATCCATAGAAAGTTTAGAAGATGTGAAGGCTGTTTACTCAACATCCTCTTCCAACGTAGCACAAGTTCAAGTGGAATACGACTATGGAATTGATATGGATGAGAAAAAACGACAATTAGAAGCAGCTTTAGATAATCTTAAACTACCTGAAGGTGCTCAAGAGCCTACTATTATGGCAATCAGCATGAACATGATGCCTGTAGTCGCTTTATCTGTAAGTAGCTCTAAGGAAGATATTGTTGATTTAACTTCAACAGTTGAAGATGTTTTACTGCCTAAAATCGAAAAAATTGATGGTGTGGCATCCGCTACCATCACAGGTCAGCATATTGAACAAGTATCGTTTAAATATGATGAAGAAAAAATGGCAGCACTTGGTTTAACAGAGGATACTGTTAAACAAATGATTCAGGCAAGTGATATGTCACTGTCACTTGGTTTATATCAATTTACTGTCGGGGAACAAGCAGTTTCAGTAGACGGTAAGGTAAAATCAGTGGATGAACTAAAAGACTTATTAATTCCAGTTACACCTTCAGCTACAAATCCTTCACCTTTCGTTCGTCTAGGTGATATTGCAAAAATTGAAGTAGAAGGTAAAGTGCAATCTGTTTCACGTACAAATGGTCAAGATGCCATTGCTATTCAAATCGTAAAAGGCCAAGATGCTAATACGGTGACAGTTGTTAATGCCGTAAAAGACCTTATGAAGGATGAGGAAAAACGATTAGACGGCTTAAACGTAGAGATCTCTCTTGACCAAGGTGCCCCAATTGAAGATTCTGTATTTACAATGATCGAAAAAGCAGTCTTTGGTGGCGCAATTGCCGTATTAATCATTTTACTATTCTTACGTGATTTCAAATCAACGATTATCTCAATTATTTCTATCCCAGTTTCTATCTTCATGGCATTACTCCTATTAAACTGGATGGATATCACATTAAACATCATGACCCTCGGCGCGATTACCGTCGCAATCGGTCGTGTTATCGATGACTCAATCGTAGTTGTAGAAAATATTTACCGACGAATTCACTTAAAACAAGAAAAACTTACAGGTCGTGCCCTAATTCGTGAAGCAACAATTGAAATGTTCAAACCAATTCTTTCTTCAACATTGGTAACGGTCGCTGTATTCGCTCCTCTTATTTTCGTAGGTGGTATGGTAGGCGAATTATTCATGCCATTTGCCCTTACAATGACATTTGCATTAGGTGCATCATTATTAGTTGCAATCACAATTGTACCTGCTTTATCTCACTTCTTATTCCGTAAAAAGTTATACGGTGAGAAGACTGAAAGCCAACATAAAGAAGTTGGTAAACTTGCTACATGGTACAAAGGTGTCTTAGAAAAAGTATTAAATCACAAAATTATTACATCTGTCCTTGCGATTCTTTTACTTGTTGGTTCTCTTGCATTAACACCACTTATTGGTTTTAGTTTTATGGGCTCACAAGAAGAAAAAGTAATGTACTTAACGTATACGCCTGCAACGGGAGAGCTGGCTGACGAAACGGCAGCTAATGTTGAAAAAGTAGAAAAAGAATTAATGAAACGTAAAGATGTTGATATTTTACAAGTTTCCATTACAGATGCGAAGAATGTCGATCCATCAGCAATGATGATGGGTGGAGGTGCTGGCGGTGCATTAATGTACCTTATCTTTGATCCGGATATGGAAGACTTCCCTAAAGCTCGTGAAGAGGTTGAAGACTATGTATTTAACATCGGGCAATCAGGAGAATGGAAGTCTCAAAACTTCACTTCTATGTCGATGTCATCAAACGAAGTCAGCTATACACTGTATAGTGATGATTTAGATAAACTGCGAGATGCTGTGAAACAAGTAGAGGGCGCTCTAAAAGAAGTGGATGGCTTAGAAGATATTAAATCTGATAATGAAGATCCATATGTTGAGCATGTGCTAAAAGTTGAACAAAAAAATGTCCTTCAATACGGGCTAACAACAGCCCAAATCGTGATGGCATTAAATTCAAATACATCACAAGAAGTATTAACTACCGTGAAAAACGATGGTAAAGATATCGATGTTATCGTTCAACGCGATGCTAAAGCAGCTGCGACTTCACTTGATGATGTCTTAGCCACTGAAATTAAAACAGCATTGGGTACAACAATGACTATCGGAGAACTAGTAGATGTTGAGGAAGGTACAACACTTAACTCATTATCTCGTTCAAAAGGTGAATATTTCGCAACAGTATCTGGTACGATTATCGGTGACGATATTTCAAAAGCCACTACTGTTGCTGATAAAAAAATTGATAAATTAGATTTACAAAAAGGTGTAACACTTGGTGTTGCTGGTGTTGCTGCAGATATGCAAGAAACATTCACTAAGCTTGGTATTGCGATGTTAGCAGCCATTGCCATTGTTTACTTCATTCTAGTGGTAACATTCGGAGAAGGTTTAGCTCCATTCGCTATTCTTTTCTCACTACCATTCGCAGTAATTGGTGCATTCATTGGTTTATTCGTTACAGGGCAAACTATTTCTGTATCTGTCATGATGGGTCTATTGATGTTGATTGGTATCGTCGTAACAAATGCCATCGTATTAGTTGACCGTATCATTCATATGGAACATGATGGTCTTGCCATGCGTGAGGCGATCCTTGAAGCAGGAGCAACACGTTTACGTCCTATCCTGATGACAGCCATCGCTACAATTGGTGCTATGATACCAATGGCACTTGGTACTGGCGGTAGTGGATTAATTTCAAAAGACTTAGCTATTACTGTAATTGGCGGTTTATTATCTTCTACCCTATTAACACTCGTTGTTGTACCAATTGTTTATGAAATGCTATCTAAAATGTTAAAGAAAAACCGTAAAGATATTGAAGAAAATTAATAACAAAACAACCACTCATGCAATCTTTGCATGAGTGGTTGTTTTGTTTTCTAAGCTTTTTATTGATTTTCTATTACTACAAAAACTTCCTTGCTTTCCACACCTGTATTTGATACGGCCTTAATGCCATATGTATAGCTATGCTTAGCAAGAGCTGACTTGTCCACAAATTTAGTGAGGCCATCCATATTATAAACAACATCCACTATATTTCGAGGGTCATCATAAGAGCCTTCTTTGTTTCCTGAAAAACGATAAATGACATACTTGCGTGGTTGTCTTTCATTTTCGTCTATAATCTCTATCTTGCGACCTGCCGCTTCCTTTGTCACTTGCACAAAAGTCGGCACGTTCGGCACTGTGTCATCATCCCAAATTGTTTCTGGTGTCAGTGCTGTGTAATTATATAATTGTTGACTAACAATCGTTGCATAGCCTAGTTTATTGTTTTGAAAGCTTCTTAAGGAGAAATGTATTTGCCCCTCAGCCGCTACCTTTTCCGAACGATTCGCTAGTATTTGACTTGGTAGCTCCATTTTATTTTTCCATGCTGCATCACTATCATTACCAACTTTGTAATCAGCAAGCCCAATGTATAGATGCACAGGGTGTGTTGTTGCGTAGGTTTGCACTTCATGGCTCCACCAATCTAGCAGCGTTCCATATTTCGCAACAGATAATGTTCTTGACCAATAAATTTGTGGTGTAATGTAATCAATTGTGCCATTTTGAATCCATGTTCTGACGTCTGCATATAAATCATCGTAATTATTAACACCAGCCCTTGTATCGCTTCCTGTTTTATCTAGCGATTTATTGCGCCATACACCAAATGGTGAAATACCAAATTGAACATATGGCTTTGTGTCTTTAATGGCCGTGTAAAGATTTTCTACAAGACGGTTGACATTATCTCGTCGCCAATCCTCCACCTTTTTAAAGGAAGCACCATAATTTTTAAAAGTTGCTTGATCTGGAAAAACTTCATTAGCAATTTTATATGGATAAAAATAATCATCCATATGCACTGCGTCAATATCATAATTGGCTACTATCTCTCTTACTACTTCAACTAAATAGTCTTGTACTTCTGGTAAACCAGGATTTAAATAATATTGCTTACCGTATTTGATAACCCAGTTTGGATGTGTTCTAGCCACATTATCAGCAGCAAGGTCTGTCAGTTTTTGTCCAGACATTGTTACACGATAAGGATTCATCCATGCATGCAGCTCCATACCCCGTTTATGACTTTCCTCTATCATGATCGCAAGAGGATCGTAGCCTGGATTCGTGCCTTGCTTTTTGCCTGTTATGTAAGATGACCATGGCGCTAGATCAGAGACATACATTGTATCATTTGTTGGTCTTACTTGATAAATAACCGTATTGAATTTATTGGCTTTTAGTTGATCCAAAGTTTGGCGTGTCCAAGCCGTGTACTGCTCCTTCGTCATACCTGCTTTCATATCAAGATTAAGAACGGTTGAAATCCAGACAGCCCTCATCTCCCTTTTTGGCTGTGTCGTGCTTGCCATGGCAGGCTTTGTAGGGATTGTCGATAGGCATAACACAAAAATCATTGCGACTAAAGTTAAGATCTTCCATTTACTATTTTTCTTTCTCATATTTCCTCCATTTGCTATTTTTCTATTTTAGTATATGACAAGTACTCGCTATATGCACGTCTCTGAAGCAACTTTATCGCGATCAATGCAAGTAGATAATAAGTTTCACGTCTAACAAACGTTCACGTTAGTTTCAAAATATGAATACTAACCCTAAAAAACTACTGTCAAGGCGATAAGATGAATAGTACTTTTCCTTTAGATTGATTTTACAATTTCCATATTTTTAAATTCAACCTAATTTTTGCTTAATTCATTCTTTACGCATAGATGAACTTTATGCTACAATCAACACAACTTATATAGAACGGAGGGTATTCCAAATGACAGCTTCAATTAGACTACGATTTCACCTTACTAATTAAATATGTGTACACTTTGCCTGCTGTGCAAGGGAAATGGAATTAGGTCTAGTCTGTTTTAGGAATACTGGAAAAGAGGGGACTTCTACTCCCCTCTTTTTTTGTGTTGTCTTTTACTTTCCACACAGGCACTTCTGTTAGAAAGGGATGACGAAATTGGAACAATGGAAACGGAATACAATACTTTTTTTAAGTAGTCAAACGATTTCACTTTTTGGCTCTGCTCTTGTGCAATATGCCATTACATGGTACATCACACTTACAACACAATCAGGCAGCATGATGACCATCTCGATCATTTGCGGCTTTTTACCAACCTTCTTTTTAGCACCTATTGCTGGTGTGTGGGCAGATCGCTATAACCGTAAATGGCTTATTATTTTAGCAGATGGAATGATTGCCTTATCTACCCTAATTTTAGCTATTTTATTTTTAATCGGCTATGATGAGCTCTGGCTACTATTTGTTATATCAGCCGTACGTGCAGTTGGTGCAGGTATTCAAACACCAGCAGTAGGCGCAATTTTGCCACAATTTGTGCCTGAAGAGCATTTAATGAAGGTCAATGGTGCAAATAGCAGTATTCAAGCTTTCATCATGATTCTTGCACCTATGGCAAGTGGTGCATTATTAACAATGGCTTCTATTGAATCCATTTTCTTTATTGATGTGACAACAGCGGCTATTGCCATTGCTATCTTCTTATTATTTCTGCATATCCCGGCACATGCAAAAGCTAATCAGCCACAAACAACAGGCTATTTTAGTGATATGAAACAAGGCTTCATCTATATTAAAGAGCATGCTTTCTTGAAACAATTATTCTTGTTCTTTGCCTTTTTCATGCTGCTTGCTGCACCTGCTGCCTTTTTAACGCCTTTACAAGTTACACGAACTTTTGGCAATGATGTATGGCGTTTGACTGCCATCGAAATGGCCTTTGCCATTGGGATGTTAATCGGTGGTATCGCAATCGCAACATGGGGTGGCTTTAAAAATAAAGTGCATACGATGACATTATCGGCTTTATTATTTGGTCTTTGTACAATGGCTCTCGGCGTCATTCCTATTTTTTGGCTGTATCTCGGAATCATGGCCATTACTGGCATAGCCATGCCAATCTTTAATACACCTGCAACGGTGTTATTACAAGAAAAAGTGGAAAGTGACTATATGGGAAGAGTATTTGGCATTCTTAGTATGATATCTACCTCTATGATGCCTTTAGGTATGCTAATTTTTGGGCCAATAGCTGATATTATTGCTATTGAGTGGCTACTCATCTGTACAGGATTATTACTCTTCATCCAAGGATTTTTCCTTCTGGGCAGTAAAGTCTTATTAAAAGCTGGTAAACCTACTGCTGAGCCTATGGATGTTGAAACGCTAGAAAAAAGTGAAGACTTCGTATAAGAGATGATTGCTGTTGATAAAAATAATTAAAACTTAGCTTTTATATTTTAGACGCTAAAAAGCCCTGCTTTATGCAGGGCTTTTTCGTCTCTATCCATTTCTATAGAATAATTCTTTTGTGCTTTACTTGCTTCAATACCGCGCTAAAAAATTATAAAGTTTACATGACTTACTTTTTCCTCTTTTGCCCGATTAACAACGTGATCTGTGCCATTGTGAACGGTAATGAAGATTTTTTCCGATACGCTACGTACTTTGGTACCCAAAAATCTGCATATTTTAATTTGAAGTTTTTTAATCCTTTAAAATGATAGAAATGCTGTCCATGTAGAAAGATTTGTGCAGCTATTTTTTCACTTAAAAAGGAATACCTAGACTGTCCGACATTGGATAAAGGCGACATCCCCATATTAAAGACACGATAGCCTTCTGATTTTGCCCATTCAAATAGTGATAAGAAAATGAAATCCATTGTTCCAGATGGTGAGCCTGGCTTAAAACGTATCAGATCTACTGAAATCCTTTCTCCTTGATCATACATAGGCATAATACTAGCAAAGCCGAACGTTCCTTGCGTGCCACGTAAAACAGCAATATTGGAAGTGCTTAAATAGTGTTCATCAAAAAAACCAAGCGAAAAACCTTTCTCCGCCCTTCCCTGCAACCATTTTGTTGATACCTCTTTCAATTCCTTCATGACTTCCTGAGAATACGGAGGACTCAGTATTTCCACTATATAATTTTCTCTTTCAAACTTATTTTTTATCGCTCGACTCCCCTTCATTTCTTTACCTGTGAATGTAAATTTCTCTAAATCTACAAAGGCTTCCTCACCAAGCTTAAAGAAACTATATCCATATTCGTGTAATGCAGAGAAAATTTTATTGTTAATCTCATAAAAGACAGGTGTATAACCATGCCTATCTGCCAATTCCAAAAATTCTTGGATAGCAGATAAAAAATCGGATTCATTTCCAACTGGATCTCCAAGAACGATAATCTTATCTGCATAAATTTGATAAGAGAATAAAACAGTTCCTTTTTCATTCCAATGTACAAATTTATCATGCAAAAAAATCAGATGTGAATACTCTGTTCCTTTATAGGTCGTCAAATGATTTTTAATGGCTTCCTCATGCTCATTGGATAAAAGTTTTACCATTTTCTTAGGTGTACGTATAAAATAACCTATATAAAAAATAACAATGGCGATAAGAATACCGATAATAGCACTATAAAAAAGGTCTTGATAATCGGTTATAATAAATTCCTGTAAGGCACTAGGAAAATGAATTTTGGCAGAAGGTAAATTGACATAACCAATTACCACATACATAGCTGTAATAACTGTTACTATAGCAAGGTCAAGTATGACAATTCCCCATGTCAAAACATAACTTTCTCGATAAAACTGCTTTTTGGAAACCATTAATAACACTGTGACTATTACCAAAAAAATAGCTTCTTCATAATCAAGGCCTTTAAAAATAGAAAATATCGCCGAACTACTTAGCACTACTATAGCGAGCTGATATGCCCTTTTTACTTTGTATTTTATCCCCCTACATAACCCTAGGAGGATAAAGCCTGCCGCTACCGTCATTTGGTGTGAGACATTCATGATTGGTGAGGATAAAAATTCCTGAGCAATTTTTAGACGACTTAGCACCCCTGGCATTGCTGCAGATAGTAATAAAATAATGCCAGAAATAAACACCAATATTGTTAATAGCATATGGCTTAGTTTCTGAAAAATAATATTTGGTAAGTCATCCCATGATTGATTCCACCGCATCCAATATTCTTTAATAAATAAGAGAGCGGAAACAAAAAATGGTAAAACAAAATAGCCAACACGGTACAGAATTAATAGAAACAACACTTTTTCATCAGCAATTCCTATACTTTGTGTTCCCCACAAAAAAACGAGATCAAAGGAGCCAACTCCGCCAGGTATCATACTGACTATTCCTGCACTAGAAGCAATTAAAAATATAGGAATTAATGTGGATAATTCTATTGGAATCTTTAAAATAAGCGTTAAAGCCCAGATTACGAAAAATACAGCAAGCCACTCAGCTATTGAAGTAACCATCAATTGAAGTGATATTTTTGGTTTTAAAGAGCTTTCCTTTTTATATCGAATCATATACATCGCCCAAAAAGCTGGTACATATAGGCTGACAAGAACAACTGCAATCGATAACCATCGTTCTTCTTTTAGCAACGGGAAATCCCAAAAGAATATATACATAATCCACGTTAACAAAGAAATCCCTGTTAAATAGAACAGGGTGACCGAAGCAATATTTCTTATCATACCTTCCTTATCGTCTTTATATTTGGAATAAAAATAATCACGTAAGAATATACCAACTAACCCTCCAAAGCCAATAAGGTTTGAAAAAGTATTTACGATAAATGAATGATTGAGCAAATTACGTTTATTGATGTTGATACCTAATATATTTGCTAAAATAACATCATAAAAAATCATTGGTGTAATCGCGAAAAAGGTGATTAGGAAAATCAATAAAAGTTCCCATAGCTGAAGCTCGTTCACTTCTTCTTTTAGTAAATGAACATCTATTCCACTCACTGACTGTTGGATTTCATAAATAGCTACCACCAAAAGTAATATTGGAAATAGAATCTTTAAAAATTTCAATAATGTCTCTTTTCGGACGTTAAACATATGCCTAACCTACTTCCCATGAGCTAACTTAATACTTCTATTACCTAAATCAGTTTATTTTTTAGGTAACTGACTATTTCCATATTGTAATATATCTTTGCTATATGTATTGTCAAAGTAAAGTACTACTATTCATACTAATCAACAAACAATTTGAACAATTTTCCTCACCTTCCTACTCCTATCCCATCACCCCAAAAAGACATTTTCATTTCCCTTATATATTAGAGAAATAAAAATGTCCATATTCAATAAAAATAATCATTTTAAAGCATACCTTAATAAGGAGGCTTCTTTCTACTCCATGATATTCAAATTTACCTAATGCCTCTTATGTATCGGGATATGGAGCTTCTTGCATTCTCGTAAATAAAGCTTTTAGAACGCCTCCTAAAATTTACTATTTCGGCTAAAAATTTTAGGTAACTAATCATTAAATATAATAACGATGAATAGGACGTCCTACGTTTCCATATTGTATATCTACTTTTAATAGTTTCTGCTTTTCTAAAAAGTCTAGATAGCGTCTAGCTGTAACACGTGCTGTACCTATATATGCTGATACCTCCTCCGCTGATACTGCCTCGCCACTTTTTTTTATATATGCAAGTACCTTATCTAAGGTAGCTCGATTAAACCCTTTTGGGAGTTCTTCCATAAGAATGGCATCCATTCCTGTTGTTTCTACTATAATTTGTTCAGGAAGACGCTGTTGCATTAAATGATCGACATCATGCTGAGTTAAATCTTGCATGCCACTTATTTTCCTTCTATAGCTTTGATAATTTTTTAAAGTCTGCTCAATCCGCTCAAACGTAAAAGGCTTCATAATATAATCATAGACACCTAAGTGTAAAATTCGCTGCACTGTGGGCATATCATTCGCAGCTGTTACAGCAATAACATCAACATGAATATGCTCTTCTCGGATTTTCCCTAACGTAATAATGCCATCCTGCTCTGGCATAAAAATGTCCATAAAGACAAGCTCTGGGGTTAATTGTTTAATTTTTTGAATTCCCTCAATTCCATTGCTAGCATAGCCAACTAATGAAAAACCTTTGATTTGTTCAATAAATTGTCTGTTCACTTCTCGTACCATTGGATCATCTTCAATCAATAAGACATTTATTACATCCATTTATACTTCTCCTAACTCAAATAAAATTAAGAAACTTGTTCCTTTCATAAATTCACTTGTTATTTCAATATCTCCATTGCCTTTTCTTACAATTTCATAGACTAAATGCAAGCCAATGCCTCGATTTTCACTAGCCTTGGACGAAAATCCATTTTCAAACATACGCTCCTGCACCTCTTTGGTCATGCCAATTCCATTATCGGTAACTGCAATCGCTAAGACGCCATCATGCTCGTCTACAGAGATGGCAACATATTTTTCTTCCTTCGAAAGGACATTTAAAGCCTCAAAAGCATTTTCAATTAAATTGCCAAACAACACAACAAAATCATGATGATCTAATAGAGGTGGAAAGCGTTTAAAATGACTTTTCCGATCAATTTCAACCTCAATGCCCAATTCTTTTCCATAGCTTACTTTACTTAATAACAAACCTGAAATATTTTCATTATGAAAGCGTTCATTTAAAAACTTCGTCAATGAGGCTTCATTTTCAGTAGTAACAGTAACATATTCAAGTGCTTGCTTTGTATGCCCCAATTGCAGTAGTCCCGCAATCGTATGAATCTTATTTTTATGCTCATGGGTTTGTACACGTAATGCTTGAACAAAGGCCTTTACACCTGTTACTTCCTCCGCAAGCTTTTTCACAGCTGTTAAATCCTTAAACATAGCAACTGCACCAACTAGCTCTCCATTCACAATAATAGGTACACGATTACTTAAGATACTATGATGATTAATGTAAAGCTCTTGATCATAAACAGGTGTTGCTGTTTCAACAATTTCAGGCAGACGGGTATCAGGCAAAACGTCATAAATCTTTTGTCCAATACAGTCCTCTATTTTCCTAGTAACCCCTAAAATTTCGGCCGCTTTTTCATTAAAAATGGTGATATTCATTTCCTTATCGACCGCTATTATTCCCTCATGCATGGCATTAAAGGTCTCTGTTCTTTCCACATACATTTTTGCAATTTCATGAGGTTCAAGCCCAAACATTTGTTTTTTTATATGTCGTCCAAGTGTATAGGCACCGAAAATACTGAAAATCAGCGATATAATAATAGTTATCATAATTTCTCGCTCATAACTTTGTAACATTTCCATAAAATCTGGTAAGGAATAGCCAACGACTACAATGCCCACTTGTTCCCTTTTATCATTAATAATTGGCACGAAAGCCCTTATCATAACACCTGATTCTCCACGTGCCTTTGATACATAATAATGTTCACTAAATGCGGCGTTTAAATCCTGCGACTCACTGCGTTTTCCTATTTCTTTACTTACTGGGTGTGATAGTTTAATACGTTCCATATTCATTACAACAATATACTCGGCCTTATGAATCACTCTAATGCCATCTACAATTTTATTAATACTTTTTGCAGATTCTTTTATATTGTCATTTTCCAAATGTACACTAAGCTCTGGTACATTTGATACAGTTCTTGCCACAAGCATTGCCCGCTGTCCAAAATCTCTTTCCTGTTCAGATAATAGGTTACCGAGTAAGAAAATACCACCTAGTAAAAAGGAGAGTGCAATGATTAAAAATGTCACTAACAGTATTTTGCCGTTCACAGGCATTTTCATCATTAAAAAATTCCTTCCTTTCAAATTTGCATTCTCATAATCACTGGCACACATATTTAGTTTTAAGATTATCTGCAAAAAAATCTTTTGACAACACCTTTAGTCTATATAAGTAGCAGAAAATATTGAATTTAATGAACAATATTATAAATTGATAATTTAAAAAGAACTTAATTATCACTCTATGTTTTTGTATTATAACAATCATTAATGAACTATAGCGTACCATAACAGGAATAGTTATTGATATTACTATATTTATATGTAATTGTAAGTAAATGTACTTAATGAACGATATGTTTCTTATTTTCTAAATCTCTTTTTTAAAGAAATATTCGCTATGATACTTTTAGTGAAAGCGATATCAAAGAGAAAATTTAGAAAAGAGGTAGCAAAAAATGAAGTTACTGAAAAATTTGACTGTTCAGGTTATAGTGGCTATCATTCTTGGGATCATTGTTGGAGCCATTTTTCCCGAGTTCGGTGCCAGCTTGAAAATCTTAGCAGACCTATTCATCAAATTAATTAAAATGTTAATTGCCCCTATAATTTTCCTAACAGTCGTTATTGGAATCGGCAGTATGGGAGATATGAAAAAGGTCGGGAAAATCGGAGGAAAGGCATTGCTTTACTTCGAAATAGTTTCCACAATTGCATTAGCAATCGGAATTGCTGTTGCTTTAATCGTAAGTCCTGGTACAGGCTTGGATACATCAGGTGCATCTGATGCTGATATTTCAAAATATACAACTGCTGCAGCTGAATCTGAGCAGGGCTTGGGTGCCTTCATTTCTAGTATTATTCCAGAAAATGTAGTTGGTGCATTGGCAACAGGTCAGTTATTACCAGTCCTATTCTCTGCTGTTTTATTTGGCTTAGCAGCTGCTTCAATAGGCGCACCCGCAAAACCAGTCATCACATTCTTTGAGCAAGTAGCAGAGATATTCTTCAAGATTGTAAGTATGGTTATGAAAATATCACCAATCGGAGCTTTTGGTGCAATGGCCTATACAATTGGGAATTTTGGTTTAAAATCTTTAGGTAATCTAGGTTTATTAATGGCTGCCGTATATATAACAATGTTTTTATTTGTTGTCTTTATTTTAGGTGCCATTGCAAAGTTCTTTGGATTCAACATCTTTAAATTTATCGCTTATATCAAAGATGAGATTTTCTTAGTAATTGGGACTTCCTCTTCTGAATCAGCTCTGCCATCTATGATGCGAAAGCTTGAGAACTATGGTTGCTCGAAGCAGGTTGTAGGTTTAGTCATTCCTACTGGGTACTCCTTCAATCTAGATGGAACTTCCATCTACCTGTCCATGGCTGCATTGTTTATCGCACAAGCATATGGAATGGAGCTAACTTGGATTCAAATCATTACACTGCTCGGAATTTTAATGATTACTTCTAAAGGTGCAGCAGGTGTAACAGGCTCAGGTTTTATTACATTAGCAGCAACTTTGGCTGCCTTCCCAATGATACCAGTGGAAGGAATAGCGCTGTTAATCGGTGTAGATCGCTTTATGTCTGAGGCTCGTGCTGTAACTAATTTAATTGGTAATGGTGTAGCTTGTGTTGTCGTGTCAAAATCTGAAAAAGAGTTTGATATAGCTATGGAAGAACGTGCACTGCAAGGAAAGACCACTATTTCTTCCTAAGAAAAATGGTAGGAATGATAGCCATCTCTGTTTCACTACACTCTTTATCATTCAAGTAAAAGCTATGTACTTATGGTTTGGCGCTAACAACAAACATTTAGCTTACACTATCACTCAAAATAAAATGTTTACACTCTAGTAAAAAAGTGAAAGTTAATAGTAAGAGGTGATAGTGAATGAATGATAAAAAACAGGCGAAAACACGTAATACGAATAACCCTGATGTATTGGATACAGATAAAGAAAGCATTTTTGATAAACACGAGGACATGAAAACAGTAGATCCAATACCTGTCGAAGAATTGAATGAAAAAGTAAAAGATGAACAACATAAAACCAAAACTAAGGATTCCTCAGCAACAGATAAGCGCTATCCATAATGTGAAGGTGAAATTTTTAATTATCGTGCTACAAAAATGAATAAATAAAAAAGTCGACCTAATTCATTATTATAGGTCGATTTTTTTATATACTATTTGTTAAAGGGGGTAAATCATGAGTAACATACCAATTATGAAAACGGAAAGGTTACTATTAAGACCTATTACACATAAGGATTTAGAAGCAATGTTTCACTACTCTTCCAGTGAAAATGTGGCGCGTTATGTGACATGGCAAGCACACACTAGCTTAGAGGACACAAAGGCTTTTATGGCATTAATATTTGACGGTTATCAGCAAGGCAATCTGATGTTATGGGGTATTGAATATGCAGGCACAATTATTGGAACGATTGATTTTGTCACGATTAATGATACCCATAAATACGCGGAAATTGGCTATGTGCTTTCTGAGGATTTTTGGAATAAGGGGTTTACAACAGAAGCAACGAAAAAACTCATTGACTTCGGTTTTAATGAATTAGATTTAGTACGTATCCAAGCACGATGTTTTGAAGAAAATATTGGATCCCAAAAGGTTATGGAGAAGTCAGGTATGCAGTTTGAAGGGCTATTACGGAAAAGTATGTTTGTTAAGGGACAATACCAAAATGTAAAAATGTACGCTATAACTGATGAAGATTATAGAAACCTCTAGAAAATAAAGCCTTGCTAAGATTTGCAAGGCTTTATCATTACAACCATCTTTCTATACAGTATATCTTTTTAGCTGTGGCATCTATCCTTACTCGTTTGCCTATCGCAATTGGATGCATAGGATGTGTATGACAAATATCCACCTCTGCTAATATAGGAATCTTTATTCCATCCAATTGTTCAAGTAGAATATCATATGGCTGTCGACCCGTTCCTAAATCATCGTAGCATTCATGTTTCCCCAAAATAATCCCACTAACTTTGTCAAAGACACCATGCAATTTTAGCATTGCAAAATTCTTTTCAACAACAGCAGCATTTTTTAAACAGTCCTCCACTAATAAAATATCACCTTCCACAATTTTAGGGAAATACGGCGTACCAATAAATCCATACATGGCATTGGCATTCCCACCAATTAACCTTCCTTCAGCAACCCCACCCTGAATCGCTAACCATTCATTCTTTTGGAGTTTTTTATCCACTGTCTTCTCAAGCCAATTAACAGGTTCATCCGACCAATAAGAAGGGATTGGAATTTCGTAAGGTAATGCTTGGGGTTTAAAGAAATAATGCTCAAAAAATTTGAAGGTATCATTTACTAATGGTTCAAACTCACCAAAGGAAGGTACGAGGGCTGGACCATAAAAAGTTGAAATACCTGTCTTTGCATAAAGTGCCAGTAGAACGGCCGTTGCATCCGAATAACCTACGACCATTTTGGGATGTTGATGAAAAGCCTCATAATCAATATAAGGTAGCATGCTATTGGCATTGGTGCCTCCTATTGTAGACATAATCATATCCACATTTGGATTGCGTAATAACTCATTCAATTCTTCTGCTCTTTCTTTTGGCGAACCTGAACGATAATAATCGGATTTACCAGTTAGAGAACCTGTCACGATTCGAAAATTTTTATTCTCGAGAAATGCTTTAGCACGTTCATATCGTTCCAAAGCCGTCACCGTTGCTGGGGAGGACGGTGAATAAATGCCGATGTTTACTTTTGAAGTCATACGTTAGTTCCTTTCCCAATCAATAGTTTTGACATATAGTATTCATTAATATATTGTCCATCTACATACAACGAAGCCCGCTTCGTTCCCTCGATATCAAAGCCCATTTTCTTATATAAAGCAACACCAGCCTCATTATTTTCCATGACGGTTAATTCTAGACGATGTACACCATTCTCCATTGCCCAATTTTCTACGTGTTGAAATAAAGCCGTTCCAATTTTTCTTCCTCTATAGTCACTATGTATGCCTATGACAAGATAAGCACGGTGAGCAATTCTTTTCGGCTCATTGCCTTGTACAATTAAGTACGCCACAACCTGCTCATCCATTTCAGCTACGAACAAAGCTGAGTGGTGACTATGATATAGCTTGTCTATATACTCCCCAAATGGCTTAGGTGCAAAATTGCTCTCACCTGGTCCAAATAACATAAAATTTGATGCCTCTGCATTTGTCATAACAGTTATAATTCGTTCACTGTCATGTCGGGTTGCTTCTCGTATGATCATGTTGGACACGTTCTCCTTCTAAAATATAGTCACCTGAATCCTCAATTCTTTTGTATTTATATGGACATTGCCACCGATAGGGAATGTAAAAATCGGCTGAGTATGACCAAAATCCACATCATATAATACAGGGATAGCTTTTAATAGTGGATGCTTGTCTAAAATAAAATGTAATTGTTCTTCTGTCATCGCAGAAGCTCGTTGAAATCGACCTATTGCCAATCCTTTAATTGTAGTCGTTGCTTGCAATAATGACGTGAGATCACGTGCAAAAATGGCAGGATTCACAAGCTCATCATCCTCTAAAAATAAAATACAATTCGATAAATCAGGCATGTAAGCTGTTCCTTGCAATAAATTTAACGTACATAAATTACCACCATAAAGCTGTCCACTCACTGCGCCTTCCGAATAGACCTTCCAGCTGGCTGCCTCAAAATGACGATTTTCCTGATCAATATACCATGCATCATCACTCCAAATGCTAGACGCAACTAGAGAAAATGGATTCTTCTCCATTAAACATTTTTGAAAATAGGAAAGCTGATATTCTTGTGCTTGCACCATACGAAAGCTAGAAAAATGTGGCCCTGAATAAGTGATAAAATCGCATTTTGTAGTAATAGCTGTAGATAAGGCCGTGATATCACTAAACCCACAAAGTATCTTCGGATTTTCAGCAATCATTTGATAATCTAAATAAGGTAAAACTTCATTACAGTTGTATCCCCCAATCACCGTGAGTATCGCCTTCACTTGTGGATCTCGAAAAGCTTCATGTATATCCACAACACGGTGCATGATGGATGAAGAGTGCTGCAAATCACATTCAAAAATGTGGGCACCAAATGATACGCGAAACCCTAATCTTTCCAATATGATCTTCGTTTGTTCAACCATCTCTACTTTTAAAACTTGGGCACTTCTACTTGGAGCAATAACACGAATCTCATCACCCAGTGTTAGTTTTGCTGGAATTCTCATACTTTCTTCCTCCCTTCTAATAGCTTTGAATTTTAGCTACTAACTTTTCATTCCTAAAATGGAGTGTCTCAGTATCTATGAGTGCGTATTCTTGTAATGTGGGATGATTTTTTATCCAGCGATCAAATGCCCTCCTTCTCTCTTGATCATTATAATGGGGACAATAGGTACCTGATAATAGCCCTAAGCCATTCCATTCCTCAAAATCATCATATGTATTTTCACTATAGCATTTTTCAAACCAGCACATTGCCCCAGCACTGATGCCAGCTAATATAATCCCTTTTTGATAAGCTTCCTTTAACAATTCATCAAAACCATATTCTCGCCACTTTTCAAGAAGATAGCCTGTATTCCCACCACCCACATAGATAATATGCTGCGCTAATAATTTTTCTCGAATGCTTCTATCACGCATATCTTTTTGCAAGATATGGGTTGCATCACAATGATGGAATGCTGCATAAAACTTCTCGATATACCCTTGTGCATCATTACTTGCTGTGGGAATAAAACAAATTTTAACTCGTTCATTTTTCTGAGTTTGTCGTAAAATGTACTCATCGATAAATGAAGGGTTCTGCTGAGAAAACCCACCACCTGATAGGGCAATGATTTGTCTTATCGGTTCATTATTTTTACTTAATTCATAGACAGCTTGTTCCTGCCCAAATCTTTCTAACACCTGTACATTCTTCATTCCTAATTTTTCGAGCAAGCGACATGATGCCTTGTTCGCTGTTTGTGTTTCCGCCACAATAGATTCTATATTCAGATAATTTAAACCATCCTGAATTACCTGCGTTAGCACTTCAAAAGCTAACCCCCTCCCCCAAAACTGAGGTAAAAATTGATAGGAAAGCTCATATAACTCCTTATCATGGTATTCATCGATCGAGACAAGACCTATAAATTCACCTGTCTCCTTTAAGGTGATATATAAATATGTATTAGGGAATGGCGCTTCTAGCATGCCTTTAAAAGATGCTTCTATATAGCTGTTTGATGGAACACCACCGAGATAAGTTCGAACTTGTTTATTAGAGTAGAGTTTTTGTATATCTGTAAAATGCTCTGGTTGTAATTGTTCGATTACACAATTAGTTGACATGATTTTCATAACAACTAGCCCCCTTCTTTATGTCAAAGTTTAATCTAACTCTCACGATGAAATCAAATCTTTTTTCCAATTTTTTCTTAAAAATAGTATAAAAAAGTAGTGACCAGCATGAATTGCTGTATCACTACCTGCATTATTGCCCGTATTGTTCAAGTAATCGTTGCGTGTTGGTCGATTGTTCGAGTACCTTTTTCTCTTTTGCCCAATAAACCAAATATTGTGCATCATCCACACGAAAAACCATTTGCTGTAACTCTTCATCAAGTTCAGAACTAATAGCCACTTTTAATATTTCTACCTCATAAAGAGGCTTACCCTTCATTTTATAAACGATATGATATACAGGCTTTTCTTCAAAAATAGTTCTTTCCTTTTTGGAAAGCTTCCTTACATGACTTAAAGGATATTTCTCAATAAAGTCTTGTGCTTCATCGCCTGTAGCACGAAATAGTGATTGATCTCCTTGGAATAATTCAATGTGGTCAATTTCTGTGGCATGATCTAGAACAAGAGAAATTGCTTCATCTTCACTTTTTTCTCTGTTTTGCATAATAAAAGCACCGACTAATAAAATACCAGCGAATATAACAAGTCTCCATCTGCGTTTCGTCATTTGCCCTTACCCGTTCAAGGCCTTTTTAACAAAGCGATTTATATCAACATCAGCGCCTATAACAAGCATAATATCTCCTAATAAAATCTTGTCACTAGCCTGTGGAGATACGATAATATCAGCCCCACGTTTAATTCCTACAATGTTGATGCCATATTTAGCGCGAATATCTAAATCCATAATGGAATAGCCAGCAATCGCATCATTAGCCTTTAATTCCATAATGGAGTGTTCATCTGATAGCTCTAAATAATCTAGAACAGTATTCGACAACATATTATTAGCAATACGAATACCCATATCTCGCTCTGGATGGACGACAAAATCTGCGCCAATTTTACGTAAAACCTTTTCATGGTAATCGTTTTGAGCTTTTACTGTAATTTGCTCAACACCAATTTCCTTCAAAATGATTGTTGTTAATATACTTGCTTGTATATCTTCCCCAATTGCTACAATCACGTGCTCAAAATTACGAATACCTAATGAATTCAACACCGATTCATCGGTTGAATCTGCAATAACAGCTTGTGTCGCAATGGAAGCAAACTCATCTACACGCTCTGAAGAATGATCAATTGCCATTACCTGTGCGCCCTGACTCATTAATTCACGAACAATACTACCTCCAAAACGTCCAAGCCCTATGACTGCAAACTCTTTTTTCATCATAAAAATCCCTCCGAAAACTACTATACCACCATTGTAGCCTATTCTCTGCGATATGTATTGTCAAAACAAGAGCCAATTCGTCAATGGTGGACAACAAAAAAGACGAGGATCTCAATCCCCGTCTTCAACATATCGTTATTATTCAGCGTTACGCATCTCATCTAAAACGCGATTTACACGCTTTTCTAGCATTTTCATACCACTACCACCAGCTTGCATATGACGCAGCTGTCCATCTTTATCGAACACAAAATATGCTGGAACATATTGGTTTTCAAAAGCATCTGTTAGCTTCATTTCACTGTCTACAAAGATTGGTTGTACAATATCATGCTCTGCTGCTACTGCTTTAATTGTATCTAAATCAGTATCTGCCTCAGAACGTGGCATATGTACTGCTACAACGTTTAATTCATCTTTATATTGATCGCGGAAATTGTTCACATCTGGCATTGCTTCTTTACATAAATGACAGCTTACTGACCAGAAGTGGATTAATGTTGGTTTTTTGCCTACTAATTCTGCTTTAGTTACTTCACCATTTAACCAAGTCGTTGCGCCAACTAATTCAGGCATTTGTTCACGAAGTTTCATAAAAATCCTCCTCTAAAAGATCGTTTGTCTTCAAATATTTAGATAACGGGGTAAAAAAACTCTTTCCCAAAACAAAAATTCAGTTAAAAGTCCCCACAAGCTTGTCGTGGGGACTTTTAATTTTTCGCATAATCCTCTATTTAAATTATAGAGTTGCTTGGCCTGGACGCCAGTTAGCTGGGCAAAGACCACCAGTTTGTAGTGCTTGAAGTACACGTAGTGTTTCATCAACATCACGGCCGATGTTGTTATCAAATACTGTTTGGTATTTTAATTCGCCTTCTGGGTTGATGATGAATAAACCACGTAATGCGATACCTTCTTCTTCAATTAATACACCATATTCTTTAGATACTTGATGGTTTGTATCAGCAGCTAATGGGTATTTTAATTCACCAAGACCATTTTGCGTACGGTCTGTGTTAATCCATGCTAAGTGTGTATGGATTGTGTCAGTAGAAACACCGATTACTTCTGCATCTAAGTCTTCGAACTCGTCATAACGATCGCTCATTGCAGTGATTTCAGTTGGACATACAAATGTAAAGTCCATTGGATAGAAGAAAAGAACTGTCCATTTATCTTGTGCTTTAATATCTTCTAATGATACTTTACCAAATGATTTGTCTGAAAGTACTGCTTCCATTGTAAAGTCAGGTGCTTGTTTACCTACCATGCGTTCTGCCATAATAAATCCCTCCGAATAAATATGTAGTTTATATATTCCATTCGCACTAGCGAACTCGTCTTCTACGATAGCAGAGTAACCGCAGTTTTTCAAACAAGTAAACTCCGCCCGTTTGGATGATTGAAATGGATTGACAAAAATTCGTCAAATCCATAACTGGAATTATTGCTACTGTCTATCTACAAGCTATCTTTGACAATAATATTCTACACTATTCAAAATTTTTCTCATTTTCATTTATACCCCTTTTCACAACTTTTTATAGCTATTTTTTTCACGAAAAACGATTGCAAATTTTTTATTATTATGTATAATTGTAATGGTTTTAGTAAACTAAAAGTTTCGTTAAAGTAAACTTCATATTTCAAAAGTTTATCATTGCTAAACTTCTCTTAGGAGGGAAAAGATGCAAATAGGAGCAAAAATTAAAGCGCTTCGTTTAAAAAAAGGTCTTACCCAAGAGGAACTTGGAGAACGTACAGATTTAAGCAAAGGTTATATTTCCCAATTAGAACGGGATCTAAACTCACCTTCAATTGAAACATTATTTTCAATATTAGAAGTATTAGGGTCAAGACCCAAAGACTTTTTTGATGATGAATCACCTGAACAAAAGGTTGTTTATACAGAGGAAGATCAATCTACCTATACAGATGAAGAAAAAAAATATGAAATTCAATGGCTGATTCCTACTTCGAATGAAAAAGAGATGGAACCCATTTTCTTAACCTTTGCGGCAGATGGCGAGTTCAAACAGTTTGAGCCTTCACTTTCTGAAACATTTATTTATGTGGTTAAAGGGCGTATTCGTCTCGTTTTAGGGAATGAACAGTATATCGCAAGTGAAGGTAACGCACTTTATTATGACGCGACAGACCATCATCAGATTTTTAATGCACATGATGATGAAACAAAAATTTTACTTGTCGCAACAGATTCTTATTTATAGCTTAAGGAGGCGCATCCATGACAACCAATTCAATTATCCGCTTTGAAAATGTTTCAAAGTCATATAGTGACGGCACCGTCGTTTTAAAAAATATCAATTTGGAGCTTGAAAAAGGGAAATTTTATACACTCCTTGGTCCATCAGGTTGTGGTAAAACAACCATTTTACGAATTATTGCAGGATTTACGGAACCTACAACAGGAAATGTATTTTTCCATGATAAAAAGATTAATGCAGTTCCTGCCAATGAACGTCAAGTTAATACTGTTTTTCAGGATTATGCGCTGTTCCCTCATTTAAATGTGTTTGAAAATGTCGCATTTGGCCTACGTATTAAAAAGCTTCCTGAAAAGGACATAAAAGAGCGTGTAGCTGAAGCCTTAAAGTTTGTCAATTTGGCAGGGTATGGTAACCGCGAAATATCTGAAATGTCTGGTGGACAACGACAACGTGTCGCGATTGCACGTGCCATTGTCAATGACCCTGAAGTAATTTTACTGGATGAGCCACTTTCAGCTTTAGACTTAAAGCTACGTACAGAAATGCAATATGAGCTACGTGAATTACAGCAACGTCTTGGCAAAACATTTGTCTTTGTTACACATGATCAGGAAGAAGCACTTGCCATGAGTGATGAAATTTTTGTCTTAAGTGAAGGCCAAATTCAGCAATCAGGTACACCAGTGGATATTTATGATGAACCGATTAACCGCTTTGTTGCTGATTTTATTGGTGAATCCAATATTGTACCTGGCGTGATGATTGAGGATTTCAAGGTTGAATTTGCTGGCAATGTTTTTGAATGTGTTGACCAAGGGATGAAGCCAAATGAAAAAATAGATATTGTCATTCGACCAGAAGATTTAGAAATGACAACAATTGATAAAGGCAAACTTGTGGTAAAAGTGGATACACAATTATTCCGAGGGGTACATTATGAATTATCCACATATGATAAAGATGGTAATGAGTGGCTAGTCCATTCATTGAAGAAAGCAGAAGTAGGGACTGAGATTGGTTTAGACTTTGATCCTGAGGCGATTCACGTAATGCGCTTAAACGAAACAGAGGAAGAGTTTGATAAACGATTAGAATCGTATGGAGACGATGAAGATGCAAACTAAAACATCGAAATCAGCGTTATTTCCATATGTGTTATGGATTGCCTTTTTCGTTATCGCGCCAATTGCACTCGTTGTTTATTATTCCCTGCTTGATTTACATGGCAACTTTACGCTCGATAACTACAAAGCGTTCTTTTCTTCGGTTTACTTAAAGATGACTTTGAGCTCGTTTTGGTATGCATTTTTAATTACATTCTTTACACTATTAATTTCATACCTAACTGCTTATTTTTTAACGAAGACAAAGCATAAACAACTTTGGCTTCTACTTATTATTATTCCTTCATGGATTAATCTTTTGTTAAAAACATATGCCTTTATCGGCATCTTTGGGTTATACGGGCCTATTAATGCATTTATCGAAGTATTTGGCTTTGATCCAAAGCAAATGCTCTTTACCGATATTAGCTTTGTCTTTGTGTCGGTCTATATCTTTATTCCATTTATGATTTTACCGATCTTCAATTCTTTAGATCGTTTAAACCCAACACTCATTTATGCAGCACGTGATTTAGGTGCTTCGGCTTTTACAACCTTCCGTCGTGTTGTTTTACCATTGACAATGGATGGCGTTAAATCTGGTATTCAAGTCGTCTTTATCCCTGCCCTATCCCTGTTCATGATTACTCGCTTAATTGCAGGGAACCGTGTCATTACTCTAGGCACAGCGATTGAACAGCAATTCCTTGTGACACAAAATTGGGGTATGGGTTCCACTATTGCTGTATTCTTA
This sequence comes from Lysinibacillus sp. HST-98, assembly GCF_016757845.1. Lineage (NCBI taxonomy): Bacteria > Bacillati > Bacillota > Bacilli > Caryophanales > Bacillaceae > Lysinibacillus > Lysinibacillus sp. HST-98. The sequence continues at coordinate 173,871 of NZ_JAENHX010000007.1, forward strand.
ATTTTATTCATGGTGATTATCATGCTAATTACGGGACAAAAAGATAAAGGGGGTGGCGTACGATGAACAAACTATCTGCTTCAGCCAAAGTCTATTTAACAATTGTTTTTATCGTTCTCTATGCTCCAATTTTCTATTTAATCTTTTACTCGTTTAATAGTGGCGGCTCCATGAATAATTTTGAATCCTTTACTTTGGAGCATTATCAAGCTGTTTTTGAAGATTCACGTCTTCTTGTTATATTAATAAATACGGTCATCGTGGCATTACTTTCTGCTCTCATTTCTACTATTATTGGTACGCTGGGAGCAATTGGGATTGTGACGGTTAAGGATTCTAAAATGCGTAATACTTTATTATCCTTAAACAATGTCTTAATCGTCAGCCCAGACGTTATTATCGGGGCTAGCTTCTTAATTTTATTTACAATGGTAGGCATTAAACTGGGCTTTGCATCTGTTTTATTAGCGCATGTCGCATTTAGTGTACCGATTGTGGTATTAATGGTTTTACCAAAGCTACTAGAAATGAATAACTCATTAATCGATGCAGCATTAGATTTAGGAGCAACGAAAAAGGACGTTATGATGCGTGTCATTCTTCCTTATATTCAGCCAGGTATTTTTGCAGGCTTCTTCCTTGCCCTTACGTATTCATTAGATGATTTTGCCGTGACATTCTTTGTAACAGGTAATGGCTTTAGTACTTTATCCGTAGAAATTTATTCAATGGCCCGCGCAGGAATTTCTCTAACGGTGAATGCAATTTCTGGTTTAGTATTCTTTGTTACGGTTTTAGTTGTTGTTGGTTATTATTTCATTACTAGTCGTACGAGTAAAAGAATGGAGGGTCAACGATGAAGTCACTAATTCAAGCTACCATCGCCATCCTTTTCGTTTCAGCCCTTTTATTCTACGCGGCTGATGCCTTAAGTGCTGGTGGCGGTAAAAGTGGAAAAGACACGTTAACCATCTTTAACTGGGGAGAATATATTGATCCTGATTTGTTAAAAGAATTTGAAAAAGAAACAGGCATTCATGTTATCTATGAAACATTCGATTCCAATGAAGCTATGATGACAAAGATTCAACAAGGCGGAACAGCTTACGATATTGCTGTCCCTTCTGAATATATGATTGAGAAGATGAAGGAAGAAAAATTATTGATTCCTTTAGATAAGAAGAAAATCCCTAATTTAAAAAATATTGATCCTTACTTTTTAGATTTACCATTCGATGATAACAATAAATATTCTGTCCCTTATTTTTGGGGAACAGTAGGTATTGTCTACAATCCAAGCCTTGTTGGAGACTTAGACTTCTCCTCTTGGGACGATCTATGGGACTCTTCTTTAAAGCGAAAAGTCTTTTTAGTAGATGGTGCGCGTGAAGTCATGGGCATGGGCTTAAACAGTCTTGGCTATTCTCTGAATTCACTAGATGATCAGGAACTTCGTGAAGCTACTGACAAATTAATCACACTCGCACCAAATGTAAAAGCGATCATTGGAGATGAAATTACACCGTTAATGATTAATAATGAGGCAACTGTTGCCCTTACATGGTCTGGCCAAGCAGCTGACATGATGTATGAAAATGAAGAGTTAGACTTTGCTGTACCTGAGGAAGGCTCAAACTTATGGTTTGATAATATGGTCATCCCAAAAACATCGAAAAATATTGATGGTGCCCACGCATTTATTAACTTCATGCTAAGTGCTGAATCAGGTGCTCAAAATGCCGATTTTGTAGGCTACTCTACTCCTAATATTGCAGCCATGGACTTGATGGACGCAGAAGTTGTTTCCGACGAACGCTACTATCCTTCTGAAGAACAACGCGATACATTAGAGGTCTACAAAAATTTGGGACCTGATTATTTAGGGAAATACAACGAATTATTTTTAGAATTTAAAATGAGTATCCGATAATTAAACTAGCGAATTGGTTTTCACACCAATTCGCTAGTTTTTTTCTCTGCCTATCTAACTTCCTATTAAATAAGAACATTTTCAATCGACTATTTGTATTATTATATTTAGAAAATATTTTATCTAAATTTTAATAGATGCTCCCATCATCTGTTATAGGAAACTTTACCTATAGATTTTTTCATCTAATCTGCATAAATTTATATTTTCTTTATCCATTGTATTAACAATAAATAAGCCATAAGTGTACTTTTGGTATTCCATAATTTTGATGCCACTACTATAACAGTCGCTACAATTTATAGACCATTACAGACAAACTCACAAATTTTTTAATTCTTCTTTTATAAGAGAAATCCATCGATTGTTGTTGCTCGATTCTATAGTTCTCCTCCCTCAATTTTTATGACTAAAATGTATTATTTCATCATCCTTAGGTACGCAGATGAAAACTTTTGTGGAAAACCATTCTAAATATAGAACCAGTACGATAATCTTAACTATTAGCCAAGCAATAATTCTTTATGATAGACTGTACTAAATTTGATTACAAAAAGGGGGTTCATTCGATGACCCAGCAGAAGTCCAATAAGGCGGCTTTGTATATTTTAATGTTTAATATGTTTATCGCAATGGGGAGTATTGGCATTATTATTCCTGTCATGCCAGAGTATTTAAAAATATTTGGTGCAGCAGGACAAGTTCTAGGTATGCTAATCGCAACGTTCGCCTTAGCTCAATTCGTATTTTCTCCTATTGCTGGGAATCTTTCAGATCAGTACGGTCGAAAAAATTTAATCATTTTCGGTCTTATCGTAACAGGTCTTGCACAAATCGGATTTGGCCTTGCTACAGATGTATGGATGCTCTTTTTAGCACGATTTTTAGGTGGTCTAGGTTCTGCATTTGTTGCTCCTCCTATTATGGCTTTTGTCGCTGACGTCACAACCTATGAAGAACGCGGGAAAGGTATGGGGATGTTGGGTGCCGCTATGTCTCTTGGCTTTATGATTGGACCTGGTATTGGTGGCTTTTTAGCAAAGGTAAGCTTACATTTCCCATTTTTCACAGCTGGAGCTGCAGCCATTGTAGCATCTATTTTATCTTACTTTTTATTACCTTCTACCAAACCAAACACTGCGCAACAGAAACAAAAGCAAGACAATCTGGCGAAGCAAATGGCTCGTTCCATACATATGCCTTATTTTGTTATGCTCATAATTATGCTGGTGTTCTCGTTTGGAATTGCAAATTTCCAAACGACATTGTCATTATTTGTGACAGAAAAGTTTAATTACACACCTGTAGATATAGCGATTATATTAGTTGTTGGTGGTGCTTTTGGAGTAGTAGTACAAATGTTTATTATTACACCACTGTTCAATCGTTATGGTGAAATGAAAGTAGTACTAGTTAATTTGTTTATTGCATCCGTTGCTATTTTCTTAATATTATTTGTTTCTGGCTTTGCCCTTATATTAGTTGTAGCAACAATTTTCTCTACAGCAACGACATTAATTCGTCCAGCTGTTAATACACTTATCTCAAAACTTGCAGAAAAAGAGCAGGGATTCGCTGCGGGCTTGAATAATGCCTATATGAGCCTTGGGAATATGATTGGACCCGCTTTGGCAGGTTTATTATTTGACTGGAATATGAATAGCCCCTATATTTTTGGTTCTATCATATTATTAGCTTGTTTCTTCCTTGCACTCATCTGGACAGTGAAAAAAGCACCTCATTTAATGCAACCCGATACAAAATAGTCTGAAAAATCATTGACTATTTTTAGCAGTATGTTACATTATTGTTGATTCACTAAATTGAATAATCTTAACCACTAGGGGAGTCTTTAAAAGGCTGAGACGTATATGGTAATATACGGACCCTTTGAACCTGATCTAGTTCACACTAGCGGAGGGAAGTGGCGCTACTTGCTGTTATCACTATATACACGCAAGGCCGCTTCCTATTGTTTAAAGGGAGTGGCCTTTTTATTTTTCCTCACCAACTTTACCAAAAGGAGTGAACTTTATGTCAATTCGTAAATTAACAGTCATGGCTTTATTAGTAGCCATTGCTGTTGCAGGCTCTACTTTCGTATCCATCCCAACAGGCATCGCACGTGCTTACCCCGTTCAGCATGCGATTAATGTGATAGGAGCTATTATACTTGGACCCGTACCAACAGTTATAGTTGCCTTTGTCACTGCCATCATTCGTATTCTTACTGGAACAGGCTCTCTACTAGCCATCCCGGGTAGTATCATCGGCGCGTTCTGTGCTGCCTTTGCCTATAAATATAGTAATAAAATGTGGTTAGCTAGTATCGGAGAAGTTATCGGAACTGGCATTTTGGCTTCACTTATTGCCGTCCCTTACGCAAAATTATTCATGGGAACATCTGTAGCAGCATTCTTCTTCCTACCAGCCTTTTTAACATCTAGTACAATCGGCGCCATTTTAGGTGTAATGGTTGCGAGTAGCTTGCGTAAAACAGAGCTAGTAAAGAGGTTTCATTCTTCTCTTTATTGAGAGGGATTGAATTATGAGCATTCATTGAGCTGGGGTAGTCCAATTTGGAGCGCTTTTCTTCTCTTTATGAGCAAAGAGCCTACTTTTTAGATAATTCTTACCCTCTTTACAAAGGGGAGAGCTCTCTATTTCAAGGAATATAAAAAGCAGTGCAAAACTATTCGAGTTTGCACTGCTTCCTCTATTTTAAGATCGTTTTTTCATGCCTTTTAACAACTGTGCTACATTCGTGTCTTCTGGTATAGTTTTTTCCTCAACCAGCGGCTCTTTTTTCTTCGCATTCGTTAGGAAATTCCAACCAAAACGTCTTATGGTAATATCAATAAAGAAAAGAAGCATACTCGCTAAGAGTAGCCATGTGGCAATATTTTGCCGATCTGCTCCTTTTGTCGTAAAGTCACGGAAGACATCTTGTGGTTCCCTTAAAACAGTGCCTCCTGTTCGTTGCGTTAACTCTTCTATCAGTTGGTTATTTACAGGGAGTAGCTCGTATTCAGCACTATAAGGAACACTTAGCCCTGCCTGATAAATGGCCTGCTTTTCATCTGCTACACGGAAGAAAATTAATCCAGGTTCAGCTTGTACTACAGCTCGAACTTGGGATGCGGAAATGGTTTCAAGTTGTGTTTCTAGCTCCTCCCCTGCTTCATTTACTGCAACAATATCTAAAAATGCAGCTTCATTTGTAGGGTCTGTAATCATAAAGGAACCATCTGCTTCCAATCTTACATCATAGGCTACATCATTGTAGCTTGGTAGCATTTGAGAAATAAGTGTTTGCCAAAATACTCCCCAATTTTGCCATCTTGCCCAATCTCCTGTCCATTTACCCGTTGAATCAGATGTAAAGGCAAATGTTTTACCAAGACCATATTGCCACTGCGCTAACACAGGATCTTCCTTTTCGCTTTCTGCTACGACAGTAGCCCCCTGTTTTGCCGTTGTCCCAATGTATGCATTCATTTGTGGGACACCATTAGCAAACAGTGCGTTCCATCCTGCTGCATTATAAATTGCAGGGTAAAATGGATTGTCCTCAATATAGGTACGGGAAATCATAGCAGTTTCACGAGATAAAATAGAAGGAATGGTTTGCTCATCTATGACATCATAGAAACGTCCACTGCCCATGTCACTAAGTGCTTCTAATAAGTTCGCATCGGCATCTTGTCCAATCGCTACTGTCGATAAGGTTATACCATCTTCTTTTCCTTCAGTAATTAAATCCTCATAGTTCCCTGCCTGTGATTGCCCATCTGTTAAGAGAATAATATGCTTACGTTGGAGCTTTAAATCAGCAAGGTTCTCGTAGGCTTTAGCTAATGAACTATAGATTTCTGTTCCCCCACCAGGTGTTACGGATAAAATAGTATCCACAGCCTCTTCTTTACTGCTAAGTGGCCCTGTCTCTATAATCTCCCAAGGACGATCATCAAAGGCGATGAATCCTAATGTATCCTCATCTCGCAACATCTCAACAGAACGTGCCGCAGCTTCCTTAGCAAGCTCTAGCTTCGAGCCTTGCATACTGCCAGAACGGTCAAGTACAATCACTAATCCTAAGGAAGGTAATTGCTCTTTGCCCTTAATTTCCATTTCCACTGGCAATAAGGTTTCAATCGGTGTTTTAAAGTAGCCGCCTAGACCAAAACTATTTTCTCCACCAACCATTGTAAAACCAACTCCAAAGTTTTTGACTGCTTGCTCAATAACACTCATTTTTGCTTCACCTACTAAATGACCTGGTACATTGTCGAAAATAATAGCATTATATTGCAAATAGCTGGATAGTTCATTTGGTAGACTTTTAGGTGCTACAACATCATAGGCAATGGATTGACTACCAAGTGCTGCTGCGATGGGTGAAGCTGTATCATAACCATTAACGATTAATAAATGTGGTTCACTTTGAACCATTGTGACACTAGTTAACTTATTGTTTTCAAAAATAGCATCCTGACCAACTTGAACAACGGCTTCATATTTTACAAGTCCTTCAGCTGTTGCTGCATGTTTATAGGTAAACACATTCGTGCCTTCTGTCAGCTCAACTGCCTCTCGATGAATAAGCTCATCATTTTCATATAATAACAGCTCACCTTGGCCTGTTGAGGTTGCATATATGTCTGTCACTAATTGTTGTTGCTCTCCAACATAAGCCACCTGAGGGGATACAAAGCTTTTTAGTGATACATCATTGACAACGGGTTGACTAAAAGGCTTAATATCCACACTAATATTGGACCCTTTCAACTTCGTAGCAAATTCTAAAGCATCTCCCTTTGTCTCATTACTATCTGTTAATAGCACAAGACGAGTTGCTTTTTTAGGATCTATAATCCCTGAAGCAAGCTGTAGACTTTGTTCTATATTCGTTTGATCGGTAGCTTTGATTTCAGTTAGTTTTGGTACTTCCTTTAATGTTTTAGACAAAATAGCTTCTGTTTGTAAAGTAGAGGAAAATGAATAAATGCCCCCAAGTTGTGGTTCTTTTTTTGATTGTAGGCTCTCCTGTATAAACTGAACCATCTCATCTTCCGTACCATTCATAGAAGCAGAACGATCTACTAAATAAACAATTTGTTCTTCTTTTATTGGTAATAATAGATATGGACCTGCGAGTGCAAAAACTAAACAGCCTGCTGCCACTATGCGAATAGTAAGTACAACAATATGACTTCTTTTGAGTCGCCGCCGCTCATGAAAGTATGTCCATCCAAAATACAAAAATAATGGAAGGAGTAACAACAATACTAACGGCATATCAATTCGTAAATCCACGACGTCGTTGCACCTCCCACTCTGAAACAAGCAATAGTAAAATAATTACAATTAGCCAAGGCACGAAAGAGGTCATCGACACTTCTTCCTTTCCGTTGTCTGAGATATCACCTAATGTAAAGCTTGTTCCTTGTTCAATAACACGTTCTTGGGCTTGCAATTGCACAATCAATTGTTTTTCCTCATTATTTGAGCGTACCATATAAATGCCTGGCTGTTTGGGCGCAGTTAGCATACCCTTGGTAACAGACGAAAGAAACTCGTCCTCTTGCGAATAAACATTCCAGTCTCCTTGCGCTAAAGCAACTGCACGTTGTTCATTGGGTGAAAAAATCCCAAGTGACCCAACTGATTCTGTTAGCTGCTGCTCTGTACTCCATAGAAATAGTGGGAATGATGGATGTAAGGGCCAATCTGTATCAGCAATATCCGCTAAAACAACGATATCTCCTTTAGGGGAGCGTTGGATGAATGGCTCTTCTCCAACAGAAGCAATCGTTTCATAGTCCGCAAAGCCAGGATAAACAGCACTAACATAAACATCCTTTAGTTCACTAAAGGCAAATAATGCATCACTTCTAGTGCTTACCGTCCCATTCGCATCTACTTTTTCTGCATCATCACGACCAAATAATACGAGGGGGTTGTCCATCTTTTCCAATAAGGCTGATTGGTTTGTGATTATGGTAGCATCTTGATTGTCAGCTACTTGCAAGGAAGGGACGATTTTCACGCCACTACTAACTGTTTGAAAACCTTTTTGTATCAGTTGATGCAAGCCTTGATCAACAATAATTTTGGACGTAGTCGTTTGTAGTAAAACAGTTTGTTGATTGTCTATGTCATAATCATCTTTTGCATCAATAATAGCTGTCATCGATTTTGCTAAAGGCAAATCTTTAAATGTTTTCGTAATGGCTTCATTTGGAGGCACAACGACACTTTCTGCTACCAGCTCCTCACCCTCTGCATTATTCAATGCGAGTGTTACCTTTTGCTCGGTATTTGTATCATTATGGAGTTGGACAAGTGCCAACGAAGCTTGTCCATCTGTCGTAGCAGCAAAGCGGGTAATAGCGATATTTGTTAAGTCTTTTGTAGCACCTCTTACTAGCCATTTCACAGAATCATTGTCCATCGGTAATTGCTTTTTATCAAGTGTATCTGTAAAAACATAGATAGAAGTTGGTGTATCGCCCACAAATGCCTGTGCTACATCCAGCGCCTTATTCATTTCAGCAGTTTCATAGGTTACTTGTAAATCTTGAATAGCTTTTTTTATTTCACTCGTGTTGGTTTCTTGCTGTAAAACAGCTGTTGGTGTAGCGCCAGTTGTAATTAATGTGACAGGTCGACCATTCAATTCATCCATCAAGTTCAGCATTTCCTGTTTATGAGCGTCAAAGGTTGATTGCTCTTTGCCTGCCAGCATTGTGGCTGAAGTATCTACAATAAATATGGTTTGTGCACCAACAATGGTTGATTTTTTTATATAAGGATTCATCAATGCCAAAACAAGTAGCAGTAAAGCAAGAAGCTGTAAATATAGTAGGGCATTTTTTTGTAAATGCTTTAAATAAGGCGATACTCGCGTTTCCTGCATAATCTCCGACCAAAAAAGCGTCGAAGAAACTGTTTGATCTGTATATTTTTTTCGAAAGAAATAATAAAGTAGGACAATGACCGGGATGATGGCCGTCCAGCTAAATATAATTTGACTAAAGCCCAATACGGCTCACCTCACCTAATCCAATGTGCTTTTAATAATTGCTGGAAAATCGCATGTTGCAATCCATCTTCCACTTTCAATTGTAATTTTCGAACACCAAAGCGACGGCAAATGGCTTCAAATTCTTCTTCATGTAGTATGCGTCTTGCATGGTAGGACTCTAATACTTTAGAGGACATCGTCACATTCACATCATTACCTGTTTCACGATCAAGGAGACGTACATCACCCGAATAATTTGGTGACAGTTCTTCTTGCGTTACAATTTGCAAAATGCGAACATCTCCAGCATAGCGTGGTAGCCTTTTTAATAGCTGTTCCCATTCCTCAATTGGCTCTAATCCATCTGTAACAATGAATAATACGGTACTATCTTTAGGTAAAGCTTTAAGTGCATCCTTGGCAAAACGATTAGAGTAATTAGCTTCCTCTATATCTGTTACTAGCTGTAAAAAAGCTCGGCGATACATGGTACCCTTCCGTCGAAATGGTGGCTTCACTTCATCTTGGACAAAAGAAAAGGATAGACGATCATCTCGACCTAATACCATTAGACCGAGGGAGGCCACAATTTGACGAGCAAATAACCACTTAGCATGTTGCCCCATCGATTTGGTAGCATCTAGTAGAATATGTACACGCATCTCTTGCTCATCTAAGAACCTTTTAATAAAGTATTTATCTGTACGAGCAAAGACGTTCCAATCCACTTGGCGTACATCATCTCCTAAATGGTATTCTCGAAAATCCGAGAAATCAAGGGATGCCCCGAAGCGTTGAGAACGGTGCGAGCCCTTATGTTGTCCGCGTAGTTTGGAGGCCGTCGCTACTTGGAAGCGACTGATTTTCGCTAACCAGTCTTCGGGCAATAAGTATTTTGCTGTCACTTGCTAATACCTTGCTGAACTTTTTCTAAAATAACATCAATCACATCGTCCGCTGTTTTTCCTGAAGCCTCCCCTTCATAATTCAACAGCATGCGATGACGTAAAACAGGCTTAGCAACAGATTTAATATCCGCTACAGAAACATGAAAACGACCATTCATTAAAGCTCTTGCCTTTGCCAATTTGATTAAGCTCTGCAAACCACGTGGTCCACTGCCATACATTGCATATTGTTTAACCTCATCAAGCGCATCGGATCTTTCAGGATGCGTAGCCACCACTAGATCAGTTGCATACTCTAGCATTTCATCAGCAACCATCACTTCCTTTACCATTTGCTGAGCTTGAATGAGAGCATCCGTATCCATCTGTTTCTGTAAACCAATTTCCTGGGCACCTGTCGTTCGCTTCATAATTTCAATAAGTTCGCTTTTTTCAGGATAGGGTACAAGAATTTTACAAAGGAAACGGTCCATCTGTGCTTCTGGTAATGGGTATGTTCCTTCCATTTCAATAGGGTTTTGAGTTGCCAACACGAAAAATGGTTTCGCCAGTTTTTTTGTATCCCCTAATATTGTTACGGTTTTTTCTCCCATTGCTTCCAACAAGGCACTTTGGGTTTTGGGTGTTGCCCGATTTATCTCATCAGCCAATACCATTTGACTAAAGATTGGCCCAGGTTGAAAGGTAAATTGCTGCTTTCCATCGGGTGTACGTTCAATCATGCTCGTTCCTGTTATATCTGCTGGCATAAGATCTGGTGTAAATTGAATACGTGAAAACGACAGATCCAGTACCTCTGAAATGGTACGAATTAACATCGTTTTTCCTAAGCCAGGTAAACCTTCTAACAATGCATGACCATCTGCTAATACTGCATACAGGGTATAATCAATTGCTTCTTCCTGTCCAACAATGAAGCGATGAATTTCTTCTTTAACTTGTTGTAATTTCGTACTCATATCTACATACTGTTGCTCTGTAAAGGCCATTTCTTTTCCTCCTACTGCGACTCAATTGACGTGAAATAAGATTGCACGACATTTTGTAAATCCTTCGGTAATTGTAAACGCTCTGAACTCTCTAAATAGCTGTCCTTATAAGAGCCAATTACTTCTTCATAAGGTCGAATAGAACCTTTTGTTATCGGACCATTTCCTTGTTGCTCAGATACATGGGAACCATCTCCTAATGCGCCACCATCTACTGATGTCTCACTTGCCCCACCAATTCGATTCGGTGTCGTTAACAAATTCCGACCGCCTTGGCCACTTCCTGCTCCTTGACCCTGTCCTTGGCCTTGGCCTTGGCCTTGGCCTTGCCCCTGACCCTGTCCTTGTCCTTGTCCCTGACCTTGTCCTTGTCCCTGACCTTGTCCCTGTCCTTGGCCTTGTCCTTGGCCTTGTCCATTGCTCTGGCTACTACCATTTGGCTGTTGAGAACCACTTTGCGCATTATTTTGACTAGACTGGCTTTGTTGATTACTAGGTTGGGAATTACCAGATGACTGTTGACTGATTTGATTGTTGCTGCTGGCATTATTGGCACTCGCTATTGCATTTTGTAAGGAGTTACTTGCTGGTTTACCCAGTTTACTCATAGCAGTTTGTGTGGCATTTGCATTTTCTGTGAGCCCTTGCTGCATTTGGGCAAGCTCTTTTAGCTGCTTAACCTCTTCCTTCGATAATCCTTGGCCTTCTGTTGTGCCATCTTGACTAGCTGTTTGTTTGTCCTTTAATTGCTGCTCCTTTAATGCTAGCTCCTTTTGCTTTTTGACAACTTCTCGTAAAGCTTCTTCTGCTGTTTCAGCCTCTTTTAAAGTATTTTGAAGTTCTTGCAATTGCTCCTTTACTTCTTTTGTTTCCGCCTTCTTCTCTAATTCAGCAACTTCCTTCTTCATATCTTCGATAACTGCTTGCTCCTTTTCAACCTCTATTGCTTCAATTTGCGTAGCTGCTGGGAACATATAAAGAATGGCTAGTACAACTGTTGTAATAAATAATCCGATAAACGCCTTTGGACGAAATAGATTTTTCTTTCGAGCCTTAAAGTCTGCGAAAGCTTTTTCAGCATTTTGGATCGCTTTCGATAATAATGATTGAACAAGAGGATCCTGATCATCTTTAAATGATAAAGCTGTCACTAATTCATTATGTGTGAAATAATGATCCAGTTTATGCAATGCCTCTTTCTCTTTGACCCGCTTCCACCAAATAGAAGCAATAGTTGCAATAATAACGGTAATAAAGGCACCTAATGCTATTTGGCGATAATATGGCCAGACAAATAGTCGGGAAATAAGTACGAGAGAAGCACTCGAAAGCAATGCCAAAAACAAACCGTATTGTGCAATGGGAATGCTTCGTTCAAGAGTTAATCTCGATTTTGCACGCTGAATATATTTTCGTAATTGCTTACGACGCTCCATACCAATTCCTCCTCATCGGTTACTTTTCATGTTGGCACGTAATTTTTTAATCGCAATGGTTAAACAAAGTACAATGATGAATACATAGGCAATTAAATACGTAATCCATACAGGTAGTTCTACACCCGAAAGCTCTGCTAACGTATCTCCCATCTCTGGAGAAATAAGTGTCAGCATCAAGGCACCTGGATTAATAGATGCCCAGAAATAGGTCATAAAGGAGGCACCTGTTCCAATGGCATTACCCATTTGATGAAAGGCCATTGTTAAAAAGAAGAAGAATGCTGTAATACCTCCTAAGAAAATGATTGAGCCATATGTGGCAATCATGGCAACAATAGTTCTCTTAGTAATCGTAGAAAACATCACACCTATACTACCTATTGCTACTACAGTGACTAAATAAAATAAAAATATAGAAATAAGCTGTGAAGGCGACACACCACCGAATAGAAACACTAGACTGTATAGTGGTAATCCCGCTACCAGCATCAATACTAGAAATGCTACGGAGGATAGTAATTTTCCAATAACAATTTGTGTAGAACTTTGTGTCGTTGTTAATAAAATATTTAATGTTTGCTTTTCGCGCTCACTACTGATAGCACCTGCAGTCAAACTTGGTGTAATGAAAAGAACTAATGCCATTTGCAAGATGGTTAGCACAGCAAACATCATAAAGCTTGTCTCTGGTCTAAAGAAGCCTCTGCCAGTAAATTCAGTTGTAAGCAATAAAAACCCTGCAATGAAAATACACAGTACAGCTAAATAAAACATTAAACCTGAAAAGCTTTTAAAAGAACGGAAGCGTAACTTCAATTCTTTAACAAGTACTGGATTATAAAATCTTTCCATCATTGATTGTCCGCTCCCTTCGTAATCGCCATAAAGACATCCTCTAAATCCTTCTCTTCTTCACTTAATGCATAGATTGGCAAATCTATAAGCATCGCTTTTTTTAGCAATGCCACCTGCTCAGCATCTGTTCCTCGATAGTTAAAGGCTATTTCTAAACGATTTTCCATGACATCAATTGAGGAAATATGCGGATCTTCCTCTAAAAACGCTCGTACTGCATCCAATTGATCTGTCACTTTCAACACAATACGCTTTTCTCCTTGTAGCTGGGCCTGAATCGCGGCTACATTTCCATGTGCAATTAATTTACCATTATCAATAACACCGATTTCATCACACATCTCAGCAAGTTCAGGTAAAATATGCGACGAAATTAAAATTGTTTTTCCCATAGACTTTAAATTCCGTAAAATATCTCGCATTTCCACGCGAGCACGTGGATCTAGTCCTGATGCAGGTTCATCTAGAATCAGTACCTTTGGATCATGGATAAGTGCACGAGCTAAACATAAGCGTTGCTTCATACCACGTGATAATAAATCAACATATTCATAGCGTTTACTTGTTAAATTCACTAGTTCTAATAGTTGTGGAATTAACACTTGACGCTCTGCTAATTGGATACCGTAGCTCGCTCCATAAAAATCTAAATATTCATCTACTTTTAACTGATCATAAACACCAAAGAAATCGGGCATATAACCAATTTGCTTTCGAACTTCTTTTGGTTCCTTCACAACACTTTTGCCATTTATCAGAGCATCTCCTGAAGTCGGTGACAATAGTGTAGCTAAAATAGAGAATGTCGTTGATTTCCCTGCTCCATTTGCGCCAACAAATCCAAATACAACGCCCTCTTCTAAAGATAAGTTTAAATGATCTAATGCTGTAAAGGAGCCGTATCGTTTCGTTAAATCACGAATTTCAATCATTATTTTGCCACTCCTTTCAGCTCTATGTCTGGTAACTTCGTTTGTTCTCCTGATGGATCGGGACCATATTTGATTTCAATTCGAAGCTCTCCATCTTGATTAAAGTATGTTGAAACCTTGTCTGTAAACACTTGCTTTGTATCGACTAAAGGCTCATATATATTCGTTTCATTATTCCAAATGGATAGTTGCATACGTGAGACATCCTTATTAGAAATTGTCAGCTCATTAAGTGATTCAACGGCATCCATAAATTGATCTGGCATGGTCATCGTTACTTCGTACAATCCTTCAGATAGGTACCATTTATTCAATTCTTCCTCTATCTTTTCATAATAGCCATTTGCTGATAGTGGCTCTACTGAATACGAGAAGTTATTACGCTTCATTGTAAATGGTCCTGTTAGCTCAACTTTTCCTTTAAATGGTTGAACAAGCATCGTAATTGGTGACATATTGGCACTCGTTTCTAATTCAACACCTACCACAGCTTGATCTGTCCAAGCTGTAAGTATTGGCTGGTTATCCTTTTCGACAAGCGGCAATGCTAAAGTTTTCATTCGTTCAATCCGCATTGGGTTTACCTCATCCTTTTTCGATGGGTAACTATAATTATAATTATTGAAAATAGATGGTTTTTGAAGAACCGTTGTTTTCAGTTCCTTATTTACCTGTAAAGTTCCGTTTGCTTCAATATCACCTAGTTTTACTTCTTTCACGCCAGAGATTAATGTGACATCTTTTAATGCAAACGGGAAATTATTTTTTACTGTTCCTGATAGTTGTTCATTTTTCAGTGTTATATCTATATCCATCTTCCCGATATTTTGTGCTGATGTTTTTCCACCAAAGGATTGCACAGACCAGTAGCTTAAATCACGTAATGTTAGTGTTGAACCGCTAGCATTTTCTTTTACATAAGAAGATTCATGTAATGGTCCCATCGTGCCTGTGAAGTTATTATAATTTCTTAATGCAACGGCAGTTGTATTTTGGTCAGCATTGACCACAAAGTCCCCACTGCGATTCGTTAGAATGGACTCTACATAATAGCCATTTACACTATTGTCTTCATTTACTTTATAGAACGCAGATTGTTGAACTTGTGGCTGAACAATACGATCCTTCGCTCCGACAATAAAGAGAACAATGGAAAGAACAACAGAGATGGACGGTATTATCCACCATGCATGCTCACGCTTGTCCGCTTTTTTCAAGACAAAATAAAGAATTGGCCCGATTATTAAAATATAAAGAATAATGACAATTAGCATATAGCTCACTGATACTTCAAATGATGGAAATAGTTCATTAATGTTACGAAGTTCATAAGATATTTGATCGAGAGGAGATTGTCCCTGTCTCATCATTCCTTGCTGTGAAATACTTTGAATATTTATCACTTTGGCTAAAAGTGCTCCGTAGCCGTCCATAGAAGCAAGTGGTTGATCACCTAAAGAGAAGGTTGTTTGAATCACTTCCCCGCTACCCACTTTTTTCTTTGCTGCTAACACTGCATTATTTTCTGTTAATACAGGTAAACTTCCTTCACTACTAGTAGCTGCGTAAACTGAAATCGGCTGTGTAAAAATGCCGCCTCCTGACAATTTAGTTAAAGCTTCTGCAGAAATCGCAGTCATTTCTTGTGATAATGACAAAGGTAAATACTCTTTAAAAATCCCTGCTGTAGCATTGATTTGGTCAGCAGCACCTAGAAGTAAGGTACCACCATCCTGTACCCATTTTAGTAATGCTTCTTGTTGTTTCTGTGTTAAATCAGCAATAGCCACTTCATCTACAACAATGACATTGGCCATCGCAAGTCCCTGCGAATCTTCTGGAAGTGTATAATCTTTTAATTGATTGATATTAAATACTTCCACATTACTTTGAGCTACAAATGTTGATAAACGTAATAGGGCTGAAAGTCGATCACTTTTATCTGTTAATGTATAAATGAATGTTGATGAGGGGTCTAAAAAATTTGATTGCAGACGTTTAGTTCCCTTATAGGCAATCTTTTTTCCTTTTTCAATGTTTCCTTCATAAAAGGCAAATAAATCTGTGTCCGAATAACTATAGTCAGCTAAACCATCAAGATAGAAAGTAAATGTCTTTTCCTCTCCTGCTGCTATATCAATTGGAACGACAAGTGCTGAAGCTGCCTCATAAGAATTTGATGAATTAATCGCCATATCTCCTGAGAAGTCAGCTCCATTATTTTTCACTGTAACTTGGAGTGGTACTACTGATTGATATTTCGCTTTACCAGAAACACCCGCTGTTGCTTTTACCTCTAGCGTAGCAGCAGCACTTGCCTGAGTTGTAGGCAAGATAAAGCTCATTACCAGCATGACTAGTAAGGTCAGTGCCGTCCATTTTGTCTTTTTCAAAAGCTCAACCCCTTTTTATGTAAATAGATGGTTACATAATTATACGATTTATATTGCATTTTGTTCCATTTCTTATGTTATCTTCATTAATATTCATAAACTCTTAAGAATTCTACAATGCAAAAAGGCAACTCCAAAACAACCTGGAGCTGCCTGATTTTCTATTTAGTATAATCAAACAAACACCGTGCATGATCCTGCACTACTTCCACAAACGCCTCTACTTGTCTTAATTCAAAAGAGGATTCATAACCAATTAGCCAAGTATCGCGTGTAAGACCAAACTCTTTTTCATCATTTGATAGAGGGATTTTGTAAATGGCATCGTGGTCATTTAACGTAATAGAAGGCAAGATCGCATAACCGATACCATTTAATGCCATTTGCTTGCAAATTTCAATTTGATCCACTAAAATTTGTTTTCTTGGATTCGAGGCAAAATGCTGCTGCCACCATTGCTGAATTTCTTGATAATAGTTGGAATCACTCTTATATTGAATAAATGGACGGTCTGTCTTTAGCACATCTTCAATTGTTTTAACCTCTTTGTCCACCAAATAAAGAGTATCTCTGAAAAGGTGGATCTTTTCTCCTTTCCAGTCAACTTGGCCTCGTACAATGCCTACATGTGCCTCGCCCTCATAAAGAGCTTTCACAATTTCAGAACTCCAGCCCGTCATCAGGGATATTTTAGCCTCTGGATATTTTGACACAAAATCCTTCAAGATTTTTGGTAGCCAGTTCTGACCAACAATGGATGCACAAGCAATTTTTAATGTCCCATTTACCTTTGTCGTTAAGGATTGAATCGTTTCAAATATTTCTTCCTTTTTGGCTAGCATTTCCTTTGCATAAGCAATAACTTGTTCACCAGCAGGTGTTGCTGTTAAACCTTTTTGTGAACGAATAAATAATTGGGCACCCCAGTCTTTTTCAATCGTTTGTAATCGTTGTGAAAGGGCTGGTTGGGATAAAAATAGACGTTCTGCTGCTTTCCGCATATTGCGTTCTTCAGCTAAGATTTTTAAAATTTCTGCCTCTGTTGCCATCAATCTGTAAACCTCCAATACAAGCAAAGAGGGCCTCATGATTTTCATCTGAGTTCCCTCTTAAGCTACTACTCTTTTTGATAAATATATTTTTTCAATTGCTTTAAAATAACACGTCTTGTTAATATCCCTGCGAATGTACCATCTTCGTCCACTACACATAAAAAGGCGTGGTTAATAACTAAATCCAAAGCACGCTGGAAAGTATCCGTCAGCTTCAATACAGCGATCTCTTTTTCCATAATAGAGTCAACCTTAATATCAGGTAGCTTTTCATATTCAATATGCTCAAGTCCAAGAATCGATTCGGTAATCATTTTCATGCTAAGTAAACCTTGAAGTCGATATTTCAAATCTAATACAGGTATGGACGAGTACCCTGTACGTGTTAGTACAAGGAGTGCATGTTCTGCACTATTTCCACTTTGTACATGTGCAACTTTTTCAGAGGAAATGATAAAATCACTAATTGGCATTGCTAATAAGTCTTTGCTGTTAGTTGAAATCATGAACTTCTTCTCCTTTTCTGTCCTCACTGTGTAGAACAGTCCTTCCCTTTCATCATATCACAACTTTTCTATGTATGACCATGACCAGGCCGAGAAGAGTTTTTCACGAACAATGAATTATTTTAGCCTTTACAGCAAAAACTTAGAATATCTTCATCCAGTCAAGTTTTTCGTGACCGAATGAAGATGGTGTTCTTAACTAATAGCCAGCCTTACTCCAGTAGTAAAAAATCATGATCCCTAAAAAAAGCAAAAAAATTGCATAGACCCAAACAATTGGGTTCAAAATCGTTGAATACTCTTCAACCGTTTCTGAAATCGGAGTATCCTTTTCAGACTTCCGTTCAGAAGTCATCTTTGCAATTTTCAACGTGTATACAAACGAAATTATACAAATAATTATCATGGCAATTAGAGCTGGTATTAACCACATACCCATCGGCAAAACTCCTTTCTTTACCCTTAGTATGCGTCAACCCAGCTATTCGTTATGCAAACATTTTTAGAATGGATATTGATTGAGCCACTGCCCACCATCCAAAGTTACACATTCGCCATTCATATAACTTGCTTTGTTAGACATCATAAATGTAGCTAAATCAGCAATTTCTTCTGGTGTTCCTATACGGCCTAGTGGAACAGAATCTAGTGTACGAGCTGCCGCTGCTTCTGATTCCCAAAGCTTATCGGCTCCACCAGTACGCTCAATTGGACCTGGTGCAATAGCATTAACCCGAATCCCATACTGTTTCCCCCACTCAACAGCTAGCGTTCTCGTCAAAGATAGTACCCCTGCTTTTGCTGCAGCAGAATGGACCACACCTGCTCCTGCATTCCAAGCATACGTCGCTACCATATTTAATATAGACCCCTTGATCTTATGTTCAATCCAATACTTGCCTACTACTGAAGAACAGTAGAATGTACCATTTAATACAATATCTACGACAGCCTTCCAGCCATTCGGTGATAAATCCTCTGCACGTACAATAAAATTACCTGCTGCATTATTCACAAGCCCATCCACTTGACCAAATTTTTCAATAGCAAATGCGAGCATAGCCTCAGCATGCTCAGGTACACGTACATCCATTTGGAATGTCTCAATAGAGGGACCAGCCTCCGCTATAAATTTTTTTGCCTCTGCTAATCGTTCTTCATTACGACCTGTTATGACAACATTAGCTCCCTCAGTCACGAACTGCTTTGCCATATACAGCCCCATGCCACTTGATCCACCCGTAATAATAATCGTCTTCCCTTGCAACATTCCATTTCCCCCTTTGTTAAAAATGAATGGTGATTCACTAAAAGTTTACTATATATTCTCGAATATGTCATATTAATTCTATAGAATGCGAGTTAATTTTCAAAAAAATATAAAAGAGCCATTCATTCAAATGAATAGCTCTCCAATATCATTAAAACTCATACGTATAGACAATTTTATATAGCTCCATTAACTCTTCTAAAGTTGGTATCTTGGGATTGTTACCAGGACTTCCACTTGCAAGTGCATCCTCAGCCATTTTAGGAATAGCCTGATAATAAGCATCCTCCTCTATTCCCCACTGTTTTAAATTGCCAATTTTCATATACTTACATATGTCTTTAATGGACGTAATAGCAAGCTGAGCAAGCTCCTCTTGTGGTAGGCGTTCTTTTGTTTTATTAAAAAATTGTCCTAAATCTGCCAATCGATCTATACAAGCATTTTTTGAATAGTCTAGTACAGCTGGTAAAAGCATCGCATTGGAGATGCCATGTGGTACGTGGAAAAGTGCACCAATGGGACGCGACATTCCATGTACGAGGGCAACAGAAGCATTTGAAAATGACAGCCCTGCCTGCATCGAACCCAATGACATCGCTTCCCTAGCATCAATATCATCTCCACGTTCATAAACCTTTATGATGTTATTCACAATTAATTCCATAGCAGATAAGGCGAGCACATTCGAATAAGGATGAGCTAAACGCGATAAATAGCTCTCAATGGCATGGCTCAATGCATCTATTCCTGTTGCTGCGGTAATTGCTGGAGGTGAAGTAATGGTTAAAATAGGATCAACAACCGCTATAGTTGGCATAAAAGCTGGTTGCTTAATCATCATTTTTACATCACTTTTTGTATTGGTAATAACAGTTGCATCTGTGGCTTCAGAGCCTGTACCTGCTGTTGTTGGTATCGCAATGTGTGGAATTGGTGGAACAGCTGCAACCTTTGCCATTTTCATATAATCTCCTATGTAGCCGCCATTTGTAGCCACTACTGCAATCGCCTTCGCCGTATCAATACAGCTACCCCCACCAACAGATATAATGACATCACAGTTTTCCTTCTGCAAAAGCTGTAATCCCTCTGCTACATACGTATCATCCGGCTCAGTTATCACCCCTATATATGAAACGACTTCTATCCCTTGGGTCTTTAACAGTGTATGGCATTTATTCACAAATCCTAAACTATCCATCATTGGATCACTAATAATTAATGCCTTAGAACCTAGTTTTTTCGCATACTCTCCTACTTCTTCAAATGAATCACGACCATATACAATCGTTCCTGGTGAATGAACAGTAAAAATGGTTTTTGTTTGAATCATATTTTCCCTCCTAAGCTACTGAGCTGTATAGCCACCATCTAATAGAATGGCCTGACCGGTTAACCCCTTTGCTATATCACTTGCTAAATATAATGCGAGTCCTGTAATTTCTGTGACATCAAGTAAACGTTTTTGCGGTACAAGTGGATATAATACTTGTTCAAGTACTTCTTCCACTTGAATACCCCGTGTCTGTGCTAAATCCATAAACTGATTACGTACTAATCCCGTGTCAACATACCCTGGACAAATAGCATTTACCGTAATTCCATCTGTCGCCACCTCTAGTGCCGTTACCTTAGTAAGCCCAATCACACCATGCTTTGCTGCATTATATCCTGCCTTCCCAGCAAACCCAATGACGCCATTGATGGAGGACATATTGATAATACGACCAAATTGATTTTTCTTCATATGTGGTAACGCATACTTCATCGCAACAAAGGGAGCAACGACCATCACTTTTTGCATTGACTCAAAAATTTCTGTCTTAAAATCCTCAATAAGCGACACATGTTGAAATCCTGCATTATTGATTAAAATATCTAATGTTGAGAATTTATTAATCGTAAAATCGATGGCTTCTCTTATGGCTTGTTCTTCTGTCACATCACATATATAAGAAGTTAAAGAAGGGTATTGTGCGACAGCTTCCTCTAGAAGCTGTTCATTTTTATCTGTTATCACAACATTAGCCCCTTGCTCAGCAAATGCTTGTGCCATGGCAAGACCAATACCACGAGCTGCACCTGTAATAAAAACCGTTTTTCCTTGCATACTCCATCCCTCCTACATCCCTAATGAGAATAATATGATTGCAAGTATTGTACCTATGATAGGGATAATAACCGTCAAAGCTCCAAACGGCATATATGCATCCTTATGCTTTTCATTACATACTGAATTAATGGTTGTCACAACATATCCTCCGTGTGGCAATGAATCTAGGGAACCAGATGCTATAGCGATTGTCCGATGCAACGCCTCTGTATCTACACCCATCTCAATATAATGTGGTGCTAGTAAGGGCATTGCAATTGTTTGTCCCCCTGATGCTGAACCTGTTAAACCAGCAATAACCGCAATGGCTAAGGCTCCTCCAATCAGCGGACTGCCAGGGATATTGGTCATTACATCAACAGTTGCAACAAAGGATGGTGTTGCTTTTACTACCCCACCAAAGCCGACAACAGCCGCCGTATTTGCAATGGCAATAATAGCACCCATCGCACCTGCTGCTAATGTTGCGCCAACTGACTTTGCATATTTGTAACTCACTAAATAAGCCACGATACAGCCACTAGTTAAGGCTACAATTAAAGCAGAGGTTCCAAGTGAATCATGGAAAATATAAGAAATGACTAAAACAACTAATAATGGTACGAGACTCAAAAGGGGACTCGGTAGCTTACGTGTTTTATCAGCTATTGGATCAGTGGAGCGCTCAATGAAAATCTCCCCATTGTTTACAGCGCGTTTAATCATCCAATTCAGCCAAAGCGAGCCACCAACGGCCATAAAAATAGCCACGACAATACTAACTTGCCAACCAGCATATGGAGTTGTACCAAGATATGGAATCGGTATCCAATTTTGAATCTCAGGTGAGCCTGCTGATGTCATCGTAAATGTGACAGAACCTAGGCCCAGTGCAGCAGGAATAAAACGTCGTGGAAAGTTTGCTTGTTTAAATAAACTAATAGCCATTGGATAAACAGAAAAGGCTACGATAAAAACTGAAACACCACCATATGTGAGTACTGCAGCAGCTAAGACTACAGCATATGTTGCATATTTCACCCCTATTTTTTCTACGATCCATTTAGAGACACTATCTGCAGCGCCTGTGTCCTCCATGACTTTACCGAAAATAGCGCCCGCCATGAACATTAAATACCATGAACCAACAAATCCTGTGAATCCATCCATATAGCTCGTTAGAAAGTTGGCCTGATCTTTATCAGCTGTTTGAGGAAAAAATGCAAGACCGTTTGTTAAGGCTGCTAAAAGCGCAGTTAACGGTGCTGAAATAAGTAGATTTACACCCTTCATTGTTAAATAAACTAATAATGCTAAACTAACAAAAAGACCAATATACGCTAACATTTACACCCCACCCATCCCCTTTTTTAGAAAAAAAGAGCTGTATAGCTCTACAGCTCTAGGTTTTATTAGTCGTTATTGCTTGGGAATGCAAATGTGGATGCTGAGGAGGCATTACCAGCCATCCAACGCTCTGAAATTGTCTTAGTTTTTGTAAAGAATCGTGCTTGATCTGGGCCAAACATATGCCCCTCACCAAAACGAGAGCCTTTAAAGCCTGCAAAGTTATGGTAGCCAACAGGAATTGGAATTGGTACATTGACACCAACCATGCCAACATCAATTTCTGTTGTAAATTTTCGAGCTGCTAATCCATCATTCGTAAAGATTGTGACACCATTGCCTAGCTCATGCTTATTTATAAGTGTAATAGCTTCCTCTAAGGAATCTACACGAACAACATTGCGAGCTGGTCCAAATATTTCTTGCTCGTAAACTTCCATTCCTGGTTTTACATGATCTAATAATGTAGGTCCTACATAAAACCCTTTAGACTCTTTGACAATGTCAAGCTCTCGTCCGTCACAAATTACTGAAGCTCCTTCGGCTTCCCCTCGATCAATTGCAGTAAGAATTGCTTCTTTCGATTGTTGAGAAATAACAGGGCCAAAATCTGAATCAGGATTTGTATAAGGGCCAACCTTCAGATTAGCGATTTTATCCTTCAGAATCTCCACTAGACGATCTGCAGTATCCTTTCCTACAGGCATAATGGTAGATATCGCCATACAGCGTTGTGAGGCTGCCCCATACGCTGCTCCAATAAAGGCATTAGCTACCTGTTCAAGATCCGCATCAGGCATTACAACCATATTGTTTTTACCCCCACCAAGTGCCGTAACACGCTTTCCATATTTTGACCCAGTTTCATAAATATACTTTGCAACTGGTGTTGATCCAACAAATGAAATCGCTTGCACAGCTGGGTTTTCTAAAAGTTCATTGACTGCATCTTTATCACCATTGATTACTGTCCAAATACCATCAGGCAATCCCGCCTTCTTCCAAAGCTCACTAACATACAATGCAGTCATTGGCACACGCTCGGATGCTTTTAAAACAACCGCATTTCCTACAGCAATGGCCATACTCGTTTGTGCTAGAGGCACCATGATGGGGAAGTTAAATGGAGAAATTGCTGCCACAACCCCTAATGGATACTTTGCAGAATAAGCATTTATTTGACCTCCAACATTTACAGAGTATTCTCCTTTCATTAAGTGTGGCGCACCAATGGCTAAGTCAACAGATTCAAGTCCTCGTGTAATTTCACCTTTGGCATCTTCAATCGTTTTACCGCTTTCAGTACAAATGATTTGTAATAGCTCTTCCATATTTTCAGTGATAAGGTTACGGAACTTTAGTACAATTTCTGCACGCTTAGCCACTGATGTCTCACGCCAAGCTGGAAATGCTGCTTGAGCTTGCTCGATTGCCTCTTGTGTTTCCTCTACTGTTGCAAGGGGTACCTTAGCAATGACTTCACCTGTTGTTGGGTTAAATACCGAACCGAATCGGCCACTTTTTCCTTCAACCAATTTGCCACCAATAAAATGTGTTAATGTTTTAACCTCTTGTGTCGTTGTCATATCCATTTCCTCCTCTTAAAATTGTTCTAGTTTACATTTTTCTTTTAAACTTAAATAAGCTGCAGACATATCTTTTTCTCCATAGCCCTGCTGAGCAATTTCACTATAAAGATCCACTAACTTTTCGCCGATTCGTAGCGATACGCCTGCTTCATCAGCCATTTCCTTAGCTAACTTCAAATCTTTTAATAGTAGATTTGTCGAAAAGCCCGGCTCATAATTATCATTTTTCATATATTCCAAATAATTACGTTCATAAATACGGCTTTGCCCATAACTATTACTTAATACATCATAGAGCGTGTCTGCCTGAATACCCATTTTTTCACCAAGTACAATCGTTTCAGCGACTGCCTCTGTGTAAAAGCCAATCATTAAGTTATTGAGTAATTTAATTCGCGTTCCTATACTTGAAGATGTGCCTAAGTGATAAATGTTTTTACCGACTATTCTGAATATTTCGTTGGCACTTTTATAATCATCTGTGTCACCACCAACCATAATAGTTAATGTCGCATTGATAGCCCCAATGACACCCCCACTGACAGGAGCTCCCAAATAACGTAATCCCAAAGCTATAGCCTCTGTATGTAACGTATCATTCAATTCGGGATTAACAGTACTAAAATCAATCAGTAGGCATCCTTTCTTTGCATGTTGTAAAATTCCTTGCTCTGACTGATAAACCAATTCTACAACCTGAGGGGTAGGCAAGCTTGTCATAATAACATCACATTGTTTCGCAATATCCATAGCTGTCTCAAGGCCGAAACCACCTGCTGCTGCGAATTGATCCATTGCTTTCGCATTCGTATCGAAACCATATACCTGATAATCTGCTCTTAATAAGTTAATAGCCATCGGTAAACCCATATTCCCTAAGCCAATAAAACCTAATTTTTCCTTCATTGTAACCTCCCCATTCTTTGAAAATACAACGGAAAACTTGATGATATACTAGCCAACTTTCATTTTTTAAAGTAACATTAATAACGAGATAACTTCATTGACCGCAGTCATTGACTTCGGTCATTTAAATCATAATCAATCAAATTCCATCTCGTCAATTAAAAATTTAATATTTTCTGAATATTTTTTACAAAAGATATTTTACAATATTTCAAAAAGGAGGTATTAGCTACCAATGGAAACACTCACAAGCAGACAGAAAAAGGCATTAGAAACACGTGAAAAATTATTAAAAACTTCTTTAGATTTATTTAACAAGCATGGTTATGAACATGTTTCTGTTGAACAAATTACGAAAGCATGTAATGTTTCAAAGGGTACATTTTATACACATTTCCCATCTAAATATGATGTTATTTTAGAAAAATTTAAGGAGCTTGATAATTTTTATCGTACAGTTGAAAAAAATATTGATCCCTCATTACCAGCAAGTGAAAAAATTCTATTAGTGTATCAAGAGCAAATGAGATATTTAACCAATATTGTGGGGAAGGATTTATTACGTACAGTGTATACGGCTGCTATGACAAACCAAGTAGAACAGGATCATTATTTAATCCATCCACAACGTAAGATTTTTCAGATAATGAATACATATATCGAGGAAGGAATTCAACATGGGGAATTTAGACAAGATGTTTCTGCTGCTACCATACAAACACTTATTCAGCGCTGTATGCGTGCCAATGTCTATGATTGGTTGATACATAGTGAAGACTTTGACCTAGCCTCTGAGATGGCGCAATTTACAGCAATTGTCTTAAACGGTCTTAAAAACGGCAAATAAAAAAGTAGCACTTCATCTATTTTATGATGAAAGTGCTACCCGTTTTCTAGCTTACAAAATATTGTTGTACAATCGTTTCAACTGGTAATGGTTTATTATACAAATAGCCTTGCCCTTTTTGACAACGATGGCGTTTGAGAAAATCGACTTGTATTGGTTCTTCAATCCCCTCAGCAATGACCTCTAATCCTAAATTATGAGACATCGAAATAATGGCTTTTATGATGGCTTCATTTTTGTCATCCTTTGCTATATCTGCAATAAATGACTGATCAATTTTAATAATATCAATCGGATAACGCTTGAGATAACTTAATGAGGAATAGCCTGTTCCAAAGTCATCCACAGACACATAAACACCTAATTGCTTCAGTTCTGTAAGAATCGAAAATGTTTCATGTACATTTGTCATGGAACTTTCGGTAATTTCTACTTCTAATAATTCAGGCGGTACACCATATTTCTTTAAAGTTGTTTTAATTTTTCGGGCAAAATTTTCTTTTCTAAACTGTTTTGGGGATATATTGACTGCAATCCGTACAGGACGATATCCTTTCGATTGCCATTCTTTTTGGTAACGACATACCTCATCAATAATCCAATCACCGATTTCAATAATCAACCCTGAGGCTTCCGCAATAGGAATAAATTGTGCTGGTGATACAAAACCAAATTTACGGTTATTCCATCGTAATAATGCTTCAAAGCTATTGATGCTATTATTTGCTAAATCCATTTGCGGTTGTAAATGCAGACTTAGTTCATTAAATTCAATTGCACGACGTAAATGTGCCTCCATCAATGCTTCGTTTGGAAAAATGGCCGTCATATCTTCACGGTAGTAGCGATAATGTGAACGACCATGTTCTTTAACAGAAAATAAAGCTTTATCTGCTTTCCGTACAAGTGTCTCGATATCTTTACCGTCTGCTGGGCTAAGTGAAATCCCAATCGATACGCTAATAAAATATTCCTGTCCATCTATCATAAATGGCTGTTTTAATACGTCCATAATCAAGTTTGCAGTTCGTTCAATTTTTTGAATGGTTGCATCTTTTAGCACAAAAATAAACTCATCACTATTATATCGATATAGCGAACACTTTGAGTAGCAAAGCTCCCGTAACCTATGACTAAACATGCGCATCAAATCATCTCCCTTGCTCTCGCCAAGGGATTCATTAAACTTTTTAAAACGGTCAATGTCAACTAAAATAAGAGCGGCTTGCTTATGCACTTGCTTTTTATCATTTAAATGCTGTAGCCAATGCTCCTTAAAAGCTTTTCGATTCCAAATACCTGTTAATTCATCCATTAGTGCTAGGTAATAGAATGCTTCATGATCATTCATAAATGAATTCGCATCTTTAACAAATAGGTGGACACCCACAACTTCACCATTATAATAGGTTGGATGCGTTCTTAAATAAAAGGGCTCTTTGCTTAGTAAATCACCTTTCAATAAGCATTTAGGCATGCCAAACGCTGAACCTTCGATTGTTTTGGTAAATAATAATTTAAATTCATTGAGGTATTTACTTTCTAGTAATGAAAAAATATCTAGTCCAATTAGACTGTGCTGCGCTCTCGATAGTGTAGCAGTAGCAGCAATATTTTGATGAATTATTCGACCTTGTAAATCTGTCGTTAACACTGGACTTATATGTTGTTCAATGAACTGTAAATAGGGATTTTCTTCAAATGTTGTCGCTCGAAGAATAATGGCAACGACTGATTCAGAAATGTGCTGAACATGGAGCACAAAAGTTTTCTCTTGAAACCCGTTACCTAATTTTAGAGTATGCTGTTTATTGATTTCTTCAATTAGAAATCCCGACAATTGCAGCCAGCATTGCTTAGTAAAAAAGTTCTCAGCGTTTTTGGCTGTTATATCCTCCAGCTCAATCATTGACGATAGCTTTTCATTAAATTCAACGACCTCAAACACTGTGTTATCAACTTGTCTCAAACAAATAATTGCATCAAATGGATTTAGTTGCATGAGCTGTTGATATTCTGCAAATGGCGCTACATTTTCTCTACATTTTTTCATTCTATCCCTCACTAAGTAGCGTGTTTGCTCTATTCTTCGTCTAGCGTAGGCTTTAATGCATCCTTCAAGAAAACTTCCTGGCTATTTAATGGATCTTCGCTACGATCAAACTCTTTATAATGATACTTACCATTAGAGTCTTGAATACGAGCTTTCGCAGTATCCATTAATTGTGCATTCATTATGTCAATAATACGAGTTTTTGCTTCACTTGCATATACAGGGAATAAAATTTCTACACGTTTAATCATATTGCGTGTCATCATATCTGCAGAGGATAAATATACTTTATTTTCCCCATTATGATGGAACCAATAAATACGAGAGTGTTCAAGGAAACGACCAACAATACTTGTTACGGTAATGTTTTCACTAATACCTGGGATTCCTGGTCTAATACAGCATATACCACGAATAATAAGCTCGACCTTTACACCCGCAATGGATGCCTCATAAAGCTTCATCATTAAATCTTTGTCTGTCAATGAATTCATTTTTGCACGAATAAAACCATTTCCATATTTTTTATGACAGGCAATTTCCTCATCCATTAAACGAATAAACTCATCTCGTATATCAAATGGTGCAACGACTAAATGATTAAAGGTAGGTTTTTCTGTATAGCCACTTAAGTAGTTAAAGAAATTTGTCGCATCAATGCCAAACTCTTTATCTGTCGTTATTATGCCCATATCCGTATAAATTTTTGCAGTAGCATCATTATAATTTCCGGTACCCAAATGGACAAAACGTTCAATTTTGCCGTTACGACGACTAACGACTAGCGTGATTTTTGAGTGTGTTTTTAAATTATTCATCCCATAAATCACAAGACAACCTGCTTGTTCTAATTGTTTTGCCCAGTGTACATTATTTTCTTCATCGAAACGTGCCTTTAGCTCCACTAATACCGTTACTTGTTTACCGTTTTCAGCGGCAAGCTTTAACGCTTGAATAATAGGGGAATTCCCGCTTACTCGATATAATGTCTGTTTTATAGCCAACACATTCGGGTTGACAGCGGCCTCAGAAATAAAATCAACAATAGGGGCAAAAGATTCATATGGATGATGGAAAAATATATCCTGTTGAAGTGCTTTTTCGAAAATATTTTCGTCAGACTGTAAATCTAAAGGTGGCTGTGGGATAAAGCTTTCATATTCTAAATGCTCACGACCTACTGAAATACCTTTCACAAAAGAGAACATAAACGTTAAATCCAAAGGACCATCAATATGGAATACATCGGATTCTTCTATTTCGAATTCATCTAGTAAGTATTGCAGCACTTCCTCGTTCATTTCTCCCACTCGAACTTCTAAACGGCTTCCTACTCCCCACTTTCGCTTTTTCAGCTCTTTTTCGATCTCCACGAGAAGATCTCGAGCCCCTTCTTCATGGATAGTTAAATCTGCATTTCTTGTTAAGCGGAAGGCTTGTGCTGATTTTACGCTATAGCCATAAAACAGCTTTTCAATATGCGCTACTATCACATCCTCCAATAAAACTACAACTGTCTTTCCTTCTTCGGACGGTACTTTTATATAGCGATCTAGCACAGATGGAACCTGGACAATCGCTACTCTTTCACGACTTTCAAGATCTGACTCATCCTGCTCTAACAGCACTAGTAAATTCAAAGTTTTACCAAGCAAAGTTGGGAAAGGACGATATGCATCCACTGCAACAGGTGTTAAAACAGGGAAGATAGTTTCTGCAAACATTTCATTGATAAATGATTTTTGCTTGCTATTTAAATCTTTCATGTCCGCAATATGTACATTATGTTGAGGCAGTAAATCATAGATTAAATGTCTATATACTTCAGTTTGTCGACGCACTAATGCTTGTGTGCGTTCTGCAATTTTGGCCAACTGTTCCTTCGGCGTTAAGCCAGATTTGTTTTCGGGCTTATGAAAACCAGCACGAACCTGGTCCTGTAAGCCTGCAACACGTACCATAAAAAATTCATCTAAATTGGAACTAAATATAGCTAAAAATTTTAAACGCTCAAGCAGAGGATTATTAATATCCTCTGCTTCTTCTAGCACTCGCTCATTAAAGGCAAGCCAGCTTAATTCGCGATTATTATAATATTGAGGCTTTGCAATTTCCTCTAACAATAGATTGTAGTTTTCTGAAAATTCTTCCTCATGTAGCTCGTTTTTCGTTACTTCAGTTGTCATCCATTGTTCCACCCTTCTTCAATAAAATTGATCTTCATTGGGATTTTTAATGCACGTTCTAAATGCTTTCTATGTCGATTGGCTTGATATTTTTCAGCCGCTGCATTCTTTTTTACATAAATATTAAGCTGAACATAATCTTCTTCTGTGAGCATTTCAATAGCATGTACTATATTGCGTTTTGAAACATTTAATGCATAGACAAATTTTAATAACGCTCCGAAATCTTTTATTTTACGATGTTCCTCTCGACTCATCCATGTAGCAAATGGAGCAGCAAATCGTTCGAAATAATCTTTATTTTTATAGGAGGCAAGAAGTGCTAGTTTTACTCGTTCTAAATGATTTAAACCATCAATGGACTGATTTGCAATTAAATAAAAAGTATGTTGGCTTGAAGAGCTTAATTCGATATACTCTCCTATATTAAAAACCTTCGCCGCTTTTGCTAATAAATGCAAATCTTCTGGATGATATTGCAAGTAGCCTAAATGACAACATTCACGATACAATTGGTCTGCTAAATGCATTAAATAATCTACTTCCATTTCACTCCGACCATACTGACGTGCTAATCTTCTAGCATTTCCTTCAAATACATTATATTTATCAAACGCCTGTGGATTTGTTTGCAAAATCCGTTGAATAATGAGTCCCTCACGTAAACCTCGCTTGGTCAGTTGGAAGGACTCACTACCAACTACCTCCATCAATACTCTGAATACCTCTAATGCAGGAACAATGATATCTGCGCGGTCAGATGAGAGCCCATCCAATTGTTTCAATTCCTGAAAGCTTAATTGCCCTAAAAATAAGCCTAAATCATCCAAATTTTCCTTTGTCATTTCATAACCATGAACGCTGGCAATAGGGTAATCATGCTTTTGTTGGTGTATTTGAGCAATATTCCGCGCACTACCACCAATTGCGATAATAGGTAAAGCAACATTTTTTATCCAAGGGAGTGTTTGGAACTGCTCTTTGACAAAGGCAACAAGCTCTTTTTTCTCACTACTATTAATAATTTCACCTTTTACAAAACGTTGCTTTAAAGAAACTGTCCCAAAAGGGAAACTATGTGATTGCTGAATTTCTTTATTTTCAAACAGCGTAATTTCGGTACTACCACCACCGATATCTATCGTTACGGCCGATTTCGTACCCATGGAATAAGCAACAGCAACGTAGCCAAAATAGGCTTCTTCTTCTTCTGATAAAAGCTCTATTTGGATACCAGTCCGTTCTTTCATTTCCTCAATAATTTTGTCTCGATTAGTGGCTTGTCGAATAGCAGCAGTCGCAGCAGCTATTACATCTGTTACTTCAAAATCCTCAAGCATGGCTTTAAATGTCAATAAAGTTTCTGATAACACTTGAATACCTTCGTCAGACATCTCTCCTGAGGGCTGTAAATATGTACGCAATCGTGCTACCGTCTTAATATTTCCAAGCTCACGAAGTCCCTCTTCAATATTATATTGATATAACACTAGTCGGATAGTATTGGAGCCGATATCAATAATAGCTGTTTTTAATTCATTCAAATAATCACATCCTTCAAGCATCTAGCATTTATTTTGTTCATAATATTAGGACATATACAAAAAATCGGACCCTCTTAATTAAGGCATCCGACTTTACTTTCATTTATTTATACTTGCAGGATACCCATTATTAAAATTGAGAAGTATCATGTAAGCCATGGTGATTACAGAATCAGTTGGTCAACACGCAAAATGAGCTCTGCAATCTCTGGCTTACTTATTTGATCCTCAGCCCCTACTTGATCCCCTTTATGACGAAGGTCGTCTGTAATTAGACTTGAAAAAATGATAACAGGAAGCTTTTGAAGATCGGGATGCTCTTTGATTTTTCGTGTCAAATGATGGCCATCCATTTGTGGCATTTCAATATCCGTTACCACCAATTGAATATGCTCCGCTATGTCACTGCCACTCTTCGCAATTCCCTCTAAGTATTCATAAGCATCGCGGCCATTTTCAAAGAATTCTACATTGTCATAACCAGCTTCATTCATTGTATCGAACAGTAATTTACGTAATAACGGTGAATCTTCTGCAATTAAAATTCTCTTTCCAGATCGCTCACGTTTACCGAGCTTTTTCACAGATTCCACACTAATTCCTGACGCAGGATTGATATCCACCATAATTCTTTCGAAATCTAGTAATAGAATCATTTGCTCATTCTGTTTAATCACACCGATTACTTGTGATGTACCTCCCTGATACATATCTGAAGGCTTTTCAATTTGATTCCAAGAAATTCGATGAATTTGTGTTACATTATCTACATGGAAAACGACACGTTGTTTATTAAATTCTGCTACAATATATTTTTGTTGTGGATTACGCTCAGCACCTTGAATCCCTAATACTCGTAGCATATCTACAACAGGTAATACCTCACCTCGTAATTGAATGATTCCTTCTACATGCGGGTGCGCGTGTGGGATAAACGTTACTGGGATCGGTTGAATAATTTCTTTTACTTTAATAACATTGATGCCGAATTTATTGTTAGCTACTTCAAATTCAACAATCTCTAGCTCATTTGTTCCACTTTCTAATAATATTCCTTTATGTTCCAATGCAACCCCGCTCCTTTCTCTACATCTGTTTATAATTCAATTGTATCATAGGCAATACATTTCTCCTACTTGCTATTTCCATTTTTATCATTAACTTTTAGATGTACCAATAGACCAACGACCGTCATAACGATCAACGTCGATAATGCTACACGACTAGCAATAGTACCATAATCCTTCATCCACAATGTAACAGTTCCATATATGGCTGGACCAATAATGGAGGATACTTTACCTGAAAAAGCAAACAAACCAAAAAATTGTCCACGTTTTTCGTTCGGTGATAATTCAATAATATATGTCCGAGATGTCACCCACATTGAGCCAAGTGATATACCAAATAGACTACCAGCAAGCCAGAACATCCATTGTGCTGAAGCAAAAACAGCGAATATCAAAGCAACAATCATAATAACTGCAACAATTGTAATGGCACGTTTAGCTCCTATTGATTTCGTAATATACCCAAAGGCAAGTGACCCAATGATTGTTGAGACAGTAGAGACCAAATAAAGAACGATAAATTGTCCAGAACTAAAGCCAACAATTGTTGTCGCATAAACAGCCATCATAGCAATCGTTGTCGCAATGGCATCATTTAGAAAGAAATAAGCAATCATAAAGGTAAAGATTGCTTTATATTGCTTCATATCTTTAAATGTTTGAATGATTTCTTTATAACCATCTAAAAACTTTAAGGACTTCCGTTGCGACTTTGGGATCGGCGTATCTTTATTAATTAAGAATAATGGCAATGAAAAGAGTAGATACAGAATGGCTGTTGGAATAAACGCTCGATGAAAATCGCTGTTACCAACATACAAGTAAACAAGTAATCCAAAAAGTGTACCAATATATCCGATTGCAACACCATACCCTGAAATGAGTGGCATCTCTTCTTTTGTTCCTAGATCACCCATCATAGAATCGTAAAATACTAAACTTGAATTAAAGAAAAATTTTGCTATGACAAAACTTGCAACTACCAAAAATAAACTAAGAGGCACACCAGAGTAATTGACAGTGGTTTGTACATTCGCAAATATTCCCATCATAAACGTAAACAGAATAGATATGGATGCAAACCATACAATAAATCTCTTTTTATAACCTGTGTTATCAATCCACACACCGAAAAGGGGTGAAAAGATAACGAGCAACAAGCTTGCAATGGCATTTGCATAAGATATAAAGGTGCTCGCAACTTGTTGCATCACTTCATTTGTTCCTAAAACCTCATCCATGTAAAAGGGAAAAAATATTGTATTTATATTTGAAGAAAAAATTGTATTCGCAAAATCATAAAATGCCCATGAAAGTATCGGTAATGATAAATAAATGGCTAATTGACTTCGATGTTGTACGTCTATAGCTGTACTCTTCTTCATAATACCCTCCTCTCCATTCTCTATAATAAACAATTAATTTCTCTCTGAAATAAAAAATACCTTTTTTTAAAGAAAATTAATATTATTTACAATATAACAGTAAATTCACTGAAAAATAACTGCCAAATGGTCGATAATTGAACGCTTATTTTCTGTATGAATCCAAAAAAAGGTATTCAAGCCCCTCGGTTGAATACCTTTTTATCATTCTATATTTATGGTTACCCATTCAGAGGACCAGTGCTCAATCGCTTTTAGCACAGGTGCAATAGCATAACCCTTTTCCGTCAATTCATACTCAATGACAACTGGTGTTGAGGGAATTACTGTACGTAGCACTATTTGCTCAGTCTCTAACTCCTTTAAACGTTCTGTTAATACACGACTACTAATATTCAGCTGATTTTTAATGGTCGAATACCTTTGCGGACCATCTAGTAGCTGATAAATAAGTAGCGTATTCCAACGATGATTTAATATCATGAGTGCTTTTTCAAATCGTGGACAAATATTTTTTTGATCCAAATGACTTCCCCCCTTTGTATATTAGTTCCTATTTAACAGTATATCACTTTTTTAAAAAACCTGTTCTAAAAACACATTAAGTTACTTGACAAAAGTTGTTTTTAAAAATAAACTAAGTTACGAATTGTAAGCAAAAAGAAAAGGAGTTACTTTATTATGCAAAATATTGGTTCAACAATTTTACGTATCGTTCTAGGCGTTATTTTTGCAGTGCATGGTTTTCAAAAATTTCAAGGCGGTATTAGCTATACAGCTGACTTCTTTGATAGTCTAGGTATACCAGGATTTATGGCGTATATCGTGGCAATTATTGAATTAGTTGGTGGAATCGCAATTATTTTAGGTTTAGCAACAAGAATATTTGGTGCTTTATTAACGATTACAATGATTGTAGCGATCTTTACAGCAAAGCTTAGCATCGGCTTTATCGGGGCAAATGGATTGGCTGGTTATGAATTAGATTTAGCATTAGGTGCAATAGCTCTTTACTTTGCTCTCGCAGGCGCATCCAGCTTCTCACTGGATTCTCAACTTTTCGGGAAAGAGTAAAACAAAAAAACCTGAAGGTCTCCCATTAAGGAGCCTTCAGGTTTCCTATTCATAATCGCATCGCGAATTATTTATAATACTTCAAGAGTGCTTGTGTACCATTATCACCATAGCCTGCTGCGATTAATTTCTCATACATTTCATAGGCTAATGCAAGTCCTGGTAATGTGATGCCCATTTTGTTTGACTCATCTAAAGCTATTTTCATATCCTTTACAAAATGTTTAATATAAAACCCTGGTGCAAAATCTTCTTTTATCATACGTGGGGCTAAATTGCTTAAAGACCATGATCCGGCTGCGCCTGAAGAGATCGATTGTAGTACAGTAGGTAAATCTAAACCTGCCTTTAGTCCATAAGCTAATGATTCACACACGCCAATCATACCAGAGGCAATGACAATTTGATTGCACATTTTTGCATGCTGCCCAGCTCCTGCTTCACCTTGATAAATTATATTTTCTCCAAACTGCTTCATAATTGGCAATACCTTGTCGTATGTGACCTGATCACCACCAATCATGATCGACAAAGTGCCATTTTGTGCACCAATATCCCCTCCTGAAACAGGGGCGTCTAAAGCCTCTACTCCGATGGATTGAGCATGCATATAAATTTTCTTTGCTAAAGATGGCTCTGATGTCGTCATATCAATAACAATGTTGCCTTGTTCTGCTGTTTGGAAGAGGCCATTTTCCCCAAAATATACTTCCTCTACATCTGAAGGATAACCAACCATTGTAAAGGCAATTTCATGGTTTCTAAATGCTTCAGCAGGCGAGCTTGCCCATGATGCCCCTAAAGCAACAAGAGAATCTGCTTTTTCTTGCGTACGAGTATAGACAGTAACTTCATGACCATTTTTTAATAAATGCTTAATAATACTAGCACCCATTACTCCAGTTCCAATAAATGCAATTCGTTTCTTTGTCATATGTACATGCTCCTTTGTTCTAGAATGTCTGCACTCTCCATGAGAGTCCAACTCTATATCTTTCAGTTTAGGTGAATGAATGGGATAATTCAAACTCTTCCCACAACTTGTACTAAAATTTATAGGTAGGGCATATATACCGAATAAGCAAAAAAAAAGAGCAAGTGATTGGGGGATCACTGCTCTAAAGGGGGAAATGAGAATGTTGCTGTGTTCATAGTAAGTTATTCCCCATTGAAATGCATTTTAAACATATATGTTAAAATGTTTTTTTACTCTGAATACTGGAACAATCTTTTGTTAGTCTTCTTGGTCTTTTTCTTCTTCAAATGCCATCTGTCTATAATAAGTATTCATTAACTGATCTAATCTGCGACTCAGTTGAATGGTTTTTGCATTTTGTAACCCGTTTTCTACACCTGAGCGAATCATCATCTCACGAGTTTGTTCCATTTGTTTCAAGAGTAGATTGACCATTCATACAACCCTCCACACACAAATAATCATACCATTATTATACATTTATATTTCATTTCTTACAGCATTAACTTACGACAATGTTCGACAAATTAACTTCTTGGTATTTCAGTATAAGTGTAGATAATTCGCCCATTTTGCTTGGCCTCACCTCTAAAATGTTTAAATAATGGGTGTTTTACAAGTATTTCTCTAAATTCATAAAATTCTTCCTTTTGAATTTCAATACTTTCTCTTTCCCCATTTTGTAATTGTTTAAGCATATTTTCGTATTTTTCCATGAACTTTATTCCTCTCTTTTCCTCATTTGTGTAATAAATTATGAATTATTTAAAAAAAGCTTTACGTTTACCAATTTTTCATGCAAACTGTATATTATTAGTCGATGAAGGAGCTGACTGTCTGTGAAAATAGCTGAAGTTGGAAATATTATCGAGTTTAAAAATGGTCTCCAAGGTATTGTAGAAAAGGTAAATGAAAATTCGGTGATCGTTAATTTAACATATATGGAGAATTTTGATTCCCTTGAAATTGAAGAAAAAACGGTCGTCAATCATAAACGATATAAAATCTTATATACTAATGAAGCTTAATAGTCTGAATAGTCCCTATTTGTCTTAATAGATGATAAGGGACTATTTTTTTGATAAGATTAAGGTATGGAGGTCGAATATGCTAACAAATTCGAAACAAACAATACTATTTCTCCTTTCTTTATTATTCGTTTATGGCATGCTTGCTTTTACCTTTGCTAACCAAGCTGTATTTTGGTACATGTATGCATTCACTCTACTAGTATGTATTGCCATTGCCATCTTAGCTGGCTCCATTGAAGATCAATTACCTACATGGCAATTTTTACTCTTTGGTATTGGATACGGTACCATCACATATGGTATTATTCGCTTTGGTTACTGGCTCGCTCCATATATTAATAATAACTTAGTACAATCCGTTCAAAAATTTTTAGCAAGCTACGGACCACAAAATATCTGGCACTATGTTTTACTCGTATTTATCGTTGCTATAGGTGAAGAATTATTTTGGCGTGGTTATATCCAACAACAGTTAAAACGTTTTATGCGCCCACCGCTGGCTGTCATAGTTACCGCAGTATTATGTGCTGTATCAATTGCCCTTAGCGGATTTATGCTTGGTGTCATTGCTGCATTGGTAACAAGCATTATTTGGGGCTTCTTATATGAATGGCGTAAAAGTATGCCACTTGTTATTGTAGCTCATGTCGTTTTTGTACTATTATTATTTTTAGTGTTACCTTTAACATCATAACATTAATATTTGGAAACATTTTATCTTTACTTACGTTTAATTTAGAAAAGGAGGGTTTTTTATGCAAAAAAAATTAGTTTCTATTCTTGCATTATTACTAACAGCCGTATTAGTTGTAGGTTGTAATACATCTGATAAAACAGGGGATTCAGATGCTCAGCAAAATGAGCCATCAAATACTGCTGCCGATCAAAAACCATCTGGAGATGATACAGCAGGTGAATCAAATGAGGAAGAAGAAGATACACCTGCATCAAATGATACAAATACAGAGGATGCTTCTAAACAGCCTCAACAAGATGTAAAATACGTCCAAAATGGTGTAGATAAAACAGAAAAGGCAACTGAATCTGCAAGTGTTGATCAAAGCTATAAACTACAACAACTTCCTGGATTTACACTGACACAAGAAGAGCCTGGTAAAGACATGTTAGTGTCCAATGATGATGACGAAGTGTTTATGCGTATTGAAACAATTGAAGCTTCACAATCGAGCTTTGAAGAAGTAAAAACAACTATGCAAGATTATATGAACGCAGTGGGTGAAACAGTCGCTCTAACTGCTGAGGAATTAGCAGCATTCAAAGATGTTCAAAATATCGAGGGTTATGTTGTGGACTTCGACACTGAGAAAGTAATTGGGGTTGTCCTTGAGAAAGATGGTCTCATTACAAAATTAACTATTCATGATAATGATGAACAAGATTTAACAGATGCTATGCTTAATATGGCAGCAACTATATCTAAAAAATAATAAAATGATAAGGGCGATAGACATAGTCTATCGTCCTTCTATTTGATCATAAAAAAAAGTTGTCTCAAATCAATGAGACAACTTTTTTAATAAGATAGGTCCTTTATAGAAAGACCAATTTTCTTCAATAACGTAATAGCTTGTTCTTTTTCTTCTGGAGATAGTACACTCATTAATTCATGCAAATGCTGTTCGTGTTTTGGGAACAGCTCTCCCATAAAAGCTTCACCTTCAGGGGTGATTTCTGCATACGTAACACGACGATCAGCAGGACAAGATACTCGTAATAAGTAACCTCTCTTCTCCAGCTTATCAATGACATACGTAATAGACCCACTGGCTAACAAAATTTTATTGCCAATTTGCTGTAATGGCTGTCTTCCTTTATGATAGAGAAGTTCTAGAACAGCAAATTCAGTTGGGTTTAAACCATTATCCTGAAATAACTGATGTGTTGTTTCATTAATTGCTTTTAGTGCACGTGATAATACAATATATAATTTTAAAGATTGTTTTAGATCTTCTGACGGCATATTCTTTTCCTCTCACTTCGCTCTTTATACATGACATTATAGCGACATTAGAAAAGCATTGTCAAAAGCAATATATGATTTAGAAGTTTTTGTTGTTCATTATGCAACCATTTTTACTTTCTTTATGTTACTAAATAAGCAGAATCTTTTGTGGATACTTCCATTGTATCCATCTGATTAAACGTGTAAATTGGAAACTGCAGATGGAAGCATGTCCCCTTCTGTAGTTCACTACTAACGCCTATTACTCCTTCATGTTCTTCAATCACTTTTTTCACGAAAGCAAGGCCCAGTCCTGTCCCTGTTGATTTTGTCGTGTAAAAAGGCTGGAATAGGTTTTGAAGTGTCGTGCTGTCCATGCCAACACCTTCATCTTTTATCATAAGTTCGACAATCGCACAGTCGTTTGTTGCCATTTCGACGGTAATCGTACCACCATTATTCATGGATTCCATCGCATTTTTAATTAAATTCATCAGCACTTGCTTTAGTCGATTCTCGTTGCCGCCAATATAGACTTGATTAGAGGTTGAAATATACTGAATCATAATATTTTTCATGAGTGCATCTGGTAGCATAAACTCAATGACTTGCTTTACAATATGATCCAGTTCTAATAATTCCACTTTCATTGTTGTTGGCTTAGACAACACTAATAATTCGGATAAAATTTGTTCCATCCGTTGAAGCTCACTGTCAATAACAGAGAGATACATGCGTGATTCATCATCAGCATTTAATTTTAGTAATTCTGTAAAACCCTTTAAAGAAGTTAATGGGTTACGAATTTCATGAGCAATGCTCGCTGCCATCTGTCCCACAACGTTTAATGCTTGCTGATGCTCAACTTTATGCTGAAGTTGCTTTTTCTCTGTTTCATCATTAATAACAGTGACAATAATATTATTGTATTCATCAAAAATACTTGAAATTTCATAATAGCAAGTTCTGCTCACTTGTGTTTCATCGACTACATGAATGCTTGCATGTTTTTCACCCATTAACTTAGAAAGATAGGTTGTAATTTGCCCTTTTTTCAATGTAAATGAATCGAATATATGCTGATGCGCTTTATGAAGAAGTTGTGAATTTTCAACTTTCAGAAACATTTCGGCATATTTATTTAGCCCAAGAATAATACCACTAGCGTCACTAACAATAACAGCATAAGGTAAGTAATCGTAGGCATTAAATGATTGCGCTCTCTCATGTGCTTGGCTAACATATAACTTATGGGCAACATCATCATTTAATGTTGAAATTTGCGCAACAATTTCCTCTGTGTTGGGATCGTAAAAACATTTGAAAGATAACATTTCGTATTCATTTCCAACTGTGCGAATATTGAAAATTTCCTCTGAACGCAAATCATTTTGTAACTGTTTGACGAACTTAGTCCATTTAAAATTAGATGGCTCGTCCATAGCTAAATAGCCAATATAGGTTAAATTAAGATTGAAAAGATTGATAGCAGCCTCATTGACGTTCAAAATTTTCCCTGCTTTATTGAGTATAAGTGTTGGTGACGAAGTACTTTTCATAAGATTTCCAAAACATTGATTAATATCATTTTGCTTCAACTTTCTCACCGAACCTTTCAAAAGAGTAAAAAACCTCTAAAATCGAATTTTGAGCCTTTACTATACTTTATGACAGCACGATTCTATTATTACAAAATTTAGTAAATTTAAGTATTTTAAATTATTTCACGAACCGTTTACAAAATAAATAGGTAAAAAGAATTATATTGTATGTCAGATACTTGACTGATACAATAGGATGTTGAAAGGAAGATTATTGCATGAATACTATTTTAACTACTTTGAATGCAAAGTATATTCACACAAATTTAGCATTGCGCTATTTAAAAGGCGCAGCTTTACCGGAGTTTAATCCAATTATAGCAGAGTATACTATTAAAGACCCTGCTTTTAATATTGTATCAGATTTATTCCAAAAAAAACCTGATATCGTTGGATTTAGTTGCTATATCTGGAACATCGAAGAAACAATTCACGTTATCAAGATGTTAAAAACTGTCTGTCCAAATGTTAAAATTCTGCTCGGGGGACCTGAGGTTTCTTATGATTGTCACCATTGGTTACGTCGAATACCTGAGGTAGACTTCATTGTGATGGGTGAAGGAGAAACATCATTTAAGCAATTACTGCGCTATTTCCACGGTGAAATATTGTTAGAAGATGTTCCTGGTATTTGTTATTTAGAGGACGAGAAAGTCAAGATTCACGCTATGCCACCTAAAATTGATTTGCGCGAATTACCAAGTCCTTTTCGTTTTGAGGAGGATCTTCCCTACCTAGGTAAGCGAATTCAATATATCGAAACAAGCCGAGGCTGCCCATTTAGCTGCCAATTTTGTTTATCTTCTATTGAAGTTGGCGTCCGATACTTTAACCGTGAAAAAATAAAAGAGGATATTCGTTTCTTAATGGATAACGGAGCTCGAACAATTAAATTTGTGGATCGTACCTTCAACATCAGTCGTAGCTACGCAATGGAAATGTTCCAATTTTTAATTGATGAACACAAACCAGGTGTTGTATTCCAGTTTGAAATCACGGCTGATATAATGCGCCCTGAAGTCAT
The DNA here is from genome assembly GCF_016757845.1 of Lysinibacillus sp. HST-98. NCBI lineage: Bacteria > Bacillati > Bacillota > Bacilli > Caryophanales > Bacillaceae > Lysinibacillus > Lysinibacillus sp. HST-98. Next base: position 215,863 of record NZ_JAENHX010000007.1, read on the forward strand.
TCAATTCTTAAATGATAATGCACCAAAAGGTTTGTTCCGATTCGAAATAGGTGTTCAATCTACGAACGATTTAACAAATACTCTTGTAAAACGTCGTCAAAACTTTGAAAAACTAAAGCGAACAGTAACTATGGTGAAAGATGGCGGAAAAATAGATCAACATTTAGATTTAATTGCTGGTTTACCAGAAGAAGATTATGCTAGTTTTCGCCAAACATTTAATGACGTTTTTGCAATGCGGCCAGAGGAATTACAGCTTGGATTTTTGAAACTTTTACGCGGCACAGGACTTCGATTAGAAGCCGAAAAGTTTGGCTATACCTATGTGGATCTATCTCCTTACGAAATCTTTTCAAATAATGTTCTATCATTTGAAGATATCGTTCGCATTAAACATGCAGAGGATGTTCTTGAAAAGTATTGGAATGATCACCGTATGGATCATACGATTGAATACTTGGTTACAGAGGTCTTTGATACACCATTTGATTTCTTCCAAAACTTCGGAACATATTGGGAAACAAAAGGTTGGTCTCGTATTGGCCATCAGCTAGAGGATTTATTCCGTCGTTTATTAATGTTTTTAGAAACGGTTGATGATGTGAATTTAAACATTGTCCAGAGTTTAATGCAGCTTGATTACTTAATGGCTCAGCAGTTCCAACCACGGAAGCTATGGTGGAATGAGCGTCCTACAGAAGAGCAACAAAAAGCCCTTTATCACGCTTTACGAGAAGATCCAGCTATCGCAGGTGAGGAATTTGCTAACTTTAAGTTAACTGAAAAAGAGTTGTTTAAGCATACCTTGATTATCCCTCATGCTCTTGACTACCAAGAGTTTGCAAATGGCAAAATTGTACAAAAAAATGGCTATCTGTTAACCTATTTCCGACATGGTCAAGCACCTTACTTTGCAACAATCTACTCTAACTAATAAGAAACGCTAGTCCTGTCATAACTATCAGGACTAGCTTTTTTTTATTACTTAAACGATTCTTAAATCCTCATAGTAACAATAAATACTGCTAAATTTATTCTTTCTTCGCTACATTGTTCGGTTAGTTAAGTACTCATAGCCAGCCTTACTAATATAGGTCAAATTTCTCAAAAAAAGATTGGCAGAACTTTGTAAAAAATACCCAAAAAACAATCTATCCAATCAGGAAATAAAAGTTTAAATTTTTTGAATATTTTATGACAAGATAATAATTTCTTACTTTTATATGAGGTATACGATGGAATTTTCCTTACTTAATGCCTCACATACTTTAAAATTTAACCAATAATTACTCGCTCCTTCGGATAGTGGAAGCCTGATTTCTTTCCTCTTCCGCCACCTCCAAGAGTATAAAGGAATGAGATTAATCCAACTCGACCAATAAACATTAAAATAATGATAATGATTTTACCAACCACTGATAAATCAGAGGTTATGCCTAACGACATACCACATGTTCCGAACGCTGAGGTAATTTCAAAAATAATTTGAATAAGTGATGCATGTGGCTCTGTTATAAGCAAGATAAGGGTTGCAACTAATACCATGAAAAAGGCTAATAAAATGACAACAAATGATCGGAAGACATCAATCAAATGAATTTCTCGTCCAAATACTTGAATATCCTCTCTTCCTCTAGCAAAGGTAATTAAGAATAAAATGGCCAAGGCAAAAGTTGTGGTACGAATACCTCCACCAACTGAGCTTGGGGAAGAGCCAATGAACATTAGGAAGCTCATGAAAATATCTGTAGCTTCACTAAAAGTCGTGACATCGTAAGTAGTCAGTCCAGCTGATCTCGTTGATACAGAATGGAACATTGCTGAAAATAATGCCTCATGCCAAGACATTTCCTTAAAAGAATGAAATGATTCAAGGAGTAAAATGACAAGCGCACCAACTATAAATAAAATGGCGTATGTTGAAGTAGTAATTTTAGTAAATAAACTAAAACGGAAATTCTCGCGTCGATTAAGCAAAAAAGTCTTCAATTCAATTAATACTGGAAATCCGATAGCACCTAATACAATCAGTACCATGGTAACCATCTGTACAAAATAATCATTATGGAATGGGAGTAAGCTCATTCCCGTTATATCGAATCCTCCATTTGTCGTAGCAGAAATAGAGGCAAAAATTCCATGTAAAAAGGCTTCTTCTAAGGTATCAAAATAATTGGTAAAATGTAGCGTTAAAATAATGGTACCCGTTAATTCAATGCCAAATAAAATTTTTAAAATTTCGCGGATTAACTTAACTACACCAGAGACACTGTACTGGTTATGATCAATCATGATTAACTGACGCTCACGCATGCCTATTTTTTTCCCAACAAGCAGCCACACAAAGGTACCAAGTGACATAATACCAATGGCACCTAACTGTAAAATAACAAGAATCATTACAAGCCCAAAGGTAGTATAGGTTTCCGATATATTAATCGTTGTTAGCCCAGTAACACTTACTGCACTTACTGCTGTAAACAAGCTATCTAAAAAAGAGACTTTTACACCTTCTTGATGCACGCCTGGAAGCCGTAATAACAGGAAGGAAATCGCTATCGCTATAAAATAATAAGAAACAAGTACCTGAAATGGTGTGACTAGTTTATTTGATGATTTTTTCCAAGGCACTTTAACAACTCCTCCCACATATGATGCCCAACTAGATAGATTATAGTATAGAAAAAATATATAAAAAAAGAAAGAGGAATAGTGATAACTATTCCTCCAACGTTCATATACTTATTTTTTCTTTCTTACACCGACTAAATAGCCGACAAAAGCAATACCAACTAGGACAATCCAGAATGTTAACTCCCATGCCGTGGAATGTGGAAATTCTTTAGGCAATATCCCCACCTTCTCATGTGCCAATGTTAAGACAACTAGCTTCACACCTACCCAGCCAACGATAAGAAATGCCGCTGTTTCAAGTGAAGGGTAATCATTTAATATTTTTACAAACCATTGGGCAGCAAACCGCATCATAATGACACCAATAAATCCGCCAAGGAGCATTACAATGAACTGACCGCCATTGATGCCACCAATATCAAATTCACCTAAGTGTGGCAAAGTTACAGCAATTGCAACGGCTGCTAGCATCGAATCAATAGCAAATGCTATATCGGCTGCCTCTACCTTTAGTACTGTTAACCAGAAACCAGAACCTTTTTTCCCAGCATTTTCAGTTGCTTCTTCTTCATCTTTATGTTTCCGTAAATCATATATATTTTTCGCAGACATAAACAATAGATAAGCTGCACCGACCGCTTGTATTTGCCAATAATTTACTAAAACTGTAATAACAAATAATGCGGAAAATCGGAATATCAATGCTCCAAATAGTCCATAAAATAACGCCTTTTTTTGCTGCTCTTGTGGTAAATGCTTCACCATAACAGCCATTACTACCGCGTTATCAGCTGCAAGTAATCCCTCTAATACAACAAGGACAATTAACACCCAGCCATATTGTAATAAAATCGCTTCCATTCTAGTGCCTCCTCTAAGCTCTCTATACCCTCAATGACCCTGTCATCCAAGTATAAAAGAAAAAAACCCCTGCCCTAATTCAGGCAAAGGTCTCGCTAAGTAAATTCGTACCCTTTCTATTTATGGTACTTCAATCTACACGTTATACGTATAGAGCCATTCACTATCACACCCGATGGTTGTACCATGTATTGACGAATGTGAAACCAGGTAAAGTTAATTGCCTGTTAGCTACTCCCCTTTGACAAATTGTCGAAGGTATCTTCTTTCAAATATTATAGCACTATCATTTACAGCTGACAAAAATATCTATATGTTTTTTCGTTACTTAATCTGAATTTGATAGCTCTTCTCTTCCTTATGTGCTAAATAAAACTCAATCATTTTTGGCATCGTCTGTATAAAATCAGGGCATGTAATACCCCCTTTTTGTAAGATATGATGTGCTTCAGTCGCATCAAATGAGGCATTCCATGTTAAATAATCTAATGTTTCTTGTTCAACACCTAATTTTTTTCGAACAAATGGAATCTGCAATGATAGCTTAGCCAATATAAATGGTAAACGTCCTTTTGGATAAGAATTTGTAACTAGTTTCACCATTGTACGGTATACCTCCTGTACAGGGTGAGGATTAGGATCAGTTAAATGAAGTGTCTTCCCTTCTGCACTCTGTTCATTAACCAGAAAAGTAGAAGCATTTATAATATAATCAACTGGCACTACATTAATCGTCGATGTAGTTTTACCAATATAAGGAATAAAAGGTAAACCCTTCAAACGTTCAACTAAGTTTAAAATGAAATAAGGACCATCAAATTTAATGGTTTCACCAGTTTGGGAATGACCACGCACAATTCCAGGTCTAATTATTGTCAACGGTATTTCCGATTTTAAATCTTCTACTCGGTGCTCAGCCTCATATTTTGTTTCCTCATAGTGGTTTTTAAATGCCCTTGGTCGAATTAATTCATTTTCACGCAGTACGCCCTCACGTGTACCAGCCACATAGGCAGTGCTGAAATACATATACCGCTGTAAATTTGGTAAGGTGCGAACAAAATCATTAACCATAGTTGTACCATGAACATTTACCTTCCAAGCAATATCACGTGGCACAGCTAAATCATAGATAGCAGCTAAATGCCAAAGCACTTCAATTTGCGGTACAATTTCTTTGATGGTTTGATTTTCTAATCCAAGGTTTGGTAGTGTAATATCGCCTTCCACGATTCGAATCGAACAGTCAGGAAAATCCTCTAATATTTTGTTTTTTTCTTTATGTGCCTTTATGGCTTCACCTGCCAATACGATTGCAATTACTTGTTGTGCTTGTTTCTTTTGAAATAATGCTCGAATTAGTTGACTTGAAATAAAACCAGGAAAACCTGTAAAAAAATGAACCTTCATCTCCCATTCCCCCCTTGAACCTAGTGCATCTTTCTTGTTTCTTTATCCATTAAACTGTAAATGATCGGTACAATATACAGCGTCAGTAAAGTTGAGGTCACAAGCCCTCCGATAACAGCAATGCCCATTGGCTGATTCATCTCGGTCCCTTCTCCAATGCCCAGTGCGAGTGGTAATAGCCCTAAAATAGTTGTTAAGGCTGTCATTAAAATTGGACGTAGCCGATCTTGGGTAGCAAGTAAAATTGCCTCATAAGCTGGCATGCCTATTGCCTTTTGCTGATTAATATAATCTACCAGCACAATACCGTTATTTACGACTATTCCTACCAGCACTAAGATACCGATAACTGAGGTTACACCAATTAAAGTATTTGTTAGGAACATAGCTATCGCAACACCAATAATCATTAATGGGACGGTAAACATGATAACAAACGGATATTTAAATGACTCAAATTGAGCTGCCATCACAATATATACAAGCACGATGGCTAGCATCACAGCTAGTAACATATCATCGATTGCACTATCATAGAGCTCTCTGTCCCCACTGAACACAACTTGAGTAGTAGATGGTAAATTAACTTGTTCTAAGGCTTCATCTACTTTTGCTGAGATTCCTCCCAACGATTCCTTTGTTTCATAATCTACAAAAAAGGCCACTGCTGCTGCTTGATCAGAACGACGAATGGATACCGGCCCCTCTTGCATAGAAACAGTAGCCACTTCCTCTAATTTTACAAATAATCCTGCTGGCGAACGTAGCTGCATGGCTTTTAAAGCATCTATACTCGTATTAAATGACTGCCCAAAGCCTGTATAAACGGGTAATACTGCGCCGTCATCAGTAGTCAATTGGGACGTTAATTGACCTTTTGTCATTTGATTTACAGTTTGAGCGATTTGTGCTGGAGCAAGACCATAGTCTTTTGCTTTTTCACGATTAACCTCAATTTGTATCTCTTGAACAGTAATATCTAAATCCGTAGAGACATTTGTCACTTGCTGAATCGCTAGTAGTTCTTGCTGCACTTTCTTAACAGTTTGCTGTAGCCTCTTTTCATCAGAGTCTGTTAAGCGGAATGTTAAGGTGTGTGGTGACGAACCTGTAGCTGTCGATACATTAAAAGTAATTTCAGCTTGCTCTCCAAGCTCTTCCTGTATATCTTGTTCTAGTTCTTCCACAAATTCGAAAATGGAGCGTTGCCTTTCTGCTAATGGGACAAGTTTTACATACATCTCAGCTTGATTGGCGTTAGTTTGTCCACGTGCTTGGGATTGTTGTGTACCGCCAATTAAACTAACATACACATCTACATCCTTTTCCTGTTTTAAACGTTCCTCAATTTGCTTAACAATCTTTTCCGTTTCTGATACAGCGACACCGTTTTCAAGATTGACACTTATAGAGGTGAACCCCTCATCTGTAGGCGGTAAAAATTCAGTACCTATTCTAGTCAGTCCAAACAAAGAAAGACTAAAGCAAACAACTGTAAAAAGTAGTATAAGCATTCGATGCTTTAGTACCCATACAATAGACGCCTTGTAATGCCTATAAAATCGGGACTTACTGCGTTGTACATAAAAATTATTGTTTTTCATTAAAAGTCGACTTGCTAGCATCGGAACGACTGTAAGCGCAACTACTAAAGAGGCAATTAAGCTGAACGAGATTGTTAAGGCAAACTCTGTAAAAATTTGACCAATCAATCCTTCGATGAACATAACAGGGATGAATACTGCTATTGTGGTTAAAGTGGAAGCTGTAATGGCAAGGGCTATTTCCTTTGTGCCTTCCTTTGCTGCAGTAATCGGGTCCTTTTCTAGTCCTAGATGTCTTTCTATATTCTCAATAACGACTATGGCATTATCCACAAGCATACCAATCCCAAGTGCCAGAGCACCTAATGTCATAATATTGAGGGAAAAATTCGCAAAAAACATCAAAACAAATGTGACAATAACGGAATAAGGAATCGCAATACCAATGATGATCGGACTCTTTACACTACGTAAAAAAACAAATAGAATGAACATCGCAAATAATCCACCTAAGAGTAAGGAAGAGCCAATATTACTAATCGCTAAATCCACATAATTTCCTTGATCAACTAAAATATCTGCTGTGATTCCTTTATACTGTTCTTTCTTTAGTAATGCCTCCAAGGATTTTTGGAAATTTTTAGAAACCTCCGCTGTATTTGCACCAGATTCCTGTAATACAGACATAAGAACTGCTGGATGCTCATTTGCACGTGTTGTGGTAATAGATTGTTGTTCTGTCCTCTCAACGGTTGCAAGATCACCAATTGTTAATGATTTGCCTGTTAAAGGGTCAACCGAAACAATTAAGTCGGCAATGCTTTCCGGAGAAGATAATGTGCTAACTATACGTGTTGTTAGCAATTTTCCATCATCTGTTGAAACAGGCTCACCAGGAAGAGACACATTATTCGCTTGAACGATTTGCATCACATCTGTCTGTGTCAAGCCTTTTTCAACTAGCTTTGCTTCATCCAATGTTATTTGGATTTCTTCAATCAATTTGCCAGAAACATTCACACTGGCTACACCCTCTGTCCGTAGTAGTTCTTTCTCTAAGTGCTCTGCTAATACACGTACATCTACTTGATTATTTTCTGCACGTAAAGATAGCTGAATAATAGGAAATTGAGAAGGATCAAATTTTAGGAAACTCGGCTTGCCAGCATCATTAGGCAATGGGGTCATATCAATTCGCTGTAAAATATCAAGTTGTACAACATCCATATTTGCGGACCAGTTGAACTCAAGCACAATTAAATTGGAGCCTTCCTGTGAGGTTGACTGGATTTTTTTGATACCAGGTAAGGTAGCAAGTGTAGCCTCTAATGGCTTCGTTATCTTTTCATTTACCTCCGTCGGGCTTGCCCCAGGATAAGAGGTGACAACCACTCCGATAGGAGGATTTAACTCCGGAATTAACGTAATCGGTATTTTTAATAATGATACACCGCCTAATATGATGACTAAAAGCATAGTAACAATCGTAAAGACAGGTCTTTTAATGGAAAAATGACTAATATTCATCTAAACAAACTCCTTTTCTACCTCTTCCTTTCTATCATAGCCGAAAAGGAGATTATTTTATAAATAAGCTCCCGTTATTGAGATACTACCTTTAAGGAAAATTATATTTCCTAATAATGTATATATTCTACAAACAGTGTCATTTTTCCTTGCAAAAAAACACGAATCGCAAAATTGTCGATTCGTGTTTTATGATTATAGAAGGCTATAAAGTTGAATATTTTCGTTTTTATCTGCAAACCAACGCATAGCGAACTCATTTTCAAATAGGAAAACAAGATTGTCAAAACGGTCTTTTACAAGCATTGATCGACCTGATGACATTGATTCTTTGACATCCTCTTCATTTTCAATCCAGCGTGCGATTTTCGAACCAATAGGCTCCATTTTTACTTCCACATTGTATTCATTTTTCATACGATGTTCAAATACTTCAAATTGTAATTGACCAACTGCTCCAAGTATAACTTCCTCTGTATGCAGCGTTTTATAGTATTGAATAGCACCCTCTTGCACTAATTGTAAAATCCCTTTATGGAATTGCTTTGATTTCATAACATTCTTTGCCGTTACGCGGACGAATAATTCTGGTGTAAACTGTGGTAATTTTTCAAATTGGAATGTTTTCTTGCCACCTACAACAGTGTCGCCAATTTGGTATGTTCCTGTGTCGTACAAACCAATAATATCGCCAGCAACTGCTTCATCTACTGTCTCACGATCGTCTGCAAGGAACTGTGTAGATTGTGTGACTTTAAATGACTTTCCTGTACGAGATAACGTCATGTTCATCCCACGTTCAAATTTACCAGAAACAATACGTACAAAGGCAATACGATCACGGTGTGCTGGATTCATATTGGCCTGAATTTTGAAAATAAAGCCTGAAAACTCATCATGCTCCACAGGATCAATAAACTGCTCATCTTCAGTAATTCTTGGCTGAGGCGTCGGTGCGAATTGTAGATAAGTTTCAAGGAAAGTTTGAACACCAAAGTTCGTTAATGCTGAACCAAAGAATACAGGTGTTAATTCCCCACGACGTATTTTTTCCTCAGAATAGGCATTCCCCGCTTCATCTAAAAGTAAAATATCGTCCATTGCTTGTGAATAATAAGAAGTCACCTTCATTGGATGCTCTACAGCAAGCTCCCCATTGTCGTCTATTGGTAAGAAACGTTCCGCCTCATCTGTACGGAATTGCTCAATGCGTTTATTGTAACGATCATAAATACCAAGGAACTCTTTACCCATACCGATTGGCCAGTTCATAGGATATGCATTGATACCTAATACCTCTTCAAGCTCTTCAATCAATTCAAGAGGCTCTTTCCCTTGACGGTCTAACTTATTAATAAATGTAAAAATAGGAATACCACGCATCTTACAAACCTTAAATAGCTTTAAAGTCTGGGCCTCGATCCCTTTTGCAGCATCCACTACCATGACAGCACTATCTACAGCCATCAATGTACGATATGTGTCTTCTGAGAAATCTTGGTGACCAGGGGTATCCAAAATATTCACACGAGAGCCATTATAATCGAATTGCATGACAGATGAAGTAACCGAAATCCCACGTTGTTTTTCGATCTCCATCCAGTCCGATGTTGCATATTTACCTGTTTTTTTCCCTTTTACTGTACCTGCATCACGAATGGCACCACCAAAAAGTAAAAGCTTTTCTGTAATCGTCGTTTTTCCAGCATCAGGGTGACTGATAATGGCAAAAGTACGACGCGATAGTATATCTTTTTCTAAATTTGAATTCATCTCGTCATTCTCCTTTTTTCATACTTAATAATAATAAAAGAAGACTTGCCTTTCGTACAACCTTTTTACATGAAATCTCAAAAAAGAAAACCCTTTAGTTACAACTAAAAGGGTTTCCTAAGAATTTAGCTTTCATCACACGAATTTTAATCGGCCTGCTTCTATCGCAATTTCTGCATCACTATGTGGAAATTTGGTATTTTCGATAATTTGATAATCCTCATGACCTTTACCAGCAAAAATAATCATGTCACCTGGCTCAGCAATTTCAACCGCATGGCGCACTGCCTCTGCACGATCTCCAATACAAGCATAATTATCATGAAGCATTCCTTTAGCAAGATCGCCTGTAATACTATCATAGTCTTCATAGCGAGGATCATCTGTCGTTAAAATGACATATTCCGCAGCAGACGCTTTCTCAGCCATGGCAGGACGCTTCGATTTATCACGATTGCCACCTGTTCCAACTAAGAAAATCAGCTTGCCTTTTTTATAAGGTTGCGCTGCTTCAATCGCCTTTTCAATTGCATCTGGAGTATGGGCATAATCAATAAAAATTTGCACCGGTAGCTCTGAACATACTTTCTCCATACGACCCTTGACTGGTGGTAGTTGCTCAATTTGTTCAATAATGGACTCCATTGAATAGCCCCTACCATAAAACGCAATCATGGCTGCCAATACATTATAAATATTAAATTCCCCAAGCAAATTCATTTTTACACGATAAATTCCTTCAGGCATTTCCACGTCAAATGATGTCATATAGTCGTGATACTCACAGTTAATGGCGCGGAAATCAGCATTTTCATTCTTTAAACCATATGTCCACACCGGAAATGGTGTCATTGCAGCGTATCGCTCTGACCAAGCATCGTCAGCATTCAACACAACAAATTTATTTTTTTCTAAATCTTGTCCAAGTTGGGAAAATAATAACCCTTTTGCATGGCCATATTCCTCCATCGTACCATGGAAATCAAGATGATCGTGCGTTAGATTAGTAAAAATAGCGATATCATAATCAACACCTGCTAAACGTCCAAGTGCTAATCCGTGTGATGAAACTTCCATTGTCATTAATCGACAGCCTTCCATTTTTGCACGGAAAATCATTTGTTGTGTCGATAACGCATCACTCGTTGTATTAGCTGATTCATATAAAATTCCATTTAAATTAAAGCCAATTGTACCGGATAAAGCCGATTTTTCGCCCATACCATGCATTATATTTTGAATAATTCCTGTTACGGATGTTTTACCATTCGTTCCTGTTACACCAATCATCGTTATGTCCTTAGAAGGATAATCAAAGAACTTTGCAGCTAGTAAACCTACTGCACGATCTGTATCTTTCACAATCACTTGTGCAATCGTCTCTCCTAGCGGTAATTCTCGCTCCGTCACAACAATTGTTGCGCCACCATCCACAGCCTTTTGCGCATAATCATGCCCATCTACTGTATAACCTTTGATACAAACAAACATGCTATTTGGTTGCACACTTCTTGAATCTATTACGATATCGCTAACCTGATCTGGCAGCACGCCAATTATTTTTTTCAAAGGTAATGCGCTTAACAATTCCTCTGCATACATTTCATAGTCCTCCAATCAATCTCTACACTCATGTCATCATTCTTAATAATCGACAAAAAACGACAATATGAAAACCCCCACGTTCTATTGAACTTATTTTACTACTTATTTCATGATAAATAAAATGCCTCTCTTGTGTTTTTTCAACGAAAACGCTTTCATTCGAAGAAAAAATCATGTTTTCTTCAAATTTTCATTTATAATCACCAATCGGCATTTTTCGACATAACGAGAAAGAGTTATTTAGAGAACAATTGTCTATGCACCTTAAGCTTATAGTGACAATGGAGGCATCAGAAGATACCTCCATTGTTAAGCTATTTCATAATTGAGCGCACAATTTTCACTTTCTGTTTATATGGCGGGAATAACACATTTGTCTCCAGCTTGGATGATTTCTTCAAGATAGATTTCGGGTGAGTAAAGTTTTCAAAGCTCGCTTTGCCATGGTATGCTTTCACACCTGATGGACCTACACCACCAAATGGTAAATGTAAGTTTCCAACATGTGTGATGGTGTCGTTAATACACCCACCACCAAACGGTAATTCTTCCAAAAAGTATTGCATAGCTTTTTCATGTTCTGAGAAGAAGTATGCCGCTAAAGGCTTCGGTAATTGCCTGATTTGATGAATGGCAAGTGGCAAATCATTATACATCATAACAGGTAAGATAGGACCAAATAGTTCTTCCTGCATTGATGGACTTGTCCACTTTACATATTCAACGATTGTAGGTTCAATATATAAATCATCCCGATCTATTCGTCCACCATATGTAATGGCATCACGTTCTTCCACAATTATTTGCTGTAAACGATCAAATTGCTTTAAATTGACGATACGCCCATAATCAGGGCTTTTTAAAGGGTTTTTGCCATAAAACGAACGGATTGTTTCTTTTAATATTTTCATAAAACGATCATAAACGTCCTTGTGTACAAGCAGATAATCAGGGGCCACACATGTCTGTCCTGTATTAGTAAATTTACCCCATACAATCCGCTTTGCCGCTACCTCTAGATTTGCTGTTTGATCGACAATTGCTGGACTTTTGCCACCAAGCTCTAAAGCAACTGGTGTCAAACGTTCTGCAGCAGCTTTTGCTACTACTTTACCAACGGCCACACTGCCTGTAAAAAAGATGTAATCGAAGGAAGCATGAATAAGAGCCGTAACCTCTTCCTTTTCACCTTCCACAACACGTACATATGAAGACGGGAACGTTTCCTCAATGATTTTTTTCACAATGGCTGCTGTGTGTACAGAGGTTTCTGATGGTTTGACAATTGCAGTGTTTCCTCCAACTATGGCACCAATTAGTGGCTCCATTACAAGTTGGAATGGATAATTAAATGGCCCGATAATTAATGTTACGCCATAGGGCTCACGAACAATAAAGCTCTTGCCCATTTGATATTGTATCGGTGTTTTGACTGCTTCTGGTTCCATCCATTCCTCTACATGTTTTACCATATATGAAATACTATCTAATACAATGCCAATTTCTGTTGCATACGCCTCAAATTCACTTTTACGAAGGTCTAAGTAAAGTGCATTCAATATTTCCTTCTCATATTTCAAAATTGAAATTTTTAAGTTCTTTAATTGCTCTTTTCTAAATTTCACACTTTTTGTAGCACGGGAAAAATAAAATTGACGTTGCTCTGTAATCATATTTTCCACATCTTGTGACGTAAAATTCATCAATAAAGCACCCCTTTTTTAAAATGGCATACATAGTTTTTTCATTTTGAAACAAACTATCTTTGTCTATACGATACAACATCGAGAGGCAAAAATCCTCTTTCTACATCGAGGGGGTGAAATAGCAATATGTGAAAATGAAATGTTTTAGTTTTTTCATCTCGGGAAATATACAACTACATATTACAACCGAAACGGGGGCGTAGATGAATGACAACAACAACAGGAACATGGTGGGAGTCCATTTTTTCCGGACCATTATCGCATGGAATTTGTGAAGAAAAAATATTGCTATTGCAAGATGAGGCTTTCTTATATCTCTCTACAATACCTGTGGAGAATGAAGAAAATCCAGAAGGAAATTAAAAAATAACGCATTATAGGATGCCCCTATCATGCGTTTTTATTTATTCAATTAATAATGAATACATGCCGCAACTGATCTAATTGTGCTTCAAGTCTACTGATGGCTTCTTCTTCTATCGCAAAGCCTCCATCTTCCAAACGAATAATTTGTTTATCTAAAATGTAAACAGAATTAGTAATGGATGTGGCTCCTAGTACAGCTAACACTGGCTTTAATGCATATTCCAATGCCAACAAATGACTGATCGAACCGCCTACAGCAATGGGGAGTATAGCCTTTTCGAGCAAGGCTTTTTGTGGTAGTAGATCCAAGTAAGTCTTCAAAATACCTGTATAGGATGCTTTATAAATTGGTGTAAGGATGACAATAAAATCTGCTTCCTTAACATGCTCATTTTCAGACTGTATTTCCTTACTAGAAAAATTTGCTGTTAATAAATCTGTAGCTGGGAGCCCATGTATATAATTTGAGTGAACCTCTACTCCTTGTGCAATGAAATGATTCTCCACCTTTTCATGAATGGCAGTAACTCGAGAATTTTTCGAATTACTTCCATTAATAATGACTGCTTTTGTCATCTTGCCCACTCCTTTTATCAATGTTATAAAAAAGGCCCCTATTCTACAAATCGATGAACAATCGTTTTGTAAAATAGAAGCCTCTAGATGTCTAGTTAACTTAAATACCTAGTATTCTTATAAAATTAATTTAACATAAATTTCTAGAATGTCAACAGCTTTTTATTGGTGTATTGCTTTCCCAAACACAGCTTTAGCTACATCTCCAATATGCTCCGATACAGTAGGATGTGGAAAAATAATATGTGCAAGTGATCGAGCTGTACCACCAGCATTTTTTGTTGCTAATAGCGTATTAAGCATTTCTGTTGCGCCATCAGCTACTACACACGCCCCTAAAATTTGCCCATTATCCTTAGATGAAATTAGCTTCACAAAGCCTTCGGTATTCCCCTCCATTAATGCCTTTGGGTTTGTTTGTAGAGGCATTTTCGTTACAATGTACGGCGCTTTGACTTGCTCTTCTAGTAAACCAAATGTAGCTATTTCAGGGTTTGTATAAACACAACGTGGAATGCTTGTTTGATCAATTGGTATTGGTTGATTTCCTACAATATAATCGACAACGTAAATACCCTCAGCACTGGCAGAATGTGCAAGTTGATACCCCCCCACTAAGTCACCAATCGCATAAATATTCGGCAGGCTTGTTTCAAAGTGCTCATTGACAGCGATTAATCGACCATCTAAAGTTACTCCTAATTGCTCAGCAATTTCTATATTGGGACGACGTCCAGTTGCAAATAAAAGGTTTTCATATGTATAAGATCCTTTAGATGTATGAATGATATTACCTTCAAATTTTTCAAATTGAAAATCTGTCACAAGTTCAATCCCAAGTTTCTTCAACTTTTCTCGAATCAGCGGTCTTGCTTCCGCCTCTTCCGTTTGTAAAATATCCTCGCTATGATTAAGCACTGTTACCTTTGTACCGAGGGGTGCTAAACTAAACGCCATTTCAATGGCAATTACTCCCCCGCCAATGATCGTTAGCTGGGCTGGAAGCTTGTCTATATTAAAAAATGTGTCCGTCGTATAGTAGGTAGATGTCTCTAATCCTTCAAATCGTGGAACAAAGGGTTTACTACCTGTCGCTAAAATTATATCGGATGCCATTATCGTCTCATTCCCGATAGATATCGTTAAGTCCTTTACGACTGAAGCTTCACCACGATATAAAGTTATATGATTGTTGATAATATAATGCTCAATGTTTGTTAGTAGTTCATGAATTATTGTATCTTTCCGTTGCATTAGTCGAGGAAAATTAATTTCCACTTTAGGTACTTCTATTCCCCAGCTATTCCCTCTTTTTATTGCCTGCACAAGTTTACTATGTTCCAATAAAATTTTTGATGGAATGCAGCCAACATTATAGCAGGCTCCTCCCAATTTATCTCGTTCGATTAGCGCTACTTTTTTACCATTCTTGGCTGCATGTATGGCAGCCACATAGCCACCAGGTCCTGCCCCAATAATAGCAATATCAAAATTTTCCATAATTTTCACCTCATGTATCACCATATCATTTGCAAATTTTGAATGCAATGACAGACATAGTAAAAGCCTTTCATTACAATGAAAGGCCTTTGACTTATTTGTTTAGTTTATGAGCATTCGTTTCTCTTTCGTGAGTATTCGACGCTCTTTGAACTATTTAATAAATATTTCGTTGCCAAAATCGTTGCTGGGCAATGGCAGCTACAAATTTTTTCGGAAAATCTTTATTACCTGTAGCTAAAATGATTCCTGGCCCTACATTGGCATTCGACATATTGAAGAAGGTTGTGCCAGTTGCAGCAAATCCTATAGGCTTAAAGTGACGATATGCTTCATTTATATAATTGACGATATAAGTATTGAACTTCGCCTGATTACTTGCCTTTACTCCAACAACATATAACGAGTCAAATAATACAGCATCGGTTGTGATAAATGTGTCAGTAGCCGTTAATTGCACACCATTATTCCCTATTACCACACCTAGTCGATCAGAGATTATGCTATAGCGCACGCCTTGTCTTGTTAAATATTTCAATACTTCCCCGACCTCATTTGCATCAAAGCCATCACCAATTAAGACGCCTACTTTCAGCGTATAGGGCAATTTAACGGTATTTGCTTGGCTCAGTGCAGGTGAAGAGGCCGTTACCTTAGACTGCTCGCCATTAGGTCGATTAACACCAACGTTGTCTGCCACTGTGGTAGCCATTACTTTATCCACATGAACAAACATATCCACTACTTGCTGACGAACAGATTTACTTTTCACTTTTCCTATTTCGAAGCTAAAGGCATCAATAATGTGTTGTTTTTCAGGTGGAGACATGCTGTTCCAAAATAGCCTTGCTTGTGAAAAGTGATCGTCAAAGGATTTACTACGCGCTCTCGTGATTCTTCCCTCAACCTTTTCTTCATAATGAACATATCCACCTTCTCTTGCAGTAGAGGTGGCTGGTGTATTATTTGCTAATGAATTTTTATGATAGCTTACCCTGCCTAAATTAATGGTCTGTCGACTAAAGCCATTACGTTGATTGTTATGCACTGGGCAAATCGGGCGATTAATAGGAATTTCTGCAAAATTTGGTCCACCTAATCGAATCAATTGTGTATCTAAATAGGAAAACAATCGACCTTGTAGCAAGGGATCATTGGTAAAATCTATGCCAGGCACAACATTACCTGGATGAAAGGCAACTTGCTCTGTTTCAGCAAAGACATTATCCACATTGCGATTTAAGGTCATCTTTCCAATTTTCTTCACAGGTACGAGTTCCTCTGGCCAAAGCTTTGTCGCATCTAAAATATCAAAATCAAATTTAAATTCATCCTCAGGTTCTAGTATCTGTATGCCTAACTCAAACTCTGGATAATCTCCAATTTCGATGGCTTCCCATAAATCTCTTCGTTGAAAATCTGGATCCTTCCCTGCAATTATTTGGGCTTCATCCCAAACAAGAGAATGCACTCCTAGCACAGGCTTCCAATGGAATTTCACAAATCTCGATCTTCCCTTGTCATTGACGAAACGGAATGTATGCACACCGAAACCTTCCATCATACGAAAGCTTCGCGGAATGGCACGGTCAGACATTACCCACATTACCATATGTGCAATTTCCTGATTACTGGCTACAAAATCCCAAAAAGTATCGTGTGCGGAGGCTGCTTGTGGCATTTCATTATGAGGCTCAGGCTTTACAGCATGAATTAAATCGGGAAACTTAATGGCATCCTGGATAAAAAATACAGGTATATTATTACCAACTAAATCATAATTACCCTCATCTGTATAAAATTTTGTTGCGAACCCACGTACATCACGAGCTGTGTCCATTGAACCTAAGCTTCCTACCACTGTCGAAAATCTGACAAACACAGGTGTCTTCTTTTTCGGATCCTGCAAAAAGTTTGCCTTCGTATATTCGGACATGGATTCATATAATTCAAACTCTCCATGTGCTGCAAAACCTCTGGCATGCACAACACGCTCTGGAATACGCTCATGATCAAAATGGGTAATTTTTTCTCTAAGATGAAAATCTTCCATAATTGTCGGACCACGAACACCTGCCTTTAACGAATCCTCATCATTGGACACCCTTAGTCCCTGATTCGTTGTCATTTTCGTACCCTCATTCTCGACACGAAACGGCTCTAATTGATGATCCTTTGGATTTCCCTCTACATTTTTGGATTGATTCGACTTTGAGTTATCCACGCAATCCCCTTTCATACATGTACTAATTTCGCTCCATATACACTATATGTTTTAAAAAAAGAAACATGCCTTCATTTCGACAAAGCTTATGTAAAGATAAAAACAGGTTTCTATTTGTTAATAGAAAACCTGCTCAATCTTAAAATATGTATCGTATCATTTCATGTATGTTACAGTATGGGTTGTCACGGCACTCTGTCTCTCGGAGTGCCATCATATCTGTGCAATTTTTAATGGCTACCTCATGCCGTAATGCAATGGGGGCTATGATGGATTCATCAGCCTTATGCCGAAAATAACGACTCACACCAAGGTGCTGTTCCATTTTGTCATTGAGGACAGCACGAGGATATTTTTCTGTACTATCAACTTCCTCAAAATGCAAGAGTAACCACAATTCAAATGCTTCATTTGTATAGGCAATATGAATATTTTTTTCCTCACAAAATTGATTTACTTCCTCTAGTTGCTTTTCGGTTAGATCATCCTTATCAAAAACAATCCAAACTTCATCAAAGTATTGGTAGCTGGAATCTCGATAAGCATGTTGGGCAAGCTTGATCGCTGAACGCTTAACGTTTTTTATTTTGACACTAACCATCTTAGAGCGCTTTAAAATACGCATTTGTTCAAAATAGATGCGTTCTGTTTCACCTTCACAATAAATTAAAATAGTTTTACGCAGTGTTCGGCTCCCTTGTTGACGTACTCTCACTGCTCAGATACCTCCGTTTCTTCTAAGTATTTTTCTGATAAATACTCATTAATGACAGGCGTTGCACCGAATTCCCCTTTCATATAGCGTTTCGCATAAGAAAGATCTCCACGTTTCTTTTGTAAATCTGCAAAATCAAATAAGGAGTATAGTTCTGATTCATTTTTAAAGTTTTTATTCACAAACCAAATTTGATCGGAGCGTAGTGGCTGATCAAGCAATTCAATTTCATGACTTGTCACGACAAATTGATTACTGCTATTGCGTTTGCTATTCATAATAGCCATTAAAAACTCACAAATCGATACATGGAAGGCTGTGTCAAATTCGTCTATAAAAATGGTTTTTCCTTTATTATAAGCATCCACCATCACACAGGCTAAATGTAGCATTCGCACTGTGCCCTTAGAATCCATTGTCCAATTAATTGTTTTTGTCCCTATCGGTGCACCTGCTTCATCAAATGATAAATAATGTAGATCAATATCTACTTCTTGAATCACCTCAGGCGAATCAAACTCATAGCCAATTGTATTTTTCTCTCTGCGTTCCACACGCCTAGCCGTGACATCTTGAATGGAGAGGTCTGCAATTTTTAGCAGTTTGATCACTTCCTTTTTAAAGGGCTCCTCTTCAAGTTTACGAATAAGAGGATGACTTGATAACCGATTTGCTTCATCTAGGAAAAGAATTTTATGTAAAAACCAATCGAATATCTTTAAAGCGTCTGGATCATTAAAAACATGTAATACTGATAGAAAGGCTGTATTATTACGTGTATATTTTGTCAATTCCTGTGAAGCTGTTTGAAATGTCTCATAAGAATATTCTGTACCATCCCATTGTCTGACAAATAGTTCTTCCTTCAGTGACTTGTTCGTTTTCACAAGACGTTCATAGAGAACTTGAGAAGCATTATACTGAATTTCATAATCATATAAAGCTCCGTCCAAAAAAAGCGATATCATAAACTCTGTTGGTTTGTCTTGCTGACTTCCTAACTTAAACGGTTGATAGGGTAGACGTAACTGCTTTACATTATTTAAGTTTTCAAAATTAAAAAGCAAGGAACGTAATACTTTAATAGCCGTAAACAGATTAGATTTTCCGCTTCCATTTGGACCAAAAATAAATGCGCTTTTTACAAGACGAAGTGTATCAAACTGAATTGTATGGGTATCCTTCCATTTTCGTAGGCGACTTCCAGCTACCATTGAAAACAACGTATCATCTTTATAACTTAAACAATTCTTTACTCTAAAATCTACAAGCATATGTAAGCCTCCGTCCACAACCATTTCTTTAATGAATTATTATACTATAGACATAGAAAAAGACATATTACGCAATGTAATATGTCTTTTTACTTTATTGTCCCTTTATCCACTTTTTTGTTGAATTTCTGCTAATGATTCATTTTGTAGCGCGTGCAATGTACGTTCAATGCCTTCTGCAAAAGAAATTTTAGGCTTCCAACCAATTGCATTGGCTAATTTATTATTATTTAAAAACGAATGCTCAATATCTCCTTCTCGTGCTGGAGCATATTGAATTTCAAGTGGATGGTTTAAGTGTTGGAGCAGTAAGATGACTTGGTGAATAGACCAAGCCTCATTAGTGGATACATTATACGTGCCTTGTAAACGTGCAGATACACCTGCGTATATAGCATCAGCAATATCATCTACATAAATAAAATCACGTGTTTGTTCTCCATCACCATATATTGTAAATGGTTTACCTACCATACTGCTTTTTAACATACTTGGAATCACAGCTGCTTCACCTTGCATTTGCTGTCTTGGCCCGAAAACATTAGCAAATCTATAGATAAGAACAGGCAAACGATAATCTTTTTGCCACTTCTCACAGTAGGTTTCGCCAATGCTCTTGTTTAATCCGTACATAGATATTGGTTCACAGACATCTGATTCCTCTAATGGAGGATAGTGACTATCTCCGTAAACAGCTGCTGAGGAGGCAAAGACAAAGTGCTGTACCTTATACTTGGATGATAAAAAAAGCATTTGGCTAAGTCCAACTATATTTGTCAAAATATCCTTTACTGGCTCCTGGATAGATTGCTGCACGCTCGTTTGCGCTGCACAATGAACGACCACATCAAAGTTTATTTCCTTAAAGAGATGCTCGCAAACCTCATCCTCAACATTTAAAAGATACGATTTATGCTCAAAGTCAACATTCCGTAAATGCCCCGTACTTAAATTATCAATAATATAAACCGTTGCACCTTCTTCAAAAAAACGCCTACCTACTGCACTGCCAATAAAACCATAGCCACCTGTCACTAATACATTCATCCTATCGCCCCCAAAAACAATATGATGATTTATATGCAGTAATTACTAAAAATATGCAAGAAACTTATTTACTGGTAATTTTTCTCAAATTCTTTTTACTAGATTGCATCATTAACAAGTATCTACTTTGAGCTATATAAAAAGCATGTTTGAAGATTACTTCAAACATGCCCTAGCTATCTATTTTTAAGCTGGATTAATTTCTAATTCAACCGTTACTTTAATATCTTTCCCAACAAGGACCCCACCAGTTTCTAATGCCGCATTCCAAGTTAGACCAAAGTCTTCACGATTAATTGTTGTTTCAGCTTCAAAGCCGTATACTTCTTGACCCCATGGATTTGTGCCTTTTCCATTAAATTCTGTATCAAAAGTTACTGATTTAGTAACGTCTTTGATTGTTAAATCACCAGTTACTGCATATTCATCGCCAGCTTTTTTAGCAATATTTGTAGATTTAAACGTAATCGTTGGATATTTTTCAGCATCAAAGAAATCTGCTGCTTTTAAATGATTATCGCGATCTTCGCTACGTGTATTAATACTTGCTGGATCGATTGTAAAACTAATGTTAGCAGTTGTTAAATCTGCAAGATCTGCTGCCTCAATATCAGCTGAGTAACTGTCAAATACACCCTTAACTTTTGATACCATCATGTGTTTTACTTGAAAGTTAATTGCTGAGTGTCCTAAATCAATGTTCCATTTTGCCATTATAAATTCCTCCAATTGGTTGATTTTATCTCGATTTCGAGATATATTTTAAAATATGAAGCAACTACATCTTTTATGTTACCCAAAATTGGATAGGATAAACATTTGTAGTTACTTATTTGTTTACATCTTAGCTTATGAAAAGTTTTTAATTACTTTCTGTAACCTACTATATATTAATAATTTAGTTACGTCAAGTAATTAAAAATAAATTTTTAAAACATAAAAAAAGATGTCCGATTCATCGGTACATCCCTCTCTATGTAATAAAAAGAATATCACCAATATTTGGTGATATTTAGCCGCAGCAATATATTATTTTGCAAAAACCTCAAAAATACCAATCATGATAAGTAGCCATCCTGAGATTGCTGTAGAATGCTTGCCAATAAACGTTTTTGCTAGTAAAGAGCCACATCTACTTCCTACTCCAACTGTGATAAAGGAAAATACGCCGATGGAAATGACTGTCCAAAGGGCTGAGATGCCATTTGCGCCTATTGCAATCCCCCCTGCTAAACAGTTTGCTGACAAGACAAAGCCAAGTGCCATTGCTTCTCTTGTTGAGATCACTAGATTTTTATCTTCATCAAATAATTCGGGATTTCCTGCTATCCGCTGATTAGAAAAATTATTGGACATCAAAGTCCATAGACCAATCACACACAGTAGTAAACTCCCTAGTAAATTAGCAGTATGCGGTGAAATATACTCGACAACTGTGCTACCAGCTGTTACTGCGACATATGTGACAATCATCGACATAACAGCAATCACCACATTTGATAAAATTGGAATTTTAACTTGTTTGACACCATAGGCTAGACCAATCCCCAAGTTATCTAAATTCGCAGCAATTCCTATTAGGATAATTGTAATCCAATGCATACTACGCCTCCTCAAATCTCCGTCTCCACTTTCACCTATCTTATGTCAACAATAAAAAAATTAATGGGCACAACAAACTTTAGTTGATTATGTTCTATCTTTTAGCATGGTTTGATTAAACCATCAATTTGACAAAAGTAACAACTTGTTTATAAAATTAAGTTGTTACTTGCTAGTATTTTTACTTTTATGTAAGAAACAATAGAAAGGAGATGTAATATGAAACTCATCAAGTTATTGAAAATAGGCATAGCATTTATATGCCTTATTGTGTTAACTGCATGTGGTTCAGAAAATGAGGACACAAAGAATACTGAGAAAGGTGAAATCAATTTAGCATATGTTGAATGGGATACTGAGGTTGCATCTACACATGTAGTAGGACAAGTACTAGAAGATTTAGGATATAAGGTAACATTGACACCTTTAGACAATGGAATCATGTGGGAAGCACTAGCAAACGGAGAGGTCGATGGTATGGTATCTGCTTGGTTGCCACAAACACATGCCCCACAAGTAGAAAAATACAACAATAAGATAGAGAACTTAGGAGAAAACCTAACTGGTGCTAAGATTGGTTTGGTTGTACCAAGTTATATGGATGTCGATTCTATTGAAGATTTAACAAACCAAGCTAATCAAACCATTACAGGCATTGAACCAGGAGCTAATATGATGGCTACGACAGAAAATGCCTATAAGGAATATAAAAATCTGGAAGGTTGGAATGTTTTGACCTCGTCTGCTGGTGCAATGACCGCAGCCCTCAGTCAGGCTATCTCTAATAATGAAGAAATCATCATCACAGGCTGGTCACCACACTGGATCTTTAATGCCTATGATTTAAAGTACTTAGATGACCCCAAAGGTTTATATGGAACAGAAGAATATATTGGCACTTTTGCGCGGAATGGTTTAAAAGAGGATGCTCCAGAAGCCTATAGTGTCCTTGACCGTTTCAACTGGAGTGCTAAAGATATAGAAAGTGTAATGTTTGATATAATGGAAGGCATGAGTGCCCCAGATGCTGCGAAAAAATGGATTGCTAACAATCGAGAAAAAGTAGCCGAATGGACGAAAGATGTACAAACATAAAAAGAGAACCCATTTACTAATGAGTAGTAAATAGATTCAGACTGTAGACGGCTTATTCTATAATAGAATAAGCCGTCTACAATTTTTAACGTTCCCAAAAATGAGGGGGGTTCAGGAGCGTAAACATGAACTAGCAAACTTCTGGAGAAAAGTAGCTAAAGTTCATCCTCTCTACACTGTATTGTAGAACAAGGAATATTCTTTATATGATAATGATAATCATTATCATATAAATTGTCAACATTAATAATAATGATTTTTTCATTTATCAGTAGTTGTCTTCCACTGTTTTGAAAACAAAACGTTGCTGGTTGCTTGCTTTCCTTTGTGCGATCGCTTTCTCCGCTACCGTGTACTGAACACATTAGATTTTTACGCCAATTTCATGTGTGCATTACATACATAGAGACGACCCTATAAAAGTGAATCGCCCTCTCACCATGCTAAATACTTTTGCAAATGAAATTTAAAATAAAAAGCTGCTACCTATAAGATACTGGCAGCAGCTTCCTAGCTAAAATTAAACTTAAAAGCGTATAGTAATGGAATTATAGATTATTGAACTACATCAGGGTGGAAACCATCTTTTTGGAAGTAATCCTCATGTGACCAAATATTTAATTTTGCATCCTGAGCTTTTTTTTGAATAGCTCTAAATGCTTCTTCAAATGTATTATTTGGCTTATGAATATAACGTACAACTGCAAGCCCTTCGTTTAATAAAGATTCCTGCAATAAGACATTATCTACAAACACGTAGGCTAGATGGCGATCATAATTGTCTGTTTCTGGTCCAACATCATAGACCGCTTCAATTTTCTTAGCCTGTTCCAATAAATTGATCGTATACTCTTTTGCTTCTTCCGCATATGGCTGAGCGCCACCTTTGTTGTAATTCATTTCAGGAGTATCCACCATTAATAGACGAATTTTTTGTTTCTCACCATTAATTGTCGCCTGCATCGTATCCCCATCATATGCTTTAATATAGTCTATCTCAAAGCGTTTATTACCTGTTTTTCCTTCCACTTGTTCAATGGTAATAGTACCTTGCTGATCTGTAACTGATTTAGTACTTTGATCTTCCGCAGGTGATCTGCCAAATATCATGTACAATGCTACAGCCAAAATAATCGTGCCACTTGTTATTAATGTTTTTATATCTTGCATTTTCATGTAGTAGGTCCCTCACAACTAATCATCATTGCTTATACTTACGATTCGTATAAGTTGTGCACCTCATCATCAGGAAGACAACAAGTTTCACGATATCTCTATTGTAAAATATCAAGCTACTACATTCAAGCTATCATATTGTCACTGCTACCCAGTGATTTGGTAAAACCTCTACTAACTGACTATTTTCAACCTCATAACGCATTTTCACATCTTCTGCATGTTCAGCTTCATTATATTTTTGCTTCTCTATTGCAGGATCTGGAACAGGAATAGAACGTAATAATGCACGTGTATATGGATGTTGTGGGTTATCATATAGCTCTTCACTTTCTGCCAGTTCTACAATCTTCCCACCATACATGACGGCAACACGGTCACTGATATGCTTCACCATGGATAAATCATGGGCAATAAATAAATACGTCAACCCAAGCTTTTGTTGTAATTCTTTTAATAAATCAACAATCTGCTTTTGAATGGAAACATCTAGTGCCGATAAGGGTTCATCACAAACAATAAAGTTTGGCTCAACCGCTAATGATCTCGCAATACCAATTCGTTGACGCTGCCCTCCCGAAAACTCATGAGGATAACGCATGGCATGTTCTTTCTTCAAACCGACAAGTTCAAGCAATTCCTCTACTCGTTGTCGTCTCTCCTCATGCGTCTTCACTAGACCATGAATATCAAGAGCCTCGCCAATAATGTCTAAGATTTTTCTACGAGGATTTAACGATGAATAGGGGTCTTGGAAAATAATTTGCATATGACGACGCATTGCCTTTAGCTGTTTTTTCGATAGCCTTGTTACAGGTATTCCTTGATATAGAACCTCGCCATTTGTAGGCTGATGAAGCTGGAGAATCGTCCGACCTGTAGTCGATTTACCCGAACCTGATTCACCAACCAAGCCCAATGTTTCACCAGGATATATAGAGAATGATAAATCATTCACTGCTTTCAACGTTTGACCACGACCTAATGGAAATTCTTTAGATAGATGGGTCACTTCGATTAACGGCTTATGTCGATCGATACCTGGCTGTATAGTAGCAATCTCTTTTGGCTGCTTTTTCTCATGCAATTTTGGTAAGGCATTCAATAATTTCTGGGTATACGGATGCTGGGCATTTGCAAAAATTTCTTCTGTTGTGCCCTGTTCAACTATTTCTCCTTCTTTCATCACTATGATGCGATCACACATACCTGCAACAACGCCTAAATCGTGTGTAATTAAAATAATAGACGTTCCCATTTTCTTTTGCATATCGCGCATTAATTTTAGGATTTGAGCTTGAATAGTAACGTCCAGTGCTGTTGTTGGTTCATCTGCAATAAGCAGTGAGGGATTACAAGCAAGCGCCATAGCAATCATTACTCGTTGACGCATACCACCTGAAAATTCATGAGGATATTGTCGATACCGTTCTTCTGCGTCTCTAATACCAACCAGTTTTAATAATTCTATTGTTTGTTGATAGGCTTCGGTTTTGGACATTGACTGATGCTTGATTAAACTTTCAGCCACTTGATCGCCTATTCGAATAGTTGGGTTTGTGGATGTCATCGGATCTTGGAAAATCATACTAATATCTTGTCCACGTGTCCCTTCCATTTGTTTTTCACTGAATTCAGTGAGTTCTTGCCCTTTAAACACAATTGAGCCAGATTTCAAAAATGAAGGTGGCGATGGTAATAAACGCATAATGGAGCGAGCCGTTACACTTTTCCCGCTCCCAGACTCTCCCACAATTCCGAGTGTTTCACCTTTGTTTAGATGGAAGCTAACGTCCTTAACGGCTTCAAATTCTGTCTCCCCTGTGATAAAGGATACCCGAAGATTATTGATTTCTAAAAGCTTTTCACTCATTCGACCCATCCTTTTTAAAATTTGTGATTGACTTACTTTCAAGTATAATCCATACTTTACAATACTGATAGGAATTATACAATATAATGCTGAATATTTTATTTACGTTTGGAGGAAATGCATGATTACTTCAAAAAATCATTTAAAACCCGAGAAATTTATTTTCTTTTCTACGGTTTATCAAAAACTAATGCATCAAAAGCCTTATCATCTACTTCTTTTTCTTTTTAGTATTTTAGTTCACCCTTTTACATACTTTATCTATCGGAAAAGGAAACATTCAAACATTTATGATCAGGCTTTTGCATTGCGTAGTAAGTACTATATAGAGCAAGGATTGGTTACCCAGTGGCAAAAAGAATTTGAGCAGCAAGAAATAGCAAAAGCTACATTTTTTAAAGAGGCTGTATTGGCGTCACAAATTCAGATCACTGCCAAGCACTTAGCTCAAAAGAAGCTTCAACAGCAAGTGGATCAGGATTTACAAAAAGAAGACATACAGCAACTATCCTATGTCCAATTTTTTAATCAGCAACTAACTAACAAACGTTTTGTGGCGCTTACCTTTCTACCAGCTGTTTTATTTTATGTAGTACTTATCTTATTTGCGAATCCATTTCTGCAATTTATCATTGAACGTATTTTACAAAGCTTCATTGTGATTGTTGGTGTGGCTACATTAGTGTTTACTATTTTATATTTATCACCCTTTGATCCAGCAAGAAACCTACTCGGAGTTGAAGCAACACCTGTGCAAATAGAAAACTTTAATCGCATTCATGGGTTGGATCAACCTTATTTATCACAGCTATGGAACGCATTATCCGGTCTATTTACATTTGATTTAGGTACATCCTTTGCAGGTAAAGAAGATATCACACATAGCATTGCTACAAAATTTCCTGTCACTCTTGAAATTGCCCTATTGTCGTTGCTAATGGCTATTGCTATTGCCATTCCAGTCGGAATTATTTCAGCTGTTCGTCCAAATTCATATTTGGATTATACATTTATGTTCATTGCTTTAATTGGTTTATCCATCCCAAGCTTTTGGCAAGGTTTAATTTTTATTTTGACATTTGCTCTAAAGCTACAATGGTTTCCAGCTACCTATAACCCTCATAATTGGCTATCGCTTATCATGCCAATTGTCGTCTTGGGAACATCCATTACGGCTTCTATTGCTAGGATGACAAGGTCAAGTATGCTTGAGGTAATTCATGAGGATTACATTATTACAGCAAAGGCTAAGGGCTTAAATGAATTCAAAGTGATTTCAAAACATGCCATTCGCAATGCTATGATTCCGATTATTACGGTGATTGGACTTCTTTTTGGAGGTATGTTGGGAGGCGCATCTGTAACAGAAAAGGTATTCAACATTAGTGGGATAGGTAGCTATATCGTCGATAAACAATTTATTCCTGATATTCCGGCCATTCTTGGGGGCGTTGTTTATATTGCCATCACCATTTCGATTGTCAATTTATTCATTGATATCATGTATGCCTTTTTTGATCCACGCATTCGCTCGAAAATGAAGAAGTCTTAAAGGAGGATCACCTGTGAAAAACATCTTACATGTCAAACTACTCTTGAAGATTACACAGGAATATGTCAATTCTCATTTTACTTTTGTCTTTTCCTTACTGTTTTCTTTACTATTTCTAGCCTATAGCTATAATTTTTCCAGCAATAGCTGGCGACCAGTGGTTCTGCTTCTTTTTGTTATTTATGCCATTACTACTGCATATGTTGCCTTCGTCAATCTACGAATTAGAAAGGATTTAGCAACGTATGGTGACATTCAAAAAAATACTCGAATGTTTGGCTATCCCCTTTTAATAACGATACTGTCAGGTAATATTTTTTCGACATCCTTTGCATTTATGCTTGTGTCAAAAAGAAAGACTGCAGAATATACTTTTGCTGCCTATGCCTTTATAACACAGCTATTCATCTTAGGTATTGCAGCGTTGAATTTTTGTAAGCCATATGTAACAGATACCTTTTTACTAGCAATGGGCGTTTTCTTAGTACTCTCGCTTCTCTATATCGTGATGGCCATAGTATGTACGAAATATGTCACAGCAACTGAGGCACCAAAATGGATGCTCATTCCAGGTATTATCCTACTATTGGCGACTTTCACTGGTAATCTATTTGCGACTTTACTAGGATATAGCCTTATCCAAAAGGCTCGAAAGGCAAATCCATCCTCTATTGAGAAATGGCAAAAAATATGGGAAAAGATTTTACGCAATACAATGGCTGTATTCGGCTTATTCTTCATTATTTTCATGTTCTCGTTATCCGTTACAAGCTCTTGGACTTTCGACTATGATTTCGCTACTGAAAATAATTATGGAGCATTGCTACAAACGCCTACATTAGAATACCCACTAGGAACAGATAATTATGGTCGAGATTTATTTTCTCGTATTGTGTTTGGGGCACAAATATCATTAATCGTCGGATTTTTCTCCACGATTATCCCCGCAGTTATTGGTGGCGCATTAGGAGCATTTTCAGGCTATTATGGTAAATCCACTGATAATATCATCATGCGAAGTCTCGATATTTTATATGCCATTCCAGGGATATTGTTAGCCATTGCTATTATCGCCGCATTTGGTGCTAATACGGTGAATCTTATTATTGCACTTAGTGTTGGAGCAATCCCAACCTATGCCCGTACAATGCGGGCAAATGTTATGCAGCTTGCGAATTATGAATTTGTAGAATCGGCTAGAGCATTAGGTGCATCTGATGCAGCTATTATTTTCAAGCACATTGTCCCCAATTCTTTAGCACCAATGATTGTGAAAGCAACATTAACGATTGGCGGAGCTGTTATTTCAACAAGTAGTTTAAGTTTTTTAGGGCTTGGTATTGAGCCACACATTCCCGAATGGGGCAATATTTTAAAGGTTGGTAGTACGTACCTGGAAACACATTCATATGTCGCGATTTTCCCAGGTCTTTGTATTATGCTTCTTGTCCTCTCCTTTAACTTCTTAGGAGATGGTTTACGAGATGCTTTAGATCCAAAAACAAATTAATCGGAGGTAACTATGAAGAAATTACTTGTATTTTTATTCGTTGCAGTACTAGCTTTGGCTGGCTGTGTACAAACAAAAACTGACGTAGAAGGCAGTAAAGATTCAAAAGATAGTGACAAGAGCAATGGTAAGATTGCCATTGAAGTATTAGGAATGGCAGCTTCGGAAGAAGACATGAACATTGTACGTGACCAATTAGTGAAAAATGGTTTTGATGTAAAGCTAAATATTCAACCAGATTACGGTTCTTTCTCTGCTCAAAAAGAAGCAGGTAACTATGATCTTGCTCTTTCAAGCTGGACGACAGTTACAGGGAACCCCGACTATGCTGTTCGTGGTTTATTTAAAACTGGTGGTGACTACAGTGTGGTGGCAGATTCAAAACTAGATGCGTTGATTGATGAAGCGAGTACATTGACTAGTGAAGAAGCAGCAGCGAAATATAAAGATTTAGAACAATTATTAGTATTCGATCAAGCTTATATTGCGCCTTTATATATTTCCAATAAGTATCAAGGTATCTACTCTGAACTTGTAAACCCTAAAACAGTACTTTTACCAAAATCCCGTGCACAAGTTTGGGAAAAAATAGAGTTTAATGATACATCTAAAAATGCAACAGAACCTTTAATTTTACACCAAACAATCAATTCTCTTACTTCACTAGACCCAATCAAAGGGAATGATGGTTCAATTAACACATTAAACACGAATATGTATGTTCGTCTTGTTAACTTAACAGACACAGATGACGTTGTGTCAGATGGTTCATTATCTTACAACCATGTAATGGCTGAAGGTAATCAAGAATATTACTTCATTTTACGCGATGATATCAATTTTGCAGCAGTGAAAGATGGTGCAGCTGTTGATACAGGTGAATTAGTGTCAGCTGAAGATGTAGTCTTCTCATTAAACCGTGCGAAAGACGCTAATTCAGTACCAGATCATCGTACTTACAGCATTCATGAAAACATTGAAACAGTCGAAATCGTTTCTGATTTAACTGAATTACAAAATAAAAAAGTAGCAGGCTCTGAGCAATCCGTTTTAGAAGCATTATCACAAAACCTACCTGCTTCTGTAGCGCAATTAGCTAAAGATAAAGGTGCTGTTAATAATGCAGCAGGTGCATACCAAGTTGTTAAAATTACAACACCTACACCTTTCCCACAAGTATTAAACTATTTAGCACACCAATCTGGTGGTATCGTATCTGAAAAACAAGTTACAAGTATTAATACGTATGATGTGGCTAACTACAACCCTGACCAGGACATTGCCTATGGTGATCAAGCTACTGTAACGGAAGGTTCAGCTACATTCAATAACCAGCTATACGCAAGTGGTCCTTACATTTTAGTGAAGAAAAATGATTATGAAGCACAATTTGCGAAAAATCCTGCTTATCGAGCTGGCAGCGAATATGAGCCAAAAATGGCTAAAATCAATGTCCGTTTTATCTCTGATGTTGATAGTGCCCTATCTGCATTACGTAATGGTGAAATTCATGTTCTACAAACAGTACCAGAAACGAAACTGGATATTGTCAAATCAGATGCTAAACTAACATTAAACACGGCAGATAGTAATGCTGTGTCGTACCTACAGATGAATACATCTGGCCGTGCGGTTTCTGATTCAGCAGATTTACGTAAAGCAATTCTATATTCTATTAACCAAGATGAATTCATTAGCTATTATCAAGGCAATAAAAAACCAGCTGTATCCACAGTTTCTCCATTAATTGATACAGGTTTAAAACTTGAAGCAGACAGCGAAAAAGTAAAAGAATTTGTAAAAGCATATAACGATAATAAGTAATACAAAAAGAGCCTTCTCAAAAAATGGTAGTGACCCCTTAAAGTTAGAGTTTTAGTTATGCAGCTAATTGGCTGGCATGAGTTCGGTATTTTACCGGGCTCATACCGGCCAGTTTTTGTTTAATTCGTTCATTATTGTAGTAATCGATATAC
>NZ_JAENHX010000008.1:0-211338 GCF_016757845.1 Lysinibacillus sp. HST-98
AGTCTGGGCCGTGTCTCAGTCCCAGTGTGGCCGATCACCCTCTCAGGTCGGCTACGCATCGTCGCCTTGGTGAGCCGTTACCTCACCAACTAGCTAATGCGCCGCGGGCCCATCCTATAGCGACAGCGAGATGCCGTCTTTCAGTCTCTTGCCATGAAGTAAAAGAGATTATTCGGTATTAGCCCCGGTTTCCCGGAGTTATCCCAAACTATAGGGTAGGTTGCCCACGTGTTACTCACCCGTCCGCCGCTAACGTCAAAGGAGCAAGCTCCTTTGACGTTCGCTCGACTTGCATGTATTAGGCACGCCGCCAGCGTTCGTCCTGAGCCAGGATCAAACTCTCCATAAAAGAAATTTGATTAGCTCAAATTGTTTTGCTGGCATCATGTTTGATGTCCAAAATTATGTTTCGTTCACTAGCAAAGCTAGCTACTTAAAACTTTATTGATTACGTTTTGCTTGTTCAGTTTTCAAGGTTCATGTTCTTTATTTCGTCGTCACCTCTTGGCGACTCATTTATAATATCAAGATTCTAAAATAAAGTCAACACTTTCTCCAAAAATATTTTAATAAAATATATATAAATGTTTCAAAACACAATTATGGTTAAAATCCTCACTATTTAATTGATTAATATTGCGAAATGATTCTTAAGGAAAATACTAATATCTCACCTATTTATACTAGCACTTGCGTAGAGTAAGTCTCTTACCTGATAAAAAAAGGCAAACCGCATAATATAGTTTGCCCCTTTATCTATAAATTAGTTATGATACGTGAAATATAAAAGCTACGATTTTTCCCTAAATCAAAAATTTCCCCTGAATGAATTAATTTAATAAGTGGTCTTGTTGGGGCAAATTTATTTACAAACATTACTTCCCCACGTTCTAAATTAGAAAGTTCTACAATTGTACCTATTGGAAGATCTGCAACAATATCAATTAATGCACGTACTACTTTAATATCAAATTTACCAAACTCAGATTCATTGATCATTTCTATCACTTTAAATGAAGATTGTTTTGTTCTATACACTCGTTCACATGTCATAGCATGAAAAACGTCTGCAACAGCAATGATTTGTGCAAATATAGAAATATTGGCGATCTTTTCGTTCTTCGGATATCCACTACCATTTAAACGTTCATGATGTTGGAAGATTGCTTCTTTCATCGTTTCTTTTAAAATCGTCAAATCTTTCACCATATTATGGCTATAAATGGGATGTTTATAAATCTCATCATATTCTTGCTCTGTTAATGGTGTCTTCTTATCCCTGATACGAGGATGTACTTTAGCCATACCACAATCAGCTAATAAACCACCGATGGCTACTTGAATAGTTGTCCCTCTATCATAACCAAGTTTTTGAGCAATAACTGAGGCAATTAAACCAGTTGCTACACAATGATGATACAGGTAGTCTTTTGGATTTGAATACTCATTTAAATCAAAAATAATAGTACGATCTTCTAGTACCATCTCTACCAGAGGTAAAATAATTGTTCTGGCCTTTGCAATATCAACCTTAGCTCCCGCTTCCCAGTTTTTAAACTCTTTTTTAAACTGTTCAACAGAATGATTATAGATTTTCCTAAAAGTCGGAATTTCTTCTATTGTAACTTCGACATCACTCTCATTCTTTTCTACACGAATATCATTTTCACTTTTGTAAACGGGGACGGTGAAAATATTAAATGCATGAAAAATTTGTAAGTGTACATAAGAAATCATTGTATCTTTGAAAATAATCGGATACTGTGTATTAGCAAATATATCTTCAGAAATTACCTTGCCAACACCTAGCTCTGAAATTGGAACATGTATAGTTTCCACGGAATGAACACCTCTCCACTATTTCTTGCTTCAAAATAAGGTATTTTCATTTTATCATGGAATTCAAAATAATTACTTATATTTCATTATTTACGTAAAAAAAACCGATGACGACATTCAATAATGTCATCATCGGATTATATTATTCTTCGACTTCCTCTTCGTCTTCTAAAGACTCTTCTGCTTTTTCCACTTTAGCGACAGTTGCAACCAATTCGTCATCTCCTAGTCGAATTAAACGTACACCTTGCGTACTGCGCCCAATTAATGAAATATCGTTCACATCCATACGGATAAGCATACCATTAATAGTTATAAGCATTAAATCCTCAGAACCATCGACGGTTTTTACAGCGACCATTGGACCATTCTTATCTGTAATCTGGATAGTTTTCAGTCCTACTCCACCACGACTTTGTAAACGATAGTCCTCTTCAGAAGTACGTTTACCGTAACCTTTTTCAGTTACTACTAAAATTTCTTGCCCTGGCTCAACAATCTCCATACCCACTACTTCGTCACCATCACGTAGCTTAATTCCTCGTACACCACCAGCTGTACGGCCCATAGATCGAATGTCGTCTTCTTGGAAACGAACGAGCATGCCATCGCGTGTACCAATAATGACTTGTTTCTCTCCATCTGTAAGACGTACAGAAATAAGATCGTCGTCTTCTCTCAAGCTGATTGCGATTAAACCATTTGTTCGGATGTTAGCAAATTGCGATACAGGAGTACGTTTTGTAATACCTGTTTTTGTGGTAAAGATAAAGTAAGCATCGTCATCAAACGAAGCAACACGAATCATAGCTGTTACTTTTTCGCCTTTTTCTATATTGAGCAAGTTTACGATAGGTAACCCTTTAGCAGTACGACCGAACTCAGGAATTTCATATCCTTTTGCTCTAAATACTTTACCTTTAGACGTGAAGAATAAAATTGTATCGTGGGTAGAAGTATTCATTAGATGCTCTACAAAGTCGTCTTCATTTGTACCCATTCCTTGTACACCACGACCACCACGCTTTTGACTACGATATGTATTCGCAGCTAAACGCTTGATATAGCCATTATGTGTTAAAGTAACAACTGAGTTTTCAACAGGAATTAAATCCTCATCCTCAATCATTTCAATTCCACCTGATGTAATCTCAGTACGGCGTGTATCATTAAAACGTTCTTTCAACTCTAAGATTTCAGTACGAATAATATCTACAATTTTCTCTTCATCTGCTAAGATTGCCTTTAATTCATCTATAAGAACTTGAAGCTCTTGATATTCTGCCTCAATTTTTTCACGTTCTAAGCCGCTTAACCGAACAAGGCGCATATCTAAAATAGCTTGAGCCTGACGCTCAGATAAGCTAAAACGTTCCATTAATTGAGGTTTTGCTTCTTCACCACTACGTGAACCACGTATAATAGCGATTATTTCATCAATATGATCGAGTGCGATTCGTAAGCCCTCTAAAATGTGAGCGCGGTCTTCAGCTTTTCGAAGATCAAACTCTGTACGACGACGAATAATTACTTTTTGGTGTTCTAAATAATGGTATAGCATTTCTTTTAAGCCTAATACTTTAGGCTGACCATTTACTAAAGATAGCATATTGATACCGAAGCTAGATTGCATAGCTGTTTGTTTATATAAATTATTTAGTACAACATTAGCATTTGCATCTTTACGAACTTCAATCACTACACGCATACCACGACGGTCTGATTCATCACGTAAATTTGTGATTCCATCTATTTTTTTATCACGTACAAGCTCTGCAATTTTTTCAATGAGCTTAGCCTTATTCACTTGGTAAGGCAATTCATGAATAAGAATAGTTTCCTTACCATTTGCCTTTTGCTCAATTTCCACTTTCGCACGGATGATAATGGAACCTCGACCAGTTTCATAGGCTCTACGAATACCACTACGTCCTAAAATTAATCCACCAGTAGGAAAATCAGGGCCAGGAATGATTTCCATTAGCTCTTCAGTCGTAATGGCTGGATTTTCAGAAAGTGCTATAACAGCATCAATTGTTTCACCCAATTGATGTGGTGGAATATTTGTTGCCATACCTACAGCAATCCCTGCAGCACCGTTGACTAAAAGATTTGGATAGCGACTTGGTAAAACTATTGGTTCTTTTTCTGATCCATCATAGTTATCTGTATAGTCAATTGTATCTTTATTAATATCACGGAGCATTTCCATTGCTATTTTAGACATACGTGATTCTGTATATCGCATGGCTGCTGCGCCATCACCATCAACAGAGCCAAAGTTTCCGTGACCATCAACAAGCATGTAGCGATAGCTAAAATCTTGTGCCATACGTACCATTGCATCATAGATGGAAGAGTCACCATGTGGATGGTACTTACCCATTACATCCCCAACGATACGTGCTGATTTTTTGTAGGCTTTATCTGCTGTATTACCTAATTCCTGCATCCCATATAAAATACGACGATGAACTGGTTTTAATCCGTCACGTACATCAGGTAATGCACGTGATACAATTACACTCATTGCATAATCAAGAAAGGATGTTTCAATTTCTTCTGTTATATTAATTCCTTTAACACCGGAGCGTTCTTGTTCTGACAAAGTGTAGACCTCCTCTCAAGAAAAATTAGATATCTAAATTAGCGTATACGGCATTTTCCTCGATAAATTGACGACGAGGTTCAACTTCATCGCCCATTAAACGTTCAAATGCTTGGTTTGCTTTAATTGCATCATCTAATTCTACTTGTAATAATGTGCGGTACTCAGGATCCATTGTTGTTTCCCAAAGCTGCTCAGCGTTCATTTCACCAAGACCTTTATAACGCTGCACATTTGGTTTTGGCATTTTTGGTAGCCGTTCTAAAATTTCTTTTAATGTCTCTTCATCATAGCAGTACTCAATATGTTTACCTTGTTTCACTTGATAAAGTGGTGGCTGTGCAATATAAATATAGCCTGCTTCTATTAGTGGTCGAAGGAAACGGAAGAAGAATGTTAAAAGTAATGTACGAATATGTGCCCCATCGACATCGGCATCAGTCATGATAATGATTTTATGATAACGAGCTTTCTCTAAATTAAACTCCTCACCAATACCAGTGCCGAATGCTGTTATCATTGCACGGATTTCCGCATTCGATAAAATTTTATCTAGTCGAGCTTTCTCAACGTTAAGGATTTTACCTCGTAAAGGTAAAATTGCTTGAAAGTGTCGATCACGTCCAGATTTAGCCGAACCACCAGCAGAATCACCCTCAACAATATAAATTTCACAATCAGCTGGGTTAGTAGAAGAACAATCAGCTAATTTACCCGGTAAGCTAGATACTTCGAGAGCATTTTTACGACGAGTAAACTCACGTGCTTTTTTCGCAGCTACACGAGCACGTGCTGCCATTAATCCTTTTTCCACAATTTTCCGTGCAACCGTTGGATTTTCTAACATAAAACGCTCAAAGCCATCTGAGAACAAAGAATTGGTAATTTGACTTACTTCTGAATTCCCTAACTTTGTTTTTGTTTGTCCTTCAAACTGAGGATCTGGATGTTTAACAGAAACTATAGCTGTTAACCCTTCTCGTACATCCTCACCTGTAAGATTAGCGTCAGATTCTTTTAGTAATCCACTTTTTCGTGCATAGTCATTAATAACGCGTGTAAGGGCTGTTTTAAACCCTGATTCATGTGTACCGCCCTCATACGTATTAATGTTATTAGCAAATGAAAAAATATTAGAAGAGAATCCAGCATTATATTGCATAGCAATTTCTACTGTGATGCCATCCTTCTCTCCAAGAACATCAATTGGATCATGGATTGGGTCTTTAGATTGGTTTAAATGCTCAACATAAGAACGAATACCACCTTCATAGTGATATGTTGTTGAGCGAATCTCTTCTTCACGTTCATCAGCAATCGTAATCTTAATACCACGATTTAAATAAGCCAATTCTCTAATACGATGAGCTAAAATATCATATTCATAAACAGTAGTTTCTTTAAATATTTCTGGGTCAGCTTTAAAACGCGTTGTTGTACCA
Source organism: Lysinibacillus sp. HST-98 (assembly GCF_016757845.1). Taxonomy (NCBI): domain Bacteria; kingdom Bacillati; phylum Bacillota; class Bacilli; order Caryophanales; family Bacillaceae; genus Lysinibacillus; species Lysinibacillus sp. HST-98. The sequence goes on from NZ_JAENHX010000008.1 coordinate 5,890, forward strand.
TTATGATCTGTGTCACCGATAACCATTAACTCTTGAACTGTTTTTCCACGTTCAAATTTTATTTCATGGATATGACCTTCACGATGTACTTGAACAATTGTTTCAACAGAAAGTGCATTTACTACTGATGCTCCAACTCCATGAAGACCACCAGAAACTTTATAGCCTCCACCGCCAAATTTACCACCAGCATGTAAAACAGTCATAATAACTTCAACAGCAGGCTTACCCATTTTTTCTTGAATACTAACTGGAATACCACGACCGTTATCTTCTACACGAATCCAGTTTTCTTTTTCAATTGTTACTTTGATATCTGTACAAAATCCTGCAAGTGCTTCATCGATACTATTATCAACAATTTCCCATACTAAATGGTGAAGCCCTTTAGAGCTAGTTGAACCGATATACATCCCTGGTCTTTTACGTACTGCTTCTAAACCTTCTAATACCTGTATCTGATCGGCCTCATAAGCTTGGTTTTGTAAACCTTCGTTCTCTATAGCCACGGCTTTCATCTACTCCTTCATAACATCATTGTGTGTAAATGAATGAACAGTCAACCGAGCTGACTATTACCATTCTTTTTGTAATCTAAAAAACTACCCTGGCTAACTTCTTTCAATCGCACCTTGTTTCACGTGGAACAGTTGAGCCTGTTCCATCGTTTCATGATGAATTCCTTCCACACTTGTGGTTGTAACAAAGGTTTGGACTTCACCCTGAATGGTATTTAATAAATGCGATTGGCGATAATCATCGAGTTCCGATAACACATCATCTAAAAGTAGTATGGGTGTTTCTTTTGTTTCTTGTTTAATTAATTCAATTTCAGCAAGCTTTAAAGATAATGCTGTAGTTCGCTGTTGCCCTTGTGAACCATAAGTTTGGACATCATAGCCATTGACTAAAAACTGTAAATCATCTCGGTGTGGACCAACTAGTGTCACGCCTCTATCAAATTCACGTTCTCTCGCTTCAATTAATTTTTGATGTAAAGTATTTTCAATTTCACTAGTAGAGTGCTCTTTTTCAATACCAGCTACCGTACGATATTTTATAACAAGTGTTTCCTTACCTTGTGATATACCTGCGTGTATGGGTTCCGCCCACTCCTGCAATAAATCCATAAATTGAAATCTTTTACGAATAATTTGGGTAGCAGCGTGAATATATTGTTCATTGTAGACCTCATACATCACATCATTGGACATGGACTTGCCTTGGTTCATTTTAAAAAAATGGTTACGTTGTTTTAAAACTTTTTGAAAGGTTAATAAATCATGTAAATAGACAGGCGAAATTTGCCCAATCTCCATATCAATAAAACGCCGACGTATTTGCGGACTTCCCTTTACAACGTTCAAATCCTCTGGCGCAAACATAACGACATTCATTTGACCAATATAATGACTAAGGCGACTTTGCTCTATATGATTTATCTTGCCCTTTTTACCTTTCTTTGTAATCGTAAGTTCGATCGGTAAAATACCATGCCTTTTTTTAACGGCCCCTTCTATTTTACCATAGTCTGAATCCCAACGTATCAATTCTTTATCGTTCGTTGTTCGATGGGACTTAGCCATTGCTAAAACATAGATGGACTCCATAACATTTGTTTTTCCTTGTGCATTTTCACCAATGAAAACATTAATTTTTGGAGAGAAGTTTAAAGCTAAGGCATCATAGTTACGGTAATTTGTAAGTTTTATTTGCTCAATATACATAATTTATTGTCCAGTTGGTCCTATAATTTGAAAACGACCACATCCAGGAATATTTACAATATCTCCGTTACGTAATTTTCGACCTCGACGATCGTCTACTTCTCCATTTACATATACAGCATGTTCTTGTAAAAACCACTTGGCCATTCCACCTGAACTAATGGCATCAGTAATTTTTAAAAGTTGCCCTAACGTGATGAACTCCTCATCAATTTTAATGTCCTGCATAGTGTGTTCCCCTCCGAATACAGACTGTCTATCTCTCTATCATACCTAAAATTACGCCATAAGTAAAAAAAGATAGTCACTATGAGCGACTATCTTAACAGATCCTATATTCTTTAGTAAGTTCGTACAGGTAAAATTAATTGTAAAATAGCATCATCATGAACAGAACGTAAAATAAACGGTCTCATTGCCCCAGTAAATTGAATAACTACGTCTTGTCCATCTATTGCTTTTAATGCTTCCATCATATATTTTGCACTGAATGAGATTTTCAAACCTTCCCCTTCTAATGCTTCCACAGGAATTTCTTCTTGTACTTTACCGATTTCAGGAGAGTTAGAAGAAACTTCAACTGCTTGGTTATCTAAAATTTCAAAACGGACAACATTATTACGATCTCCTCGTGCAACAAGTGATGCACGGTCAATAGCTTGTAATAAAGATTTACCATTAATTGTTACATTTGTTTGATACTCTTCGGGAATTAAACGAGTTGTGTCAGGATAATTTCCTTCCAGTAAGCGAGAGAAGAATAATACATCACCAGTTTTAAATAATACTTGCTGACTTGTAATAACGATTTGGACAAGATTTGTAGAATCTTCAAGAACTTTATTTAATTCATTCAAACTTTTCCCTGGAATTACTACACTATGTTCAACTTCTGGTAAATTTTCGAGTTGCACTTTACGTCTTGCTAAACGATGGCTATCTGTTGCAACACAGATTAATGTTTCATTTTTGATCTGCCAGTTTACACCTGTCAACACGGGTCTACTTTCTGAAGTGGCAACAGCGAATACTGTTTCACGGATAATTGTTTTTAAGAGATCAGCAGGAATAGTAAATTTTTGATCTTCTGTAAGCTCTGGTAATAAAGGATACTCTGCTGCATCTGAGCCAATTAAATGGAATTCAGATTTCCCTGAACGAATATGCGTTTGGAAACCAGGTGTTACTTGTATTTCAACATCGTTTGTTGGTAATTTACGTACGATTTCATTAAACATACGTGCTTGTACAACAATTGAACCTGTTTCTGTAATGTGAATAATTTGTTGTCCATCTTCTTCTACTGGAATAAATGTTTGAATAGTTATATCAGCATCACTACCAGTTAAGCGGATACCTTCCTCTGTTACGTCAATTTTAATCCCAGTTAAAATTGGAATAGTTGTTTTTGAACTTACTGCTTTCATGACATCATTTAAACCTTCTAATAAACGGTCACGTAAAATATCAAATTTCATTCGTTTTCCCTCACATATTTATATTATTTATTTATATAAAATAAAAAGATATAGTAATAGGCCCTGTGGATTTGTGGATAAGTGTATTTTTATGAATAAAATCAGTCTATCCACATGTAGATAGACTGTGTATAAGTTTGTGTTTAAATAGTTAGTTTGTCCACAGCAATTACTTGCCTAGCATACTACGAATTTGTTTAACATCTTGTTGAAGTTGCACGTCATTTTTCAACAAAGAAGATATTTTTTCGTGCGCATGGATGACAGTCGTATGGTCGCGGCCGCCAAATTCTTCGCCAATTTTGGGCAGCGAAAAATCTGTCAACTCGCGTGATAAGTACATAGCGATTTGACGTGGAAAAGCAATTAATTTAGTACGTTTTTTGGCAGCGAAATCTTCCAAGCGTATACTAAAATGTTCCCCTACTGCATTTTGAATGTCTAATATTGTCACTGTTCGCGGTTTTGAATTAGGAATGATATCCTTCAAGGCCTCGGCAGCTAATGTCGCAGTAATATCTTTGTTTACAAGTGATGAGTAGGCAACGACGCGAATAAGCGCACCTTCAAGCTCCCTAATATTGGAGTCAATCTGGTTCGCAATATAAAGCATTACTTCATTTGGTACCTCTAAACCGTCTGCTTTTGCTTTTTTACGCAAAATAGCGATACGAGTTTCCAAATCGGGTGGCGCAATATCAGTTATTAACCCCCATTCGAAACGTGAACGGAGCCGATCTTCTAAAGTTGGAATCTCCTTAGGAGGCCGGTCACTTGAAATAACAATTTGTTTGGATTCTTCATGTAAAGTATTAAAAGTGTGGAAAAATTCTTCTTGAGTTGATTCTTTTCCAGCAAGGAATTGAATATCATCAATTAGCAGTACATCCACGTTGCGGTACTTATTGCGAAAATCAAGTGCTTTGTTATCACGAATTGAGTTAATAAATTCATTTGTAAATTTCTCGGATGATAAATACACTACTTTTGCATTTGGATTATGCTCTAGTACATAATGACCAATAGCGTGCATTAAGTGCGTTTTACCTAGCCCTACTCCCCCATAAATAAAGAATGGATTGTATGCCTTAGCAGGTGCTTCAGCTACAGCTAGCGAAGCTGCATGTGCAAAGCGGTTACCAGAGCCAATAACAAACGTATCAAAAGTATATTTCGGGTTTAACATACCTGGTGAAATATCATGATGTTCATTATTTTTTGCTTGGATAATCGGCGCTGGCAAATCAAAATCGTCCGAATCCTGGTTTTTTTGAACAACAAATTTAATAAGCAAGTCTTCGCCTGTTAGCTCCGTTAATATACCTGTAATCAAATGAATATAATGATTTTCAAGCCAGTCTCGAGCAAACGAATTTGGCGCAGCAATTGTCACAGTGGACCCACTACCATTGTAAGATAGTAACTTCGTAGACTTTAGCCACGTTTCGAAGCTTGGTTTAGAAATTTTTTGTTCAACTTGAGCCAGGACATTGTTCCATAGTTCTTCTAAATGTTCCAAGCTGCTAATCTCCTTTACAGTGTTCAATACAAAAAAAAATCGCATTTATAGAATTGTAAATACGTTCATTTTATAACTCGTCCACATAATCACAAGTTGTGGATAAAAGTTAACCAAAGGCTGTGATGAAAATTATCCACAGCATATTAACAGTTGTGGATAATTAAAATGTTCGTTTTAGTTTTCAACAAAGTGAAGCACAGTAATCGTATCAGAAAAACAAAGCTATTTCAATAGTTTGTGAAACTTATCCACATAGTTTGCAGTTATGCACTTTATAGTTGTCCACAAGCACTGCTTATGTGAGAAACCTGTAGATAATTGTTGTGGATAAAAAATAATGCAAAAAATACTATACACAACTCTGTGTAAAAAAAACAAGTACTCTGTGGATAAATATTTTTATGTTTATGAAGAAAAAATATTTCTAGTAGAGAGCCGAACACTAGAAAATTAAGAATAGAATAAATAGATAGTTCGACCGATTAAAAGAAATTTGTGAAATTCATTGACAAAATAACTAGATACTTTATATAATATTCGAGTCTGTATGTTGAAAAATTCAACTCATATCAGGAGGTGTCTATATAAATGAAACGTACTTACCAACCAAAAAAACGTAAGCACAGCAAAGTACACGGTTTCCGCGCACGTATGAGCACGAAAAACGGTCGCAAAGTTCTTGCTGCTCGTCGTCGTAAAGGAAGAAAAGTTTTATCAGCATAAAATAAGTCCACTGAGCCACATCAGTGGTCTTTTTTTTCTTTATTTTTGGTAAACCTAGAAATGAGGATCAAAAGATATTATCTAATAGCAGGTGAAAGAAATGAAAAAACGCCAACGAGTGAAGAAGAATGATGATTTTCAAAAGGTGTTTAAAAAAGGTAAATCTTTCGCTAATCGTCAGTTTGTCGTTTATTTTTTAGTAAAAGAGGGACAAACGGAATTTCGTGTAGGTTTATCAGTTAGTAAGAAGCTTGGGAATGCGGTAACACGCAACCAAGTAAAACGCTATATTCGACAAAGTATTCATGAATTAAAAGATGATCTAAAGCCGAATATGGATTATGTTATTATCGCCAGACATCCGGCGGCCACTATGGATTTTCATGAAGTGAAACAAAGTTTGCAGCATGTACTACGAATCGCAAAGGTAATGAAAAAAGTGTAATGTATGCAACCAAGTGGTGAAATTACGCCTGTACTGTTAGCAATAGAATAGATAAGATGTGATTTTGCATAAAATTATATGTAAGAGAATTATACGCACGGGGGTATTCGTGGCGAGAGTTTTCGCTTAATAATATGTAAAATTCACAACTTATCTTAGGAATAAGCGTGTGTAGTTAGAATATTTAGTAGAGTGAATGTTATAGGCATGATAAAATAACTGATAACTTTATCTTCATCCAGGACTCTCAAAAGTGGACTGAAATAAAGATAAGGCTACTGTCATTTAACCGATTATGTGATAGGAAACTGTCGGTACAAAAAGAAGCATATAGAAGTAAGAAAAAGTGAATAGGAATTGTAGGGGGAAGAAGGTTGAAAAAACAACATTGGGTAATTTTGTCACTAGTATCAGTAGCCTTACTACTTTCTGGTTGTACAGAATTCAATGAACCAATTTCCAAAGAAAGCACAGGCTTCTGGAATGAATTCATTGTTTGGCCGTTGGTATCAGCAATAAAATACTTTGCTGATCTGCTAGGTACGTATGCATGGGGGATCATTGCCGTAACGATTATTATTCGTTTAGCAATTTTGCCATTGATGATCAAACAAACAAAGAGTTCTAAAAAGATGCAAGAAATTCAACCAAAATTGAAGGAACTGCAAAAGAAGTATGCTTCTAAGGATGCTCAGACACAACAACAATATCAGCAAGAAATGATGAAGTTAATGAGTGAATCTGGAGTAAATCCACTTGCAGGATGCTTACCAGTAATCATTCAAATGCCAATCTTAATTGGTTTCTATCATGCAATTAGCCGTATGAATGCAACATCAACATTTGATTTAGGGAATTTCTTTATCTTCCCGCTAGCAGATCCTGCACCTGCATTAGCTATTACAGCTGGCTTAATGCAATTTATCGTGTTACGTACAGGACCAGCAATGGATAATCCTCAAATGAAAATTATGATGTATATTATGCCATTCATGATTATTGGTTTTGGTATGGCCTTACCAGCTGCATTATCATTATACTGGGTAATCGGAAACATTATTTCGATTTTCCAAAACTTGTACATTTATAAACCTTGGAATAAAGATAAAACACAACCTGCTCAAAATGGAGGGGCTAAAAAGTGAAACAACTTACGCAAATAGGCGCAACAACACAAGAAGCGATCTCATTGGCGTTACAGAAACTTGGCAAAACCCGTGAACAAGTAGATGTTGAAGTTTTACAAGAAGGTAAAAAAGGATTTTTAGGTTTTGGTGCACGTTCTGCAGAGGTACGTGTAACAGTAAAAGAAGTTCAGGTTCCAACAATTGAAAGCGACAATGCTCACTTGCAGGTAGTAACTCAATTATATGAACCAATAGTAGTAGATGATGTTGAAACGCTAAGTTCACAAGTTTCTGAACAACCAAGTGAAATGGAAGAAGTTCAACAAGTCGTTAAAGAACAAGATGAGGATGGAGACTCAGCAAATCCAATTGAAGAGGCAAAGGCTTATATAAGTAGTATCGCTGAACAATTGGCTATTCATGATCTTGAAATTGCTACGACACGCGAAGGGAAATATGTATTTTTTCAACTCAAAAGTGAGAAAGCTGCCCTGCTTATAGGGAAACGAGGCCAAACATTAAATTCCTTACAGCAATTAACACAACTCGTATTAAATAAAAGCGCAAAGCAGTTCTTAATGGTGAAACTGGATGTAGAAAATTATCGCGAGCGTCGACAAGTAGCTTTAGAATTACTTGCGGATCGAATGGCGGATAAAGCATTACGCTTAAATCAACGTGTGGCATTTGAACCAATGCCGTCTTACGAACGAAAGATAATTCATAATCAATTAGCAAATCGTCTAGATCTTGAAACGTATTCAGAAGGTACCGAGCCTAATCGTTATTTAGTAATCGAACCAGTAAAAAAATAATTAAACTGTTTCACATAATCATACAGACAATATATTTTGAAAGGTCATTTTATCTTTTAGATAAAATGACCTTTTTTAATGAAACATAGCAAATTTTGTCGAAAATATGATTAGCGAAAAATTGATTTTATCCACATTTGGAAATGATCCTTACTTTAGATTTTGTTGAAAATATGTTAGTCTAAGGTGTTAGTAAGTATTGGTCGGTTTTGATTATCCACATGTGGATAACGTTGAGGAGGTCATTAAATGGAGTTCGATACAATTGCTGCGATATCCACACCGATGGGTGAAGGTGCAATAGCCATCGTTCGTTTAAGTGGAGACGAGGCTGTGACGATTGCAGATAAAATATTCAAATCACCCGGGGGAAAAAGTTTAACAACCAAAGATTCGCACACTATTCATTATGGACATTTAGTCGATCCTAAAACTAATGAGGTAGTAGAGGAAGTAATGCTATCGCTGATGCGTGGGCCAAAAACATTCACACGTGAGGATGTAGTTGAAATAAACTGTCATGGTGGATTAGTTTCAGTCAAACGCGTGTTGCAACTTGCTTTAACAAGTGGAGCAAGGTTAGCTGAGCCAGGTGAATTCACAAAACGTGCCTTTTTAAATGGACGTATTGATTTATCACAGGCTGAAGCAGTAATGGATTTGATAAGAGCTAAAACAGATCGTGCGATGAATGTGGCTCTGGGTCAAATGGATGGAAAATTATCGAGACTTATTGGTGATTTGCGCCAAGCTTTACTAGAGACATTAGCCCAAGTAGAGGTTAATATAGATTATCCAGAGTATGATGATGTAGAAGAAATGACTGTACCTGTATTAATAGAGAAATGTACATGGGTAAAAAATGAAATTATAAAACTTTTGCAAACATCTTCTCAAGGAAAAATTTTACGTGAGGGATTATCAACAGTTATTTTAGGTCGTCCGAATGTAGGGAAATCTTCACTATTAAATAGCTTAGTACAAGAAAATAAGGCCATAGTGACAGATATTGCAGGGACTACTCGTGATATTATAGAGGAGTACGTCAATGTCCGAGGTGTTCCACTTCGTTTAGTGGATACAGCGGGTATTCGGGAAACAGAAGATATTGTTGAACGAATTGGAGTAGAACGCTCACGGGAAGCTCTTCGTGGAGCTGATTTAATTCTGTTTGTATTAAACTATGCAGATGAATTAACTGCTGAGGATGAGCGTCTATTCGAAACAATTGAAGCGATGGATTACATCGTCATTGTCAATAAAACAGATTTACCGCAAAAAATTGATTTGGCTCGTGTCAAAGAATTAGCTGGTGAGCATCGCATTGTAACAACTTCTCTGCTACAAGAGGAAGGTATTACAGAGCTAGAAGAAGCCATTGCTGCATTATTCTTTGAGGGACAAATCGAAGCGGGCGATTTAACATATGTTTCAAATGCAAGACATATTGCCCTTCTGCACCAAGCGCAAGCAACGGTAGAAGATGCAATAGCAGCTGCACAGGATGGTGTACCAGTTGATATGGTACAAATTGATGTAACAAGAACATGGGAAATACTTGGCGAAATCATTGGTGATACTGTTCAAGAAAGCCTCATCAATCAACTATTTTCTCAGTTCTGTTTAGGAAAATAATTTTTAGAAAGAAAGGAAGGTACGAGCATGCCAACAAAATATGAGGCAGGCACGTTTGATGTGATTGTGATTGGTGCTGGTCATGCAGGTTCAGAAGCTGCACATGCTGCCGCTAAAATGGGCGCTAGCACATTAATGCTAACAATCAATTTAGATATGATTGCATTTATGCCATGTAATCCATCTATTGGTGGTCCTGCCAAGGGAATTGTCGTACGTGAGATTGACGCTTTAGGAGGCGTCATGGGGAAAGTGATAGATAAAACGCATATTCAAATGCGAATGTTGAATACAGGGAAAGGCCCAGCTGTACGTGCATTGCGCGCACAAGCGGACAAAGTTTTGTATCAGCAAGAAATGAAACGAGTATTAGAGGAAACACCAAATTTAACAATCCATCAAGGGATGGTTGAAGAGTTAATTATTGAGGATGGAGAAGTAAAAGGGGTCATTACACAAATTGGTGCCGTTTATCGTGCTAAAACAGTCGTCGTGACAACAGGTACTTTCCTACGTGGTGAAATCATTATCGGTGATATTAAATATTCAAGTGGTCCTAATAACCAGCAACCGTCAATTCGCTTAGCTGATAATTTAAAAGAGCTAGGTTTTGACCTAGTTCGATTTAAAACAGGTACACCACCACGTGTGAATAATCGTACAATAAACTATGACAAAACAGAGATTCAACCAGGAGATGATGTCCCACGTGCATTTAGTTTTGAAACAACTGAATTCATCATGGATCAGCTACCTTGCTGGTTAACATACACAAGTCCTGAAACACATGAAATTATTGAAGCAAATTTACATCTTTCACCTATGTACTCAGGGATGATTAAAGGGACAGGTCCACGTTATTGCCCATCTATTGAAGATAAAGTTGTACGTTTTAATGATAAGCCAAGACATCAAATCTTCTTAGAGCCAGAAGGCCGCAATACACGTGAGGTTTATGTTCAAGGTTTGTCAACAAGCCTACCAGAGCATGTTCAAACACGTTTACTAAAATCTATACCTGGCTTAGAGAATGCGGAAATGATGCGTGCTGGTTATGCTATTGAATACGATTCAATTGTGCCAACACAATTATGGCCAACTTTAGAAACCAAACGTATTAAAGGATTATATACAGCAGGTCAAATTAACGGTACATCTGGCTATGAAGAAGCTGCCGCGCAAGGCTTAATGGCGGGCATGAATGCAGCTGCTAATGTACTAGGTAAAGACGAATTAATTTTAAGCCGTTCTGATGCTTATATTGGCGTTTTGATCGATGACCTAGTGACTAAAGGAACAAATGAGCCATATCGTTTATTAACATCTCGTGCAGAGTATCGTTTACTATTACGTCACGATAATGCAGATCTACGATTAGTAGAGTTAGCTTATAACATGGGGATGATTCCACAAGAAAGATATGCTAGTTTCAATGAGAAAAAAGAGCTGATTGAAAATGAAATTGCACGTCTTCGTGAAGTCATTATTAAGCCAAATGAAGCCACACAATCTGTTATTCGTTCTGTTGGTGGTAGTGAATTAAAAGACGGTATACGTGGTGCAGATTTATTAAAACGCCCTGAAATGCATTATGAGTTAATTTCTTCTTTAATTCCGGCAGAAATTGAATTGGCGGATGAAGTGAAAGAACAAATTGAAATTCAGCTTAAATATGAAGGCTATATCGAAAAAGCATTGCAACAGGTGGAGAAACTACACAAAATGGAAAACAAAAAAATTCCTGAGAATATTGATTACGATGCTATTTCAGGTTTAGCAACAGAAGCGCGTCAAAAATTAAAACAAGTTACACCACTGTCTATTGCGCAAGCCTCTCGTATTTCTGGTGTTAATCCAGCTGATATTTCAATTCTGCTTGTTTATATTGAACAAGGTAAAATTGCGAAAGTAAGCAGCTGATCATCAACAACAGTAAAGTAAATAAGAGGCGGGCATACCATTGTGCCCGCTTCCTATTTTTAAGGCTATACTATTAGTTGGAGTTGTATAGCTAAATCAACAAAGGAGACTTTACATGAACGAACAACAATTTATTGAGGCTCTGAAAGAGAAAGGGATCGAACTTTCTGATATACAGATTGCTCAATTTAAAAAGTATTTTGAATTACTTGTTGAGTGGAATGAAAAGATGAATTTAACTGCCATTACAGATTTAGAAGGCGTGTATTTAAAGCATTTCTTCGATTCGATTAGTCCTTCATTTTACTTTGATTTTTCAAAAGTCATAACTGTTTGTGATGTTGGGGCAGGAGCTGGTTTCCCAAGTATCCCAATAAAAATCTGTTTCCCACATTTACAAGTTACAATTGTCGACTCCTTAAATAAAAGAATTACCTTTTTAAATCATTTAAGTGATGAGTTACAATTAGAGAATATGCATTTTGTACATGCTCGAGCGGAAGAGTTTGGTCAAAATTTAAAATACCGCGAACAATTTGATGTGGTAACAGCACGTGCTGTAGCTCGTTTATCCGTTCTAGCAGAGTTATGTGTACCTTTAGCGAAACAAGAGGGATACTTTGTTGCTTTAAAAGCCGCAGCTGGGGCAGAAGAATTAAAGGATGCTAAAAAAGCTTTAACAACATTAGGTGTTAAACTGAGAGAGGAATTTTCTTTCAAGCTACCTGTTGAAGAAAGTGAACGCATTTTATATATATTTGATAAAATAAAAGGAACACCGAAAAAATATCCGCGTAAGCCAGGTGTACCAAATAAAACACCGATTCAATAATTAGTGTTTCATGTGAAACTTCTCAAAGTGGAAAATATTTTTTCTATTTTGAGCATACATACTAGTTATGGATGGTTCACGCAAAAGACATCTATGAACTATATACATTTAAAGAAATATAATAAATAATAATAGAATGACACAGAGCAAGATAGTTACTTAAAGGTGGTGCCACTTGGATGAAAAGTCCTTTTTCACGTTTTTTTGGAGGCGGAAGTAAAACAGAGCCTATTGTGAAAAATGAAGTAGAACAAGCAGAGGCGGTTCATGCAGCGGAAGAAGTCATAAAGTTGCCTATTGATCAAATTGTACCTAACCGTTTTCAGCCACGTACTATTTTTGATGATGAAAAAATTGAAGAATTATCAAGAACCATTCATACACATGGTGTGATTCAGCCAATTGTTGTACGTAAAACATCAGACAATCAATATGAAATTATCGCTGGTGAGCGTCGTTATCGAGCGATGAAAAAGCTACAATGGACAGAGGTCCCTGCTATTGTACGTAATTTAACTGATAAGGAAACAGCATCTATTGCGTTAATAGAGAACTTGCAGCGTGAGGAGTTAACTGCAATTGAAGAAGCGGTAGCCTATCAAAAATTATTAGAGCTTCATGAGCTAACACAGGAAGCTCTTGCCCAAAGACTTGGAAAAGGACAATCCACTGTAGCCAACAAATTACGTTTATTAAGGCTGCCAGATGAAGTACAGCAAGCTATTTTAAAGCGAAAAATATCTGAACGTCATGCACGTGCATTAATTGCTATTAAAGATCAACCATTGCAACTAGAAATTTTACAGCTAGCAATTGAAAATGATTGGAATGTGCGACAGTTAGAGGAGCAAATCCAGGCTATATTACATCCTGTAGCTGATGAGCAGGAAGAATCAATTCCAAAGAAAGCTAAGCCAAAACGTAAAGCTATAAGTAAAGATGTACGTATTGCTTTGAATACCATCAAACAGTCATTAACGATGGTAACAAAAAGTGGGATTACAGTGAAAACTGAAGAAGAAGATACAGAAGAATACTATCAAATTACAGTGAAGATTCCTAAAAAGAAAAAAGTGTAATAAATTATTTTAGAAAAATAATCTGTGATCAAATTTATCACTGTACAAGGGAGATATCTCAGAAGGTTAATAGAGATATCTCCTTTTTTGTATATATTCTTAATATTTTATACAACTCTCTTCAAATTTTTTGATAGAATGAAAGTTAGATAGCGGATTAAATAGTGATTTTACAAATGATTTGTCAAAGTAAACTTTGATAGATGAAAGCAGGTGCTTTTAAATGGGTAGAATTATAGCAATCGCCAATCAAAAGGGTGGCGTCGGTAAAACAACAACTTCGGTCAATTTGAGCGCTTGCCTAGCATACTTAGGTAAGAAAGTGCTTTTAATTGATACTGATCCGCAGGGTAATACAACAAGTGGACTTGGTATTAATAAAGGAGAAATCCAGGGTTGCATTTATGATGTGCTAATTGATGATGAAGATGTTCAAAATGTCATTCAAAAAACAAATGTAGAAAATTTATCTATCGTGCCAGCAACAATCTCACTTGCAGGTGCAGAAATTGAATTGGTTTCAACTATTTCAAGAGAAGTACGTTTAAAACATGCCTTACAAAATGTGAAAGAGGATTTCGATTATATAATTATTGACTGTCCACCATCTTTAGGGCTTTTAACAATCAATGCGTTAACAGCTTCAGATGCGCTCATTATTCCTGTACAATGTGAATATTATGCATTGGAAGGGTTAAGTCAATTACTATCAACAGTTCGCCTCGTTCAAAAGCATTTAAATCAACAGCTTTACATCGATGGCGTTTTATTAACAATGCTAGATGCACGCACAAACTTAGGCTTGCAAGTTATTGATGAAGTGAAAAAGTATTTCCAAGATAAAGTATATAAAACAATAATTCCTCGTAATGTGCGATTAAGTGAGGCACCAAGTCATGGTCAACCAATCATCACTTATGATGCAAAATCTAGAGGTGCAGAAGTTTATTTAGAGATGGCGAGGGAAGTGATTAAAAATGGCTAAAGGTCTAGGAAAGGGTATTGGGGCATTATTTCCAGGAGAGTCTCTAGAACACAGTGGTCAAGTGGAAGAAATCCAATTAGATTTAATTGTTGCGAACCCATTTCAGCCTCGTAAAATTTTCGATGAAGAAAGTTTACAAGAATTAGCTGATTCTATTAAAGAACATGGAATTTTGCAGCCAATTGCCGTGCGTAAAAAAGCACGCAAGTTTGAAATTGTTGCGGGGGAGCGTCGTTACAGAGCTTGCCTATTAGCTGGCCTCGAGGTGATTCCTGTCATTATAAAAGAGCTATCTGATGCACAAATGATGGAGCTAGCTATTTTAGAAAACCTCCAACGTGAAGATTTAACTGTAATTGAAGAAGCAGAAGCCTACCAGAGTTTAATGGAAAACTTACATTTAACACAGGAAGAGTTATCGAAGCGATTAGGAAAAAGTAGACCACATATTGCCAATCATGTTCGGCTACTGGCATTACCAGAAGATGTACGTAAATTGATGAATGATGGAACTTTATCGATGGGGCAGGGACGGGCATTACTAGGCTTAAAAAATAAAAGAAGAATATCAGAAGTGGCTAATAAGGTAATAACTCTGGGATTGAATGTACGTCAAGTTGAATTATTAGTGCAAAACTTAAATGAAGAAGTTTCACGTGAAACAATCCCACCTAAGAAAAAAGATATCTTTGTAACTGCAAAGGAGTCACAATTACGAGATTACTTTGGAACAAATGTTCAAATAAAGAAAACAAATAATAAAGGGAAAATAGAAATTGAATTTTATTCTGAAGATGATTTAGAACGTATATTGGAAATATTAAACATACAAGAAGAATAAAATAATATTTCTATAACTTAATCAGAGCGCCAAGCAATAGGCGCTCTCTATTTTTTAGAGAGAAAGAAGGCTTAAGTGTGGTATTACTAGGGGCATTGATAAATGCTGTGTTAATTATAGCAGGAGCATTAGTAGGGCGGATTTTTAAAAATATCCCTGAATCTATGAAATCTACGGTCCTTTCTATTATTGGTTTAGCCGTCACATTATTAGGGATAAAAATGGGCTTTGAAAGTGATAATTTTATTATACTGGTAGTAAGTTTAGTGGTAGGTACAGTAATAGGTGAGTGGTTAGATTTAGATAAACAAATGAATCGTCTTGGTAAATGGGTAGAGAATTTATTTCGTACAAAACGGGATGACCAAAATCAAATTAGCATAGCAGAGGGCTTTGTAACTGCCTCACTAATTTTTGTTGTAGGATCAATGGCTGTTATTGGTGCTCTTGATAGTGGTCTTCGTAATGATCATAATGTACTCATTACAAAAGGATTAATAGATGGATTTACATCCATTATTCTAGCATCGACATTAGGTATAGGTGTACTGCTATCCGCTGTACCTGTCTTTGTTTATCAAGGATTAATAGCTCTTTTTGCAGGTGTTATAAGTTCCTTTATCCCTGATGCTGCACTGCAAATGTTCATTACAGAAATGACGGCTGTTGGCGGGGTTATGATTATGGCAATAGGGTTAAACATTGCAGGCTTAGCTAAGATCAAAGCTGCTAACTTGCTGCCAGGTATCGTCATTGTTGGTATTATGGTGGCTTTCTTCTACATTTTTTAGTGAATAACGATGAGCAGCCAGTAATAATGCTCTAGAAAGCTTTTCAGCCATTGCATAAGAGATATGAAGTCTTGTATTTTGTAAAACAAGCATTTCCATAAAGCCTCCAATATTGACGATTCCTTTCACGGAAATGTCTCCAATTGGGGGTAATTCTTTTTTTACAGCTTTTCCAGGGAAGATGGGTCCACTTTGAACTGAAATATGACCAACATTTTGCTCACTGCCGAGACAGGCATCAATCGCAATAATGAATGGTTTTGTAGTATGATTGTGTAGCTGTTGCATTGTAGAATTTAGGTTTAGAGCATGTAAAGGATCTTCTAAGGAACCTACAATTTCATAAGGAAAGCTAACAGATTTTTTTAAAAAGCTACCAGTTAATGGTCCAAGTGTATCACCCGTACATCGATCACTGCCAATACAACAAAAAATTAGTCTTTCATGATGAAACGGTATATGTTCTAAAAATAATGTACTTAATTGCCAAACAGCATTTTTACTCTCATGATGAAGGGAATAAGGTAGTAACAAATTTGGTATAGTATTCATAAAAAAACTCACTTTCTTTTTATTTTTAGAAGTGCTCAATTTTTATGCAGTATACGCAAATTTTTAGCAAGTTATTCAAGAGGTGGTAATGATGGAAAAGAATAAAAAGTTAATGGAGAAATACTGGGACAAGCTCACATCTCAGGATCTTTGGGAACAAGTGATTGATGCATCTATAGAAATTTTGCTCATTCTATTCGTATCGTGGATAGCTGTAAGATTAGGTAAAAAATTTATTAAAAAAGTGTTTTTAATCCGTATGCGTTCACCATTGAGCCACTCAGAACGACGCCAACGAACAATTTCAAGATTATTACAAAGTGTGATTTCCTATGTCGTTTATTTCTCTGCAATCATTGGTATACTTTCTTCCTTAAATATAAAGGTAGCAGGTTTATTAGCGGGTGCAGGAATTGTTGGTTTAGCAATAGGTTTTGGTGCTCAAAGCTTAGTAAAGGATGTTATTACTGGATTCTTTATTATTTTTGAAGACCAGTTTGGTGTAGGCGATTATATAAAAATAAATGCAGCAGAAGGTACGGTTGTAGAAATTGGCTTACGTACAACAAAAATTAATGGTGCTACTGGTGAACAGTTCATCATTCCTAATGGTGCCATAGGCGAAGTCATCAATTATTCTGTAAACAACTCGAAAATTTTTATAGATTTACAAATGGCCACGGATGCTGATTTTGAGAAAGCAGAAGGGGTTATTAATAAGTATTTAGAGACATTGCCTAAGATGCATAAAGAATTAATTGCAGCTCCAGTATTTCTAGGTGTGCAAAATGTTAAAGGGACAGAAGTAACCATACGTATAGCCGCTGAAACATTACCGCAGCAACAATATGGAGTAGCACGTACCATACGCCGCGATATTACGAAGCTCTTTGAAGAAAATAATATACCAATGGTCTATCCAAAAATGATGTTCTATGGCAAAGATGAGGGGAGAAGTGTGTAAGATGGAGGCAAAAAAATTTGGTTTAAATGATATTGTTGAAATGAAAAAACAACATCCATGTGGTACCAACAAATGGAAAATTATTCGTATGGGGGCGGATGTACGTATCAAATGCGAAGGATGTCAGCATAGTGTCATGATTCCACGTCGTGAATTTGAGAAAAAAATGAAAAAGGTTTTATTTTCTGCGGATGAGTCGTAACATCAGGCATATTAGACTTTTTCTTAGTGAATCAATATAATAGATAAGGTTATATGAGAGAAAATTTGAACTGAGTATAGAAAGGTTGTGTCCATCAATGGCATTAACAGCTGGAATCGTTGGTTTACCTAACGTTGGAAAATCAACATTATTTAACGCAATAACAAAAGCGGGCGCATTGGCTGCAAACTATCCATTCGCAACGATCGATCCAAACGTTGGTATAGTTGAAGTACCTGATGCACGTTTAGATAAATTAACAGAATTAGTGGTACCGAAAAAAACTGTGCCAACTGCATTTGAATTTACAGATATCGCTGGAATTGTTAAAGGTGCTTCCAAGGGTGAAGGATTAGGAAATAAGTTCCTAGCTCATATTCGTGAAGTAGACGCAATTTGTCAAGTAGTACGTTGTTTTGTAGACGAAAACATAACTCACGTTTCTGGTGCAGTAGATCCAATTGACGATATTGAAGTTATTAACCTAGAGCTTGCACTAGCTGACTTAGAATCTGTGGATAAACGTTTACAACGAGTTAGCAAAATGGCGAAACAAAAAGATAAAGAGGCTATGATAGAAGAGCCAGTGCTTTTAAAAATTAAAGAGCAACTAGAAAACGGTAAACCAGCTAGAGCAGCTGAGCTATCAGATGATGAATTGAAGGTAATTAAAGGTCTTCATCTGCTAACAATTAAACCAATGCTTTATGTAGCAAACGTTTCAGAAGATGAAGTAGCAGATGCAGACAACAACGAGTATGTGAAAAAAGTACGTGAGTATGCATCCGCTGAAGGTGCTCAGGTCATTACTATTTGTGCAAAAATCGAAGAAGAAATTTCTGAGTTAGATGATGAAGAAAAAGCTATGTTCTTAGAAGAATTAGGAATTAAAGAATCTGGTTTAGATCAACTAATTCGTACTTCTTATGACTTATTAGGACTAGCTACTTACTTCACTGCAGGTGTACAAGAGGTACGTGCCTGGACGTTCCGTAAAGGAATGAAGGCACCGCAATGTGCAGGTATTATTCATACTGACTTTGAGCGCGGCTTTATTCGTGCAGAAACAGTGGCATATGATGATCTTCTTGAGGCAGGTTCGCAAGCAGCGGCTAAGGAAGCTGGTAAAGTACGTCTTGAAGGTAAAGAATATGAAGTACAAGATGGCGATATTATGTTATTCCGCTTTAATGTATAAAAAACTTACAAGGGCAATCTAAAATGGTTGCCCTTTTTCGATTGTGTAGTTATCAGAATTTTTAATGTATGGAGGCGACTTATGAATGAATCCTGTGCAAATTAAGGAACGTGGTTTAGAGTTTGAGCAACTGGGGATGCTACCACAAGATGTCTTAGATTATATTTATGAACAACGATTATTCAAATTGTTCACTCCAAGAGAATTAGGTGGTAAAGATTTAAATTTAGTAGAAGGTGTAAAGGTATTTCAACAGATGTCTGCACTTGATGGCAATTTTGGATGGCTCATTACTATTGGTACAGGTGGAAACGCATTTATTCCAACATTCAGTAAGGAAATTTGTGAAAAAATCTATTCTCCTAAAGAAGCAGTTATAGCAGGTAGTGGAAATCCAACAGGGATAGCTATAAAAACAATTGGTGGCTATTATGTAACAGGGCAATGGAAGTATTGTAGTGGTTCTAATTATGCTTCAACATTTACGATGAATTGTTTAATTGAAGAAGATGGTATCAAAACCGAAAAAATTATTAGCTGCTCAGTAAATGCACATGATGTAGAGATTTTGAATGATTGGTCTGCAATGGGTTTAAAGGCAACAGCTAGTCATACAATCCGTGTAAACAATGTTTGGGTGCCACAGGAAGCTACTTTTCAATTAGGGATCATCAGCAACGATTATGGCAATTCAGTACATAGCTTTCCATTTACCACTTTTGCAGAGGCTTCCTTTTTAGGCGTTTGTCTTGGGATGACAGAGAATTTTTTAGAAGAAGCTTTTGCTTTAATGAAGCAACGAAATCATGATGGAAGTAGAACTGAACGAATTGGAGCCTTTCAATTTTTATGGATGCAGCAGCACAAACGCTTCAAGCAATGCGAGGAACAGTTTTATGCAACATTATCTGTCTATTGGCAACAGCATCAAAAAGGTGAACAATTAACGGAAGAGGAATTATCACAATTTACAAAAATGGCTAAGGATATAGCTGCTGCTTGCTTAGAGATAGCGAATAATTTAATACGCAGTCTCGGTATGGATGCTATTACAGAAACCTCTACGATTAACCGTATTTGGAGAAATTTATATACAGCAGCCCAGCATGGATTTTTAACTCCGTAAAGTATAAATAGAATCTGTAGTTGTTTATTTCTAATCTACAGATTCTATTTAATTATGTAGTCTTACTTTAATGATCCTCCTTTTCCTGTAATAGATAAACATACAGCTTTGGTAATTTAGGGTCATCCTGAACGATAGCATTACGTGGATATTTCCGTAGCTCTTTATACATGGCAAAATCGCCTACAGCTCCAGCTATTAACACCGCCCCTATTAATATTAAAACGGTACTGTTAAGATAAAACCCAACAATGGTTGGGAGTACTCCAGTCGTCCAGAATGGCAGTAATAGAGCTTTTTTCATAGCATGGTTGGGGAGAGGACGCTCAGTAGTTGCATAGGCAATACCTTGTTCTAAATTTACACCATATTTCAGAGCTTTAAAGGGAACTCTGCCAAAAATCATAAAGCCAATTAAATGAAAAGCCTCGTGTAGGATAATAAAAATTATATACAGCACAACAAATAGTGCTGTGCCACCAATCATCTTCCAAAAAGAAAAATGGAAATCTTTAAAGCAAATATATTGGATGGCAATAAATAATATGACAAGACCACTTGTAATCACAAAATTGTCGATCATTAACTTTTTTAAATCTAATTCGATAACGATAGGCTCCTTATTGTTGGTTAACATGAAGGCACTCCTTTCATAGATAATGAAATATACTGCCATTATATAACGAATTATTAGTTTGTGACTTGAAAGACATGTACCTATATGTTACAATTCATTGATGTGAGTAATAATTAATTACTTGCTCCTTGCTCCCTTAATTAGGAGAGCCTAAGTCCATAAGGAGGTGTAAACAGATGAGAAAATACGAATTAATGTACATCGTACGTCCGAACATTGAAGACGAAGCGAAGAAAGCTTTAGTTGAACGTTTCAACGAAATGTTAACTTCTAACGGTGCAGAAGTCATCGAATCAAAAGAATGGGGCAAACGCCGCTTAGCTTATGAAATTAAAGACTTCCGCGAAGGTTACTACCAAATCGTAAAAGTAAACGCTACTTCAGATGCAATCAACGAATATACACGTCTTGCTAACATCAGCGAAGACATCATTCGCCACATTGCAGTTCGCGAAGAAGCTTAATAATTAATTTTTTACAAAACGCTGAAAAGGAGGTTGTATTCTGATGATTAACCGTGTCGTATTAGTTGGAAGACTAACAAAAGATCCTGAGCTACGTTATACACCGAATGGAGTTGCGTCTACAAGATTTACAGTAGCTGTAAACCGTGCATTCTCAAATCAACAAGGTGAACGCGAAGCTGATTTCATTAGCTGTGTTGCTTGGCGAAAACAGGCTGAAAACCTAGCGAACTTCATGCGAAAAGGAAGTTTAATTGGGGTAGAAGGTCGTATCCAGACAGGCAGTTATGAAGGACAAGATGGTAAGCGAGTATACACAACAGATGTCGTGGCGGATAGCGTACAGTTTTTAGAACCCCGTAATGGTAGCGGTGCTCCTGCTCCTCAATATGGTGGTGGACAAACTTACGGTAATAACCAACCGTCATATGGCGGTGGTCAACCACAACAACAGTTTGGTGGCGCTATGCCAGGGCAGGGTTCCTATGGCGGCGATTCTTATCAGCAAAATCAACCACCTATGAATCAGCCGAATTATACACGTGTAGATGAGGATCCATTTGCGAATAGCAAAGGGCCAATAGAAGTATCTGAGGATGATCTTCCATTCTAATATTTCTAAATGATAAAAAAAGATAAGGAGGAGACACACTATGGCACCACGTCGCGGAGGCCGCAAACGCCGTAAAGTTTGCTACTTCACTTCAAACAATATTACGCACATCGACTACAAAGATGTAGATTTATTAAAAAAATTCATCTCTGAGCGCGGTAAAATTTTACCACGTCGCGTAACTGGCACAAGTGCAAAGTACCAACGTAAATTAACTTCAGCTATCAAAGTATCTCGTATTATGGGATTACTTCCATTCGTAGCAGAAGATAAATAAAATTTATTTATTAATAAAAGCACAACAAGGTTTTCATAACCTTTGTTGTGCTTTTTTTATTTATACTGTTTTCTCAACGATTGTTGCTATAAAGGAAAGTTGGGATTATTCAACAATCTCGCCCGTTGAAGATCGTTATTGAACTAAAGCACCAGGTTAGTTCAATAAGAAAAAAAGAGCTGCATACACAACTCAATGATTTTTAACTATATATTCACCCCTAGAATAAATGTCAACTCATGCATAGATGTGTAATTTATAGTTTTCAAGATAGTTTCCTTTTTCCCTTAAACAGGCATCTTTTATTTCTATTTAAATCAGAAAATTCTGAATTATGGTGGACGAAAAACCGTCATCATATATATTATAGTTGTATAAATTACAAATTAAGGGGGAAGTGGAAATTATGTTTAAATTAAGTAAATTGGCAGCAATGATGCTTGTTGTACTTATGTTTTTTGCATCTACTAGTTCAACTAATGCCGCAGAAGTTGTTCAAAGCGATGTTGTGGAAGTAAATCTATCTTTAGCAGGAGATGATTATCCAGATGACTCAATCTCTCCTTTCGGTTTCTATCTTTATAAGGACGTGGATATCCCTTCTCCTCAAACTTATTCAACTCACAGCAATGTACCAGCAACCTATTATTATGAAGCATTCAGTGGATCATATTGGTATAAGGGTTGGATAAATCTTTACAAAACGGAAAAACTTACAAATGGCACTTGGAGAGGATATTACAGGGGAACAGTTTCTGCTTGGGTTGAATAAATTATCAAATGTAAAATTATTTCAAGCTCACCTATTTGGTGGGCTTGTTTTATTTAAGAGAACGATAGATATAGCAAAGTATCAACGATAGGTACCTAAAATGACATTCTAATTACATAATATAATAAGATTAGATTCGGATATAAGACTATTGAAAAATATTTTTCCAATTTTTATGCATTGATCAGTTTTTAGGTAAAATTATTTTATATAGAATGTCACCAAATGGTAACTTCATGTGTGTTATAAGTGAAAGGAGTTGATGGATGTTGCAACAATTAGTTTGGTCGAACGAACTAGATATAGAACGAATTGTTGATAAATATGGAAATATGCTTTTTAGAATGTGTCTTGTTATTCTATGCAATGAGAATGATGCAGAGGATGTCGTACAAGACACTTTTATTACCTATCTAACTAAATCTCCACCATTTAACGATTCAGAACATGAGAAGGCATGGTTGATTACTATTGCTACAAATCGCTGCAAGAATATGAGAAGGTACAATATTATTCGTAAACATATGGATATTAATGATTTGCAACTATATTGTAAGGATGATGAAAACTATGGTTTAATCGAACATCTTATGAGATTGCCAAATAAACATAAGATTGTATTGTTACTTTATTATGTAGAGGGCTATAAAGTAGATGAAATAGCAAAAATACTTGCCATTACTACTTCAGCAGTTAAAAAGCGATTACAACGTGGAAGAGAGCTTATTCGAGAAAGATATCGAAAGGAGAATGAAATATGAACTTTGATAAGATTAAAGAAGCTGTTAATTCTATTGAAATGTCAAAAACTATGAAAAATCGTGTGAAAAAAAATTGCAATATTACAGAAAAGAAAAATTTTAAAGGACGGATTTCTGCAGCTTGTGCATTTGCAATCCTATTGTCAATTATGATAGGCATTCCACTTTTCAATAAGAATGGAAACTTTCAAGTCGCAAATTTTGCAATCACAGCTTATGCATTGAGTGATGATGGGAATCAGCTTAATACCAAGCTTTCATCAGATAAAGCCACTTTTGAATTATCAACTGAAGCTAGAGGTAGTACAACTGATATTACTGGTGATGTAGATAATTTAATTTTTACAAAGCTTATGCTAAATATAAGTGGAGAACATATCGACTCAATCACTTATACCATTAGCAAAGGCAAGTTTATAGAGGATGTTAGACTTACAGCTAAAGAATATGCAGACAAAGACTGGTTATTATCAGAAAAGATATTTATGATTGGAAGTTCGCCTGGTTCAGATATATACAATGGTACAAAGGAAATCGGAAATACCTATACAGTTAAGTATAATGAACAGGATAAATATAAATATTCACTTGCAATTCCTCATAATGGAAATTTGGTAATAGATGACGACATAATAATCAAAGTAATTTTAAAATATACAGATGGAAGCTCTGAACAACAAGATATTGTTGTAACTCAAGAATCAAATTCTATAAAATCAAATTCTATTTCATTAAAGCTTAATTAAAATAATCGAGATTCTACTACTGTACAAAGAACTAGGTTAACTGGAGAAAAGAAGAACTAGTAGAAAAATCTATAGGATAGATTAGAAACCAAAAATTGACGAGGATACTTATTACTCTTGGTAGTATTCTTAAGGTACGAAATTTATGTTGAATTTAGAAAGTTAAATTAGTAAGTATATTTATATTTTATAAAATATGTAGAAACCTTTCTCCAACTAAACCATACAATAGTTTGTCAATAATAATGAATAACAAAAAGTTCATTCTATACTAAATTGGGCATGCCAAATAACCTTTCTACTTTTGAATTTACCAAAAATATACAAGTTATCCGTTATAATCAAAATTTTAAACATTTTATTAAAAATATATTCAGAGAAGAACAACAAAGGGATTTGACAATGTAACTTGTCATATCTTCCATTCTAATACTTCTAAATGATAAAAAAAGATAAGGAGGAGACACACTATGGCACCACGTCGCGGAGGCCGCAAACGCCGTAAAGTTTGCTACTTCACTTCAAACAATATTACGCACATCGACTACAAAGATGTAGATTTATTAAAAAAATTCATCTCTGAGCGCGGTAAAATTTTACCACGTCGCGTAACTGGGACAAGTGCAAAGTACCAACGTAAATTAACTTCAGCTATCAAAGTATCTCGGTATTAGATTACTTCCATTCGTAGCAGAAGATAAATAAGATTGATGACGTTAAGGTAACTGACCTTACATCAATTTTAAATACCAGCATATTACGATATTCGTATCGAGTATGCTGGTTTTTTGTTATGGTTAAAAGAGAATTACCAGCCACTTAGATAAAGCCTGAATTAAAATTGAAAAAATAATGACAATGTACAGTAGTGATCTAAGTCATTTTTGTTCAATACTATGAAAAAATGGTACAATAAAGGGTAGTAAGTTTGACTGAAAAAAAGGAAGGTTTTCAATGCCGAATAATCAAACAAAAGCGCTTGTACAAGGCTCAATGATGGTTGCACTTTTTACAATTTTAATGCTAATTTCTGCATATGTACCATTCATCTTTATAGTAGCTTTATTATTCGCTCCACTACCGATTGCTTGGTATAGCGCAAATTACAAGCGTTCCACATCAATACTCGTAGCAATAGTAGGCTGTATCCTAACCACTATAACGAGCGGAATATCCATGCTGCCATTTGCCTTTATTTTAGGGTTAGTAGGTGTCGTTATGGGTAACGCCATTTATTTGAAGAAGAGTAAGCTTTATTTATTTATGTCCACGGGGATTGCTAATCTCCTCTCGATGGCAATCGTTTATATTGCCTATGTAAAGCTTTCAGGAATTGACTTCATAAGCATGAGTTTAGAGATGGCACGTAAAAATTATGAGCAATCTAATGAATTTGCGAAGAATGTAACAGGTCAAGTAGCCATAAATCCAGAACAGCTTGAGGCAATGTTTAAAACAATTGAACTGACTATGCCTGCAACAATAACAATTTCAGCATTTTTTGCTGCATTTGTTATCATTACAGTCAATTTACCAGCTCTAAGAAGACTAGGGGTAGATGTTCCAAAATTTGCTCCGTTCCAAAATATGAGATTACCACGCTCTATTTTATGGTATTACATGATTGTGTTATGCATTAATTTATTCATGCGTCCTGAGGCTGGTTCTACGTTAGATATCATTGTATTAAATGTTTCTTATATTTTATGGTTGTTACTCATTCTACAGGGAATATCTTTTATCCATTATTTTATCTCTAGAAAAGGGATGCCAAACGGAGTTAAATGGGTAGCTACTTTGTTAGCAATTCCGCTATCATCCTTTATGATCTTACTCGGTATTGTTGATTTAGGTTTTGACGTACGTTCACTTGTAAAGGGGAATACTAAAGAATAAGGGGCTGATTGTAATGGGGACTTTTAGAAAACGACCAATTCGCTATCCGCTTTTTGTTCTTTCCATATTTGGAACTGTGACGTTCGTGCTTCTATGTATTTGGAATATCGGGATAGGTATCGGTTATGGTGTAGGTTTTGTTTTACTGATGGCCTACACATGGAAGGTAGAGAAGATAGCTTTTGAGGAAACAGAAAAGCACATTGAATCTATCTCCTTCCGTATGAAAAAAGTAGGGGAAGAGGCACTACTTGAAATGCCAATTGGGATACTGCTGGTTAATGAGCAGTACGAAATCGAATGGTCTAATCCATATATGCAAGGCATTTTAAATATGGAATCATTAGTTGGAGAAGGTATTGTAAATATATCTGATGACATCTATGTATTAATGAAGACCGAGGAGACTAATGAGGCGACGATTACACTACGTGATCGGAAATATCGTGTTTATTATAAAAAAGAGGAACGACTACTGTATTTCTTTGATATAACTGAACAGATTGCCATTGAAAAGCAATACTATGCAGACCGTACAGTAATCGCTATATTGTTTGTCGATAATTACGATGAAATCACGCAAGCCATGGACGATCAACCACGTAGTTTAACAAACACAATGGTTACTTCAATTGTCAATGAATGGGCTGCAGAGCATGGCGTATTTGTCAAACGAATATCATCAGATCGTTTCTTAGCAGTTTTAAATGAATCCATATTAACGGAGCTAGAAAAGAAAAAATTTGCTATATTAGATACCATTCGTGAAAAAACAGCTCAAAAGAATTTATCATTAACATTAAGTATTGGGGTAGGAGCTGGATCCTCCTCATTAGTGGAGCTGGGTGAGCTGGCACAATCGAGTCTTGATCTTGTTTTAGGACGGGGTGGAGACCAAGTGGCGATAAAGCAACCTACTGGAAAACTTAAATTCTATGGTGGAAAAACAAATCCAGTTGAAAAACGTACACGTGTTAGAGCGCGCGTTATTTCACATGCCTTACGCGACTTAATTCAAGACAGTGACCAAGTGTTTGTTATGGGACATAAAAATCCTGACATGGACTCTATAGGTGCTTCTGTAGGTGTACGGAAAATGGCACAAATGAATGATGTAAAGGGTTATGTCATTATCAATTTTGATGAATTAAATGGTAGCGTTACACGGTTAATGAATGAAATAGAGAGTAAATCAGATTTCTATGAAAATTTCCTTACACCAGAGGAAGCCGCTGGTAAAATGACTGAGAAATCGTTGCTCGTTATTGTTGATACACACAAGCCGAATTTAGTAATTGATGCACACCTATTGAAATTAGCTGAAAAGGTGGTTGTAATCGACCATCATCGGCGAAGTGAGGACTTTATCGAAAATCCTACACTCGTTTATATGGAGCCATATGCATCGTCCACAGCTGAGCTAGTGACAGAGTTACTAGAATATCAGCCGAAGCGTGCAAAAATAAATATGCTAGAAGCTACTGCATTACTAGCGGGTATTATCGTTGATACCAAAAGCTTTACACTTCGAACAGGAGCACGTACATTTGAAGCAGCTTCTTATTTACGAACAAATGGTGCCGATACAGTATTAGTCCAACGTCTCTTGAAGGAGGACGTGGACACATATATAGAGCGCTCCAAAATTGTGCAAACAGTTAAGTTCGTAAAACCAGGAGTAGCTGTTGCTGTAGGTGAGGAATCAAAAGTGTATGACTCTGTCTTAATTGCGCAAACTGCCGATATTTTACTAACGATGAAGGATGTTAGTGCATCCTTTGTCATTGCACATCGGGCAGATGGAAAAATTGGTATAAGCGCACGATCACTTGGCGAGGTCAATGTACAGCTAATTATGGAGAGGCTTGGCGGCGGTGGACATTTAACGAATGCTGCCTGCCAAATAGATGCTAAATCCATCGATGGCGTGAAAAAACATTTAGAAGAGGCCATAAATGAGGTCTTTGAAGGGAGTTCTGACTAATGAAAGTAGTATTTTTAAAAGACGTTAAAGGAAAAGGAAAAAAAGGTGAAATTAAAAACGTAGCTGATGGCTATGCACAAAATTTCTTAATCAAGAATGGCTATGCAGCGGAAGCAAATGCGCAAGCTTTAAGCCAAATAGAGGGGCAAAAGAAATTAGAGGCAAAAAATGCTGCTGCTGAATTAGCTGAAGCACAAGCACTAAAGGAAAAAGTAGAAGCACTAACAGTTGAGCTAAAAGCAAAATCAGGTGATGGTGGCCGCTTATTTGGCTCAGTATCTACAAAGCAAATTGCTGATGCATTACAAAAAGTGCACGGCATTAAAATTGACAAACGTAAAATGACTTTACCTGATGGGATTCGTTCACTTGGTTTTACAAATGTTCCTGTAAAACTACATCATGAAGTATCAGCAACGTTAAAAGTACATGTAACGGAAGAATAAGGAGCGACAATCCATGAGTGAACCGATGATGGACCGCGTTCCACCGCATAACCGGGAGGCGGAGCAATCGGTTATCGGTGCTATCTTCCTTGAGCCACAGGCATTAATAACAGCATCAGAAATTTTATTGGCAGATGATTTTTATTTAAATGCCCATAAGAAAATTTTCGAAACGATGTTGCGCTTAAGTGATCAAGGAAAAGCGATAGATGTTGTAACAGTTACAGAAGAACTATCAGCTAAAAAAGAGATTGAGGACGTTGGCGGGCTTTCTTATTTACTAGAGCTCGCCAATGCTGTCCCTACAGCTGCCAATGTCGCTCATTATGCCAAAATCGTTGAGGAAAAGGCCCTCTTACGTCGATTGATTCGAGTGGCTACGAAAATTGTCGAGGACGGCTATACACGTGAAGACGAAGTAGAGGCATTATTAGGCGAGGCAGAGAAGAAAATGATGGAGGTTGCCAATCGAAAGAATGCAGGTGACTTTAAGCATGTTAAAGATGTGCTAGTGGAAACTTTCGATAATATTGAGCAACTGCAATCACAAAAGGGAGAAGTAACGGGTATCCCGACTGGCTTCCGTGATTTAGATAACATTACTGCTGGCTTTCAACGCAACGATTTAATCATTGTTGCTGCTCGTCCATCTGTAGGGAAAACCGCCTTTGCATTGAATGTTGCGCAAAGTGTTGCTGTACAAGCTCGTGAAAATGTTGCAATCTTTTCTTTAGAGATGGGTGCAGAGCAACTGGTCATGCGTATGCTTTGTGCTGAAGGAAATATAGATGCACAAGTTTTACGTACAGGTGCTTTAACTACGGAAGATTGGGGTAAACTAACTATGGCAATGGGTAGTTTATCGAATTCAGGGATTTTTATTGATGATACTCCAGGTGTACGTATCAATGAAATCCGTGCGAAATGTCGTCGCTTAGCTCAGGAGAATGGACTAGGAATGATCTTAATTGATTATTTACAGTTAATTCAGGGGAGCGGCAAGCCAGGAGAAAACCGTCAGCAAGAGGTATCAGAGATTTCCCGTTCCTTAAAGGGATTAGCTCGTGAATTAAAGGTACCTGTTATTGCGTTATCACAGTT
This sequence comes from Lysinibacillus sp. HST-98, assembly GCF_016757845.1. Taxonomy (NCBI): domain Bacteria; kingdom Bacillati; phylum Bacillota; class Bacilli; order Caryophanales; family Bacillaceae; genus Lysinibacillus; species Lysinibacillus sp. HST-98. The sequence goes on from NZ_JAENHX010000008.1 coordinate 35,549, forward strand.
ATCTCGTGGTGTTGAGCAACGACAAGATAAACGGCCAATGATGAGTGACTTACGTGAATCGGGAAGTATTGAGCAAGATGCTGATATTGTTGCGTTTTTATACCGTGATGATTATTACGATAAAGAATCTGAGAATAAAAATATGATCGAAATTATCATTGCGAAACAACGTAATGGTCCAACAGGTACCGTTACATTGGCCTTTAAAAAAGAATTCAATAAATTCATTAATGTGGATTGGTCACAAATGCCACCGCCACCGCCACGTGATTAGTCAAGTTACTCGTCATTCAGATAAGTTACCTATTAGTAATGAAATATTACCCTTAGAACAAATTAATCTGAATGTTCGATAATATTCATACCATTCTGTTATTAAACACGAACGTTGAATCAGATTTTTTGATTTTATGTTCGTGTTTTTCGCTATTTTTTATTGACGAGTTGTTTCTATCATTGTTACAATAATTGAGGCTTGAAAATTGAGATACAAAGGTATCTAACGGAGGTGCTGATTATGACATCAGTAGTAGTTGTAGGAACACAGTGGGGAGACGAAGGAAAAGGTAAAATTACAGATTTCCTTTCGCACAAAGCCGATGCCATCGCTCGTTTTGCCGGTGGAGATAATGCAGGACATACCATTAAAATTGATGGTGAAACTTATAAATTACATTTAATTCCATCTGGGATCTTCTATAAAGATAAAACTTCAGTAATTGGTAATGGATTAGTTGTGAATCCAAAATCATTAGTAACAGAGCTTAAAGGTTTACAAGAGCGTGGTATTAATACAGATAATCTACGTATTTCTAATCGTGCGCATGTGATTTTGCCTTATCATATTAAACAAGATATTGCGGATGAAGAAAGTCGTGGAGACAATAAAATAGGCACAACTTGTAAAGGAATTGGACCTTGTTATCAAGATAAAGTAGCACGTATTGGGATCCGTATGGCTGACTTACTTGATAAGGAAATCTTTGAGGAAAAACTACGTCATAATTTAGCCATTAAAAATAAGTTATTTGAGAAATTCTATGAAGTTGAAGGCGTAACATTCGAAGAAATTTTCGAGGAATACTATGGTTACGGACAAGAAATTGCCAAGTATGTTACGGACACATCTAAAATTTTGAATGATGTCCTTGATGAGGGCGGTAAAGTGCTATTCGAAGGTGCACAAGGAATTTTACTTGATGTCGATCAAGGTACGTATCCATATGTAACATCTTCAAATCCTGTAGCTGGAGGAGTAGCGATTGGTGCAGGTGTTGGGCCATCACGCGTAACAAGTGTTATTGGTGTATCTAAGGCCTATACATCTCGAGTAGGAGATGGACCATTCCCAACAGAATTGTTTGATGAAGTAGGTCAACAAATTCGTGAGGTGGGTCGCGAATACGGTACAACAACAGGTCGTCCACGTCGTGTAGGCTGGTTCGACACAGTCGTTGTTCGTCACTCACGCCGTGTAAGTGGCATTACTCATCTCGCTCTTAACTCTATCGATGTTTTATCGGGCTTAGAAACAGTAAAAATTTGTACAGCCTATAACTATAAAGGTGAGACAATCACAGAGTATCCAGCAAATCTTCATATTATTGAACAATGTGAGCCGATTTATGAGGAGCTTCCAGGCTGGTCTGAGGATGTAACAAGTTGCAGAACTTTAGAAGAGCTACCTGAAAATGCACGCCGCTATGTGGAGCGTATCAGCGAACTAACGGGCATTCAAATTGCTACTTTCTCTGTCGGACCTGCACGTGAGCAAACAAACGTGTTAGTGGACGTTTGGGAAGCATAACGAAATAAAATGAAAAGGGCGTGCCAAATACGGCATGCCCTTTTTTAGTGTATATCTTTCTTCTTAAAGCGGCCACCTTTTACCTCGGCGATATTACCGATGGCTAGAAAAGCATTGTCATCTATTTCAGCGACGATTGTTTTCAATTTAGATTCTTCTAAACGTGTAATAACGGTAAATATGACTTTCTTGTCATTCCCCGTATAAGCTCCCTCTCCGTGAAGGAAAGTAACGCCACGACCAAGTCGATCCATAATCGTTTGTCCAATTTCATCAATGTCATCACTTATGATATAAACAGATTTAGATTCTTCCAATCCTTGAATAACAATATCAATCATTTTATAGGCAATATAGTATGCAATGATGGAGTACATGGCTTGCTCCCAATTAAAAATAAATCCCGCCACCGTAAAAATAATGATATTGAAGAACATGATGATTTCACCAACTGAAAAAGGTGTCTTGCTATTAGCTAAAATAGCTAATATTTCAGTTCCATCCAATGAACCTCCATAACGAATGACAATACCGACACCAACTCCTAAAATCATTCCTCCAAAGACTGTTGCCAATAATGTGTCTTCTGTAAATGGATGGATATTATGTAAGGCAAGTGTTGAAAATGAGAGTACGGTAATACCTAGACCTGTGGACAATGCAAAGGTTTTACCAATTTGTTTATAGCCTAAAAAAATAAAAGGTAAGTTTAAAATGAAGATGAAAATACCAAGGGGTAATTTTAATAAATGAGATGTGATAATGGAAACACCCACGATGCCACCATCCATAATGTGGTTGGGTACTAAAAACAGTTCCAAGCCCAATGCCATTATAATCGCGCCTACCGAAACCATAATAATTCTTGCAAAAACTTTACGCATGCTATTTTTCTGAGGTCTCAACACTTTTGTTGTGATCTCAGAGGTTTGTGAATCACTCAATTTAATCGCTCCAATCAAATAGTGTACCTTCTATATATATTTTATCGGAATATTAAAAAAGTAAAAAGTATTAAGTCAAAATTCACTTGAAAAAAATTTGAGAATAGTATAACGATGATAGTTAAATCAATTCTGAGAACCAATATATGAATAAAATTACAGTATGTATAAACTATATAAAATATATTCTATGTAACAATAAGTAGATAAATAATACATTTACATTACAAAAGAGTGAAATCGTTCAAACGTCATTTTCTTTATGGTACATTATAGGGGTGCAAAAAATCCTTGTGGGTAAATCATCCTACAGTAGGGTAAAGTTGGAAGGGGCTTTATTGATGAATTCGTTTTGGAAAAGAAAAGAAGAAAACAATAGATTCACCTACAATTTTTCTTCTTTTAAAAAGGCTTCAATCGTTGTAGTTTTAATGACAAGCCTAACGATTAACATGGGATTTGCTAAGGAATATAACAAAGAAAACTTAAATAAAATTTACCACGTCTATGTGGGGAATGAATATATTGGTGCAGTATCTGATGAGAAAGCAATTCAAGAAATAATTGCATCAAAAGAAAAAGTGGCAAGTCAGCAATTCAAAGGTTTATCCATTGATGCTAGCTCAGCTGTTAAAATAATCCCAGAACAAGTATTTACAAACGAAACAAAAGATGCAGAAACATTATCAAAACTTAAGCAATCTTTAGTGGCCAAATCAGATGCCTTTACATTATTAGTAAATCACAAACCAGTAGTATCACTAAAGAATACAGAAGCTTATGAGAAAACTGTTCAAATGTTAAAGCTACAATATGTTTCCCAGCAAGAATTAGATAACTTATCAAAACGCCAAGCTAGCAATAATCTACCAGAATTAAATGATGGTGAGTCTAGACTTCTAAATGTTTCTTTTAAACAAGGCGTTTCAGGGTTATCACAAAAAGTGACACCCACTGATATATTATCACCTGAGCAAGCCGTGAAGTTTTTAATGACAGGTTATCTTGAGCAAGAAACATACAAAATTGAATCAGGAGATGTGTTAGGGTCAGTTGCTAAAAAACATAATTTAACAACAAGTGAACTACTAGCTCTCAATCCGGATATCACAGTAGATACAGTTTTACAAATTGGACAAGAATTAAATGTAACTGTGGCAAAGCCATTTGTGACACTTGAAGTAAAAAAGGAAAAGAAAGTTGCGGAAGTCATTCCGTTTAAAAAAGTAATTGAAGAAGATCCTACAATGTATAAAGGTGAAAAGGTCATCAAGCAAGAAGGTGTTAATGGAAAAAAAGAAACAACTTATGCATTAACATCTGAAAATGGTACACAGACATCAAAAGTTGCCTTAGAGGAAAAAATACTTCAACAACCAGTAGATGAAATTGAAGTAGTTGGTACAAAGGTTATTTCATCACGTGGAACTGGAGAATTTGCATGGCCAGCAGTCGGGGGCTATATTTCAAGTGGTATGGGTGAACGCTGGGGAGCCTTCCATCGTGGTATTGATATCGCTCGACCAAGTAACTATAATATTTTGGCTGCTGATAATGGTGTAGTGGTTGCTGCTGGCACTTCTGGCACCTATGGTAATCGTATTGTTATTAATCATAATAATGGTTTTACAACACTTTATGGACATTTATCTTCAATTAATGTTGAAGTCGGACAAGTAGTGGAAAAAGGTTCTGTGATTGGTATTATGGGTTCCACTGGAAATTCGACAGGTACACATTTGCACTTTGAAGTTGAAAAGAACGGTTCATTAGAAAATCCGTTATCTTATGTAGGCCGATAAAACATGTTGAATAGGAGACAGTCCGAATAATGGACTGTCTTTTTCTATTATTTCCCGAGAAATAATTGTTGAATTACATCGCTTTTTGTCACAGTATTAGAGGGATTGAATATCGATTAATGCATAGAATCCGAAAGCATGATAGAGTTAAGAGTAGTGAATTTACAAATACACATTGTTTAAGAATAGATAAGAAGCGAAAGGGAGAGTATGTATGAATAAAACAATTTTAGTTGTTGATGATGAGAAACCAATCGCAGATATTTTGCAATTTAATTTAATAAAAGAAGGCTATAAAGTTATTTGTGCTTATGATGGTGATGAGGCATTAAAGAAAGTAGAGGAAGAGCAACCAGATTTAATGCTTTTAGATATTATGCTGCCAAAGCGTGATGGAATGGAAGTTTGTAGAGAAGTACGTAAAAAATACGATTTTCCGATTATTATGCTTACAGCTAAAGGCTCTGAGATTGATAAAGTATTAGGATTAGAGATGGGTGCAGATGATTATGTTACAAAGCCATTTAGTACAAGAGAGCTGATTGCACGTGTAAAGGCCAATATGCGCCGTTTACAAGTAGTCACTCCAGCAGCAGAAGAGGCTGAGGAAGAGTCGAATGAGATTGTCGTAGGTTCGCTTGTTATTCAACCAGATGCTTATTTAGTAATGAAGCGTGATGAAGCAATTGAACTGACACATCGGGAATTTGAGTTACTTCATTATTTAGGGAAACATATTGGACAAGTAATGACACGGGAGCACCTTCTTCAAACAGTATGGGGCTATGATTACTTTGGCGATGTACGAACTGTTGATGTAACAATTCGCCGTTTACGTGAAAAAATTGAGGATAATCCTAGTCATCCCGCTTGGATTGTCACGCGACGTGGTGTAGGTTATTATTTACGAAATCCTGAACAGGAGTAATAGGAATGCAGAAAGTGAGCTTCTTTAAATCCATTCATGTCAAACTAGTGCTGATTTATATTTTATTAATATTGCTTGCTTTACAAATTATCGGTATCTATTTCGCTCGTGAATTAGAAAGAAATTTGAAGAGCAACTTCCAAGATTCCATTTTTCAGCGAGTTGACCTGATGCAATATAGTCTTCGTGAGGAAATTTTAAAGGAACGCGATGAAAGCATGCCTAAACTAGAGGAGAGCCTAAAGTCAATTGTTATGGAGTTTTCTACTGGTTTAAGGGATGTTTCAAATGGTGATATTTTAGAAATTCGTGTCATTGACAATAGACAAAGAATACTTGCAACATCTGAGCTTGAAAACCAGAATTTAATAGGTCAGCGCTCTAATACTGACCTTGTACGTCGAGCGATATCTGCCGAAACACTGTTTGATATTATTAAGCTGGACAATAAGACGAGAAATCGTGTGTGGGTTTTAGCGAATCCCATTCGTGCGGGTGCAGGACCAGACGATGAAATCATTGGTGTACTCTATATTGAAGCCAATATTGAATCAGTTTTTGAACAAATGAATGATATTAATCAGATTTTCCTTGGTGGTACCGCAATGTCCTTGGTCATTACCATCTTCTTAGGTATTCTTGTGGCAAGGACAATTACACAGCCTATTGCTGATATGCGAAAGCAGGCTCAGGCAATGGCGAAGGGGAACTATTCTCGAAAGGTACGTGTATATGGTACAGATGAAATCGGCCAGCTAGCCATCACCTTTAATCATCTAACCAACCGTTTGCAGGAAGCCCAATCGACCACAGAAGCTGAACGTCGAAAGCTAGATTCAGTTCTGAGTAATATGACAGATGGTGTAATTGCAACAGATCGTAAGGGACGTATTATTCTCATCAATGACCCTGCATTGGAATTACTGCATATTTCAAGAGATATTACATTAGGGCGTCCTATCGCCTCGGTATTGGGGATTGATCAGGAATATAGTTTTGAAGACTTAATTCATATGAATGATGCCGTGAATTTAAACTTTAGTACAGCAGATGCCCCCTATATACTTCGTGCTAATTTCTCTGTTATTCAAAAAGAAACAGGATTTATTAATGGTCTGATTACTGTTTTGCACGATATAACAGAGCAAGAAAAGATTGAAATGGATCGTCGGGAATTCGTATCAAATGTATCACATGAGTTAAGAACGCCATTAACAACAATGCGCAGTTATTTAGAGGCACTTGCAGATGGTGCATGGAAAGATGAAAATATTGCTCCTACGTTTTTAAATGTGACACAAACCGAAACAGAGCGTATGATTCGTTTAGTAAATGATTTACTGCAGTTATCAAGAATGGATAGTTCAGATTATGAGTTAAATAAAGATATTGTCTTATTTAATTCATTCTTTAACCGCATTATTGACCGATTTGAAATGTCTAAGTCTGACAAGGTACAATTTGAACGATTATTCCCTGAAACATCCTTTTATGTAGAAATTGATACGGATAAAATCACACAAGTTATTGATAATATCATTTCCAATGCTATTAAATATTCTCCAGATGGTGGCAATATTCGCTTTGGCTTTACGGGACAGGATGACATGTTGAAAGTCATGATTTCAGATGATGGCATGGGTATTCCTAAAGAAAATGTTGGCCGTATTTTTGATCGCTTCTATCGTGTGGATCGTGCACGCGCTCGTTCTATGGGAGGAACAGGCTTGGGACTAGCTATTGCGCGGGAAATGATTGAAGCACATGGCGGTAAGATTTGGGCTGAAAGTGAAGAAGGACAGGGTACAACCATTTTCTTCACATTACCATATGATGCAGATGAATTTGGTGAGGCAGGTGAGTGGGAATGAAATATATAGAGCCAGTTAAATCTGTTGTATTATTTCTACTTGTTATGCTGAGCGTGATTTTAACTTTTTTAATTTGGACCTATACACCTGATTATAAATATATTGAAAAAACAGAGGGAGAGGAAATTTTAATTAAGCCGCAAAAGGATATGGAGGATATTATTCGACCATACAAGGCTATTTTCCGTTCTGAAGAAGAGTTTACTGGCACAGTTTCTAATGCAGCTATGAAAGATATGATGAAAGTATTTAATGGCTGGAATGTTTTAGATTTGGTGCCTGTAAACAATAATCTTTCTGCAAACTATGTGAATCAAATTATTGGCGCAGATCATCGAATGACAATATTTTTTACAGGAGAGATTCCATTTTCAGCTTTTAACACAATCTTTCAGTTCACTGATAAGGAATTACCAGAAACAACGTTCAATCGTATGATTATAGATTGGAGTAATTACAATAGCAAAGAATTGATGTTGTATTACATTAGTGGTAATAACCAATCATTATTCCGCTCACATGTCAGTGTGCCAAACATGAATCAATTTATACAGGAAGTCATAGAGCCTGCCAAAAAATATGAGGTTTTTAAAGAAGTAGAAAGAGAAGGCTATACATCTCTTTATTTGGCGAACAGTAATATTGAATCTGTAAAATATACGTATTTTATTGAGGATATTACGCCAGAACTATTTAAAAATGTGCTATTCCCAGATCCAAATATTGTGCAGCGGAATGTGGAAAGTGCATCCTCTGAAAAATATACAGATGGTATGTCGTTAATGACCTTAGAAACAAATCTTAAATCATTAAACTATGTTTATCCTGCTGCAGAAAGTAGTATTAGAGTCGAGCCATCCAAGCTTTTAAAGGATAGCTTTGAATTTATTAATGAGCATGGAGGATTTACGGCAGATTTCCGCTATGCTTCATCCAATACCAATAAAAATCAAATAGATTATCAAATGTATTTGCAAGGTTTCCCTGTCTATAGCAATCATGTCATTACACGAATGACAACCATTTGGGGAGATAGTCGAGTTTTCCATTATAAGCGTCCATACTTTTCATTGGATATGGATATATCATTAGAGAAAGAAATCAAAGAATTAGCATCAGGTGCGGAGATCGCAGAGAGATTAAAAAGCGCTAACAGTATTCCTTTGTCTGATATTGATGAAATCGTCTTGGGCTATTATTTAACACAAAATCAAGAACAGAATATATTTATATTTGAACCTTGTTGGTTTGTTATTCGGAATGGTACATGGACTAAACTGACTCCTGAAGTATTAGGAGGTGTTAAAAATGGATTGGAATAGAACAAAATCTATTTTTATATTCGTTTTTTTAATACTGAACATCTTCTTGTATTCACTTTATGTCAATCGCTATAATGAAGCAAAAGATATTGAGGTACCGGGTGAAAGAACAATAGAAGCCCGTTTAAAGGATGATAATATTACGTATGGCACATTACCAAATAATATTGAATCTGCTTCGTATATGACAGCTCAAGTGCATAAATTCACACCAGACGAATTTAGTAATAGTAACCAGCAAGTTAAATTTAAGGATGATAATAATACAAAGGCTCGGGTTATTTTTATGAGGCCTGTTAAATTACGCAATGTAAGTGATGACGCAAGCTTTACAGATTTTGCCCTGGCAAACATCATTGAAGGTGCATCTTATGCTTTATGGAAAGTAGACCGCGAAGAACGAGTCGCAATTTTTTTCCAAAAGACAAACAATCGAATGTTCTATTATAGTGGTTCATTAAAAATAAAATGGAATGCTAATAACGAAGTAACAATGTATGAGCAAACAATGATTGATAACATTGAAGAAATGGAACAGCAGGAAACCGTTATTCCACCACTTCAAATTATTCAAACTTTGTATGCAAAGGGACCGCTCAAGCCAGATTCTCGCATTACACAAATGAAACTAGGTTACTCAACGCTTGTTAAATTGAAAGGTACTCAGGTATTGGTGCCAACATGGGAAGTTCAAGTGAAATTATCTGATGGGACAAAAGAGGAGTACTTTGTGAATGCAGTAGAAGGTAAAGTCATCGAAATCCAGGAGGACAAGCAAGAGAGCGAAGAAGAAGACTGGGGAGTTGAATAATGCGATTTAGTGTTTTAGCAAGTGGCAGTACAGGGAATTCGATTTATGTAGAGAATGACGATCATGCTTTTATCGTTGATGCGGGTCTTAGTGGAAAAAAGATGGAGCAGTTATTTACAAAAATCGACCGTAATATGAAGCAGCTCAGTGGTATCTTTGTTACACATGAGCATAGTGATCATATTAAAGGAATTGGTGTGCTAGCACGGAAATATAGTGTACCAATTTACGCAAACGCCAAAACGTGGCAGGCAATGGATGGGCTTATTGGGGACATTCCTGTAGAGCAACGTTTTGAATTTGAAATGGATACAGTGAAGCATTTTGGTTCTTTAGCTGTTGAATCTTTTGCTGTTTCACACGATGCAGCAGATCCAATGTTCTATACCTTTCATGAAAATGATCGCAAGCTTGTTATTATTACAGATACAGGCTATGTCAGTGATCGTATGAAAGGAATTATTCGAGGCGCTGATTCTTTTGTCTTTGAAAGTAATCATGATGTCAATATGCTGCAAATGGGACGCTATCCTTGGTCTATTAAACGTCGTATTTTAAGTGATGTAGGACATGTGTCTAATGAGGATGCAGCAATTGCAATGAGTGAGGTTGTATTTGATAAGACGACCAATATTTATCTTTCACATTTAAGTAAAGATAATAATATGAAAGAGCTAGCACGTATGAGTGTCGCACAAACCTTACAATCTTGTGGCATCCTTGTTGGTGAGCATGTTCATCTATTTGATACGGATGCAGAAGAACCAACAAAATTGGTGACGGTTTAATCAGAGGCTATTTAGGCAAAACTTGAAGCTGTTCAACGCATTAAAAAAATGCATTGAACAGCTATTTTTATGCCTATTTTATTTGTTTTTCATCTGATTTTAATGTTTGAATCGTAAGATTAGGGTAACAACTAATTAGATAGCATTCAAAGGAAAGGATGACGAACATGAGCTATTTCCAAGATGATGATAAAAACAGTGATTTCCTTAAAAAGGATGAGGTACCGAAATCACCTCTTCAAGAAAGACTAGAGCGCGAGGAGCAAGAAATGCAGACTAAGCGCATGAAAAAGAAAGGTGGAGGAGGTAAAGGCGGCTATTTCTTTAGTGGTCTGGTCGGTGTCATTATAGGTGCTTTACTTGTGTGGCTTATGCTACCAGGACTTGTCAGTCAAATGCCTGGAACAACAACAAGTAATACAGGAAAAAATAACACAACAATTAATCAGGTAGCTACAGAAGTAACGACAGATGTGACAACTGCAGTTGATAAAGCCTCACAAGCAGTTGTTGGTATCACAAATATTCAAGAAGTCACAAGCGGAGGTTTTTGGAGCCCACCATCAACGACAACAAAAGAGGCAGGAAGCGGTTCAGGTGTTGTTTATAAAATTGAAGGTGACAAAGCCTTTATCATCACAAATAACCACGTTATTGAAGGGGCAAAGCAGTTAGAGGTCACAATGCCAGACGGAACAAAAGAACCTGCTCAATTAGTGGGTCATGATGTTTGGACGGACCTTGCAGTTATTTCTATTAACTCTAAAAATGTTAAAACCGTTGCGACATTCGGGAATTCAGATGTATTAAAACAAGGTGAAACAGTGATTGCCATTGGTAACCCACTTGGTTTAGACTTCTATGGTTCTGTGACAACTGGTGTTGTTTCTGGTAAAGACCGTTCTGTACCAGTAGACTTAAATGGTGATGGCACAGAAGATTGGCAACAAGAAGTATTGCAAACAGATGCTGCGATTAACCCAGGGAATAGTGGTGGAGCACTTGTGAACTTAGCTGGAGAATTAGTAGGAATTAACTCCATGAAAATTGCTGAATCCTCAGTTGAAGGTTTAGGGTTCTCCATTCCAATTAATTCAGCTATTCCAATTATCGAGGAACTAGAGAAAAATGGAGAAATGAAACGTCCAACAATGGGAGTTTCACTTGCAGATTTAACAGATGTGCCATCATTCTATCAGCAACAAACATTAAAATTACCTGCAGAGGTGACAACAGGCGTTGTTGTAACAGATGTCATGAATAACTCACCAGCCTCAAAAGCAGGGGTTCAACAATACGATGTTATTGTAGAGATGGATGGTCAAAAAATTGAAACAACTATAGATTTACGCAAGCATTTATATAATGACAAAAAAATTGGTGATAAGCTAACATTAAAAGTGTACCGTCAAGGTAAATTAGTCGAGCTATCACTAACATTAACAAACGGTAATACATTGTAAAGAAGCTGCAAAGCGATGGAGATCTAATCAATCTCCATCGCTTTTTTTATGAGGATGGAGAAAATACTTTTATGAAATATTGTGGATAACTAGAAAATTGTGAATACTATTCCCACACAGTAAATCGGGAATAAAAGGCACTTCTTCCATACATGCTATTACTTTGTTACAATAGGTTGTGGATAACATAGACTGATTTGTGAATAAGTTTGTGGAAATTTCGGAAAATAAGGAGACATCAAAAAATGGAAAAGTACAGCTGTGAAAGCCATATAGATCACGCTTTAGACATGTTTGTAGCAGAGCAAAAAGTGTTCCCAATTATGGATAAAATCGAAGAGGATAAAAAGTTATCCACAAAGTGTAGCTACTGTGAACAGGCAGCAGAATATATTGTATCAAGTAAATAACTTTACACAATATATAGAGAGTGCTTGTGGATATGTTGATAACTTTTGTGGATAATTTGTTTGTAAATGAATTGTAAAGGTGGATAACGTGTGAATATAACGATTGTATCAGTCGGCAAACTAAAAGAAAAGTACTTAAAAATGGGGATCGATGAGTACGTAAAACGTCTTGGCGGCTATGCAAAAATGGATTTGGTTGAAGTGCCAGACGAAAAGGCACCTGAACAACTAAGTGAAGCTGAAATGGATATCGTCAAGAAAAAAGAGGGCGAACGCATCCTAACGAAAATCAGTCCGGATGCCTACGTAATCGCCCTAGCCATCAACGGCAAAATGAAAACCTCCGAACAAATGGCTGCCGACATTGAATCCCTCATGACCTACGGCAAAAGCAAAATCGCCTTCGTCATCGGCGGCTCCCTTGGCCTACACGAAGATGTCCTAAAACGAGCCGACGAACAGCAATCCTTTGGCAAAATGACGCTACCGCACCAGCTCATGAAGCTTGTACTAGTAGAGCAGATTTATCGTAGTTTTAGGATTATGAAGGGTGAACCGTATCATAAGTAAGTGCGGTTTTCTTAGTTCTATACATCTAAAAAGCTACATTTTTAGAGGAAAGAGAAGACTTGAAAGATAATTATATAATACGAAATTTGTAGAAAAAGTATCAGGCACTATTAAAAGTGCCTGATACTTTTTTGTTTTATTGGGAGTGGATTGGGTATTAACTATCATAAGCAAGTTATATAGCAAGAAAGGATTGTAGGAATAATCGAAAGAGAAAGGAGTTATAGCCAACATGTTGTTGAGTAAAAAGTTTTTATTGGTCTTAAGTACAATCGTAGTCTGCATGTTGTCTGGTTGTGGAGAGAAGCAGAAGCTTGAAGATGGATCTGAACTGATCAATAAAAATCAATTTGTTTTTGCTACTTCTGGTGAATTTAAGCCATTTAGTTATATAAATGACGATCTTACAATGTCGGGCTTTGATATTGAGGTTGGTGAAGCGATTGCAAAGGAAATGGGCCTTGAGCCGGTTCAGAAACGAATCAAGTTCAAAGGGATTGTGGAAGGGGTGAAAACGGGAAGAGCGGATGCAGCCGTTGCAAGTCACACGATTAACCCGCAGCGGAGTAAACATGTTTCTTTCTCTACCCCCTATTATTATTCGGGACCGAAAATTTTCACCAGACCGGATAGTAAAATTAGGACTGTTGAAGATTTAGAGGGAAAGGAAGTAGCTGTTGCAAAAGGATCAACATATGCCGATACAGCTTCCAAGTATACAGACAACATAAAAACATATGACAGCGACATTACAGCATTAAAGGCATTAAGCAGTGGGCGTCATGATGCAGTAATCACAGATTTTGTTACAGGAAAAACTGCTGAAAAGGAAGGTTTTAAGATTAAAGGACAACAATTAATTAATCGCAGTGAACAAGCGATTGTGTTGCCTCAGGATAATCCAAAGCTATTGAAGCGAGTAAATGAATCTTTGGAACAGCTTCGGGAAAATGGAACATTGACTCAAATCAGTATCAAATATTTTGGTGAGGACATTACCAAAAAATCAGAATAAACCAATGCTATAAAAGAAAGGAAGTAGTACTTTGCCAAGTTTTTCGCATTTTTTTCAAATACTAATGGAAACAAAAGGTGTATTCTTTAAAGCTATGCTTTTAACATTAGAGCTGACGGTGGTTTCTATCTTACTGGGAATCATCATCGGACTAGTCTTTGCCTTATTAAAAATTTCTAATATAAAAATTTTAGAACTTATTTCAGATATATATGTCTATTTGGTTCGAGGAACACCACTGATTGTTCAAATATTTATCCTCTACTTCGGAATTAGTGGGATTTTCCTTCTCCCTGATTTTTGGGCTGCTTCACTTGCTCTAGCGCTACATAATGGAGCTTATATTTCTGAAATCCTTCGGGGAGCAATTCAGTCAGTCGATAATGGCCAATTTGAAGCAGGACGCTCTTTGGGAATGACAAAGACACTGACATTAAGAAGGATTATTCTCCCACAGGCATTCCGTAGAGCATTGCCGCCTTTAGGCAATCAATTTATCATCAGTTTAAAAGATTCTTCGTTAGCCGCATTTATCTCCATGAATGAGCTGTTTAATGTGGCGACAACACTTGGGTCGAATAATTTCGATGAAATGACCTACTTACTCATTGTAGCAGTCTACTATTTATTGCTGGTAGCGTTGATGACATTTGTAGTGAACCGAACTGAATTAAAATTAGCAGTAAGCGACAGATAGGAGCTGAAAAAATTGGACACTAAGGAAATGATTAAAATAAGTCAATTGAATAAATCGTTTGGAGACTTACATGTATTAAAAAATATCGACATGACAGTCTACGAGAGCGATGTTGTTTGTCTAATAGGATCGAGTGGGTCAGGGAAAAGCACCCTCCTTCGCTGCTTGAACTTTTTAGAAAGAAAAGATAATGGCAATATTATAATTGAGGGAAATGAAGTCAATCCACGGACAGATGATCTTAACAAGATTAGAGAAAAGGTTGGGATGGTGTTTCAAAATTTCAACTTATTCCCACATAAAACGGTTTTAGAAAATATTATTGAAGCACCTGTTATGGTAAAGGGTGTAGACAAAGAAAAAGCTATCATCAAAGCAAAGCATTTACTGAAAAAAGTAGGTTTGGAGGATAAGTCGGATGTCTATCCTAGTAAACTATCAGGGGGGCAAAAGCAACGGGTGGCGATTGCTAGAGCACTTGCGATGGAACCAGACATTATGCTTTTTGATGAGCCAACATCGGCACTCGATCCTGAGCTTGTGGGAGAGGTTTTAACAACCATGAAAGATTTGGCTGAAGAAGGAATGACAATGGTTGTTGTTACCCATGAAATGGGATTCGCAAGAGAAGTAGCTGATTGGATTGTCTATATGCATGATGGGAAAATTATTGAACGCGGCACACCTGAACAATTTTTCAACCATCCAAAAGAGGAGAGAACACGAGAATTTTTAACTGCAACGATGCTTAAATAAAACTAAAAGGTTCTGAACGGTAATGTTAGGATCTCGTATGGTTTTGCATTAAATATTCGATTACTAGATAAAGCTTGTACAGAAAAACTGCACATAGACTCGTTACAGCCAACCTTATCATGAGTAAGTGAAATTTAAATAGCAAAAGGAGAAATTGCAAAGCGCAATTTCTCTTTTTGCTGGAACTGTACTTATTTAATTATAACTCAACTTCGGTAACTTCATTATTACCATTACCATTACCGTTACCATTGCCGTTACCGTTGCCGTTACCATTGCCGTTACCGTTGCCGTTACCATTGCCATTACCCGGCTTTTCAACCAATACATCAAATGTTAATGTGTGGTCACCATACGTTGCTGTAATTGTCGTAGTACCTTGACCTTTACCTTTTACAGCCCCTGCTTTTACAGTAGCTATTTTATCATTTGCTACTTCGTAGGTTGCAAGCGTAGTAACATCTTTTTCTGTTGTTCTACCCTCAAAAGTAGTTACCTCAGTAATCTTAACCATCACCTCTTTACCTATTCTAGTTTCAACCTGAGCTTGGTCAATTTCTAGTGTTACGATTGGTGTTTCTACAACAGGTGCTTTAACTGTAACACTTACCGTAACCTCATGATCACCATATGAAATAGTAATCGTAGTCGTGCCCTCACCTATAGCAGTTACTAATCCATTTGCTATTGTTGCAATATTTTCATCTCCCACAACATAAGTAGCTTTTGAAGTTACATCTTCCTCTGTTGCTTCACCTTCTGGAGGAGTAGACGTCTCTGTTACCGTAAGTTGTGCAGATTCCCCAGCTGTTAGGTCTAGCTCAGTTGGATTGACAGAAAGTGTTACTTTTGGTTCAACTACATCTTTTTCAAATATTAGTGCTTCACCAACATTCCCAGCAGCGTCTTCAATTTTTACTGATACAGCATTCGTTTCTGTTGTTACTGGGAATGTGAAGCTACCGTCTTGATTTAATTCAAAAGGAACAGGCGCTTGTATTTCGCCATTCACAGTCGCAATATAGGAAGCTTTTAATTTATCATTTAAATTATAGTTTAAACCATATAAATATAACTCTTCATTGTAGTCGATATACTTATCTGTTACCTTTCCTGTAGCGACACCTTCAGCTACTGAACCAGTAATTTCTGGTTTAGTCGTTTTCACGATAATTGGTCCAACATAATCGGAAACTACCCCTGATGCCGCAAGACCAGTAAAGTCAATTGTATAGAGACCATCTGGAATTGTTGTGGCAGGTTCTGTTCCCCATGGTTTGTATTGCCCAGCGATATTCAGCGTATAAGAGCCTTTTCCTAGCGCAGTACCTGCATGTAGATAACCGATGTAGCCATCACCATATTCTCCACCTTGAGGATTCATAATATCCCATAGCTCGATATAGTTAGTTGTTACATCGCCAGTTAATGTAAATGAAAGTACAGCAGAATCTTTTACGCCATCTCCATTAAAGGATAGATCTGTTTCTGTAATCTTTAAATCTTTAATTTCAGTTACTGCCTCACTTCCAAAGTCAGCTGCGAATGGCAATGAAATTTCTGTAGCACCACCGCTGATGTGAATATACCCCAGTATTTCCGAGCCGTTTGGTGCTGTAGCTTGTGAAGCAGTTAATGTAAGATTTAACACTTGCTCACCAACTAGATTAAATGTTGGCTGGTCGACTGTAACAGTTGCATCACCAAATGTTTTTGTCACATCAATTGATACATTATAATTACCGCCGTTCCCCTTTACATCTTTTACTAAAACTTGTTTCGTTACGGAAATATCCTGGTCTTTAAGTGATTGTGGACCAAAAGTAACTGTCCCTTTTAAGTTTTCTGAAACAGCTCCAGTTCCATCTAAAATTGCACTATCCAATGCATAGGCAAGAATTTCTGGATGTGCTGCAGCATAAGCATTTACACGACCTGCACCTTGAGAGAACACATCGTATTTTGTTTTATCTAAAACCTTTGCTGTATTAGAAAGCGCCACTTTTATGTCGAACGCATTCCAATCAGGATTTGCTTGTTTAAGTAATGCAACAATACCTGTAATATGCGGTGTTGCCATAGAGGTTCCTGTTTTACGATCATATGCCTCTGCATAATCTGCATCAGGGAAATCCTTTTTATACATTGGAACCGTTGACATAATGTTTGTTCCAGGTGCACTTACATCTGGTTTAATATCAAAGTTTGGCGTAGATGGTCCACGGGAACTTGAATCGTTTACTTCATCCCCCAGTGTTTTTGTGGAAGTAAATTGACTAAAGCTAACTTTTCCAGTTCCACCGGCTAATGCAGCACGAATTGCATTACCATCCGTTTGGGACATATCAAATGTTGGTAGAAAAGCAAAGGAATCACCCAGGAATGTACCTGAAATATTAGGTGCATTTGTTCCACCAGCAAAGTTATGAATAATTGTGGCGACTGCTCCATTTGCCTTTGCATTCGCAATTTTATCAACAAATGCGATGCTGCCACGAGAGATTAATGCCACTTTACCTTCTACATCGATTCCCTCATAGTCTTTTACTTCTCCGTTTCCAGGAATAGCAACTAGGTCAAATTCTCCTTGAAGCTGTGTTGCTAAATCCCTTCCAAAAGTTGTGCCCATTAATGGGAGCTGCTTTGTTAAGTTGTAGTCACCAACTGTAACATTCACTTCACCGTTATACATTGTTTCAGGATTTGTTGTGTTACCAACAGCAATTCCTAAACGAGCGGTTGCAGGCGTGCCCATTGTTCCTCGATTTGGGCCGGAGTTACCTGTTGCAATTACTCCGATTGTTCCAGCCATCATTGCATTATTAATAGCAAATGAACCTGCGTCCGTTTCAGAGTTAGCCCCCCCGCCAAGAGAAAGGTTGATTATGTCCATTTTTTCTGTTACAGCCGTTTCAATTGCTTTAACAATACCAGATGTAGCCCCACTTCCATATGCACCAAGAACACGATAAGCATAAAGGTCTACTTTTGGAGCAATTCCTTTAATGCCGAAATTGTTAGCTCCAATTGCTGCAATGGTTCCAGCAACATGGGTACCGTGAGAAGTATAGAACGAGCTTCCCTTTTCATTAAATTCAGGTGTTCCAGCAGGACGCTCAGAAGGCAATGTTTCCGATGCATCGTCATCTGCCCGAGGCTTTGTGTAAGTTGATGAATTTGGAATGAAGTTTTTCCCACCTTTATAAATTCCAGCGAACTCGGGGTGATCTGCATCAATACCAGTATCTAATACTGCTACTTTTATACCTTGTCCTTCAATTCCTTCATTCCAAAGCTGTTCGATGCCGAGGAAAGAAATACTTGTATTCATTTGAGCCTCTAATTGATCTTCCTTAATCAGTTCTGAGGATTTGATTGTACTATCTTCTGAGGCGTAAACAATTGCATCAGGTTCGATTAATGTAATTCCTTCTATTGAAAGCAGCTTTGGGAGATCATTTGCTTTCACAGTTGCTGCAAAACCGTTTAAAACAGTATCAAATGTGTAGCCTTGAGTCATTTGAACATTTTTAGTAGCTAATTCTTTTTTAACCTGTGCTTGTTGAGATTTTACATTTGACCGAACTTCATTTGCTCGGGCATTAGAGAACTTTTGGCCTTTCACTTGGCTCATTCCTTGCTCTAGTGCCACAGGCTTTTCAGATAAATGTACGATGACTGCAACTTCTTGATTGCCTGATACATTTTGTAAGCTTTCGTGAAGAGTTGGACCATCTTTAGACAAGCTTAGCTGTTCAGCGATAGCCGCCTTTAATTGAAGTATACTTTCACTTTGGCTATCCTGCTTGAATGGTTTCGAATCTTCAGCATTCGCACTCGATAATGGAACCAATAGAAAAAGCACCATAACGAAAGCTATCATACTACTTAAAAACTTCGTAAACTTAAACTTTTTCAAATCTCATTTCTCCCTCCACTTTTAATTATCACACTTTTCAGTTTAGTGTGATATTTCCAATTTATCACAGGTGAGATAATTCGAATATCGGAATATTGAAAAATATCAAAATATTGATAATTAGTATTACTTTGTCAAAAATGAATTAATTCTATTTTCCTAGTAATTTAATAAAAAAGTAGAACTTTCAAATGAGTATTGACTTACAGTAATTCATACTTTTTATCATTTAAGAGTTTTATAAAAAATCCATTTGACGTTCTGTATTATTTTTTGTACGATATGGAAGAAAAGAATGCCCGGACTAGAACGGGAGAGGTTCATAGCTGATACCCTCTATAAAAAACTATGGAAACATGACAATATGCCATGTCCATATCGGACGTGGCTTTTTTATGTTTTTACTTATGTTTTAATAGACTGATTGGTGATGCCTCTCTTGAAAAGTGTTGGGAAACATTTTACAAGGAGGTTTTTTTATGTCTGGCAGAAGTCATGAAGAAGGATTAAAGGATTTAACCCTATTGGGTAATCAAGGTACAAAGTATTCCTATGATTATGCACCTGAGGTATTAGAGGTGGTGGATAATCTTCATGCTAATCGAGATTATTTTGTTAAGTTTAATTGCCCAGAGTTTACTAGTTTATGTCCGCTTACAAATCAGCCGGATTTTGCTACGATGTACATTTCATATATCCCAGATAAAAAAATTGTTGAAAGTAAATCTCTAAAGTTGTATTTATTCAGTTTTAGAAATCACGGCGATTTTCATGAAGATTGCGTGAATATCATTATGAACGATTTAATTGCACTACTTGATCCAAGATATATAGAGGTTTGGGGGAAATTTACTCCACGTGGGGGTATCTCGATTGATCCATGGTGTAACTATGGGAAGCCAGGAACGAAGTACGAAGAAATCGCCAATTATCGTTTAATGAACCACGATCTTAACCCAGAAAAAATTGATAATCGATAAATGAAGCAAGAAAGAGGTTTTTAGCTACCCTCTTAAAAAAACTAAGAAGAAAGCAGCACTTTTTCTTAGAGTGCTGTTTTTTCGATATAAGGGAGTCTTTATAGATGAAAAAGAAAAAAGCAATTGTAGTATTTAGTGGAGGTCAGGACAGCACAACTTGTTTGTTCTGGGCAAAAGAACGCTTTGAAGAGATTGAGGCAGTAACTTTCGATTATGGTCAAAGGCACCGTCTTGAAATTGACTGTGCGAAGGTGATAACAGAGGAGCTTGGTATCAAGCATCACATACTTGATATGTCTCTCCTGAATCAACTTGCTCCGAATGCATTGACGCGACAAGACATAAAGGTGAAGGACGGAGAAAATGGTGAGCTCCCATCAACTTTTGTGCCTGGCCGCAATCTCCTTTTTCTTTCATTTGCGGGCGTTTTAGCGAGCCAAGTAGGGGCCAAGCATATTGTAACAGGTGTTTGTGAAACTGATTTTAGTGGATATCCGGATTGCCGAGATGTCTTTATTAAATCCTTAAATGTAACGTTAAATTTATCGATGGATGATTCCTTTGTGATTGATACACCCTTGATGTGGCTGAATAAGGCACAGACATGGGAATTAGCTGATCAGCTTGGGGCACTAGAGTTTGTACGAGAAAGAACGTTGACTTGCTATAACGGTGTCATAGCAGATGGCTGTGGTGAATGCCCAGCATGTAAATTACGAAATAAAGGGCTTGATGAGTATTTAAGTTATAGGAAGGAGTCTTAAGGCATGTCAGATTTTAAAATCGTTGAGAGACTCCAGAAAATTGATGTGAATATTCAAAGAAATCAATTGAACTACCATGCAAAGCGTGTTCTCATAAGCAAGGAATTTACCTTCGATGCTGCTCATCATCTACATCATTATGAAGGAAAATGTAAAAATCTGCACGGTCATACCTATCGGGTAGTATTAGGGCTGAGTGGCTACACAGATGAACGTGGTTTGTTAATTGATTTTGGCGATATAAAAGAAATATGGAAACAAAAAATAGAGATTCATTTGGATCACCGCTATTTAAATGAAACGCTTCCACCCATGAATACGACGGCAGAGAACATTGTTGTTTGGATATACGAAAAGTTGACTGAGGCCTTGCTTGATGAAGGATATAACGGTGTGCGTGTAGAGTTTATTAGGCTTTATGAAACTCCAACAAGCTATGCAGAAGCTAGACGGGAGTGGATGGAAGTTGAGTAAAGTACCTGTTATCGAAATTTTTGGGCCAACGATTCAAGGAGAGGGTATGGTGGTGGGCCAGAAGACAATGTTTGTAAGAACTGCGGGCTGCGATTATTCCTGTTCTTGGTGTGATTCATCGTTTACGTGGGATGGCAGTGGAAAGCATTTTATTGTCCAAATGACAGCGGAAGAGATTTGGTCTGAGTTGAAACGTTTAGGGGGCAATGGTTTTTCATTTGTCACCATTTCAGGTGGCAATCCTGCACTCAATCCGAATTTAGCAGAGCTTATTGCCATTTTAAAAGAAAATGACATAAAAATAGGGGTAGAAACACAGGGGAGTAGGTGGCAAAAGTGGATGTATGAGATTGATGAACTGACAATTTCACCAAAGCCTCCTAGTTCTGGAATGACCACAGACTACTCGGTGCTCTCTTATATCTTCGAAAAACTTAAAGATCGAAACAGCAATCACCATGTATCCCTCAAAATAGTTGTTTTTAATCAAGAGGATTACGATTATGCTAAACAAATTCACCATCGATATCCAATGATTCCTTTTTATCTTCAAGTTGGTAATGATAATCTCACGACAACTGATAATTCACAATTAATAATGCATTTATTGGATAAATATCGTGCGCTGATTGATAGAGTAATGAAGGATGAGGATTTAAGAGATGTTAAAGTACTGCCACAGTTACATGCCCTTGTGTGGGGAAATAAAAGAGGTGTGTAGGGTGCTCTTACAAAAATTAAATTTACTTAAGGAGTAATAGTTTGAGAATATTATTTTATTTATTATCTATTGTTATTGCTAATGTAGTGACGGCAGCATTTGCACCTTTACATTTTGGTATGTTTATTGTTCCAATGGGAACGCTTTTAATTGGGGCAACCTTTATTTTTCGGGATCTAGTACAAAATAAATATGGTAGAAAAAAGACGTATGTATTTATTATTACAGCGTTAATTTTATCAGCCGTGGTGTCATTCCTACTAGGTGATACACTTTTAATTGTGGTAGCCTCAGCACTATCATTTGTTGTCGCTGAAACGGCCGATACTGAAATTTATACTCGATTAAAATTACCAATGGCTTGGCGTGTGTTCTACAGTGGTATTGTTGGAGGATTTTTAGATTCTGCAATTTTCGTAGTAATCGGCTTAAGTCCACTTGGTGCCAATATATTGCCGTGGGAAGCGGTACCTGCCGCCATTTTTGGGCAAATTATTGTGAAGACAATTATACAAATGGTTGGTGCAATTATTTTAAATAAAGTTGGACCAATGAAAGAAAAATATATTATTTCAGAATAAATCTTTGGAATATTCATCCTTATTATGAAAATACAGATCACAAGTAAGCTTTTTAATAACAGGCCCATTCGCTTTATTCGAATGGGTCTGTTTGATTTATATTCTTTCTAAGGTACCTCTTGTATTTTTTATGCGGTTTTCTTTTGTTTAAGGTCTAAATGATAACTAAAGAAAGTTAGTAGACTTGCACCGACGGCAACTATACCACCGACCCATGTGACATTCATCAAATTTCCTTGATGATATACAATGCCGCCTAATGCAGACCCAAAAGCGATGCCTACGTTACTTGCCACTGGCATAAGAGAAGCAGCGAGTCCTTTAGCATCTGGTTTGTAAATTTCGGCCAAATCTATTAAATAAAGCTGAGTAGATGTTGTTAAAAGGATGGCCATTAGTGACATTAGTCCGATGTTCGCTAATCCTAAAATAAAATGGTTTGTTGTCCAAAATAAACTTGTCAATGCAATAGCTTGTACGAGAAAGACAAACCGAAGTCGGCCGATGGCATTGTGAGTGGCAATTTTACTGGCAAGAATGTTGCTGAAAATCGAAAGAAAGCCGTAGCCGAATAAGATTAAACTTATAGAATTATTTGGTGCGCCCATTCCCTTTAAAATAGGAACAAGGTACGTAAAGACTGCATAGGTTGCACCAAACCCGAGAGCAGGAATGAAAAAGGCAATTAAAATTCGAGGCTGAATCATTAAAGAAAATTGATCCCGTATTGAGCTTCGTACTTGGCTGAGTCGAGTAGGTAAGACAAAAAAAGATGCCGCAAACGCCAACCCTCCGAGAAGAGTGGTTAACATAAAAGTGGCATTCCAGCCGTACCATTCAGCGATTACAATTCCAATGGGTACTCCCACTACATTGGCCAGTGTAAAACCACCGAAAACAAATGATATAGCAAGGCCGCGTTTATTAATGGGCATGGTTTCGCTTGCAACAATCATGGCTAGAGAGATTAATACACCTGTTACAATCGCGGTCATAACCCGAAGTATAAGGAGCATAATATAGCTCGTTGAAATTACACATAGAGCATTTAAGGCAATGAAGGAACCTATCAAAAACAACATCCATTTACGCTTTGGAAAATGGCTTGTTGCTGACATGACGAGTGGTGTAGCGATGGCAAATGTGATAGCGAACGCAGAAACGAGTGTGCCTGCTTTTGCATTTGTCATATGAAGGCTTGAAGAAATATCAGTTAAGATCCCGACAATAACAAATTCGCTTGTCCCAAGAACAAATGTTAATAATGTAAGTGTTAAGATAAGTAACCAATGTCGCTTGGATAACTGTGTATGATCCATAAATACCTCTTTCTTTAATGAATGTAACTGTGTTATTTAATGACACACAATTTAAACATCATATCATAAAATGTTTTTATGAGAAATTAGATTAGTTTTACGATATGCCAGTGTTTGTTTCCGACTATTTTCCTATAAAGAAGGATTTTGTAAATATTACTCGAATTTTTTATTAGAAGAGTAACTTTAAAATTTTATCTATTTTGTATGTATAAATAATAAGGGGAAAAGGGGGATTCACATGATTCAATTCCTTCAGATGGGAGCAAATACAGTTATAAGTTCCCAAAAAGGTAGTGTGACTATTAGCTACGAAATGTCTAATTCGATTGATATTTCGTTAACTGCATTCCTTTTAACGGATGCAAATAAGGTACAAGGAGATAGCGGCATTATATTTTATAATCAACCAACTAGCTTATCTGGTGTAGCTACCCTGATACCATCTGAGAATGTAGGGAATATAAAAATACATAAAATGAATTTTGACATGAGTAAAATCCCTGAAGGTATTACTAAAATAGCGATAACACTTACAGAAGATAATAGCAGAGGTTTTTCAAATGTGAAAAATTTAAAGGCAGAAATACGTACTGATAACAATGTTATCAATTTAGCACCAGCTAATTTTGCAAATGAAAATGGCATCGTAGTATTAGAATTATATCTAAGAAATAGTCAGACAAAAGTGAGATCTATATGGCGCGGATTTGATTCTGGGTTAGAGGGGTTATGTAAAAATTACGGTGTTGAGGTTGAACCTGAAGAGCAAAATAATCTTTCTGAATCAACAACTATAAAAAAACAAATGCTGATAGAACCTGATCAATCACAAAATTTTCTAGAAAATACAAATAGACAAAGCATGTTGTCAACGGTAAATCTTGAAAAGGTAAAGGGGAATGTCAGTCTCAGCAAAGGTCAAAAGCCAGTTATCATTGATAAAACGCCTGAAATTACTGCTACGGTATCATGGAAAACTGGTACTGACTACGATATATATGCTTTAGTCTATACAAAGGATGGTCAGCAGATCGATGTAGCTATGTTTGGGGCGAAAAAAACACCTCCACTTAGGAGTTTTCACAACGGGGTAGTCGAACACATGGGGGATGTTGGGAGAGATGCTGGTTCAACAAAAACTGAAGTAATCAAATTGAGATTAAATAATAATGTTCTAGCTGTTGTTCCTGTGGTTTATTCCGCCCAATCAAATGGCACAGGCTCCTTCTACAGATATAAGGTATCCATGAGTATAGATAATCATAATGGAACCTCCGTTACTATTTTTGCTAAAAATGCTAATAATAATGATAGAATTTATTCCTGTGTGCCTGGAATACTTCATAATACTCCAGATGGTGTGATTATCAACCCATTAGAGCTTTATAGTGAACCGAATTCAGAACGTAGACCTAAGCTGAAGATGGGCTCTTCTAATATGGTAGAAGTTCTAATGGATAAAGGCCCAATAAATGATTACAAGTAAACAAATAAAAGGGAGATTGGCGATAGCCAGTCTCCTCTTTTTTGTCACAACTTAATAAAGGTTACTCCTTTAGTTCGTGGGCAATGTACGCAGCTAGTAATTCACGGACTTCAACCGTAGAATGTGCACTCAGTAATTGAACTCTCAATTGACTAGCCCCTTTGAAGCCACGTACATATATTTTAAAGAAACGTTGTAATGCTTTAAATGAACGTGTTTCGAATTCCTTGGAATAATGGTCATGAAGATTAAGATGTAGGTATAGTAAATTAAGGTATTCTTTGGCGCTATGCTCTTTAGGTTCTTTTTCAAAGGCAAATGGGTTTGAGAACACACCGCGACCAATCATTACACCATCGATACCGTATTGCTCAACTAGTTTTAGACCTGTTAAACGATCAGGAATATCACCGTTGATCGTCAGTAATGTGTGGGGAGCCACTTCATCACGTAGTTTTTTGATATCTCCAATTAATTCCCAATGTGCAGCGACCTTGCTCATCTCTTCCCGTGTACGGAGATGAATAGAAAGATTGGCGATATCCTGTTTTAAAATATGTGTAAGCCACTCACGCCATTCTGTTATATCCGTAAAGCCAAGTCTTGTTTTGACACTAACGGGTAAGCCTCCTGCTTTGGCTGCTTGAATAATATCTGCGGCTAGTTCAGGATGAAGAATTAATCCAGCTCCTTTACCTCTTTCTGCTACATTATCAACTGGGCAACCCATATTAATATCAATTCCCTTAAAGCCAAGTTCCTTCATACCAATACTCATTTGACGAAAATGTTCAGGGTTGTCCCCCCAAATATGTGCAACAATAGGTTGTTCATCTTCTGTGAAAGCTAAGCGGTTTCGTACATTATCTAACCCATCTGGATGACAATAGCTCGTCGTATTGGTGAATTCCGTAAAATATACATCGGGTCTCCCAGCCTCCTGAATGACATGACGAAATACAACATCTGTCACATCCTCCATTGGAGCTAAAATGAAGAATGGCCGTGGTAAATCAAGCCAGAAATTTTTTTGATTCATTGCTAAAAATCCTCTCTTTCCAAAATACTACCTTGCAAAAAGATATCATATTTACTTTATTTCTACATAGTTAATTGGCTTAGCTTAAGGAGAGAAATGCATGCTTGTAATTAGACTTAGGTTCTTTTAGATTAGAAAGTAACCATAAATATCCATCAAAATCCTGTATTATCCATAATGATATAATATGTAATATAATGTAGAAATTTAGGGGGGTGTTGAAATGGCAGAATATGAGTATAAAACAATTGGTATGAATGATATACCCACAATGGCTGAATTACTCATAAATAGACAGAGCCTTGAAGGTGAAGTATATCCATTTCTAAACAACAGCTGTCTTAATGCTGAACATATAACAAATACGCTTAAAAACTTATTTGCTCATAATACTATTAAGGGGATTGGAGGAATATCATTACAGATTGGAGAATAACTAATCTTGCTGCATCAACATTTTGGCCTAAGTGCGGTTTTAAGCCAGTAGCCTATAGAATGGTTAGGTACATTAACAGTGATATAGCCTGGGCAAACGTTCATAACCCAAGTATAGGATTATTGTAAATCTAGTTAAGTATTTATCGGCTAGACATTTCAAATTTAGTTTTAGATTGCTTGTCTATATTTCGTAAATATTGACATTTATTTTTTAGACAACTAAGCTTAATGGAAAAATAGTGCTGGGGGGCTGCCAGTGGAATTTATTAAATTAAATTGTCCAAATTGTAATGGAAAAATTGAATATAAAGAAGAGCAAACATTCAAATGTCCTTTTTGTGACACGGAAATCATGTTGAAAGAGAATAAAATTTATTATGTTGATCAAACGATTAATAATTATTATGGAACAGCTTCTCCTCAGACAACATCCCGTCCAAAAACAAATTTAAAGCTACTCTTTATGATACCAATTGTCATGATGTGTGTATTCCTTGGGTATTTTCTTTTAAGTAGTAATCAAACAGAGGATGGAAAACGTGAAGAACTATCCGTTCGAACAATGCCTGAAAGTGAAGTTCTTTTGTTCTTTTTAAAAGATATTTTTGATAAAGGTGGGACGATGCCAGCAAAAGAAGAGATTGCAAGTATTCGATATTTGGCTGCCTACTATTCTGACGATCAATGGCATTTTGATTATAGTCTAGAAGATCCTTTTACAAATAAGGAAGCTAAAATTTCTACTTATATCATTATGGATAAATTATTAAATACGCAAAAAATTGAACAAAAGGACTTTGAGGCTTTTACTGGATTAACGGTTTTAAAGCTCATGAATGATTATGAAATATCACAAAGTGAAAAAGTAAGCTTCCAACATCTTGAAAACTTAAAAAGTTATACAGGTAGTTTTAATGAATCATTTAGTAAAATCGCAGGATATTTTAGTGATAAGTCAAATGTTAAAGAGCTCTCTATCCAAATTAGAAGTAATGATGAACTTGCTTTATTATTAGAGTTCCCCAATCTTCAATCTCTAGAACTATCTTATGTGGCTGAAGAGGTGACAGATTTTCAGATTCTAAATAAATTATCGCTGAAATCACTTTCCTTAAAATCAATTAATGATTTAAAGTGGCTGTCTACACTAACTAATCTAGAGTCGTTAGCATTAGACATTAGTGAAGCTACAGATTTTAGCCCACTTTACTCATTGACTCAATTACAAGAATTGAAGCTTACGTCAGTAAGAAATTTAAAAACGCTTGATTTTATACAAAACATGCCTAAACTACAATCTTTAGATCTTGAAAACATGAATATCATCAATTTAGATAGACTTAGAAATATGTCATCTTTAACAAAGCTACGTTTAGCTTCTCCTGGTCAAGTGGAATTGTTGGATATGGTTAACAGTCTAACGTCATTGACAGAGTTATCGTTAACTGGCTATCATGGTGATATTTCATCGATTGTAGCGCCCCATTTGAAAAAAGCAGAGCTGAAGAGTTCATTTTTACCAAAGCTAGAGGCACCCGCTTTAAGAGATTTGACGGTTTCTATAAGTGGATCGGATTCGCAATTGAATGGTGCAGAACTACTGAAATACCCACAGCTAGAACAGCTTACAGTCATGGAGTATGGAACTCTTAAAGGTATTCGTTCATTAAATGACCTACCTCATTTGCAAACAATCAATTTAAATGAGACTCTCTTTTATGAAACCAATGACTTATTCAATTTACAGCATGTAAAAATGTTAAACTGTCATGAATGTAATTTTCAGGTGAATAGTAAGCCACTTACGAACAACGTGCTGGAGCATTTAACTTTAAATGATGTCTCCATTCAAATTGGTAATGGGGAATGGGTGCAAGAAGTAGATAAGATCATGCCTTATTTTGCTGGCTTTACAAATTTACGATCATTCACTTTACAAGATAGTTCACTACAATCGTTAAATTTCTTGGGAAATTGGCAACAAATAGAGGTGCTTCATTTAGAAAATAATGCCATTTCAAATGTAGAACCCTTAGTGAATTTGCCTAACCTAAAAAAACTATATATTTTAGGGAATCAGGTACAAAATCAATCTGTATTAGACAAAGGGATTATGATTTATTGAAATAATGTCAATTAATAGTCATGTAATGTTGCAACCTACGAAAATAATATACTAGAAATAAAAAGAGAGGCAATGACAGAAATACTCTGTCATTGCCTCTCTTGGATTTGTCCTACAGTTTAGATAGTTTTATAATGAAAGGATGCTTAACAAGAGGAGTTGAAAAGGATATGTTCGTACGTAATAAAGGTTTGTATTTTATGCTATCTCTACTAGCCATTATTGTTGTTTTGACAGGCTGTGGTACAACTAAGGAAACACAAGAAGCAGTGGATTACGCGTCAAAAGTGAAGGAAAATCCAATTGTGACAATTACGATGAGCAATGATGAAAAAATTGTTATTGAATTGGAGCCTACTGTAGCACCAAATACAGTAGCTAACTTTATTGCTTTAGTAAAAGATGGTTTCTACGATGGTCTTATTTTCCATCGAGTTATTCCTGATTTTATGATTCAGGGTGGAGATCCGAAAGGGAATGGTACTGGAGGGCCTGATTATTCGATTGATGGTGAGTTTACCTCAAATGGATTTGAAAATAATATGAAGCATGAACGTGGTGTTATTTCGATGGCTCGTTCAGATGACCCAAACTCAGCAGGCTCACAATTTTTCATTATGGTAAAGGAAGCATCACATCTAGATGGGAAATATGCTGCTTTTGGCAAGGTAATTGCAGGTATGGAAACAGTTGATGCCATTGTTGGAGCAGAGCGAGATGCTACAGATAAACCACTCGAAGATCAGCAGATGAAAAAGGTAGAGGTGGATACAAAGGGCTTTGATTATCCAGCACCTAAGGTAAACAAGTAGCTTGCGTCCCAATGCTATTAGTTAAAATCTAAAAGTAAATATAAACATTAAAAAGGCTAAATCAATTGAGATTTGGCCTTTTATATTTGTTAAAAAATTGAAATTATAAATATTTTTGAGTAATATGAGAAGAAATTTAAGATTGAACGATGTTTTATATAAAGAATCCTTTATGTTTGTGGAAGAAAGGGTGTTTGCATGAGGGTAACAGATGAGAATTTTATAAAGCATCTTAAGAAAAAACGGGAAGAAGCACTTCAATATGTCATTGATGAATATATGGGGATTGTCAAAGCGATTATTTATAATGCTCTAAAATCCTATAATGATCCTCAAATAATAGAGGAATGTATTAGTGATACATTTCTAGGGGCTTATGAAAATGCTAAACAATTTAGAGGCGATAAAGAGGATTTTAGAAAATGGATTTGCACGATAGCAAAATTTAAAGCCATTTCGAAACAAAGAAGGTTGTCTAAAACGCCATATTTTTATGAGCTAAATGAACCAGGTGAAGCCACAATATCGGCTGAAGAGGCATACTTCATCAAGACAACGACAGAAGAAGTGCTCATCATGATGACGCAATTAGAGCAGTTAGACCGTGATATTTTTACGATGAAATATTTTTTAAATATGAAAAACGAAGAAATTGCTATTCATTGTGGTTTAACAAAAGCCGCTATTGATAATCGATTATATCGTGGGAGAAAAAGATTACAGCAAATTCGTTTGGGGGGAAGTATGACATGAAAAAGCTATATAAACAATTTAATGATTTAAATCTTGATATAAATATAGAGCCGATGGAAGTGAGCACGCTTGAAAAAGAGAGAGTGAAAAGAAATGTCATGATGGTCAAAAAGAAAAGGCATTTCATTAAAAATTTTATTGTTGCAGCTACTTTTTTTATTGCATCCAGTATGACACTTAGTTATACATTTCCTACATTTGCTGCAAATTTACCGTTTATCGGAAGTATATTCGAATTGTTTATTGATGATGAAAGGTATGTATTTAACAATTATGATCATTATTCTACAAGTGTCGGAGTGAGCCAAGAAAGTAATGAAGTTGAAGTCACTGTTACTGATGCTGTATATGATGGCGAAAATATTACTATTGCTTACACTATTAAAAGTGAAAAGGATTTAGGAGAAAGGCCAGTTTTATATGGTGAAAATGGTGAATTAACTGCTGAGGAATTTGGTAATAGGTATCGATATGACGGCTATTCAACAAATTATTTGGTTCAAAAGATAAACAGCAATGAGTATGCAGTATTGTATATTTTTGAACTCATTAGAGGCTCTAAGCCCGAGGAAGTTCACATTAATTTTCAAGGAGATCAAATTGTTGATTTAAATAATGTAAATAATTCAGTAGCAGGAGACTGGTCATTTGAATTTACTTTAGAGAAGCTTGAAAGTGAAACAATAAAGGTGGAAAAAGATAGTATGAAAACAGAAGGGAAAGGTATAAAAATTGAAGCTTTTAAAATAACGAAAACACCTATCGCTACAACATTTTATCTTTCCGAAGAAGTCTTGGTGGAGAAAGAAAATGAAGCTTGGCGAGGAGTTCTCATTGACTATATTGTGACAGATGATTTAGGGAATGATTATAATGTCATGCATTTTAGAGGAACTGGTCATAGTACAGATTTCAAAGGGCGTGAAAATTTCCCTCGTATTGTTGTAAACAAATTTGATGAACAAGCTACCTCGATTATGATCACGCCTGTAGTAGGTGTATACAAAATTAAGGATAGTACAGGAGCATTAGAACCGATAAAAGAGCCATATAAATTAAAGCCTATTGCTGTTCCAATAAAGTAAAAAATTAAAAGAGTATGTAGGAAGAACCACCTTACATACTCTTTTTACTTATCATCTTTCTTTGGGATCGAAATAAGCCATAAAAAATCATCTTCTATTAACATTTGAATGTCTTGTCCCTGACGGATTAGCTGCTCAGCTTTATGCTGCTTGGCGCTTATACCCCTACGTTTATTACCAAGAACAACGAAATCAGTATGTTGTGTAACAGCTCCCTGTAAATACCCTCCATATGCTTTTACTTGTTTGGCGGCTTCGGATCGTGTCATGGTAGAAAGGGCGCCTGTGAATACAATTTGTTTGTTATAAAAGGGGTGGGTTAGATTTTCAATTGGATCAGAAAAGAAAATGATTTCTGAGTTATCCTTATTGATCATATTCGTTACTCCTTAAAAATTCATTTTTAGATGCAATTTAATCAATAAATAAATCCACAAAATTTTATATGTATGCTACATTAAAATTAAAAATATAAAGAGGTACATAGACATGAATTCGCAATTGACTGCTTTCATTACTCTTAGCTGCACATCAGGTGTACTAAATTTGTATTTATGTTTATACGTATTTCTAAAACGCTACAATTATACAAAAATTGCTCAATTGTTTATTAGTTATACAGCACTAATCGCGGTGTATTGTTTTGCCTCTGCTTTTGGTTTAATCGCTACAACATTAAGTGCCATAAAGGTTTGGACGGCCATCCAATATGTAGGTATGGCTTTTTCAACGCCTCTCGGATTATTGTTTATCATGCAATACCTAGGCTTTCATCTGACAAGGAAAAAGATAATGGCTCTTCTTGCCATTCCATTTATTAGCTTAATCATGGTTGCTACAAATGATATACACCATTTTCATTATAGAGTATTTGAAATAGATCCTATATTAGGTGCACCTTATGTTCATCAGGAAATTGGCATATGGTATATCATTCATGGCATATTTACTTTTGGCTGTATGTTCGTATCTTTTTTATTAGTATTAATCCATTGGAAAGAGACTACTAAGTCCTATCGGCAACAATTAATTGCCTTAATGTGTGGTCAACTAATTCCTATGATAACAGCATTCATCTATTTATTGGGCTTAACACCTCAAGGAGTTGATCCTGTTCCGATGGTATTATGGGCTTCGTCATTTTTGTATTTATGGTCTATTAATTCCTCCCGGTTATTTAGGGTGTTGCCTGTTGCCAAGGATGCAATATTTCATAGTATCAATGATGGGGTTATTGTGTTAGACGAATCTGCCCGATTAATAGAGTTTAACCAAGCCTGCAGCAAGGTATTTCCTCAGCTAACCAGATCCATGATCAGTAGGGATATTAGGAAAACATGGCTTGAAGTAACTGGACAACCGATGCCATTTACATTGGAGGCAGTAGTGAATACGCAAGACATCGAGATGGTGCTTTCTGATCATACTTATCAAGTGCGCGTTACAGAGCTGCAACATGTTAATCATGGTAAGGGGTTATTACTTATTTTCACTGATATAACAGAGTTAAAGGAGCTACAAAGACAGTTAGAGCAACTGGCTTTTTATGATGAACTTACACAAATTTATAATCGTCGAGCTTTTTTTCAACAATGTAATCAAGCTTACAGCGAGGCAAGAGAATCATCATCAGCTTTTACGGTCATTTTAATGGACATCGATCATTTTAAAAACGTCAATGATACATATGGGCATGCTATCGGTGATCAATTACTAGTTCATGTCGTAAAGGTTTGTCAGAGTGTGTTGAAAAATGGAGAACTGTTTGCACGGTATGGTGGTGAAGAATTTGTTCTTGCGCTCAAGGACTCTACATTATTAGAGGGGCAAGCATTAGCTAACGTGCTCTGTAATAGCGTAGAATCCCAGCCACTTATGACTGCTGAGGGAGCAATTCGTGCTACCATTAGCTGTGGTGTAGCTGAAGGTACAAAGGGACAAGAGACACTGTATCAGCTTTTAAACAATGCGGACAAAGCACTGTATGCGGCAAAACAAGCAGGACGTAATCGAGTACATGTTTTTCTAGAATAAAAAAGCTAAAATATACAATCATTGAGGCAATGATGTATATTTTAGCTTTTTACTTACCAATTTGTATGGAAAACACCTTGTGCATCAATTCGTTCATACGTATGCGCACCGAAATAATCACGTTGTGCCTGTAACATATTAGCATTAGATGAACCTGTTCGATAACTATCGTAATATGTGAGAGACGCACTTAAGCATGGGAACGCATTTCCTGCTTGGATGCCTTCACAAACTATTTTTCTTAATCCATTTTGATAGTCCATCGTCTTTTCTGCAAAGTATGGATCAATTAATAAATTATTTAGTGAAGGTTGCTTTTGATAGGCTTCACTAATAACATTTAAAAATTCTGCTCGAATAATACAACCACTACGGAAAATTAATGCTATATCTTTTAATGGTAAATTCCATTCATAAAGCCCAGATGTCATTTTATATTGTGTAAACCCTTGCGCATAAGCACATATTTTCCCCATATATAGAGCTTGGCGGACGTATTCAACCCAGACATCTTTATCTAGATTTTGTTGTTTATAATTTGGCCCAGATAGTATTGCCTCTGCTCGAATTCGTTCCTCTTTTAATGATGAAATATAGCGAGCGAATAAGGCCTCCGTAATAATTGATGTAGGAATACCATTATCTATAGATTGCAGGCTTGTCCATTTCCCAGTACCTTTTTGACCAGCTTTATCTAGAATCATATCAATTAGTGGTAATCCTGTTACCTCATCTTTTTTCCTTAAGATTTCAGCTGTTATTTCAATTAAATAGCTTTTCAATTCGCCCTGATTCCATGTTTCAAAAATAGTAGCAATTTCCTCAACGGATAATCCTATATTTTTTCTTAAAAACGTATAGGCTTCTGCAATGAGTTGCATATCTGCATACTCGATTCCATTGTGTACCATTTTAACGAAGTGACCTGCGCCCTTAGGACCAATATAAGTACAGCATGGTGTATCATTTACTTGCGCTGCAATCTTTGTCAGTATAGGTGCTACTTTGTTATAGACCTCTTGATCACCACCAGGCATGATAGATGGGCCTGTCAATGCTCCAACTTCACCACCAGAAATACCAATCCCTAAATACCCGATTCCTAAAGCTTTAAGTTCATCGTATCTTCGCTCTGTATCTTTATAATGAGAGTTGCCGCCATCCATAATGACATCCCCCTTTTCAAGGAAAGGCACTACTGACTGAACAACTGAATCTATGGCATTACCAGCTGTCACCATCAAAAAGATCTTTCTTGGTTTTTCTAAAGCTTGTACAAACTCTTCTATTTCATAGTAGGGAGTAAGCGCTTGTCCTTCGACTTTTTGTAGAAGTTTGTCGGTTAAATCCCGTGTGTAATTATAAACGGCTACTTGCTCGCCCTTATTAGCCATGTTTAAAGCGATATTACTGCCCATAACGCCTAAACCGATAACGCCAATTGTATTTAACATTGTGCTTGCTCCTTTTTAACTTTTTTTAAACAAATAAACTTAGTAATAAAATAAATCCTAAACCAGCTACAGATACAATTGTTTCTAGCAAGGTCCATGTAGCAAATGTTTCCTTCATGCTTAATCCAAAATACTCCTTAAACATCCAGAAACCAGCATCATTGACATGTGAAGCAATTAAGCTTCCTGCACCTGTTGCCAGTACGACTAAAGCAAGATTCACATCACTCTGACCTAACATTGGGATGACTAGCCCAGCTGTTGTTAAAGCAGCAACCGTAGCTGACCCTAATGAAATGCGTAAAATAGCCGCAATAATCCATGCTAGTAAAATTGGCGATAAGGTAGTTCCATGGAAGAGTTCAGCTACATAATCACCGACACCACCATCGATTAAAACTTGTTTAAAGGCCCCACCGCCCCCAATAATTAAGAGCATCATACCGATATGGGAGATTGCAGTTGTACATGACTCCATTACTTGCTTAATAGGAATTTTCCTTGCGATACCCATCGTATAGACGGCAACTAATAAGGAAATTAACATGGATGTACCAGCTTCACCGATGAAGCGGATACCTGCTAAGAAGCCATTATCTTCAAAGCCAATTGTTTTTTGTAACAGTGTAATAATAGTAGCAATGGACATTAAAATAACGGGTAATAGTGCAGTGAAAACACTTATTGCAAAACTCGGAGTGTCCTCTAGTTCAAATGTTTTTTGGTCACCTAGAGAGGTAATATTTCCAATTTTGTTGAATGATTCAGGCACTAACCTTTTCGCTAATTTTGTAAATAAAGGCCCTGCTAAAATAACAGTCGGAATGGCGATGATAAAGCCGTAAAGCAACACCTCACCAATATTTGCCCCAAATTCACCAGCGATAACGGTTGGCCCTGGGTGTGGTGGCAAAAATCCATGTGTGACAGATAAGGCTGCGGTCATTGGAATTCCCAAATATAAAATAGAAACCTTTAATTGTCTTGAAATAGCGAAGACAATTGGGATTAATAGCACAAGACCTACTTCAAAGAACAGTGCGATACCGATAATAAAGGATGCTGCTACAACTGCCCATTGAATGTTCTTTTCTCCAAACTTATTCACTAGGGTCATGGCAATACGCTGTGCACCCCCAGAATCGGCAATTAATTTTCCTAGCATCGCACCAAGACCAAATATTAATGCCAAGTGGCCTAATGTTCCACCTAACCCTGCTTCAATCGTTTTTACGATGCCATCTAAAGGTATGCCAAGAGCTAATGCCACACCGAATGAAACCATGATTAATGAAATAAACGTATTTAATTTAAAGACCATTATTAAAATTAACAGCGCGATAATACCAATACCTACAATAACTAATGGCATGTATTCTCCTCCTCTTTAGTTGGGCTTAATTAAGCTCCTTTGATACTGAGCAATTGACGCATAGTCGTCTGCTAATACTCTAGATAAACGAATGAAAATTGGGAGTAGCTGTCTATATTCTTTGGCCGCCTCTTCAATTGGCGTATGTTTAAAAGTGTCTCCAACCATGTCAGCAACAACGTCAAAGGAATCGATTTGTCCCATAGCATATAACCCTAAAATACAAGCGCCGAGACAGGAGCTTTCATAGCTTTCAGGAACTACCACTTCGGATTCAAAAATATCTGCCATCATTTGTCTCCAAATCTCAGAGCGTGAAAAACCACCTGTTGCTTGAATACGAGTGACGGGGCTTTCCATGCATTCTAATAATGCTAAATAGACAGTATATAAATTGTAGATAACCCCTTCTAGGGCAGCTCGTATCATATGTTCCTTTTTATGAGACATGGTTAAACCAAAAAATGAACCGCGCACATCTGGATTCCATAATGGCGCACGTTCACCTGATAGATAGGGATGGAATAGCAGTCCATCAGCACCAGGTCTAACACGTTCAGCAATTTTCGTTAACACTTCATATGGATCAATACCTAGTCTTTTAGCTGTTTCAATCTCAGAAGAGGCAAACTCATCGCGAATCCAGCGCAATACCATACCACCATTGTTTACGGGTCCACCAATGACCCAATGGTTTTCTGTTAGGGCATAGCAAAAAATTCTACCCTTTACATCTGTTTTGGGCTTATCAATTATGGTACGAATAGCACCGCTTGTCCCAATAGTGACAGCAATTTCGCCTTCTCGAATGGCGTTCACACCTAGATTAGAGAGCACGCCATCACTTGCGCCAATAACAAAAGGTGTTTGTGGGTCAATACCAATTTGTTTAGCTAAAAGGTCATTGCAATTCAAAAATAGTTGAGTTGTTGGTACGAGTGTTGATAATTGTGCTTTCGCAATACCTGCAACAGCTAAAGCTTCTTCGTCCCAATCTAAGGTATGGAGATTCATCATACCCATACACGAAGCTAATGAATAATCGACGACATATTGATCAAAAAACTTTTTAAAAATGTATTCTTTAATCCCGATATATTTCTTTGTTTTGCGCGCGATTTCAGGATGTTCATGCACAAGCCAAGTAATTTTGCTTAGTGGTGACATTGGATGAATAGGTGTACCTGTTCTTTTATAAATTTCATGACCATTCCAATCAGCTTTAATTTTATGTGCCCATGCTTCACTACGATTATCTGCCCAAGTGATGACAGGTGTTAACGGTTGATCATTTTCGTCCATAGCGATCACACTATGCATAGCACTACTAAAGGAAACAAATAGTAATGGTTTATCAGAATGAACTTTCATAATGTTGGTAATGGCTTGTAGTACAGCTTGAAAGATTTCTTCTGGATTTTGTTCTGCTGTCGAAATATCCGGTGTATATAATGGATACCCGATATTTTCCTGTTGAATAACCTTCCCATGTTCACTAAATAATACGGCCTTAGTGCTAGTAGTCCCTATATCAACACCTAACATATAGTTAGTCATTTTGTGGCTCAACCCCTTTAGATAGCATCTGCTGTGACCGCCATAAATCTTCTACTTTACCTTGAACATCATCAAAATTTTCATGTAAGGATGTAATCATAAGCTCTCGATCTTTGGCTCTAATAGCATCAATATAGAGTTCATGATTTTTCACAATACGAGTAAAATCTTCATATTTCTCTTTAAAGCGCATGCGCATAGACAGCAAAATCAAGCCTTCCATTACTGGCTTTAAATTATTCCAAATCATGGTGATATAGGAATGTCCGATGGAGCGAATAATTGTCTCATGGAACATAACATCCTGATAAGAAAATTCGTCTGCATCGTTATACTTAATGGCAACCTTCATCATTTCTAATGTTTTGCTAAGTTCTAGTGCTAAGTTATTTGTATCCATTTTTATGAGACGTTCAAACACAAATGTTTCAATCAGCAATCGAACATCATAAATTTCTTCAATCTCTTTTTCCGATAACCCAATGACAACAGCACCCATTTTCTCTAATCGAATGATATTTTCAGAAGCTAATATTCTTAAGGCTTCACGAATGGGTGAACGGCTTACTTCAAAATCAGCTGCCAGTTTGTTTTCTGAAAGAATGGTACCGCTTTCAATTAAACCTGAAATAATACGCATTCTAAGTTCATATGCTACGCGATCACCTGTAGAAGCCTTAGAAAGCCACTTTTGTGGATATAGATAATCATTATATTCGCTCATACTATCACCTTTTTTATTTTGAGTATACTTGTATACAAGTATTATAGTCAGAAAGAAAATAAGATTGCAAGCGACTTACTAGCAATCAAAAAATGAAAAGCCTCAACTTTATACTTAGCTAAATAAAATAATTAATGCACATTCTTTTGTACTGCTTGGACAAACTTTAGAATGAAAAGTTCATAAAACATATACAAGGTTTTAAAGCTTTTCAAATAATCGATGAAGGATGGTTATGTCAAATATGAATACAAAGCGTAACAAACCAGATGGTACGAAAAGTGCAAAAAAAACAAATCAACAGCGTCAGACACTTCATCGTGAGGAGTTTGGTGCTGAATTTGAGCTTGATTCAGCTTCAGCACAAATCAATAACTTTGCTGAAACACAAGGAAAAACAGATATCAAGCAACCAGTCAGTGAGAGGACTGCATGGCACTAATTTATATTTGACAACTATTCATGACATTGAGAGAAGGACTAAGGCATATGCCTTAGTTCTTTGATTATAGCCTGGGAAATATTGTGTTTATTTTCTTCCATACATATTATCAGAGCATTTTATAATACTATATCTAGAGCAAAAAAACATTGAGAAGGGAAGATATATAACATTGGCTAAGCACTCCGATACAAGTTGGAAGCAGGATCATCCTAGCACATTGTTTAGTAACTCCGTGCAAAAGGCGGATCGTCTATTAAAGCATGCAAAATCACATCCAGAGGAAATAGCAATAGAACATGCATTTAATCAGATTAAGCATGCTGAAAATGCACGTTTCAATGCAGAACAATATGGTGAGCATTTGGATACTGTTCAGCAAAATAAAGAATATCTAGAGCAGATTAAACAACAATTACATGAAATGAAAAATGATACTGAATAAATAATAACAGTCAACAACGGCTTAAATTCACGTAGTGAGGTTTAAGCCGTTGTTCAAATATGATTAAATTAACACCAAACAATGATTTCATAGGGAGTGGTTTGAGCAGGAATACTCCTAGTGGTAGGGCCATAAACAACAATGAGGTTTCGATTGGCAGGACTATTGGTAAAAGGCTGCCCATTTTTAAGTGAAATAATCGTAGTAGGAGAAAGGTTTAATTGTAATTGTCCATCACTACTCAGTAATTGTTGATTAAAGAAATCTACCTTTACATTATGATAATTGCTTTCTTTAACAATAATCAAAGCACGATATTGAGGCGGGTAAATCATCGGTACAGGTGCATCCCCATCATAATAACCTGTTACCCATTCACCAGTTGTGACAATTTCACGATTAACAAAATAGGTGGAGGGAGAAATAATAAAATTGACAACCCCACCAGCACCATCTTCTAAGGTCATTATTCTATAACAACCGTTCTTATCTCCGTTTTGCCCAACAGGAAAATCACTGATTTGAGTGATAACACCTCGAAAAGATTTAAAATTGACCATACCCATTCCCTTCTTACATATTTCTCGTTTTTAGCGTATCATTTTAATTTATGTAGCATTATAAAATTAGGTGACAGACAATGAATAGGATGCTATTTGATAGCAATCAACTTATACTAAACATGCTTACTATTAGGTCAGAGGAGTGGCATCTATTGAATTGGATTTCTAAAAATAAGAAAATCTTTCTATTGTTAATTTTCGTTGTTATTGTCGTCGCTGGTATACTGGATATTAAATATGAGGGATTATTCTTTCAGCTATTACCTACATCAATACAAACATTTTTAACTAATTTATTTTGAAATGTGGAGAACCGTACCTAAAAGAGTGCGGTTTTTTCATTAGCAGAATTTTTGTCACAACATGCAACCAATTGTTTGGATTATCTACTTTATAAGTAAGAGTACATAAAAGGAGAAAATGCAAATGGACGATGAAAAAATAGTTGCTTTATACATACAACGCTCACAGCAGGCTATTTTGGAAACAAGGAAAAAATATGGAGCATACTGTAGAGTAATAGCAAGAAGAATCTTGGCAAATTTGAGGGATGTTGAAGAATGTGAGAATGATGCCTACCTAGCTGCATGGAATACAATTCCTCCACAGATACCAAGAAAACTATCTATTTTTTTAGGAAGAATCATACGTAATATTGCACTTGATAAGCATAGCTATAATACAGCCAAAAAGAGAAATAATGAGTTTGAGGTCATTCTCACAGAGCTGGAAGAATGTCTAGCTTCTTCTCATACGGTAGAAACATCCTATGAAGCGGGTGAACTTGCTCAATACATTAGCCAATTTTTATATACCTTAGATGAACAATCTAGAAATATATTTATTCAGCGATATTGGTATTCCTATTCTATAAAAGATATTTCCTTACACTTTCAAATGAGTAGTAGTAAAGTTAAGTCCAACTTATTTAGGACACGTAATAAACTAAGATTTTATTTGGAAGGCGAGGGGTTATCTATATGAAAAAAGAGGAGTTATATCGTGAAATTGGATTTATAGAGGAAGAGTTAATTGAAGCAGCCAACTATGGAGTAAAGAAGAAAAGTTTTTCTAAAAAATGGCTCGCTGTGGTAATAAGTATGATGATCGTAAGCTCAGTTTTTACTGCCACAATAGCAGCAGCTTACTATAAACACCAAAATAATGAGCTTTATATTCGTTATTTATCAGCAGAGGATATGGAACTAATGCCAGCTACAAAATATGATGCAGATAAATTTCTAAAAGCTCTAGATAGTGACAAAGAGGAGTATATCTATATTGCAATAAATAGACTAGTAGAGAGCTATAATGATGAAAAGTTGAGGAATAAGGCGTTAAAGGCTATTCAGCCATTTATACAAAGTGATAACAAAAAAATTGCGAATGCGGCTATTTTTGCTGTCGATATTTTATCAGGAAGCTTTAAAAGTCAGCAGGTATATAAATTAGCAGATGGGAGCGTCTTCTTTACTTTATTCAATAATTATTCAGATTACGGAAGCCAAAATGTTCTTTGGCGTATAAAAGATGATGTGCTAGAGGCATATTCTAGCTTCTCCAGTCCATCAATGTATATTAAAGAAATAATCCCTTCACCTGATCAGAAATTAATTGCTATTGTCACGAACTCTAATAAAAGTGAATTTGTTGAAGTCATCAATGTGGAAGAGCGAATGGTAAGCCCAGAGTTAGTAGAATCTTCAAGGGTTAAATATGGTGCTGAGCAAGGGTTAGATACGTGGATACGAACAGATCATGAAAACTATAGCTATGTGGATCATCTTAGATGGAAGGGAGATGCTACAATAGAATTTGAAGCTAGTCTCTCCTATGAGGATACGGCGATTATTAAAAACGTGGTAGTCACTTATGAAGTTAGCCAAAAGAAATTAACTGTTAAAGAAATTAAATAAGAAGCAGATAAAAACAGAAAACGTATTAGAGGTTTTCTGTTTTTTCAATAGTATTGTAGAAATAAATCAATTAAAAAGGGAGTGAATGATCAATGGCAAAATGGAAAATAGCCTTAGAAACGTTCCTGAAAGAATGGCAAGATAAAGAG
Source organism: Lysinibacillus sp. HST-98 (assembly GCF_016757845.1). Classification (NCBI taxonomy): domain Bacteria; kingdom Bacillati; phylum Bacillota; class Bacilli; order Caryophanales; family Bacillaceae; genus Lysinibacillus; species Lysinibacillus sp. HST-98. The sequence goes on from NZ_JAENHX010000008.1 coordinate 77,888, forward strand.
GAAGTTATAGGAGCGCTCGTATGTGGGAGCTATATTACTGGAAATCCCTCTAAGCGCTCTGATATCGATGTTCATATTATTTTGGCGGATTATGTGGGGTGGAGGGAAAGAGGGAATCGTGTTATTGATGGTTTTTTAATTGAATACTTTGCGAATCCACCAAGTCAAATTCGTGGGTATTTCCAAGATGATTTTAAAAAAAGAAGAACCATGTCGATGGTCCAATTTAAAACAGGGAGAATTTTATTTGATTATACTGGAATAATAAATGATTTAAAATTTGAAGCAGAAGAATGGCTCAAAGAAAAATATAAAACAATGAATAAAACGGTCTTAGAAATAAAAAAATATGAACTATGGGATGCACTAGATAATTTAAAGGATTGTTATGAGCAAGATAAAATGAACTTTTCCTTTACCTACCATAACTCATTAGCCAATTTATTTTTGTTGTACTGTCAGTATTTAAATCTAGAAACGATACCCTTTTATCAAATCTATGCCTATCTTGAAGATCCAATTTACCTGCAAAAATATAGTAAGTCAGCATTTCCAGATGAGGACTTTAGAGAAATTTTTATGAGAGCAATGCATGAGGACAATGTTGAAAAGATGATGGCGTTATATGAAGCAGTAGTGGAGTATGTGTTCAGACAAATGGGCGGTTTTCATATAGATGGCTGGCATATAAAAAGCCCAATCGAAAGTTAATCTTTGGGTAAAGGAAAGTTAGTTCAGATACAAGACGAACTCCATATTTATATGTTATTATACAGATATAATAATAAAAAGAACCTATTTTTTATGAAAATGTCAACCATTTTTAGGCCGATTATTCCAATAAGCTTAAATAATTCAATTTTTATCTAGAACAAAAAGTGATTTTTTTGCTTGAATTATGATCGGAAAGTCTCGAAAAAAGCTGATAACTCTCATATAAATAGTTGATATTTTATTCTTGAACTAATTGTGATAAACTGCAATAAGGTAATAATTGATACAGAAATGGTGTGCTCCGAGGTTGCTCCATGGCTACAGTACTTCTAAAGTGGGAGTGCTTACATCCTTTCTGCAAATCTTAACATATAAGGAAGGTAAAAATGAGTAACAGACAAATTAAATCAGATGTTATCTTAATTGGTGCCGGAATCATGAGTGCAACTTTGGGAACATTACTCAAAGAATTAGCACCAGATTGGAAAATTACATTGTTTGAAAAGCTTGAAAAAGCAGGCGAGGAAAGTTCTCACGAATTAAACAATGCGGGAACTGGACATGCTGCATTATGTGAGCTGAACTACACATCAGAGAAAAAAGACGGATCAATCGATATCAAAAAAGCGATTAATGTTAATGAACAGTTCCATGTTTCAAGACAGTTTTGGTCGTATCTTGTAAACAATAAGCTGATCAATAATCCACAAGACTTCATTATGCCTTTACCACATATGAGTTTAGTACAAGGGAAAGAAAATGTTGAGTTTCTAAAGAAACGTCATGAAACGATGACAAAAAATCCTTTATTTGAAGGAATGGAATTTTCTAATGACCCTGAAACACTAAAAAAATGGATTCCACTTATTATGGAAAATCGTCCTGCTGGTGAAGACATTGCTGCAACGAAAATTGACACTGGTACAGATGTTAACTTTGGTGCTTTAACACGTATGTTAATTGATCACTTAAGAGCAAAAGATGTAGATGTTAACTATAATCATAGTGTTGAAAGTTTGAAACAAGCTAGTGATGGTACATGGGAAGTACGTGTGCACGATTTAGACGGCTGTAAAATGGAATATCATTCAGCAAAATTTGTCTTCCTTGGAGCTGGTGGAGGAAGCCTAGAATTACTACAAAAATCAGGTATTCCTGAAGGGAAACATATTGGTGGATTCCCAATTAGCGGTCTATTCTTAGCATGTAATAATCCAGAAATAGCTGAACAACATCATGCAAAAGTATACGGAAAAGCAAAAGTTGGTGCTCCACCAATGTCGGTTCCGCATCTTGACACACGTTATATTGATAACAAGAAATCATTACTATTTGGACCATTCGCAGGTTTCTCTCCTAAGTTCTTAAAAACAGGTTCAAATATGGATTTATTTGCTTCTGTAAAACCGCATAATATCACAACTTTATTAGCTGCGGGCGTGAAAGAGATGGGCTTAACAAAGTATTTAATCCAACAGCTTATGCTTTCAAAAGAACAACGTATGGAAGAGTTACGTGAGTTCATTCCAAATGCAAAAAGTGATGATTGGGATATTATCGTAGCTGGACAACGTGTACAAGTAATTAAAGATACAGAAGCTGGCGGTAAAGGAACACTTCAATTCGGTACAGAAGTTGTAAGTGCTTCTGATGGCTCGATTGCAGCTTTACTAGGAGCTTCACCAGGTGCATCTACGGCTGTACATGTTATGCTTGAGGTTCTTAATAAATGTTTCCCTCAACATATCAAGGAGTGGGAACCAAAAATTAAAGAAATGATTCCATCTTATGGTCTATCATTAGCAGAAAACCCTGAGCTTCTAAAAGAAATAAATGCAACAACAGATAAAGCACTTGGCTTAAAATAAAAGTAAGTCATGGTAAGCGTTTAAGAAATAGCTCTCAATCTATTCTGATTGAGAGCTATTTTTAATTTAAAATAAATTCTTTCCTGGGAAATTTCGAATCCAATTGCCATCTTTTTAATAAAGGAACCATCAAATTTGCTATAAATCTTGCCCTGTGTTTTATGACACTATAGCTCTATGTCCCATTGTGATATAGATGGTAGTTTTCTATACTTTGTATATACATTAAGAAGGGAGCCAATCTATAGATGATTAAGCTACAAGATATTGGAACATTTCCAGAACCACCGGACCTTGCAATGTATATCTATACTGGCAATATTACGGCTTTGCAAGTTGCGAGGGATAAGGGCTGGAATATTGAAGAAGAGATATGTTTAAGTCAGCATACATCATTAAGCCCATTGGACTTAGCATTGATTGCACAAAGATTGGATGTAGTAAAATTATTAGTTGAATATGGGGTTAATTTAAATGTGGAAAAAAATCCTTCTTTTTTAAGAGCTGTTCGATATTGTAAAGAAAATATAGTACGTTACCTTGTTGAACAAGGAGCAAAATTAGATGGCTATAATCAAGTTGGATCTGGAGCCTATTCTCAGGCCTACTACGGCAATAAAAGAAATATCCCACTTATTCATGAACTTGGACTTGATATAAAGCAGCATGGGGGTCCTGTATTGCGTCAGGCTGTGTCGAATTTTGATAAGAAAACAGTCACTTATTTACTTGAACAAGGAGTAGATATTAATTATCAAAAGCCTGATATGGTCTATCCCTATGAAGCAACTCCATTAACAGTAGCAACACGTATGGGTAATATAGCTATGGTGAAATACTTGATTGAACGAGGTGCAAACGTCACTTTAGCGGAGAAAGATGGGGAGAGAGCTTATACAATTGCTGTACGTATGAAAAATATGGAACTAGCAAATTACTTAAAAGCTCTAGAACCAATAGAACTCCATACTATTGAAAACAAAAAAGAGACATTGAAAAAATACAAGTTACCAGATGAATTGATGAATTTCCTGACAGGAGATCGACTGCATCTTGAGCTTGCACCAAATGATTATGACATTCACTTTATCGATTTTTTCAAACTAACTGATACGATTGAGATGAAACTAGGTCATAGAAAGCTCCTCCTTCTTTCCGCAAATATCGACAATTACTCTGATTTGCAAATAGTCTGGAACCCAAAAGGAGAGGGCCAAATAGGGTGCTATGATGTGGAGCATGAGGAGTATGCTAATTTATGTAGTTTTAAAGAATTTATTGGTAGACCTGAAATATACCTTATCCGTTTTCTTGAAGGAGAGCTTTAGCAATGCTTAAAACTGCTGATAAAATTGTGAATCAACTTATTTAAAGTCGTTGAGAGTAAGCATATTCGATCTAAAAAATATGCTTACTTTTTTATTGTTTTATATTCGAAGGTTTGACAAACAAAAAACAATACAACGTTTAATATATGTGGCACAAAAGAACAATAGAAGAGCTATTAACAGGGCGAAGGGGATGCTGAACATAACAGGAAGTTCTAAGTCATACCAAAGGCCCATTTTAATTTGATCGACTCCGAATGTTCGTAAAAAACCAGCGAGTATGGATAAGCCAGCGCTTAAAAGTAATCCAACGTAAAGTACAGATAATACCACTAAAGCTAAGGAGCAAAAAAAAGTCTTTAGCATTTTTAGAAGTATCATTCTTTTTTCCTCCGTATAATGTGGTGCACCTTTGAACTCGAAGCTATCGAATAATCATCCGTATAGTAAAGTGTCCCGATCACACTATTTTCCCCAACATGGACGACTTCCCCTTCCACAAACTCTGCATTTGTATTAGATAATTGTAGGTGTTTTCCACTAACTGTGTGACAACGTAATATTTTCTTAAATAACGGAAGAAGGGTAATCCTATCCTTTTCTATTATCACATTTTCAGCCCTTAACCTGTTAATTTCGCTTTCTCCCGATAACTTTAAATGAAAGTGATTTGCGATTATTTCCACAGCCTTGACTATTCCAACGGCATCAAATTGCTCGCTCTGTAATTTCTCTTCAACCATTAGCTTTCCAGAACTATTGATTTTTTTGATAAAACCATTACGTATTTTAATATTCCCGGCATTTGTAAGTTCTCCGATTTGGCAATAATCCTTTAGCTTACACGAGCCAGAGCTATTAAATATCTGCGCTGTAACTGGATAATAGAAGGAGCTATGACCATGAGTGGACACTTTTATTAAGTGTACTTCTTGATGTAAAGATACGGCTCCTCGAATGTTTAATTGTTCATAATCAGCATTCAAATGTTTAATTGTGCCGTTCGTTTGTGTAAGGGTACGGAGTTTTTGAAACATAAAGTCACCTCATTATAATTTAATTAATATATATTTTAATAATTAAAATATATATTAATTAAATTATATGCTACTCCCATTTGTCAAGAACAAAAGCATTGCTTAAATTAAACAATAAAAAAAGGATTTCAATTTGTTGAAATCCTAAAAAATTTTATTCATTAATAGGTTTACTTCGCGTAAGATGTTGGCCATGTCTATGAGTTTATCCTGAGAAAACTTTAAAAAGATTTCTTGAACCTTCATGTCACCGATATTGGTTAAAGCCATTTTGACTACACGTCGATCATTATTTTCTCTAATTCTTTGTATGAGTTCGAGTTTTTCCAGTTTATCGCACATGGAAGTTACAGCTCCGGGTGTTACACTAAAGAATTCAGCAATTTCTGTTGCCTTCATCCCATTATTTATTTTTAGCTGTAGGAGTAATATTAATTGGTTTTGTGATAACGCTTCTCCTTCAGATAAAAGATCTACAAACATTTTCGACTTCTGCTGTATTTCCAGCATTTCTTTCATAATAATTTCTACATTGTTTAGATTTTCTGGCATATAATCACGTCCGTTAAAATATTTAATAATTAAATTATATAGCAATTAAATAAATAGTACCAAGTGTAGAATTATTTTAAGAAATATTTATTTTTTAAAAGTCGTACCCATCCATTCGAAAAATCTCTCTTTTTCTTCAAACTGGGGGTAGTGAGCAGATTGTTCATATGCTATGAATTCTTTTTTCTTCGCGATAATTTGGTCGAAGTACTTTTTAGCGCTATTCGATGATGTTTGATAATCATAATCTCCCATTACAAAATAGAAGGGAAGAGTCAATGAATTGACTTTCGCAGGAAGTGGGGACTGTAAGACTTCGTTTACTAAAACTTCTTGGGATAGGGATATCCCCTTGCTATAGCGAATAATATCTAACAAATTATATTCGGTACTAAAAAGCATCCCTAACATATTTCCATCAGGGTTAGCAATGAGTCTTGTAGCGCCACCGTATTTGCTCACTAAATGACGAGGCGTAAATGCTTTACCACTACTAATTTCCTCCATTAACCTTTGTAAATGTGCAACATCCTCTGTGTTACTCTTAAGTTGAGCCTGTTTGATCGTAAAGTATAAACTGTCCATCTCACTTTCAACGGTATTACTCATTTGACCAATCCCTACATAGGCCTCATATTTATCAGGAGCTTTAGCAGCTGCTTGTGTGGCAATATAGGTACCGTAGGAATGACCAATTAAGATAATTTTTTCTTTATCTAGATCATTAGCAATATAGTCAGTCAGTGCTAGTAAATCCTCCACAAGCAAATCAGATGAAAGATTGGAGTAGTCCTCAAAAAAATGATAAGACTTCCCACTAGCCCTTTGATCATAATTTACCACTGTAAATTCAGTTTCCAATAAATCTTGATATTTTTTAGCGTAGGGTATTTCAGAGCAACCTGGTCCGCCATGGACAAAGAGGATTACAGGATTATTTTTGTTATGGCCCCGTATCATGATTTCATGGTCACTGCCGTTAATTTCTACCTGTTTTAGCGTACTGATGCTGTTCATGTCTTTTATAGATGATGTCCATGTTGGAAATACAATTCCTAATAATAGTAAGGAGGTCATAATCAAGACAAGATATTTAATGAACTTTTTAATCCTTTTCATACAATACCTTCTTTACATGCGTTTCACAAAGCTAGCATGAAACATTTTTCTTTTATATACATAAAAATACATACTCAGAGGCCACCACAGGGTAACAAAAATAGGGTAAATCGCCCATATAACGCTTGGTGAAGAAACAACATTTACTGTAATGAAAAAGATACTTATTAGTATCGTAGCTGTAACGGAGAATGCTACAAAGGTTTTTCGTTGCGCATGATATAAAGCTAGAGGCCACCAAATCACTAAAAAAGCAGGATAAATTGCCCAAGGGTAGTGTGGAGATACAATCATATTCAATATAGTGTAATAGATGATGGTAGAAGCACATCCAATTAGAGCTGTTTTCAACGTTTTTGCCTTTTCATCTAAGTACATGAGGATTGGCCACCAGATAATTGGATAAATCGCATAGACAAACCATAAATGATCTGGTGCGTAAATATAATTTTCAACTATTAAAAATGTAATAATGAAGGCACTACAAACAATTGAGTATTGTTTATACAATTTTTTAGCCATAAAGAATAACGTAATGGGCCAAAGTAGTAGCAATAAGCATGGATATACAAACCACATTGTTTGAGGAGATGTCGTATAATTAACAATCCCTAAAAAAATCATTGTCATCAAGCTTCCCACTATAGAAAAATTTATAAAGTTCCTCATGTTTATTCACCCCATTTCTTACGAGACCACACGAAGTACATCGATAAAGGCCACCAAAGAATGGCGAAAATCGGATAGATTGCCCAAATAATATGTGGTGTGTAATAAAGATTAATAAAAATAAAAAATGCAATAATTAAGCCACTACCCCAAATTGAAAATTCTAAGTTTAATTTAGCCATGTTTTTCTTTGCTGGCTCTTTAACACCTAACTCTTGCTTTAAGTCTTCGATATCTCCAAATTCTACAATGGCTTTATTAATGGCATCCTCTTGTTCTTTACCCTGGTCCATCAAATAAAATACTTTTTCTTCAAGATTTTCAATGATTTCTTGTTTAACCATTTCCGTTTCGTTATTTCGAGGAATGTCTTTAAAAAGCTCATCAATATGGTTTTTTATTCTTTTCATTCTAATCCCTCCATAAATAAATCGATTATTTCCTTTACTTCCAACCATTCTTTCACTAGCTCATTTAAATAGGCCTTACCTAATGATGTAATACGGTAATACTTTCGTTTGCCTCCATGCGAGACATCTCCATAATAGGCTTCAATAATTTCCTTTTTTTCGAGACGTTGAAAAACTGCATACAAAGTTGCTTCCTTGATTTGAAACCGATTGTTTGTACGGAGACTTATTTCCTGAGAAATTTCGTAGCCATATCGGTCTTTTTCTGAAATTAACCGTAAAATAATCGAATCCAAATGTCCTCGGATAATATCACTGCGAACCATAAGTCACCTACTTTTTTTATTGCTCTATCTGACAGAGTAATAGTAGCAAACATTACTCTGTCTGTCAAAGTAATTTATTCCCCTTTTTTTACAATGATGATGAGATTTACAATAAAAAAACCATTCGCTGAAAAGCCCAAAAGGACTATTTCATAGCGAATGGAGTTCGAGTACTCTTTTTACATATACAATGCAGCAAGGAAAATCCCTAAAGACTCCTCGTAAATGTCATCGAACTGACTGATTGGTAAAGGATTTGTACCACTTCCTAATTCAACAGTGAAGCCTGGTCTACGCCAATCTTGAATAAACCAATCCTTATAACCAGCATAGCTTCCAGCAGATTGAACGGGCTCATAGCCACTTACTCTACTAAATTCATTTACAAGCACCTCTGATTCGGGGGGCTCTAGATTTTCAAAGCCCCAATATATAACACGTCCCTGTGTATGAAAGGCTAATACTCTTGAAAAATCACCTTGCTTGGTCAAATCAGCCATTGCAATGGCTTCAGGTTCAGATAGTGGTCTTTCACCACCATAATCTCTTGGCCCTGGTGTTTTTGGATTACGGGCACTTTCAAGCTCCCATTTGGCAGGGAATTGGTCATTCAAATCAATTCCATGAATATTTGCTTTCCAGCCAGAAAAATCAGCGTTATCATTATTCCATGCAATTAGTTGATTTCTTAATGCTTCATCATTTGGAGGGCCCTGTATTACTAAATCTACGCCATCAGGATTTACCATAGGAACGATAGAAAGGAATGTTTGCTGATAAAGAGAAGATGGAGAAATTCCACGAATACTACTATGATTAGTGAGGGCGAGCAAATAGTCATTCAAAAATGTTAGAATAATAGGTGTAGTAATCCATTCGTTTGCATGGAAGGAGCCATTATAGTGTACACGTTTTGCACCATGGCCAATTGTCAGCTCAGGTAGCTCTTTCCCTAAAACGGAGCTGCCAATGTTTGAGCGATGAAGAAAAGGATATGCGTCAAGGAGCTTTCTGAGATCGTTCATCATATGGGTATACGTGTAATTTTGCTTACCATCAACTAAACGCCATGTGATACGTTGGGGTATGCGAATCATTTGACCGATTTGTAAGCGATTTGGATTGAGATCAGGATTAACAAGCAATAGGGCGACTAGGGGAAGATTTCGGCTTTGGGCAATCTGCCAAAAAGAATCTCCTTGTTTAATTTGATAGTTGTTGGTCACAAAACCAGGAATACGAACCCGTTGTCCAACTCTTAAAAATTGAGGATTTATGTCTTTATTGGAATCTAAAATGAGTTGAAGAGGAATTTTAAATACCTCACTGAAATGCCAAAGTGAATCTCCTGGCCTTACGATAATATCCACATGTTTTCTCTCCTTAATTAGAAATGGTTCAATATAAAATGTATATGAAAAATGCATAGACTTATTAATACAAAATCAGCAAAATTTCTTTATTAAGAATCTAAAATAGGAGAAAATGAGTTATTTTTACATGTATACTAATAATCATAATAAAGTAAAAGAAAGGTAAGGGTAGGAAAACCAAATGTTAAATAGATTAAAAATGGGTATACGCTCAAAGATTACATTAGGTTATATCGTAATCATTCTTTGCTTACTTGCCACGGTTGTCATATTAAATAATCAAATTACATCTTTGCAGAAGGAAAGAAATTTTATTATTAAGTACGATTCCAATGTTCTAACTTTAACGAATGAAATTGAAAAATATATATTGGATATGGAATCAAGTCAGCGTGCTTTCATCATTACGGGTAGGCAAAGTTATCTGGAACCCTATGATAATGCAGCTGAAAATTGGAAAATAGATTTTAATGAACTCTATCAACAAATGAAAGATAAACCAACTCAGCAGGACAAACTTAAAGAGATAGAGGAAACAATTGAACATTGGATTGCAACGTCAGGCGAACCAACTATTCAATATAAAAAGGATAATAATGTAGAAGCATTAAATGATTTTTTTAAAGTGGATAATGGTCGTCAGGATATGGAAAAAATGCGCAAATTATTCGATTCATTCCGTGCCACTGAAAATGCTTATACACAGGCAAAGGCAAGTCAGTTAGACAAGCAAAATAGTAAATTAACTAGTGCTTTATTTGGGATCTTAATTTTAGTTTCTACAATAGCTATTGTCATCGCTAGTGGCATCTCCCGTTCAATTGTAAAAACGATTACGGAAGTAACACAAACCATTCAAGAAATAGCAGCTACAAAAGGTGATTTCACAAGAAGAATCCATGTGAATACAAATGATGAAGTGAATGAACTTGCTAATGCAACGAATACACTTTTAGAGTCAGTCGAAAAGAGAGAATGGCTACAAAGCAATGTAGCTGAAATCGTGACAAATTATCAAGGTATTTCAGCAATTACAAAATTAGCGGAGACCTTCCTATCAGAAGTAGCACAGAAAACCAAAGCATCTCTTGGAGCATTTTATGTTCGGGAAGTAACAGAGAACCAAGTACAGTTTGTGAAAAAGGCTGCTTTTGCTGACATGGATGATTGTGTTGGTATGGAGAGTTTCAAAATAGGACAAGGGTTAATCGGTCAATGTGCATTAGAAAAGAGAGTACTATTCTATGATAATATTCCGAGAGACTATCGTTTAATCAAAACTGGATTAGGTGAAATTAGACCACAAAATATTTTATTGATTCCTGTCATTTTTGAAAATGAAGTTATAGCGGTTGTTGAAATAGCAACAATGGCTAAATTCAGTAAGTTACAGCAAGAATTAGTGAGACAGGTTACTGAAACCTTTGGACTAACAGTTAATAGTGTTTTAGGGCGTATGGAAATTGTACGTCTATTGAATGAATCTAGAGCAATGACAGAGGAATTACAGGTCCAATCAGAGGAGCTTCAAACACAATCAGAGGAATTGCAAATGCAGACAGAAGAGCTGACAATGATTAATGAACAGCTTGAAGAACGCACGAAAGAGGCAGAGTCTAAATCAAGAGAGCTAGAGAAGGCGAAGAAGGAATTAGAAGAAAGTGCAGAGCAGCTTATCCTTAACTCTAATTACAAATCCGAATTTTTAGCCAATATGTCACATGAATTAAGAACACCTTTAAACAGCATATTAATATTATCGGAAATGCTAGCAGAAAATAGCCAACACAACCTAACAGACGAGGAAGCAGAGTTTGCTAAAGTTATTCATTCTTCAGGAGAGGACTTGCTTGCTCTAATCAATGACATATTAGATTTATCTAAAGTTGAGGCAGGGAAGCTTGATATTATTTTTAATGAGGTGAATATGAGCGAAGTACCTGTGCAAATAGAACACACCTTTGCACCAGTTGCAATGAAGAAAAACTTAGCATTCCATATATCTAAGGCTGATCATGTAGTGGATGTATTCTATACGGATGAAAAGCGATTCCAGCAAATCTTAAAGAATTTATTATCGAATGCCTTTAAATTTACTGAGCAGGGATCTGTCACATTAGACATTAACCAGCTTACACCACAACAACTAACCAACAATATGCAGGATATAAGCAAGGATTGGTTAGAAATTACTGTTTCAGATACAGGAATAGGTATTCCAAAAGACAAACATCAGCTGATTTTTGAATCATTCCAGCAAGCAGATGGAGCTACGGTCCGAAAATATGGTGGAACGGGTCTGGGTCTTTCTATTTGTAAGGAGTTTGCCAAATTACTTGGTGGCTGGATTACATTACAAAGTACTGAAGGACAAGGGAGTAGCTTTACGTTAACGATTCCGAGTCTACCAAATGGAATTGAAGAGGAGCATTGCCAAAAGCTTGCCATGAACGAAGTGGCTGTGACGACGGTGGAAGAGGAACAAATCAAAGAGCAGCCAGTAGCAACGGAAGAAGCCCTTCAACATGAGGTTGAGGTGTTTCAAGGGAAAAATATTTTAATAGTTGATGATGATAACCGTAATATTTATGCGTTGAAAACGGCATTAGAAAAAAGAGGCATGCACATTCTAGTTGCCAAAGACGGGCTAGAATGTTTAGAGGTCTTGCAGGCTAATCCAGATATCGATCTTGTTCTGATGGATATAATGATGCCTAATATGGATGGCTATGAAGCAATGACTATTATTCGTCAGCAAATGAAACGTATCGATTTGCCAATCATTGCATTGACTGCTAAAGCGATGAAAAATGACCGTGATAAATCATTGCAGGCAGGTGCATCTGATTATATTAGTAAGCCATTAAATTTAGATCAATTAATATCAGTTTTAAGAGTATGGTTAGTTTCTAAGGGGAGTAATAAACATGGAACAATTTCAGCCTTTGGAGCAAAATATACAATTAAATAAGCATACAAATTTAGAAATTGATTTGTTACTAGAGGCTATTTATCGTTTATCGGGTTTTGATTTTCGGCAATATAATCGTTCATCCATTTCACGCAGAATCTACAATAGGATGGGGATAAATAACATCCCAACGATTTCACGTGTACAAGAAAAGGTCATTCATGATAAAGAATTTTTAGAGCAGATATTAAATGATTTTTCCATAAATGTAACGGAGATGTTCCGCAACCCTAGCTTTTTTAAGGCCTTTCGTGAAACGGTCATCCCTGTTTTACGAGAATATCCAGAAATCCGTATTTGGCATGCAGGGTGTGCAACAGGTGAAGAAGTATATTCTATGGCTATCTTGCTACAGGAAGAGGGGCTAATAGAGAGATCTATCATTTATGCAACAGATATGAATGAGCAAGTATTAGAAAAAGCAAAGAAGGGAGCCTTTCCAATTCATAAAATGCAGGCATATACAAAAAACTATATGCTTGCTGGAGGTGCTCATGCTTTTTCAGAATACTATCAAACAGATTATCAATATGCATACTTTCACCCAACATTATTGAAAAATATTATTTTTGCTCAACATAATTTAGTAACAGATCATTCATTTAATGAATTTCATGTTGTTCTGTGTAGAAATGTGCTTATTTATTTTTCACCTAAGCTGCAGAGCCAGGTACATCAATTATTTTATGAAAGTCTAAGTGACAAAGGTTTTTTATGCTTAGGGGATAAAGAAACATTGCGATTTGAAGAGGTTATTTCAAAGTATAAGGAGATTTCTGGAAGCGAAAGAATTTATCAAAAAATGTTTTAGTGAGTAAGAGGCTATCTTTAACCGATAGCCTCTTTTTTTTTATAGAGTATTAGAGCTAGCTTGAATCATTAAAACACACATGTCATCAGGCTGATTCTCTTGTTTATCCTTAGGCAAAAGGTTATCGATTAGGCATTGCGAATAATCCCATTTGGAGGATGTTAGCGTTTGCAAATGCTTTTCTGATTCTAATTCACAGGGACCCATTGCCTCTAATACACCGTCTGTAAATAACACGATTTGAATATCATGCTCATATTGAATAGATTGCTTTTTCACTTTTATTTCATCGAAGAAACCGACTGCACAGCTACCCTGATCTAATGGAATACATGTTTTTTCATCGATTAGTGCATATCCAGGAGGATGGCCAGCATTTATGTACTCGACTGTTTTTTGCTCTGTATCAATGATTAAATAAATCGCTGTAAAATAATAAAGATTATTCTCTTTCCCATCTTGCAATAGCGTCATATAACGATTCAGTTCTTGGATGACAAGTTCAGGCTCCACCAATTGTTTAACCGCTTCTCTTAGAACAGAGGAGATGAACATACAAACCAACGCTGCAGATATACCATGACCCATCATATCCAATAATATTATGGCATAACGATGATCGTCTATTTTGTACCAATAATACATATCTCCTGCCAAATTAGAGGATGGTAAATAAGAAACTTCAATACGGATGTCCTTCTCATTTAACGGTGGACTAAGAAGACTCCGTTGTACATGGGTTGCTAAATCTAGCTCATATTGTATTTTCTTTTCATGCTGTGTGTGCCAGTCTAATTCTGCCTTTAAACGTAAGGCAACACGCATTCTGGCAAGCAGCTCTGTTTTATTAATTGGTTTAGTAATATAATCTACACCACCAATGTCTAGGGCTTCTGCCAGTTTGTTTTTATCCTCGAGTGCTGTAACAAAAATGATTTGAATATCTTTCAATCTCTCATTTTGCTTAATGCGTTTGCAGGCCTCAATACCATCTACTTCCGGCATCATAATATCTAACAAAATTAAATCTACTGAATTTCCTGTCGGATTGGGTGCATCTAATTGTAAATAATCAAATAGCTCATAAGCAGATGAAAGAGAAACACAGTTATCATAACCTGCATTTTTTAGTATTTTCTCAATGACAAATAAATTGACTTGATTGTCATCTACTAGAAGAATGGTCATAGTACTTTCCCCTTACTCTGATTGAATTGTGCAGATTATTTTCACATATATAAAATACTTTCAACTTTATCATTATACAAAACATCAGAGAATAAAGGTATTTTGGCGATTTTAATGTAAGGTTTACTAGGTATATGAAGTAGAAGGGCGTTATATTTTAGCTTTTTTAAATCCTTGGTAGATATCAAATGCATTTGCTAAAACAGCAATACTCATACTGACAAGTAGGATTTTATCAATAGTGAAGGCAACTTTAGCTGAGGTTGTTTCTGTAATAGCTGCAATATAAGGGATAGAGGCGCTGTGAATAAAATCTTGGTGTACCGCTATTAAAATAAACACAATCGTTCCTACACTTTGAAGTAGTGCATTCGTTATGGCGATAGGCATTGTCCACTGTCCTGCACGCCATTTTAATAAGGTTAAAGTTAGACTTAGGATAATACATAGTAAGACCATGGGAACAAACGCTTGTAAAATATTTTGATTAAAGATAGGCATAACAAATTTCAAGCTGCCGTTGTCATTCGTTGTATAAATACCTAAAAGACGATAGGCATTCCAGTAAACAAATGAAAAAATAAGTATTCCTAAAAGGCTAAAAATCGTATCACTTATAGGAATGATTTTATCTTTGGGAATCTTTTTAATTTGTATTAAATCATCAGGTGACCATGGCTTGGTATCTCTCAGAAAAGGGATCGAAAACTTTTCAGCCCCAGAACGGTCCTTAATGATAAAAATAACCGTAACCCAAAACAAAACGTGAAATAACACAGCAATAATTGCAGCAATAATCCCTCCAAATGCTGTAATAATGGTTACGAGAAGTGCTTCTTCTCCAGAATAGAGAACAATTTTCTCTATTATTTGTACAATGATCGTAATAAGAATTGCCCAAGGAATAATTAGCTTGATGGTTCTTGTATATTGTTCAAAATTCTCTGGACCAATTAAAAAGTGGGGAGTATCCCGATAGCTTGCTGCAACTTCTACTGGGCTTCCAAGCTTCCTGAGTACTCCCTTCACTTCGGATTCAGAATATTGCTCTGGCAGCATATCCTCAATAGTAGCCTTTAGTTCAACCTTGATTTTCTCACGTTTATTTTTATGTAGCCTTTTTATCACTTCGTGAATATATGAATCAATTAAAGTCATACATTTTCCTCCTTTAATTATTTTCGGTACTCATTATTTGTTCGTGGTAATATATGTTATTATGGGGTATAAAAATTAATATGAAAAATTTGTGAACAACATGCAACAATTTAAAAATGGAGGGGACATGATGAGGGTTGTAGAGAAATTATTAAAAGAGCAAGATTTTGTAGCCTTTGTGAATATCGTTGTAGGGGCGTATCCAGGGAGATTGAATGGAACACATACAACAAAAGAAGAGCTGAAAAAGCATTTTATGCAAAATCAGAGCAATGATGAATCTCTTCATTATTATGGTCTTTGGGAAAATGACAAACTCATTGGTGGTATGCGACTACATGACTTTCAAATGAATCTGTTCTCTAAAATGCTACCAATTGGTGGGGTAGGACTTGTTGCAGTTGATTTATTACATAAAAAAGAAAAGGCTGCAAAAGAATTAATCCAACATTTCTTTACTATCTTTTTAGAAAAAAATATTCATTTCGTGGCTTTGTATCCATTTAGACCGGATTTTTATAAGAAAATGGGTTTTGGCTATGGATCGAAAATCTATCAATACATGGTAGAGCCCTCTAGCTTCCCTAAAGGACCAACTAAAAAGCACCTTAAATATTTGACAGTTGAAGATCAACAACAGCTAGTAGATTGCTACAACAGGGTAGTAGCAAAAAAACATGGGATGTTGCTTAAAACACAATCGGAACTATCCTTTATTTTTAATAATCAAGATAACTATGTGATTGCAATGGAACAGGAAGGTACAGTACAGGGCTATATTGCCTTTTCTTTTAATAAGCAAAGCGAGAGTAATTTTATGCTAAATAATTTGGTGATTAAAGAGTGGATCTATGAAACTCCGGAAGCTTTGCTAGAGCTTAGTACATTTTTAAACAGTCAAGCAGATCAAGTAAACCGAATCGAATGGAATACACAAGAAGAAAATGTTCATTTCTTTTTAGAGGATGTAAGAAATGGCACAAATCATTTAATTCCAAGTGTCTACCACGCAAGTTCCGTGTCAGGAGTTGGTCTAATGTACCGTATAATTAATGTGAAGGGCTTTTTTGATGAGCTAATAACACGCAATTTTAACGGTGTTACTTTGACATTTAAAATGAATGTTATGGATTCGTTACTGGCAAAAAACAATCAGCAACTTATAGTTGAGGCTGTTAACGGTACAATTAAAATGATAGAAAGTGATAGCTATGATGTTGAAGTAACGATAGATGTAGCTGAGCTTTCATCACTAGTAATGGGCGTAGTAACGGTCCAAGAGCTATTTATGCTTAGTCGAATACAGATTAGCGATAATCAGTATTTACAGGCTTTACAGCAATTCTTCTATGTGTATGAAAAGCCCACATGTATATCGGCATTTTAGAATGGGCGTGTTTTTAATCTTTTTTGATGAGAATGGAAGAACGTGTTGGCCTTTCAAGTGGCGTTATATTAATAATAAAGTAGCTTATGATTAGTATGAGGATAATTAATGAATAAATTAACGTATTTAGAGGATGATCATGCTCCACAATAATTAATCGAATCATCGCTGTGATACCTATATAGATAAAATATCGAAGTGGAAAATGGTAATCCTCCTTAAAATATTTAATTATCATTGTGATGAATTCGAAATATAAAAAGAAAATAAGTATATTGGCAAGGAATAGTTTATAATCGCCATCTTCTTTAGCAAATAGTAATATTTTAAGAAACTCAATTAGCTCCTTAAATAACAAAAAACAGAGAATCAGTGCTAATAGTACAAGGCAAACATTGAGAAATAGCTGTAGAGATTTTGGCACAGCTTTAATGAGCTGTAAATAAGTTGTATTTTTTTGATTCATCCAATTCCTCCAATCGCGTTTTGTAAATACATCATCATATGGTTGAGTAGTAGTGTATTATGATATAAATATAACAATTTGTCGTAAATCTTTTCTTTGTTTTTTGTAAAGATTTGGTATATTTTTACGAAAGAAAGTTTTCAAAATAATTTAGTGGTATGCTAAAATAGATGTGCATGAATATAAAATATAAAAGGGGTTTTTAAAATGGCAAAAGCTGCAAAAACTGATGCGAAAATTACACCAGAACGTTTAGAAGAAGCGTTAAATGTTCGTGATCGACTTATTATCGAGCTACTGGTACAAGTACTTGATGAAAAGCTAGTAATTGAGCGTCCTGTATTACGTGAACGTCTAGGAAACCTTGTAGATCTTGCTGATCACGATGCAGAGCTTAAGGAAACAATCCACGCAGTAATTAACAAACTATAATGTAAAGAGGAATGCTACGGATATGCGTAGCATTCTTTTTTATAGTATTTATCATGTAAAGCGTTCTACCAAGTCGTACATACGCTCTGCCTCTGTATGAAGCTCCATAGAGGAGTGCATGATAGATGTCACTGCTGACTTTTGTTCGTCAATAGAAGCGTTAATTTGTTCGGTAGCTGCGGCAGATTGTGTAGCTACACTTGCTATTTCATTGATGGCGTTCATCACGACTATTCGATTTTCTGCCATGTCATTCATTCCTTTGTCTAAAGAAACAAGGTGCTTTGTAATGTCATGAATGGAGTCTGTTAGGAAAGTAAAGGCTCCCATTACTTCCGTAATCGACAATGCCTGATTTTGTGACAGTTGGAGCGTGTGTATCATTTTTGAATCTGAATTAGCGGTATCGACCTCAATACGCTGTAATAGGTTTCTAACCCGATTAGTGGCTTCATTCGTATCCTCGGATAAATGACGGACTTCCTCAGCTACGACAGCAAATCCTTTGCCATGTTCACCTGCACGGGCTGCTTCAATACTTGCATTTAGTGCTAATAGATTTGTTTGTTCAGAAATGGATGTAATTGTTTGTACGACTTGATGAATTTCTTTCATTTGGCTCGTCAAACTTGAGAAAGTTGTTCTTAATTCCTCAATCACTTGCGTAAACTCACTTGAATTTTGAAGTAATACATCGACTTTTTGTCTACCGTTTTCTTGAGATTGATTAATGATATTCATATTTTCTGTAATCTCACTATATTTATCTGTAGCATTTGAGATAAGTGAGGATAGTGTTTCTACTTTACTAATGGCCATTTCTGCTTCCTCAGCTTGTACTACAGCTCCCTTAGATATATCATTGATGGCTTGATGAATTTCATCAGCAGAAGCAGTCGTCTCCTCAGTAATTGCACTCAGCATTTCTGAAGAAACGCGCATTTGGGACGCACTATCCTTTGTATTGTTGACCATTTCGTGTAAGCTATGTTTCATATTATTCACGTTACTAGCTAGTATACCTAGTTCATCTTCTGTAGTAACAGGTATGTCATCACCAGTTAGCTTGCCTTTAGCAATATCAGATGTAATGACCATAATTTTTCGTATATAGGTTGTCATTCGTCCAGAGAAGAACCAGAAGAGTGATACACCAATAATCGTTGCAAGGATGGTCATGCCTAGTGTGTAGTATAAAACATTATTCGTACCTGCATTAAAGTCCATTTCGTATGTACCAGCTGCTATAATCCAGCCCCAATGCTTGTCCTTTTCTACATAAGTAATCTTAGGTGCAACGATATCAGGATTTGAGGGAAGGGCCCAATCATAACGTACATATCCTCCTCCAGCATTTGCTGCTTCAATCATTTCTCGTACAAAATAGCGCCCATCCTCTGTTTGTAAATCTGAAATATTTTGTCCTTCTAGAGATGGATGAGTTTCAACGATACCACTATCTTGGAAAGCGTAGAAATAAAAATTATCTCCATATTTAACCGGATTATCAATAGATCTTTTGTTATCTTCAATTTTATTACCAACGATCTGTGTTCTAGCACTTTCCTGAGCTTCTTCTAACGTTAATTTCCCATTTTGAACTTGAGTATCTAACTGGGCAATTAGTTCAAGTATGCCAAGTGTGCCATTTTTAAGACTATCTCGACCTACCTGATCGAGTTCTCCTTTCACCACCATATAATTGACTGTTCCAACTAGTCCTGTTGATAGTAGAATAACTATAATAGCAAGGCTAACAAGTTTATTACGTACTGATTTCATAAGATACAACCCCCGTTCCTTCATTCCTTCAATATAGTTCTATTATAATATATAATTTTTTAATAAAATAGAAAATTCTGAAAATAAATACCGTATTTTAAGTGAAATATGTCCCCAAAAAAATCCCCCCAACCAAGAGAAAAACAGCTCTTAATTGGGGGGATGTTGAAGCTTAATATAGCGGGTTTACATCAATTAGTACACTTTGTCTCCATTAAAAATAGAGTTCTTCACGATTACATAATCAACATTGCGAATAGCCTCTAGCTTTGTGCCACCAGCATATGAAATAGATGACTGTAAATCTTGTTGCATCTCGATTAATGTATCTTTGATGCTACCTTTATGTTCAACGTACATTTTCTTACCTTCGACGTTTTTACGTTCGCCTTTTTGGAATTCAGAAGCAGAACCGAAGTATTCCTTCACTGTTCTACCTTCGATTTCAATTGTTTCACCAGGTGACTCTTCATGACCAGCGAATAATGAACCGATCATTACCATTGAAGCACCAAAACGTACAGATTTAGCGATATCTCCATGTGTGCGAATGCCACCATCAGCAATAATTGGTTTTGTAGCAGCCTTTGCACACCAACGTAGTGCAGCTAGTTGCCAGCCGCCAGTACCAAAACCTGTTTTGATTTTAGTAATACATACTTTACCTGGTCCAATCCCAACTTTTGTTGCATCTGCACCAGCATTTTCAAGCTCACGCACCGCTTCAGGTGTCCCTACATTACCTGCAATGACAAAGCTTTTTGGTAAATGCTTTTTAATATGCTGAATCATACGAATAACAGCATTTGAATGACCATGTGCAATATCAATTGTAATAAAATCAGGTACCAAATTAGCAGCTGCTAATTCTTCGATAAATGTATATTCCTCTTCTTTTACACCAACGCTAATAGAAGCAATTAAGCCATTTCCTTGCATTTCTAGAATAAAGTTTCGACGAGTTTCTGGTTGGAAACGGTGCATGATGTAAAAGTAACCGTTTTCAGCAAGTTTCTTAGCAAGATTTTCATCGATAATTGTTTGCATATTTGCAGGTACTACTGGAAGCTTAAAAGTGTGACCACCTAAAGTAACAGAAGTATCACATTCTGAACGACTTTCTACAATACATTTTGCGGGAATTAGTTGAATATCCTCATAGTCAAATACGTTATCCATTATATACACTCCTAAAATACGAATATTTTTTAAGATTTAATTTAAATTGTTCGCCATTTGGTAATTTACATGATTTTTGAGTAAATGTCAAAGCTTTTGTGAAAATAAATAAAAAATTTAAAAAGAAAGGAGCAAACTTACTTTGAAGATGAAATATTCTAGTTATAATTTGTGTTAAGTTTTGTAATCCATGTACAATAGAATTGTTTCAATAAATGACAAAGGAGTGTTGAAAATGGCAGTAGAGGTTTATTTGAATTTTAATGGAAATTGTCGAGAGGCAGTTGCGTTTTACGAAGACGTTTTTAATACGGACAAGGCTGAAATTATGACGTTTGGAGAGACACCACAAAATCCAGACTATCCATTACCAGAAGAAGCAAAAGATCTTGTCATGCATACACGACTTATTGTATTCGGTAGCAGAATTATGTTCTCAGATACATTTCCAGGCATGCCATTTTCCACAGGGAATAATGTCACATTAGCTGTTGTCTCCGATGATGAAGAGCAAATGCGTCAAGCATTTGATAAGCTTAAAGAAGGTGGTAACGTGAGAATGGAGCTTCAAGAAACATTTTGGAGCAAATGTTACGGCTCACTTACAGACAAATTTGGCGTTGAATGGCAATTTAGCCATGAGGTAAAAGAATAATTAAATAACAAGATAAAAGCACGATGATAGGGCTAAACCAAATATCATCGTGCTTTCTTATTTAGTAATTAAAACGATCTACATAGCCTTGTAATTCATCAGCCATATCAAGCAATGTTTTAGCAGAAGAGGCGATTTCCTGCATGGAAGATAATGTTTGTTCCGTTGAAGCGGCAACCTCTTCAGATGCAGCTGCGTTTAGTTTTGCATGATCTGACAGTTCAATAGCTGTTGCGGATACCTCTTCTACAACGGCAGACATTTCTTGTGCTGAAGCTGATATATCCTCCATTTTAGGAGCAATTTCTCGAAGACTTCCAACGATACTTGTAAATTTCTTTTTCGTATCCTCGGATAGCTGTAAACCTTCTTGAACGTCTGCAGAAGCTTTCGTCATCGTTTGTACAGATTTAGCTGTATCTTGTTGTATGCCTGTAATCAGGGTAGAAATTTGCTCTGCTGATTGATGAGATTGCTCCGCTAATTTACGTACTTCATCTGCTACAACTGCAAAGCCTTTACCGTGTTCACCTGCTCGTGCGGCTTCAATAGCGGCATTAAGAGCAAGAAGGTTTGTTTGGTCTGAAATAGCGCTAATAATTTCTATAATGGAGCCAATTTCTTTTGTACGATCAAATAGGGATTTAATCATCGTATCGGATTGAGCCACAGAATCATGAATGGATACCATTTGATTAACAGTGTGCTCAACAGATTGACTACCTTCTTCCGCTAATTGGATGGCCTGGCTGGATAGGTCTGACACTTGTAGGGCACTATCTGCTACCTCTACAACACCCTTTGCAATCTCCTCAATAGAAACAGCATTTTGATCGATTCCTGTTGTTTGCTTTTCCGTACTAATCGCTACCTGTTGCATAGCCACTGTCACTTGCTCAGATGCGGCGATATTTTGCTCAGCATTTGCTGAAAGACCTTGTGCCGAGGTTTGAACGTGTTGAGAGCTTTGATCAACATTGCGGATCAGTCTTTTTAAGCTAACTTTCATTGATACAAATGCCTCAGCAAGCTGTCCTATTTCATCTTTCGTATGAATGTCAATATACTCTGTCAAATCACCTTCACTAATTTTCAGAGCACTTTGCTGTAGTTGTTTAATCGGATTAACAATAGATTTAATCATTGAGAGCATAAAGATAATACCAACAATAATAGAAATACCAATAATGAGTAATGTAATAGTAAAGGTTGAGGTAGCAGCGTTAGTAGCCTCTGCAATGAACATTGTACCGATTATCTTCCAACCTGTGATTTCATTTGTTTCAAAGCGTAAATGACGATCACCTTCAGTAATCATACCTTCCGGTTTTTCGTAAACTTTTGAAACATATTCTTCTGTTGCCTCTGTGCCACTTTCCTTATCCTTTTGAGCAATATATAACTTATTATTATCTAGCAGAGAGGCAAAGCCCGTTTCTCCAATACGTGTTTGATCTGTCAGTGCACTTAGAAGAGAGATATTTAAATCTAAGGCAATTACGCCAGAATCATCAGGAAGAGCTTGCATAACTGTCACAACGATGTTATTTGTTGATTTTGAGATGTATGGAGAAGTGATGGATACATGTCCTTTATTATCAATGGCTTCTATATACCAAGGACGTTTCCGAGGATCATAATCACTTGCATAGTCATGGACAGGTTCATCAATGATTCGCCCATCAGCAGTCCCTATATATACTAGTTCCACTTCAGGGTGTGTATTTACATATTCCTGAAAAAGACCTTTTAATTCAGTTTTTTTATCATCTTGTAAATAAGACTGATTTATTTTCTTGGCAAAATATTCGATATCATGAACTCTAGGAGCAATTGTATTGGTAATATTACTATTAAGCATACGCACACTTTCCTTGGCGCTTGCTTGCTGCTCTTTTAGTATTTGATTTTTGGTACTTTTAAAGGAGGTATACCCGATTAAAAGTGCGGGAATGAGAAGTATGACTAAAAATGCAAAGATGAGTTTCTTTCTTAAACTAATTCGTTTCATATAGTATTCCTCCTTAAACGACATTATTGAAGTGTAATACAATTAACTACGTGATTGGTTTTATTACACTAGTAGTCTCCTAAGTCGTTCAAATGTTTAATCTGATTCTAAGAGGAAAATGAATAATAATCAACACAATTTTCTGAAAAATCTGGAAAATAAAGTTATGTAACGCTATTATTTGTAGAAAAATATCTTATTTTGTAATTTCCTATCTTTTTGGAATAGAAAAAATCTGAGTTCAATACTTTCTTGAACTCAGATCTAGCAGTTAAATAATTAATATTTAAAACGATTGACATAACCCTGCAATTCATCCGCCATATCAAGTAGGGTTTTGGCAGACGAAGCCATATCTTGCATAGAAGATAAAGTTTGTTCCGTGGAAGCGGCAACTTCTTCCGTAGCAGCAGCATTTAATTTTGCGTGATCGGAAAGTTCAATAGCGGTCGCTGACACTTCTTCTACAACAGCAGACATTTCTTGAGCAGATGCTGAAATATCCTCCATTTTCGGCGCGATGTTCCGAAGACTTTCAATAATGCTCTCGAATTTTCTACTTGTTTCTTCTGTCAATTGTAAGCCTTCTTGAACATCTGTCGACGCTTTGACCATTGTCTCTACAGATTTTGCCGTATCCTGCTGAATAGTAGTAATGAGCGCAGAAATTTGCTCTGCTGACTGATGTGATTGCTCTGCTAATTTGCGTACTTCATCCGCCACTACTGCGAAGCCTTTGCCATGTTCTCCTGCTCTAGCTGCTTCTATAGCAGCATTTAGTGCTAGTAAATTTGTTTGATCTGAAATAGCACTAATCATTTCTAAAATGGAGCCGATCTCTTTCGTGCGATCATAGAGTGCTTTAATCATTGTATCTGATTGTGTTACAGAATTATGGATAGAATTCATTTGATGTACAGTTTGTTTGACAGATTGTCCACCTTCTTCTGCCAATTGGATAGCATGGCTAGAGAGGTCAGAAACCTGCATGGAACTGTCTGCCACTTCAACAACGCCTTTAGCAATTTCTTCAACTGAAATGGCATTCTGATCAATACCTGTTGTTTGTTTTTCTGTATTACTTGCCATTTGGTGCATGGCATCAGCCACTTGCTCTGAGGCAGCGATGTTTTGTTCCGCATTAGCAGATAAATTTTGAGCGGCTGTTTGGACATGTTGTGAGCTTTGATCAACATTACGAATTAATTTTTTTAAGCTTACCTTCATAGAGATAAAGGCTTCGCCAAGCTGACCAATTTCATCTTTAGAATGGATTTCAATAAACTCCGTTAAATTACCGTCACTAATTTTTAATGCGCTTTGCTTCAATTGATTAATTGGGTTAACAATAGACTTTATCATGAAGAGCATGAAAATAACGCCAACGAGAATGGAAACAATAATGATAATTAAATTTATATTCAATGTGGATGCCGCAGCTTTTGCAGCTTCCGCAGTAAACATTGTGCCAATTACCTTCCAACCTGTTAACTCATTCGTAACAAATTGTAAGTGACGGTCTTTTTCAATGATAGTACCGCTTTCCTGCTCATAAATTTTTGTCATGTAGCTTTCCGTTGCCTCTGTACCACTTTCTTTATCTGGCTGAGCAATGTAAATTTTATTGTTATCTAAAAGAGAAGCGAAGCCCGTTTCTCCAATACGTATATTATTCGTAATGTCACTTAATGTAGAAATATTTAGATCTAATCCTAATACGCCAGAACCATCTGGTAATGCCTGAGTAATTGTAATGACAATGTCACCTGTAGATTGTGTAACATATGGTGCAGTAATTGAGGTCTTTCCATTATTAGCTAAAGCCTGCTTATACCAAGGTCTTGTCCGAGGATCGAAGCCATCAGGATACTCTTGAACAGGCTGATCAAATAGTTTGCCTTCAGCAGTCCCAATATATATCAAATCTACTTCAGGGTGCATGTTGACATACTCACTTAATAATGACTTGAGTTCTAAAATGCTATCATCTTGAAAGTAGGTTTCCCTAAATTTTTGTGAAAAATATTGTACATCTTTCAATTTGGGTTCAATCATGTTTGTAATATTGGAATTTAGAATGCGTACACTTTCAGTCGCACTTGCGCGTTGTTCCTCTGAAATTTGTTGTTCAGCACTTTGGTAAGATACTATTCCAATCAATAGTGTTGGGATGAGAAGCATGGCTAAAAACGAAAAAATAAGCTTTTTTCTTAAACTTAGTTGTTTCAATTGTATTATCCTCACATAATGTTTTATTCTATACTTTTCCCTTAAAGGTAAATAATACTCATTCTATCAGAAATAAAAGAAAAGTTAAGTACTTTGAATTAATTATTTCCTAGTAATATATATCATTATCAATTGTTCGAAATTTCCCTAAATTGATGGCGTTAGAAGCTATATAAAGCCGCTTTTTGATGTATACTAATGCTCAAAAGAGGAGGGAATGAAGTCATGATTCATCAAATTGGACAAGTAATGTTATATGTTAATGATCAAGATGCAATTGTAAAGTTTTGGACAGAAAAAGTGGGGTTTGTCGTCATTTCTGAACAGGAAGAGGCAGGCATGCGCTGGATTGAAATTGCACCAACTAAGGAAGCTCAAACATCCTTTGTGCTTCACAACAAAGAAATTATTGCTAAAATGCAACCTGATCTAAATTTAGGAACACCTTCTATTATGTTTTACGCTGATAAAATTGAAGAGATGTACCAAGATTTTCAGGCAAAGGGCGTTAAAGTAGGAGATCTAGTCATCATGCCAATGGGTAGGGTTTTTAACTTTGCTGACCCTGAAAATAATTACTTTGCCTTGGTTGAAAAGAAAAAGTAAATAACGGAATCTGCTTGTTTTTTGTTAGAGTTAAGTAAAAATGAGCAGATTCCTGTTTTAGCTTATTTAATAGCTAGATTTGTCGTCTATGATAAATCCTCACCAAAAATACCAACCGTTTGTCGATCTATTGTAAATTCATGACCACTCCATTTTAAAATATTTTCTACATAGCCTAATCCATCAGCATGATATCTACCTGCAATTTCTTGATATCCTAAAATTTCATACGTTCCATCTCGGTCGTAATCAACAGGATATAGTCCTCCAAAAGGATCTACCCAGCCTTCAATCGGTTGCTTCAAGGTGCCATCTGGATTATAAATTTCAGCTAAGTAGTCAGCTCCTTTATACTGTAAATCAATTGTGTATTTAATAGCAGGATTAAAACTCTGAACAACAGCCTTATAATGATCTACATAATTGACCTTATATTTAAGTTTATTATTAAAAGACTCTGCATTAAAGATGGAACGAACTTGATTGTTGAT
The DNA here is from genome assembly GCF_016757845.1 of Lysinibacillus sp. HST-98. Lineage (NCBI taxonomy): Bacteria > Bacillati > Bacillota > Bacilli > Caryophanales > Bacillaceae > Lysinibacillus > Lysinibacillus sp. HST-98. Next base: position 104,650 of record NZ_JAENHX010000008.1, read on the forward strand.
GGAGGAAAAAATCTCACCATTAACAATTCCACCGCTACCTCCTGTATCAGACACAACAAGAATATCCTCAATATGATTACCAGTAAAATCGCCCAAAAAAATAGTCGGATTATAGCCCATATTCTGTTTCAATGGAATTTGCTCCATTTGTCGTGTTTGACCATAAAAAATAGACAGTGTTAGATTTCTCCATAAAGGACTATCAGGCTGTTTAGTGCCCATTAAAAAAATGGTTTCAAAAAAACCATCCCCGTTAATATCTCCAAACTTAGTTTGAATAACTTGTGGAGCCGAATGGGTTATGATACCACCGTTTAGTGGTGAATTTAAATTATTGGTCATATATGCACCTCTTTCATTAGTCTTAGCATATGTTGTAAGAAAAGCTTGGTGCATAAATCAAAGGTAAAAATTGAAACTTTGTAATACATATTAAACTTACAAAAAAACTTGAATTTCACCCATTGACATTTTCTAATGCGAAAAGTATTATAAGTGTCAACGAATCAGAAAATTCAGTACCAAATAGTATCTCACTACATTCATGTAGCAAGAGATTTTTTTTGACTATTAATCCTTAGTAAATTTATACGATTTATATATATTGGGAAGAAGGAGATTCATTTGAAGAATTTATTTGTAAAAACAGAGCGACAACGATATTGGCTAGATCAGCTAGCTGCTTTAGCTGAGCCAATCAAGGCAGAGGCTGTTGAGGTAGATGAGCAATCTCGTTTTCCGTTCGAAGCACATCGATTACTTTTACAAATTGGCTATGCTCAACTTACTTTACCGAAACAATATGGCGGAGAAGGGTTATCTGTCTATGATATGGTCCTCATACAAGAGACGCTAGCAAGCTATGACGAAAATGCCTCTCTTTCCCTTGGGTGGACATTAGGTGTTGTCGGTGAAATTTATGAAACTAAACTATGGACTGATGATCTATTAATAACTTTTGCTGAAGAAATAAAAAGAGGGGCCATGATTAATAGAGCTGTTAGTGAGGCGGCAACAGGTAGCCCAACGCGAGGAGGGCGGCCAGGGACAAATGCCATTTCTACTAAAGGTGGCTGGCTAATAAATGGGCGCAAGATTTTTACGACTGCATCTCCGGTGCTCGATTATTTCCTTACCTCCGCTTGGATTGAAGAAAAGCAGCAAGTTGGCTTCTTCCTCATTCATAAGGATGCAGCAGGTCTATCCATTGAGGAGAATTGGGAGATGTCTGCAATGCGAGGCACAAGCAGCCACGACCTTGTGTTAAAGGATGTGCTTGTTGCAACAGAGCATTTAGTAGAGTTACCAAGTCATCCGAGTGGTGGCAAAATAAATGGCTGGATACTCCATATCCCAGCAACTTACTTAGGCATTGCACAAGCAGCCCGTGATTATGCTATTCATTTTGCTAATCACCATCAACCGAATAGCCTGAATGCGCCAATTAGTACGTTGCCAAACGTACAACAGCTTTTAGGAGATATTGAATTAAAGCTCCATCAAGCACGTTTTGTCTTATACGGAGTGGCTGAGGCTTACGATGATCCTGCTAGACGTGGACTAATAACAAATGAAATGGCCATTGCTAAACATACAGTAACAAACATGGCAATAGATATAGTCGATAAAGCGATGCGTGTAGTGGGGGCGAAAAGCTTGCAACTATCCAATCCATTACAACGTTATTACCGCAATGTTCGTGCAGGGCTTCATAATCCACCGATGGATGATATGACGATTATTAAATTAGCGACTGCCGCTATTGAACAGCAGAAAATATGTGAAAATCTATCATTAAATCACATGAAAAATAAGGAGAAATGACATATGAAGAAGAATAAGATTTTTCAATTTGCAGCAATTGGTTTAGCTTCTATCGCATTATTAGCAGGTTGTAATTCAGGAGAGTCTGCAGATAAAGATGCGGGTGATGGCGAAAAGGTACGTACAGTAAAAGTAGCCTACGATCAAGCGTCAAAGCCTATTAGTTACATTGACGATAATGGAAATCCAACTGGTTATGATGTAGAAGTAATGAAATTAGTAGATGAATTGTTACCTGATTATCAATTTGAGTATGTAGGTACAACAAGTGATGATTTATTAATTGGTGTGGAGCAAGGGAAATATCAAGTAGGGGTTAAAAACGCATTCTTTACTCAGGAACGTACAGAGAAATTTATTTTCCCGAAGGAATTCTTAGGTTTAAGTAGCGCAGGTTTAGTTTTGCGTAAAGAAGATGAAGGCGTGAAAACATTAGCAGATTTTGCGAAAAAGGGCTATTCTTTAGCACCTATTGCTGCAAATAATGCTCAATATACAATTATCGATGAATATAATACGGCAAATCCAGATAATAAAGTAAAACTTGAGGCTGGTGACGCATTTACTGTTGATGTAGTGCAGTGGGTAAATGAAGGTCGTGTTGATGGTGGTGTCATGATTGAAGGACCATTTAAACAACAAGTACTTGCAGAAGATGGCCCATATTATAACCTAAAAGATGACGTTGTCTATAACGAATTTGCTGTTATAAAAACATGGCCACTGTTCAATAAAAAAGAGCAGGAATTTGCTGACGCTTATGATAAAGCAATAGCTCAGGTTAAAGAACAAAAGAAAACAAATGAATTAAGTACAAAATTCTATGGCCGTGATTTATTTGAAGTACTGGAAAACGTAAATCGTTAGTTTAAATCGGAACGAATAGTAAGGCTGTTGAGTCAGTAATGCTCAGCAGTCTTTATTCATAAAAACAAAAGTTGGTGAGGAAATGGATAAATATTTTGACGCAACCTACATTTGGAACGCAATCCCAGTGTTATTGCCATTTTTAAAAATTACGTTCTTAGTTGCAGGGTCCTCCATTATCTTAGGTACCCTATTCGGCTTATTGCTGGCGGCAGCTAAGCTATCTTCAGTCAAGTGGCTAACTAAATTCGCCAATCTGTATACAACGATTATGCGTTGTACACCCTCCATTGTTTTGTTATTTCTTGTTTATTATGGCGTCCCAGCATTAGCAGAAAATGTTGGTCTTAATCTCCATTCAATTGAAACGGCCATATTTGTTGTCGTAACGTTCACCTTACAATTCGCGGCAATCATGTCAGAGGTGATACGGTCTGCCTACTTAGCCATTCCAAAAGGGCAGTTTGAAGCAGCCGTTAGTGTAGGGCTAACACCATTCCAAGCCTATCGTCGAATTATTTTTCCACAGGCACTGGTTGTTGCTTTACCAAACTTTGGAAATGGTATGATTGCTTTATTACAAGAGGGTGCACTCGCTTATACTATTGGTCTAATTGATATTGTAGGTAAGGCAAATCTAATTATAGCAAGTAACATCAATGCTCATGCCTTAGAAATTTATATTGCATTGGCTATTATTTATTGGGTGTTATCAATTATTATAGAAAAAATATTTACTATATTAGAAAAGGTATTTGGTAAGGGTAAGAAGACCCTAGAAACAACTTAAGGAGGCGTGAAGGTGAATTATCAATTTTTACTAGAAACATTTTTCGTAGCTTTGTCTGGTGTTCCTATCGCGCTCCTAGTGACAGTTGTTGCTTTGGTGATAGCTTTGCCACTGGGGTTTTTGTTAGCACTAACTAGGATCAATAAAATTCCAGTTATCCATCACCTAGCGAAGATTTATGTTTCTTTTGTTCGAGGAACGCCGATTATAATACAAATTTTCATTATCTATAGCAGTATACCGTTAATGTTAAAAATTATTTTTGAAAAATATCATATTGCGTATGATATTTATAAAATCAATCCAATTTGGTATGCGTTTATTGTATTTGCATTCAGTTCAACAGCCATTTTAATTGAGGTCTTTCGATCGGCGTTAAGTACCATTGAAAAGGGGCAACTAGAGGCTGCACACTCAGTAGGTTTGTCAACATTCCAAGCATATACTCGAATCATCATTCCACAGGCATTAGTAGTGGCATTGCCGAATATTTGCACAGCTACTGTTAATCTCATTAAAGCTACATCGCTAGGCTACGCAATGTCGCTTCCGGAAATTACACTGAAGGCAAAAGTAGCGGCAAACGTTGGCTACAATTATGTAGAGGCCTATTTGGATATCTTTATTGTGTACTTAATTTTATGTAGTACGGTTGAATACCTGTTTAAGCGCTATGAGAAATATTTAAGCAAATACAAAATGGCAAATGTCTAAGGGGTGAATTAGCATGTTAGAAATTAAAAATATTCATAAATCATTTGGTGGCAATGAAATTTTAAAGGGTGTTGATTTAGCTATTGATAAAGGGGACGTTGTTGTTATTTTAGGTCCCAGTGGTTCAGGAAAAACAACATTATTGCGTTGTATCAATTTTTTAGAGAAGGCTGATCAAGGCCGTGCGACATTTGGAGATATTCAGGTTGATTTTCAACATGTAAAGAAAAAAGACGTGCATGCAATTCGCCAACGTGTCGCATTTGTCTTTCAAAACTATAATCTATTCACTAATAAAACGGCATTAGAGAATGTAACGGAAGGGTTAATCATTGGACGTAAAATTCCTAAAGCACAGGCTGTGGAAATTGGTAAAAAGGCACTTGATAAAGTAGGTTTATCAGACAAATATGATGCCTATCCGAGTCAGTTGTCAGGAGGTCAACAGCAACGTGTTGGTATTGCACGAGCTGTTGCTTTGAATCCTGATATTATTTTATTTGATGAACCAACGTCCGCACTTGACCCTGAATTGGTAGGTGAGGTTCTACAGGTCATGAAAAATATTGCAGCGGAGGGTACAACAATGCTTGTAGTAACACACGAAATGGGCTTTGCCAAAGATGTTGCCAATCGCGTAATTTTCATGGATGGAGGAGTGGTTGTAGAGGAAGGTAGCCCTCATGATATTTTCGTCAGCCCAAAAGAGGAGCGAACGAAGAAATTTTTAAAACGTGTCATTCCAGAAGACTATACGTTCTATATATAAAACAGCAATCGAACAGGAAAATCTGTTATTTACAGATTCTCCTGTTACCTATTATTGAAGGAAATGCGTTAATTTATTAATGGAATAAATGTGCAGTTCATGCATAGCTCTCGTACACGCCGTATAGAAATAGTACCGTTCACTTTCTCTTGTGTAATTAGCGGCAGAGGCATTATAGATGATGACCGCATCAAATTCGATGCCTTTCGCCATATAAGCTGGAAGTAATAAAATACCCTTTTTAAACTGCTTTGTATGATGATTGATCAATTGAATATCTACTCGATTGTTTAATTGCTTGTATACAGCAGAGCACTCGGCTGCGGTTTTACAGATGACAGCAATTGTTTCGAATTCAACAGATAAATGGTTGATGTTTTGAATAATTTGATCCATTAATTCCACTTCATTTGGCACAATAGTAATCGATGGTTCGGGGCCAGTTCGATTAAAAGCTTCTACTTCACTACCGTCATTTAAAATTTTGGAAGTGAGTTGTATGATTTGCTTTGTCGAACGATAGCTTTTGGTTAATATCATTTTTTCTGCCTGCTCACCATATAATTGAGTGTCGAGTAGAGAAGGATTATTAAAGGTATGTGGATGAATCGTTTGATGGCCATCACCTAAAATGGTCATACGTGCTTTTGGGAATAACTGCTGTAATACAGTAAGTTGGAATGGTGAATAATCCTGTGCTTCATCAATTAATACATGACGGATCATCCTATTGGTCTGTTGTCCTTCAATTTTGTCCTGTAAATATAAAAATGGTGCGGCATCCTCATAGGCAATCAAACGCTTTGCTAAATTAGGGAGTGTTTGTAGACAAATGTCTTCCCAATTGTCTGGCATAAGGTGATGTAAAACCTTGTTAATAGAACTATTCAAATCAAAGAGCTGTCGATATGTACCCAACATATGGACAAACTTTAACTGGTGAACGGAGTTACGTAATGGTTTAAAGTGTTTTTTGACAATTTGTCTCGCTAATTTATAGCGTTCTTGATCAAAATCATCAAATGAGTTTTCAGTATAACGCCCCTCATATAAAAGTTCACTATATGATTTGGAGTAGTCTTCTTTATCTAATAGCTCAGTAGCTTCTTCTACCCACTCCTTTGTACGCTCAGCCTTTTCCAATTTCGTTAGCCGTTGCAATAACCATTCTTTTACTAATTGTAGACGATCTGGTATCGACATAGTAGAAGGGAAAGAATAGAAGTATTCGGAAATTTCCTGCGCAGTAATAATACGATCACCGCGAAAAACGATATTTTTAAATAACAAGCCTTTATCAGCTAAATAACGAACATACTGATCCAGCAAATGTTTATAAGTGAGGCTGGCTTTAAATGAAATGATGCTTAATTTTGTTTGATACTGAGCATCATCTTTTTCTGTTAACAGATCTTCAAGTTGCTCATAAGGATATTCCAATTGAAACTGTTTACCTAATCGTTTTTCAGCATATTCTATAAACGTTAACTGCTGCATATTATCTTCACCTAAATCAGGTAAGACAGAATGAACATATTGATTAAAAAGTTGATTAGGTGTAATTAGCAATATTTGATCGGCTGTCATTTCATCACGATAACGGTAAAGAAGATAAGCTACCCGCTGTAAGGCTACAGCTGTTTTGCCACTACCTGCAACACCTTCAACAATAAGATAGCGTGAATTTACATGGCGAATAATTTTATTTTGCTCTGCTTGGATTGTCGCAACAATACTACGAATATGCTCATTTGCATTTTGGGCAAGGATATCGAGCAATAGGTCATCACCAATTGTAAGGCCTGTATTAAACATGGATTGTAGTTGACCATTTTTAATGATAAATTGCCGTTTTAACAGCATTTCTCCATGAATTTCTTCACCTAATGTTTCGTAGGATGCATCACCAGGTGTGTAATCATAATACATACTCGATATAGGCGCTCGCCAATCAAAAATGACGATATTTTCATCCTGTTTATCCAATAATGTGGCTACACCGATATAAATTTTTAAAGGGTCTTGTTGACCATCTTGTACAAAGTCAATACGAGCAAAATAGGGTGACTGTTGTAAACGTTCATATAACTTTACATTACGAATTGCACGTTCCTGTGCAAGCTCTGAGTCAGATAAAAGCTCTGCCTGCTGCTTAATTGCAAAAAAGGTTTCGTCTACATCCTCAGCGGTATCTAGATTGACTCTCACATCGTTCCAAAAGGATTTCTTTAAGGCAACAGCATTTTCTTTAAATCCTTTTTCTTTATGCTCTAACTCTTTTATTTTATGAACAATAATGTTTAAAGAATCCTCAAGGTGATGCTTTTCTTCCAGCCATTCTTTTTGATTTTCCAACGTTTACTCACATTCCTCTCCATAGTTATTTGCTTCCTTTGACAGTAACCCTCACCTCAATAGATGGTGAGAAGAAGGTAATTGTGATGCTTTTTTAACTGTTTGTCCAACCACCAATTTGAATATAGTGAAAGTATCCAAATGCAGGTGTTATGGGGGGATTGAAGCAGGAAATTTATCATACATCTACTTCGGAAAGAAGTATAGTCTAGAAATTATTGTAAATTTATGATACAATAAATGTGTAAGGTAATAAGATATTGATATACAGAGACTGCTCTACAAAAAGGTGGAGCCGTCTTTTTTATATGTAATATTGCTTCATATTATGACTGATTATCATAAATTGTTATTAAAAATAAGTGGATGAAATGCTATCGAGACACTAAAGAATGTGGCATGCCATACGATATAGAAACTTGAAGGGAGGTGAAAAGAATGAAGGTAATCTTTACAGTGGGGTTGCCGGGTAGTGGAAAAAGTACATTTGTGAAACAGTTAGCTAAAAATGAAAATGCAATTGTCCTATCAAGCGACGCTATACGTCAGGAGTTATTTGGAGATTCAACGAAGCAAAAATCACGTATAGTCTTTCGTACGTTATATGAACGTCTTAATGATTTAGTGACAAAAGGGTTTTCTGTCATTGTGGATGCTACCAATATTGAACGAGAGCGCAGGATGTTTGCACTTCGTAAAATACCAAGTACAGTGCAAAAGGTATGTTATTACTTTGATACACCTTATTCAATCTGTGTAGCCAGAAACCAGCAAAGGAAAAGGCATGTACCATTAATCGTGATGGAAAAAATGAGAAAGCATTTAGAATTCCCAACACTAGGAGAAGGGTTTAATGAATTGCATATTATTCATGAATCAAGTCCCTATGATCTTTCTCGACAACAGTTTATTTCACTCATACAAGGCCACCCCACCTATGAAGAGCTTTTTCAAACACTTCAAGCAGTCCCACTTTTCAAAGAAATTTATCAATTCGATCAAGAAAATCCATTCCATCAATTTTTGCTATGTCAGCATACGTATTTTGTGTACGCGTATATCAATGAGTACTACTTAGAGAGCGATAAACTAGCTCTACAAATAGCTGCATTGTTTCATGATGTCGGTAAACCATTTTGTAAAAAATATAAACCTTTGCAACAGCGTTATGGTTATTTTGGACATGAAAATGTATCTGCTCAACTGGTTTGTCATTTTCTGTTAGAGTTGGGCTTTGAAAAGGAACTTGTATTAAAGGTTGTTCATTTAGTGCAATATCATATGTTAATCCAGTATGGGGGAGATAGAGGGGGAAGCCAAATTTATCATTTATTAGACGGTGATTTATTAACAAGGCTTTATTTTTTCCGTGAGGCAGATCAATTTGCCAAATAGACATTAGGAAAGGGAGGTGAAAATATGACGAAATTCATGAAATACCCAAGAAGTTTTCATTTACCGTGGAGCAGAGGCTACACCGATGATGATAAAGTTGCTAGAAATGTGAATCATTTTATTGGAAAAGAGGTTGTTGTCACTGAAAAGTTAGATGGAGAAGGGACAACACTTTACAGAGACTATCTGCATGCTAGAAGTATTCATTCAGCCAACCATCCTACAAGACATTGGGTAAAAACATTTCACGCGAATTTTGCGTATCGGATTCCAAAGGACTGGCGCTTATGTGGTGAAAATGTTTATGCCAAGCATTCTATTTATTACCAAGGATTAACAAGCTATTTCTACTTGTTTAGCATTTGGAATGAAGAAAATATTTGTTTGAGCTGGGATGAAACCGTTGCCTTTGCAGCAGAGTTAGGTATAGAAACAGTGCCTGTTTTATACCGAGGAATTTTTGACGAAGAACAGATAAAACGTACATTCACTGGAAAATCATTCTTTGAAGGGGAACAAGAGGGGTATGTCATTAGAAATACTAGCCCATTCCATTACGAAGATTTCCGCTATAATTTAGGGAAATTTGTGAGACCGCAACATGTTCAAACAAGTGAGCATTGGCTACGAGAAGAAATTATTCCAAATAAATTAAAATCCTAACCAATTAAGAAGAGAAGGGACTGAGCACAATGTAATACTATAGCAAGCATTCAACAATCATCTATTACGAGGTAGGTGCATGGAGTGCATATCCCTTTCCAATGGGACTACGGGTTCGATTCCTGTTATCCTCGCCATAAAAAAATGAACTCTCTTCAAGAGGACGAGAGTTCATTTTTGTTTGTTTATTTAGTGTAATTATCGAAGTAGCCTTGAATGTAAATCATTGGTGTTCCTTTGTCACCCGAACCAGATGTAAGGTCAGATAAGGAACCGATAAGGTCTGTTAATCGACGAGGCGTTGTTCCTTGTGCAGCCATTTGACCTGTTAAATCTTCATCTTTATTTTGAATGTATTCAGAAATAGCAGCCTTTAGTTCTTCACCTCGAAGGTCTGCAAAATCATTGTCCGCTAAATATTTCAATTTAACCTCGTTCGGTGTTCCATGTAATCCAGCGGTAAATGCAGGGGATACAACAGGATCTGCAAGCTCCCAAATTTTACCCACAGGATCTTTGAATGCGCCGTCACCATAAATCATAACTTCTACTGTTTTTCCTGTAGCTTCTTTAATTTTTGCTTGGATTCCATCAACAATTGGTTGGCAAGTATGTGGGAATAATTTAACACTATCCTCTGTTGCTTTGTTCGAGCCAAGTAGACCATACTCAGCATTGAAACCAGAGCCATTAATTGATTCAGCTAAAATATTATCAAGGCTGTAAACCTTTTCAGCACCGTTCGCTGTTAGAATACGTTTTGTGCGGAAGCGTGAATGAATATCACACGTTAAGATACTCTTTGTGTAATTTAAAATTGTTTTTGGATTATTTGAGAAGATGACCTCACACGTAGCCCCTTCTGCTTCAATTAACTCTTTATAGTATTCAATATAATCTACACCAGTAAATGTGTGTTTTTTATAGCCAAAATGCTCGCGGAATTCAACCTCATTGAGTGTATCCGTCCATGGGTTAATGCCTTTTACATCGAGCTCATCAATATCTACAAGGTGATTACCCACTTCATCAGATGGGTAGCTTAGCATTAATACTACCTTTTTTACACCTTTAGCGATGCCTCTTAAACAATTGGCGAAGCGGTTACGACTTAAGATGGGGAAAATAACCCCTACCGTATCATCACCAAACTTAGCCGCTACATCTATGGCAATATCATCAATCGTAGCATAGTTTCCTTGTGCACGTGCCACGACAGATTCAGTTACTGTCACAATATCACGATCCTCGATTGCATATCCTTCAATATGTGCCGCATTTAACACTGTATCTACAACAATTTGTTCAATATTATCGCCTTCATTAATAATAGGACCACGAAGACCTCTTACAACTGTACCGATTACACGTTCCAATTTAATCTCTCCTCATTCTATCTAGCATAAAGTGATATAAAATCCATATGATTTTACTATAAGGCTCGTTAATGATATAAGTAAAATTAATAGTTCGTATAATAGCTATAAGAGGTGCTTATGTGATAGGGAAATTAGATTTATATCGTGTTTTTAGTGTTGTAGCAAAAAATAATAGCTTTTCTAGTGCAGCAAAAGATTTATATATGACACAGCCAGCTGTTAGTCAGGCAATGATGCAATTAGAAAATGAGCTTGGCACACGTCTTTTTAATCGAACCCCTAAAGGTGTGACATTAACAACAGAAGGTAGCCTGCTTTTTGAATATACTAATTCTGCCTTAGGACTTTTAGATGCTGGTGAAGAAAAGTTACTTGAATTCAAAAATTTAACAACAGGGCAATTAAAAATAGGGGTAGGAGATACGATCTCACGTTTCTTTTTAATGCCTTATTTAGAAGCATTCCATACAATGTATCCGAATATTAAATTGCAAATGCTAAATGGAACAACCTCTGAAATTTGTAATTTTATTAAATCAGGTGAAGTAGATATAGGGTTTTGTAATTTTCCAATAGAAGATTCAACATTACAGTTAACGGTATGTACAGATATTCAGGATATTTTTGTCTGTGGGGAAAAATATAAAACACTTTCATCTAAAAGTTTAAGCTATGAGGATCTTTTAAAATTTCCACTTATCTTTCTAGAGAAAAAATCGAATTCAAGGAAGTATGTGGAAGATTATCTTTTTACAAGAGGCGTTCACATAGAGCCAGAGTTTGAGCTAGGCTCACATGATTTGGTACTCGAGTTTGCGCGTAGTAACCTTGGCATTGCATGTGTAACAAAGGAATTTTCAAAGGACTATCTTCAACGAGGTCTTCTTTATGAATTAACTTTAATGGAAAGTATTCCTACGAGAAGCATTGGTATGTGTTATTTGAAGTCAGTACCCCTTTCTAGAGCAGCAATGAAATTTGTTGAAATTATTGAAAGTAAACATTTTAATACGAGAAGAACCATAAAAAGAGCTTAGCGACGAGATAAGGCCGCTAAGTTTTTTTTAATAAGATATCAATCAGTATGTCGACATTGCGCTTATTTTTCATGGTAGGTGAGCAAAGATAAGAAAATGTTCGCATAAAGTGCTGTCCTTCAAGGCGCAGAATAGTCATATCTCCATTTTTTAATTCACGTTCTATCACACAGGCAGACAATAAGGAAAGACCAAGTCCCTGCATAACGCTCTCCTTCACGCCCTGATTACTGCTAATAGTCAAAAGCGATTGAATCTGTAAACCATTTGCTCTGAATAAATGATCCAGATAATAACGTGTTCCAGAGCCTTCTTCACGCGCAACCCAGCTTTGTTGCTGGAGTTTATCAGCAGTCAGAGATTGTTGCTTTGTAAGAGGATGATTACTGTCACTAACAATAAATAACTCATCTTGCATAAATGGCTTAATGACTAGTTCATTATCATGAGCCTGTCCTTCAATTAGACCAATATCGACTTGCAGTAATTTTGTATATTGAATGATTTCTTTTGTATTGCCAATAATAATTTGAAGTTCAAGTTGTGGGAATTGTTGCTGTAAGCTTGCAATGATCGGAGGTAATATATATTCGCCAATTGTAAAGCTTGCCCCAATGACTAGAGTACCCAGTACCTCTTGATGATAGGCAGCGATATCTTCTTTTGCAGCTTCAGCTATCGCCATGATTTGCTTTGCTCGTTTATAAAGAATTTCACCAGTTGCTGTAATTTGCACCGATTTTGGGGAGCGAATAAATAAGGTTGTTTGTAATTCTTGCTCTAGATTCTTAATGTGTAAGCTAACACTTGGTTGTGAAATATGAAGTATTTCAGAGGTCTTTGTAAAATTATTGACCTCAACCAGTGTGACAAATGTTTTTAAAGCATCCAATTGCATATCTTCACCTCTATTATTAGAAATATTAATAATAATAATTATATATATGTATTTTACTAATAGTGCACTCTTTATTAAAGTAATAATCAACAAGGGAGAAAGAAGTGAACATCATGGTTAATAGACAACATAAATTAAAATCCACCCTTAGTCCAAATTTCTTGAAGGGAATATTATTAACGCTTCTTATTGCTTTAGTAGCGAAATATATTGCCACATTTCCTTTCCTTTCAATATTGGGACAGTTGGTTATTGCCATTATATTAGGGATGACCTGGCGAGCAGCATTTAAAGTACAAGATTCTTGGCAAGTAGGTATTTCATTTTCCAGCAAGAAGCTATTACGCTTTGGTATTATTTTATTGGGTATGCGCTTAAATTTGGCAGATATTTATCATGCGGGAGCTAACGTTTTTTTTATTGCAGTTATTAATTTGCTATTTGCATTAATTGTTGTGTACGGCCTAACAAAAATATTTAAAGTCGATCAAAAGCTAGGGATATTAACAGCTTGCGGGACTGCCATTTGCGGAGCTGCTGCAGTAGTGGCAATTGCACCTCAAATTAAAGCAAATGAAAAGGAAACGGCGGTAGGGGCAGCGATTGTTGCGTTATTGGGGACTATATTTACACTTATTTATACGCTACTCTATTCCATCATCGATTTAACACCTACTGCGTATGGTATTTTCGCAGGGGGGACATTACATGAAATTGCTCATGTAATTGCAGCTGCATCTGCTGGTGGAAATGAAGCAATTGATATAGCTGTCATTGTAAAATTAACACGTGTGGCCCTGCTCGTACCTGTAGCGATTGTTATTGGTATTTTCTATCGAAGAATGGACAAACGTGAAGAGAAAAAAGCGTTTTCTTTATCCATCATACCGTGGTTTATTTTAGGATTTTTAGCGATGAGTGCTATCAACTCCTTAGGGATTATACCAGCGAATGTATCGCAAGTATTAGTAGATACTGCTTATATCTTAATTGCGATGGCAATGGCTGGTCTAGGACTAAATGTTGAGATGAAAACGTTTAAGGAGCTAGGTGTAAAGGCATTTATTGCAGGTTTAATTGGCTCAGTCTGTCTATCCGTGCTGGGCTATATACTAGTCATTCTTTTATATTGATTTAATCAGTGTTTGTTATACCAAGAAAAAAGACCCTGCATGATCGTTCAACATGCAGGGCTTTTTAGATAGAATCAGAAGATAATGTATAAGTAATTTAATCGTCGTTTACTAATTTAAAGCTTCAATAGAAGAAGCTAATTCCGCCACCACTATTTTGCTGCCGATAATTGGACTGTCAGCCTTTTCTCCCTCAGAACCCGAATCTGGGCGTTGATGGGCTGCAGCAAATGCATCGCTATTCCGCCATGCTTGGAAATGCTCCTTAGATTCCCAATACATATTAACACTCATTTCATCATAAGTAGGATCATCAGTTGAAATTAATACCTCTACTTTATGAAAGCCTTCAAACTGTTGCAGAGGACCTGGCTTTGTAAAATTTGGTGCCATTCTCGCAGCAAAACCGGGTTTTACTTGAATACGATTAGTTACAATAATCATGCTTTTACCCCCCTTAATTTCATTTACTAGGTTTTTGAATGAATTATCATTGATTATCATTCGCACTCAATGATAAGTGGCTGAGGAAGACATTGTCAATAGATGTCCTCTATATTATCTGTGCTAGTAGTTAATGGGTAATGGATAGGCTGACATTTAACTGACATAATCCAGTGCTATAATGAACATAAGAGTGAACGAGTAGCGAGGTGATTGACTTTGGCAAACATTCTAGTAATAGAGGATGAATATCCAATAAGCCAGGTTTTAAAGGTGTATTTACAAAAAGTGGGTTATAGTGTGACACAATGTTTCAATGGTGGTCAAGCCTTGGTCATGTTTCGTGAAACACAGCCAGATCTAGTGTTGCTAGATATTATGTTGCCAGAAAAAAATGGTTGGACCATTTTAAAAGAAATAAGAGAACGAAGTACTTGCCCAGTTATCATGTTAACAGCATTAGGTGAGGTTAATTACCGTCTAGAGGGGTTTGATCATGGGGCAGATGATTATATTGCCAAGCCTTTTATCGCAGATGAAGTTGTTGCAAGAGTGAGGGCTGTTTTAAGACGGGCTGTAGGTAGTCCTGATTCAGCTACTATTAAGCAGTATGGATCTCTAGTGATTGATTGTAAAGCGCATAAAGTGCTTTTGCATGGAGAAGAGATTGTATTAACGCCAAGAGATTTATCAGTGCTCATGTTTTTAGCTGACCACCCTAATCAAACATTTACCCGTGATCAGCTTATAGATCAAGTTTGGGGATGGGAGTATGAGGGTAGTGATCGTGCTGTAGATTTAGCTATAAAGAGGCTTAGGAAGGCTTTAAAAGAATGGGATGAGGCGGAAGGAGAAATAAAGACACTACGTGGATTGGGGTATCAGCTAAGTGTTCAAAAAAAATAAGCGAATATCCTTACTTCAATATTGGACGAGCCGATATTTACTGACACTCTTTATAGGCTTAGCTATTATATCTTTGATCTCAGCAGCGTGGATTCGTCATACAACATTTGAAAACCGATTAGAATTAATGGAGTTTTTAGCAGACGAGACAGTCTATCGTTTAACGGATACAAATGGACCTATAAATGGTATTCCAGGTTTCATAGGGGATCGTCAGCGTTTTAATATGAAAGAGATCGATCCGATTTTGTATGTTGTAGATACAGAGGGAAATATACTGACAAGCAACCGTCCAGTACCACCTGATAGTGCCAAAAATGTAGCTGGCTTGTTGGATGGAAAAGAAGGTACTAAGGAAATAAAGGATGGACTTGAACCTGAATATGTAGTGAAAAGAAAGATAGAAAATAATCATGAGTTATTGGGCTGGGCCCTGGTGATGGAGAAGAAGGAGAATTTAACAAGAGTTAACCAAGCATATGGACAGCTTGCCATATTAATTGGAGCATTAGCATTATTAGGCTGGATCGCTATTTACTTTCTGTCAAAGCGCTTGGCCCATCCCATTAAACAAGTAGCAGAGGCTGCCAAGCATGTACAAGAAGGCAATTATGCAATTGATTTGCCTCAAGATAGTAAGGAAGAGGAGGTCTATGAGCTTGTTTCCTCCTTTAAAAATATGGCAAATAAATTAGAACAGCTGGAGAAAACTCGAACGGAATTACTAGCAGGTGTCACCCATGAATTGAAAACACCTGTCACCTCTATAAGTGGTTTATTACAGGCTGTAAGAGATGGTGTTGTAACGGGACAGGATGCTATGGAATTCATTGAAATGGCTATGGTCGAAACGACAAAAATGAAAACAATGGTTGGTGACTTACTTGCCTTTAACCATTTTGCTGTCGATGCTATCCCTGTGCAGATAGAGTCAGTTGAGGTTAATCAGCTACTACGAGAGGCGGTGGCACAGTGGGAAGTAATACAGGAAGATGAACATGTAAAAGTTCATTTACATTTACTGGAACACCCTGCATTGGTACAGGTAGATATTGTTCGTATCCAACAAATCATTACAAACCTATTAACCAATGCTAAACAGGCGATGGACAAAGGAACAATAACCTTGACGGTGATAGATCAAGAGGAGACTCTGTCAGTGTTAGTGAAGGACACAGGACAAGGAATCCCTTTAGAGGATCAGGCATTTATTTTTGAGCGCTTTTATAGAGGAGAAAATAAAAAATATACTGTTCGCGGCTTGGGTTTAGGATTACCACTTAGTAAAATGATGGCCCAATCTGTAGGGGGCGATTTGCGATTAATCGAAAGCAATCCCTCTGGAACACATTTTGAATTAGTATTGCAAAAGGCTACTGCGCTATAAGAGTGTAGTAGCCTTTTTATGTTGATTTAATCCGTCTCCCAGAAATCAGCTTTGTATTGTAAAAGAGAGTTGAAGAATTTGTAAAGCTGACATCTGCCTGACACAAAAGCCCTTTATAGTAAACGTTGTAGACGGGAAATGAACAAAGGGACGAGCATCATTGAAGGTTTGTCAGTCTGACACTAATACAAGTAGGGAGAGTGATGAGATGCCAATAATTACTTCATTTAATCCAAATGGTCGCCAAGAAATAAAACAAGCGATCTCCTATCCAGATTATGCATTATTAAAAACCAAGCTTCAGCACGTTATGCAGCGAGATCAACATGCTGGCTTAGACGGTAAATATTTGATTCGTAGTACGTACTTCGATAATTTTGCCAATAAAGTGTTAAATGAGAAAAAGGAAGGCTTTATTAATCGAGATAAATATCGAGTACGCATATATGGCAAATCTAGTGATGTTATTAATCTTGAGCGGAAGAGTAAGCGTAACAATGTAACCTTTAAAACAAAATGTTCAATATCTCAAGCTGAGTATGAAAACCTACGTATTGGCGAGATAGCCTGGATGGAGAATGATGATCGAGCGCTAATTCGAGATTTATATCATGAGATGAATTACAGCCAGTTGCGACCTACTACGGTAGTGGATTACGAGCGAGAAGCCTATATCTATCCGTTTGGCAATGTGCGTGTGACATTTGATAGTAAGGTGCAATCGAGTCTACGCAACACTGATATGTTTAATCAAAACTTGCCGATGGTCGATGTGCTGGAGCCGAATCTTGTAATTTTAGAGGTAAAGTACGATGGGTATCTACCAGACATCATCAAGTATTTACTACAGTCAGTAGATACTCGTGCTGAGGCCTATTCAAAATATCAACTTAGTCGTATGTACGGCTAATAATAAAGGAGCATGTACAATGGATACAATTAAATTTAGTGATATTTTTAAATCCAACTTTTTAGAAAAAACAACCTCATTTTCATTAATCGATTCAATTATTGGTTTAGTAGTCGCGTTTTTTATTGGGCTTTTCATTTATGCTGTTTATAAGAAGACCTTTAATGGAGTCATTTATTCCCATTCATTCAATATCTCACTACTTATAATGACAATGGCAACAGCACTAGTGATTATGGGAATCAGTTCAAATGTTTTGCTGTCACTTGGTATGGTTGGTGCTTTATCTATTGTACGTTTCCGAACACCTATTAAGGATCCAATGGATTTAGTCTATATTTTCTGGGCAATTGTTTCAGGTATTTTATGTGGTGCTGGCTTTATTCCATTAGTGATTATTGGTGCTATTTTAATCGGACTTGTATTGCTCATATTCGTTAATAAAATAACGTTAGAAAATCCGTATTTACTGATTGTAAAGTTTGAAGAGGAATTGGCTAATGCTGAAATTGAGCGAATTATTGCTGCGCAAACCAAAAAATTCGCTCTCAAATCGAAATCCATTATGCAACAGAATGAAATCGAAACAACTTATGAAATTCGTGTAAAACAAAATGATGCAAAATTGATGGATGAACTAACAAAGGTAGCTGGTGTAAAATCAGCCATTATGCTGAGCTATGATGGGAATTTCACAGCGTAATGACCTCATTAACAAATAGAACTACGATGAGAGGTGACGGCTATGATTAAAACACGAATTGTCTATCTATGCATGGTGATTTTACTCCTGCTCTTTGTCGTGATATATGCTGTACTTCCGAATGTAGGCATTGAAACGAAAAATTCTGAGTTCTCCTATGAGAATATAGTGTTTAATAGCAATAAAGTAACCACTGTAGATATCGAGATCGCGGAAGAAGATTGGACAGATATGTTGGCAAATGCTTCTGCTGAAGAATTAAAACAAGCAGACATTACAGTAAACGGCAAAAAAGTTGAGAATGTTGCTATTCGGACAAAGGGCAATCTATCATTACGATCGGTTGTCAATAGTGACTCAGATCGCTATAGCTTAAAAATCGATTTTGATTATTATGATGATACACAAAGCTTGTATGGCTTAAAAAAATTAAATTTAAACAATAATTATAGTGACTCTACATTAATGAGAGAGTATATCTCCTATGAACTGATGGAGCAAATGGGTTTACCAACACCAGCACACTCCTATATGTATGTCACAGTGAATGGTGAGGAGCGGGGTTTGTTTTTAGGGGTAGAAGCTGTGGATGAGACATTCCTGGCTAATAATTACGGCTCTAATGATGGCTTTTTATATAAGCCAGATGGGACAGGCAGCGATTTAAAATATATTAGCGACGATATCGAAGACTATACAGGCATTGGATTAAAAACTAACGAAGGTAATATTGAACAATCAAAGCTTGTTGAAATGCTAGATGCTATTAATAATGGCGGAAACATAGAAAAGTATATCGATGTCGATGAAATGTTACGTTATTTTGCTGTCAACACAGCACTTGTGAATTTAGATAGTTATCAAGGGAATATGAAACATAACTATTATTTATATGAACAGAACGGTGTATTTTCTATTATTCCTTGGGATTACAACATGTCCTTTGGTGGCTTTGGGGCTGGAGGCGGTAGAATAGCAAGAGGAAACGGTGAAAATCAAGCTGACGCTACTACTACGGAAAAACCAGTGGTACAAAACAATGGACAACCCGATCAAACTGTTGATGGGGATAAGCAACAACGAGGTGGCGGCTTTGACATGGGAATAGGCATGTCAGGCAATTTATTAAATGATAGTGCTATTAATTTTAGTGTAACAACCCCTGTTTCTGGCACAACATTAGAGGAGCGGCCACTCCTAAATGCATTGCTTGCTAATGAAGAATACAGTGCCAAATATGAAGAGTATCTAGAAGAGCTAGCGACAACTTATTTAACAGAAGATTATGTGCAAACTATTACTAAAAAGTTAGCTGTACTATTAACTACTTATGTGGAGGCAGATCCAACCAAGTTCTCTACTACGGAGCAATTTTTAGAAGCAGTTGAAGGTGAAAATAGCTTTCCTGAATTTTCCAAACAGCGCTCGGAATCTATATTAAAGCAACTGTCTGGGGAGCTTGTAGTGGAAGCATCTACGTCTTCTCAGGACAATATGGGTATGCCAATGCCAAGTGAAAATGGTGAAATGAATTCGATGCTAGATGAATTTGATCCAAGTCAGCTTCCAGAGGACTTTGACCCATCAAAGAGTCCACCTTTTAATAGAGAGGGCGGTGGTCCGAGAGATGGACAAAATGGAGAACAAATGCAACCTCCTGATGGAAATGGAGTCCCAATGGGAATGCCTGGTGCGAATAGTGAAGCTGCAAATCACGGGCCTGTTATTGATAAAAATACAGTGTTTACAGCCATTACATGTCTAGTGCTACTCCTTCTCGCACTTCTCTTTGTTGTTAAATTTAAACGTAGAGGTCGTTAGAAAATAACCATATCCGATATCTTTGGGTATGGTTTTTGCTTTTTATCGTGTTAAAATAAAGCATTCTTTTCTGAGGAGTCCTTTCATATGAATGAACAGCAATTTGATAAACATTTGCATATAAACACGGTGGGAGAGCAATATGGCTTTCCTAAGCTTGCACACTATCATCGTTATGAGCCAACACCCTACAGTGGATTGGAGCAATTATTCGCTACGTATCAGATGCCTGACAATCCAGTATTTATTGATATGGGGTGCGGGAAAGGAAGAGTTCCTATTTTTGTGCACCATAAGTTTCATATACCAACCATTGGGATAGAAATGGATGCGGGTTTTTATACCGAGGCTGAAGAAAATAAACGTAGTTATCTTCAAAAAGTGAGAGCACATGCCCCTATTAAGTTTATTCATACAATAGCCGAATCATATGAAATAAAGTCACGTGATAATGTGTTTTTCTTTTTTAATCCCTTTTCCATCCATATTTTTCGCACAGTCATTCATAATATTTGGAAATCCTATGAGCAACGCATGCGAGATATTCATATAATTTTATATTATCCGCCTTACGATTATTTACAATTTTTACATCATGGAACACCATTTGAGTTGCTTCATGAAGTGCATTTAGAAAATGAAACAAATATTAATGAGCGCCTTTGTGTGTTTGAACTAAAAAAAGCTTAGAGTATGGGAAGCCCACTCTAAGCTTTTCCCATTTGCAGTACAGGTATCAGCAATTAGTTACTCGTAGTCCTATGATTATTTTCAGGGAAATAATTGTAATAGATGAAGGGTTCTTTCAATCAACTAGAATTTATTTTGAAAAAATAATTTCATCTGATAGTTTTGTACTAGTCTATAGTTTGAATTAAAAGATAATTCACAAATAACTAATTATACTGAAAAATCACTCTAGACTAAATATAAAGAATGTCTTACAATGAAAAAGGCTTATATGAATAATATTTTCTTTTGTTTTTAGATAGTTATAAATAATTATTTTGGCTATTGAGTAAATGAATTTAATTGTTTATAATTATCAGAAATATCTAATATTTGAGAAATTTTCAGGGGGGAATTTAATTATGAGAGAGAGCAAAAAGCTTAAGAAGTTCGGTTCACTTTTAGTAGCATCTTCATTACTTGCTGGTGTTCTTGCTGGTTGCGGTAACGGAGACGATTCAAGTTCTGGCGGAGGCTCATCATCAGGCGGAGGCTCATCTGATGGCGATACAATTAAAATTGGTGCCAACTTAGAGCTTTCAGGGAATGTAGCATCTTATGGTTCCTCTATTGGGCTAGGTGCAGAACTGGCTGTAAAAGAAATTAATGATGCTGGCGGTATTGATGGTAAGAAAATTGAACTGATTAAAGTAGATAATAAATCAGAGAACTCTGAAGCAACTTCAGCTGCTATTAAACTAGCAACGCAGGATAAAGTAGTAGCAATGCTAGCACCTGCGACTTCAGGTAATACAGTAGCAACTGTTCAAATTGCAAATGATAATAAAATTCCGATTGTTACGGGTTCTGGTACAGCACCAAATATCACAGTAAATGAGGATGGCAGTGTTAATGAATATGCTTTCCGTACATGCTTTATTGACCCATTCCAAGGGATTGTAGCAGCTAATTTTGCTTCAGGTGAGCTAGATGCGAAAAATGTAGCTATTTTTGCAGATAATGCATCAGATTATGCAAAAGGTTTAGCAAAATCCTTTAAAGAAACGATTACGAAGAGTGGCGGAAAAGTTGTAAAAGAAGAAGCTTATGTAGCGAAGGATACAGACTTCCGTACACAATTAACAAATATTAAAGCAGCAAATCCAGACTTTATCTTTATCCCTGGATATTATGAAGAAGTAGGTTTGATTGTTAAACAAGCACGTGAAATGGGCATTGATGTACCTCTGATGGGTGCTGATGGTTGGGATTCTCCAACTTTAATCGAATTAGCTGGCGCAGATGCATTGAATAACACATACATCACAAACCACTACTCTGCTGAAGACCCAGATCAAAAAATTCAAGATTTCGTAAAGGCCTTTAAAGCGGCTAATGGTGATAAAGCGCCAGACGCATTCAACGCACTTGGTTATGACACAATTTACTACATTGCTGATGCAATTAAACGTGCAGGCTCTACAGATGGGGAAGCAATTAAAAATGAATTAGCTGCAACAAAAGATCTTTCTTTAGTAACAGGTACTTTCTCAGTTGACGAAAACCATAACCCAATTAAAACAGCAACAGTTCTTGAATTTAAAGACGGTAAACAAGTGTTCAACTCTAAAGTTAATCCTTAATGTTTTGTAAGCAAGGGGGAGGCGGGTAAACACGCCTTCCCTTTTTGTGTGTTAGATAACTAGAATCGTAGAGCAAAACATAACTTTTAGTATCGATCTATGTACTTATTTTTCAATTTTCAGAAAATTTAAAGGAGTGAATGCGCATGGAATGGATACAGCAACTTGTGAACGGTATTTCACTTGGAAGTATCTACGCGTTAATAGCGTTAGGGTATACGATGGTATACGGTATTATCAAGCTGATTAACTTTGCTCATGGTGATGTCTTCATGATTGGGTCATTTATTGGCTTTTACGCTATTGCTAAATGGGAGCTTGGTTTCTTCCCAGCATTATTATTGGCGATGTTAGTTTGTGCGATTTTTGGTGTATTAATTGAACGTATCGCCTATAAACGTTTACGAAATGCGACACGTATCGCAGCTTTAATTACAGCGATTGGTGTATCGCTATTAATTGAATATACAACGATTTTTTTCAGAGGTGCTCAACCAGCAGCGTATCCTGAAGTTTTCAAAAATAAATCACTAGATGTTTTTGGCGTTCAAATCAGCAGTACTTCCATCTTAATTTTATCAGTCGCAGTTGTACTGATGATTCTTTTACAATTCATCGTACATAAAACAAAAATCGGTAAAGCGATGCGTGCCGTTTCCCACGATGCAGATGCAGCTCGCTTAATGGGTATTAACGTTGACAATACAATCTCTGCAACGTTTGCGATTGGTTCAGCTTTAGCTGGTGCAGCAGGTGTTATCTTCGGGGTTTATTATACAAAAATTGACCCGTTAATGGGTGTTATTCCTGGGGTTAAAGCATTTATCGCAGCTGTTCTTGGTGGTATTGGTATCATCCCTGGCGCTATGGTTGGTGGTATGTTACTAGGTGTTGTAGAGTCCTTAGTAAGTGCACTTGGCTTCTCGTTATGGCGTGATGCAGCGGCATTCGTTATTTTAATTTTAATCTTAATCTTCAGACCATCGGGTATCTTTGGTAAAAACGCCCGTGAGAAAGTGTAGGTGAGCGGTTTTATGAAAAAGTCTAAAGTTTTCTGGGGCTATGCCGTAATAGCGCTAGTCATCTATGCAGTGGTACAATTGTTGATTACAACAGAAGTAATTGATTTGTACTATAAAAATATGTTGATTACAATGTGTATTAACATCATGTTGGCTGTCAGCTTGCATATTGTTATTGGTGTTACTGGACAGTTTTCAATTGGGCATGCTGGATTCCTCGCAGTGGGAGCATATGTATCAGCTATTATTACAACAAAGTTAATGTTACCATTCCCATTGGCCATCCTATTAGGGGCTACAGCAGCAGCAGTTGCGGGTTTAATCGTAGGGATTCCAACGCTTCGTTTAAAAGGGGATTACTTAGCGATTGCTACACTAGGATTTGCAGAGATTATTCGTATTATCTTTTTAAATACGGATTATGTTGGTGGCGCAGCAGGGATGCAGGTTAAATATTTATCGAACTGGACATACGCATTCTTTGGCGTAGTGTTAACGATTCTAGTTATCTCAAACTTTACAAATTCTCGTCATGGGCGTGCGTGTATTTCCATTCGAGAAGATGAAATAGCAGCAGACGCGATGGGTATTAACACAACTTACTATAAAGTTGTTGCATTCGCTATTGGTTCTTTCTTCGCAGGTCTAGCAGGGGCCATTTTTGCACATAACTTTTACATTATCCAACCGACAACATTCGGTTTCTTAAAATCATTTGATATTTTAATTTACGTTGTACTTGGTGGTTTAGGAAGTCTTTCTGGTTCAGTGATTGCTGCGATTTTCCTAACAGTCGTGTCTACTTATCTAGCAAACTTCCCAGAAACGCGTATGATTATTTACAGTCTAGTATTAATTATCGTGATGCTTTATCGTCCAACAGGCTTAATGGGAACGAAAGAGATAACACAATTATTTAAGTTTGGTAAAAAGGGAGGTACGAAATAATGACTGGAAACCTTCTTATCAATGTTGAAAATATGGGTATTCAATTCGGTGGTTTAAAGGCAGTACAGGGCGTTAATATGTACCTTAACCAAGGCGAGTTGGTAGGACTTATTGGGCCAAACGGAGCTGGGAAAACAACTAGCTTTAATATGTTAACAGGGGTATATACACCTACGGAAGGTACAATTACTTTTAATGGTATGAAATTGAATGGACTTGCACCCTATCAGGTTACACAGAAAGGGATCAGCCGTACGTTCCAAAATATTCGATTATTTAAAGAACTATCTGTTCTTGACAATGTAAAGGTAGCCAATCATTCACTTGCAAAGCATTCTATGTGGGCTTCTATATTTCGTTTACCTACACATTTCAAAGGTGAAGCCGAAATGGAGCAACAGTCAATCGAGTTCTTAAAAATCTTTGGCTTAGATGTTTATAAAGATGAGCTAGCTAAGAATTTACCATACGGGATGCAACGTCGTTTAGAGATTGCTCGTGCGTTAGCGGCAAATCCCAAACTACTCTTATTGGATGAACCAGCAGCAGGGATGAACCCACAAGAAACTCATGATTTAATGGAGTTAATTGCATTTATTCGTAAAGAGTTCGGCTTAACAATATTACTGATTGAGCATGATATGAGCTTAGTTATGGGTATTTGTGAGCGTATTTACGTACTTGATCACGGACAATTAATCGCTGACGGGACACCAGAAGAAATTCGCAACAATCCAAAGGTAATAGAAGCATACCTTGGAGAGGAGGTTATCGGCTAATGCTAAAAGTACAAAATATCGATGTTTTTTATGGCAACATCCAAGCATTAAAGGGCCTCTCTTTAGAAGTAAACGAGGGTGAAATTGTAACATTAATCGGTGCAAATGGTGCTGGAAAAAGTACGCTCTTAAAGACATTGTCAGGTTTATTAAAGCCAAAAGGTGGCATTATTGAATACGAAGGCTTTTCGATAGCTGGGAAAGCGGCACAAACTATTGTTAAATCAGGGATTTCTCACGTTCCAGAAGGACGCCGTGTTTTTGCTAATATGTCAGTTGAGGAAAACTTAGAGCTTGGTGCGTATCTGCGTAATGATAAAGCAGGTATTAAGAAAGATATGGATCATGTTTTCGAGTTATTTCCACGATTATTAGAGCGCCGAAAACAGCAGTCAGGTACATTGTCTGGTGGGGAACAGCAGATGCTGGCGATGGGGCGTGCCTTAATGGCAAAACCAAAACTGTTATTAATGGATGAGCCTTCGATGGGTCTTGCCCCGTTGATGGTGAAAAATATATTCAATATTATTGAGCAGGTTAATAAAGAAGGAACAACCGTATTACTTGTAGAGCAAAATGCTAATATGGCATTATCTGTCGCTAACCGTGCATATGTACTTGAAACAGGGCGTATTGTTTTATCTGGTTCAGCAAAGGAGCTACAAGAGAGCGAGCAAGTAAAGGCAGCTTATTTAGGCGGATTATAAAAATGGTAGGACATCTCATTTTGAGATGTCCTTTTTGGCTTGCATGATGAAGGGAAATCAAAGGTAGCATTTCCACTTTACTTTTTGGTAAGGTTGAAAAAAGGAGTGATGCTTTTTGAAGTATTCAGCACAATATTTTATTGAACATTTAAAGTTAGCCGAACATCCTGAAGGGGGCTATTACATTTCATCGTTTCGTGCATCGGACGATATAGCAGTGAGAGATGTACAGAGACCGATTTATACTAGTATATATTTCCTCCTGCGCTCACAGGATATTTCTCATTTACATCGTCTACAATCGGACGAGCTATGGTATTATCACGCAGGAAGCCCACTAACAGTTCATATGATTTTCCCAGATGGGACATATGAAGCGAAGAAGCTTGGATTGAATATAGAAGCTGGGGAAGTCCCTCAACTTGCAGTACCAAAGCATACAATTTTTGGCTCGTCGGTGGAGGAATCGGATACGTTTAGTTTAGTCGGATGTATGGTGGCGCCAGGCTTTGACTTTGAGGATTTTGAATTGTTCACACAGGAAGAGCTTTTAGCAGATTATCCTCAGCACAAGGAAGTTATTCATAAAATGGCCTACAAAACAATTGAATAGAAAAACAGCCGTCTCAATTATTTTGAGACGGCATGATTCGTTCACCACAGTATTTCTTCAGGATAATTAAGTTGAATTTGAATATCATGTAATGCTTGTTTCGTTGCAATAGCTGCTTCCATCAGGTGGGATTTTAATGCAACATATTCATGGTCCTCTACCATTAATCGCACAGCAAATGCAGCTAAATGTGCATGACGTTCCTCTTTACTTAAATCAATATATTCTAGATTTAGAACATCCACGTACTGTGTTGCAAAACGGAAAGTTAAGGGATTTTTAGCATGTAACATTCTTAAAAACACAACATAATCTTCATCACTTACCTCCTGTTCTAAACATTCAGCAATAGCCGCTTGAAATTTGCGTATAATAGCTATCTCATGATTCCATATAGAAGCATTGTTTAATTTTTGGTGTAGGTCAATAAAATCATTTAATGCGATTGCACTAAAGATAATTTCTGGCCAAAGAATCTCTGTTGAAAAATAGACATTCTTATTTGGAAAGATGACTTCATGTTGTGTTAGAACACTCTTATTAAGTCCATTACTAACAAACTCTAGGTGATGCTCACCAAGCATAGCATGTCTTAGTTTATAGCAAACGCTTAAAATACGTAGTCGAGGACCCTGATAATCATAATATTTATTTTCATCACCAGTTACTTTATAAATAGCATTAATTAGTTCATCTAAATCCCAATAATCCGCGCTAATTCGTACCCCTGTTAGTTGTTCTGTGCTTTGAATGGATATCATAGTCCTCGCCCCTCCCTTTGGATGTGTCTATTTTGGTGTGTAATTGAGTAGTTTGAATAGCTCTGTTCGTTCCTTCTCCGTTAAATCACGCCATTGCCCTACCTTTAAATTACCAAGCTTAATATTCATAATACGAATGCGCTGGAGACGCTTAACGGAATACCCTAGAGCTGAGCACATTCGACGAATTTGGCGGTTTAAGCCTTGCTCTAAAATGATTTTAAAGACTTTCTCTGAAATCTTTTCCACATGACATGGTAAGGTTGTTGTATCTAAAATATCGACACCTGCACCCATTTTTTGGATAAATTGCGCAGTTATAGGCTTATCAACTTGAACAATATATTCTTTTTCATGATGATTTTCAGCACGTAGAATTTTATTGACAATATCGCCATCATTCGTTAACAACAATAGGCCCTCTGACTCCTTATCAAGACGTCCGATATGAAAAATACGTAGGGGATGATTGACAAAATCAACGACATTGCCTTTTATATGACGCTCTGTTGTACTTGTAATCCCGACAGGTTTATTCAGAGCAATGTAAACAAGCTGTTGTTCTTTCTTTACCTCTTTACCATCCACGCAAACAATGTCTCCTGCTTCAACTTGACTACCAACTGTTGCCACTTCCCCGTTAATCGTTACCTTTCCTTCTGCTATCCATTTATCAGCGCCACGACGAGATATGATGCCTGTTTCACTTAAATATTTATTAATACGCATATTGTTCTCCTATATTTTATATTATTTTTAAGTATACCTTAACGGCGCATATACAGTGAATGCTAGAAGCTTTTCTA
The DNA here is from genome assembly GCF_016757845.1 of Lysinibacillus sp. HST-98. Taxonomy (NCBI): domain Bacteria; kingdom Bacillati; phylum Bacillota; class Bacilli; order Caryophanales; family Bacillaceae; genus Lysinibacillus; species Lysinibacillus sp. HST-98. Next base: position 132,593 of record NZ_JAENHX010000008.1, read on the forward strand.
GCAAAAATAAATTAGTTGGAAAAGTTTTTGAAAAAGTTGAAATTATTTTATGTTTCTGACAATATATTAGGTGAGAGGGTTTCTATGAAAATATTGTTATTCCGATATAAAATAACGTTTTTTGTAGATAGTTCTCATTAAATTGTGTAAAGGGGAGAAGTAAAATGGTTTATGCATTTCCAAACACTGAAGGATCGGTAGTTCAATTCAAAGAGAAATATGATAATTATATCGGTGGCGAATGGACACCCCCAGTGAAGGGTCAGTACTTTGATAACGTTACTCCTGTTACTGGACAAGTTTTTACACAAATAGCACGTTCCACAGCTGAGGATATTGAACATGCATTAGATGCGGCACATGCTGCTAAGGATGCATGGGGCAAAACATCACCAACCGAACGCGCAAACATTTTACTTAAAATTGCGGACCGTATCGAGCAAAATTTAGAAAAGCTAGCCGTTGCTGAAACATGGGATAACGGTAAAGCGGTACGCGAAACATTAAATGCAGACATCCCTCTTGCAATTGATCATTTTCGTTATTTTGCTGGGGTATTACGTGCTCAAGAGGGCTCAGTAAGCCAAATTGATAACGATACAGTTGCTTATCATTTCCACGAGCCAATTGGCGTAGTCGGCCAAATCATACCTTGGAACTTCCCGTTATTAATGGCTGTATGGAAGCTTGCTCCAGCACTTGCAGCTGGAAACTGTGTCGTATTAAAACCTGCAGAACAAACACCAGCATCGATTATGGTGCTTTTAGAATTAATAGAAGATTTACTACCACCAGGTGTCATTAATGTTGTGAATGGATTTGGCTTAGAAGCAGGGAAACCGCTTGCATCAAATCCACGCATTGGTAAGATTGCCTTTACAGGTGAGACTACAACAGGGCGTTTAATTATGCAATATGCTTCTCAAAACCTTATTCCAGTAACATTAGAACTGGGTGGTAAGTCGCCAAACATTTTCTTTGAAGATATTATGGATAAAGATGATGCCTTTTTAGATAAAGCTGTTGAGGGCTTTGTGCTATTCGCTCTAAATCAAGGGGAAGTATGTACTTGTCCTTCCCGTGCACTGATTCAAGAATCTATTTACGATAAATTTATGGAGCGCGTATTACAGCGAGTAGAAGCCATTAAAGTTGGCAACCCACTTGATCCAAACACAATGATGGGTGCACAGGCATCTAGTGAGCAAATGGAAAAAATTCTTTCTTATTTAGATATTGGTAAGCAAGAAGGTGCGGAATGTCTAATTGGAGGAGACAAAAATAATGTAGGTGAAGGCTTTGAAAATGGCTACTACATTAAACCGACTGTATTCAAAGGGCATAATAAAATGCGTATATTCCAAGAAGAAATTTTTGGACCAGTAGTTGCTGTCACGACATTTAAAACCAAAGAGGAAGCATTGGAAATTGCTAATGATACATTATACGGTTTAGGATCAGGTGTTTGGACGAGAGATATTAATACGGCATATCGCTTCGGTCGTGAAATTCAAGCTGGTCGTGTTTGGACAAACTGTTACCATGCATATCCTGCACATGCTGCATTCGGTGGCTACAAAATGTCTGGTGTTGGTCGTGAAAATCATAAAATGATGTTAGCGCATTACCAACAAACGAAAAACTTATTAGTTAGCTATAGCGAAAACAAACTTGGTTTCTTCTAATTCGTAGGGAGGTGCATGAGCGTGGTTGAACGTGTATTAGCTACGGAAGAAGCGCTAGCACTAATCGATCTATTAAAAGAGAAACATGGGCCCGTTATGTTTCATCAATCAGGTGGATGCTGTGATGGCTCCTCACCAATGTGTTATCCAGAAGGGGATTTGCTAATAGGAGATCAGGATGTGTGTCTTGGTGAAGTGAGTGGTGCTCCTTTCTATATGCATAAAAATCAATATGATTACTGGAAGCATACACAAATCATATTGGATGTGGTGGATGGTAGAGGCGGCATGTTTTCACTCGAGGGCGTAGAAGGAAAACGTTTCCTAACAAGGTCGAGAGCCTTCACATCTGAAGAACTGCAAGAGCTAGGGTTAATTTAACAAGTTATCTGTACAGCGGCAAAGTTTTTCTGCCGCTGTTTTTTTATCTGGACGTAGAAAAGTTATTGTATGGAAAGGGAGGCTTTAGGACACATGACTCTTTTCTTATATTGAGTATTGATTTTGGGCGTTCAGTGTTTCGATATTAATTTTTATGGAAAAGAGTATGTAAAGCGATATTATTGGATGAATTTCTTAGAAAAAGGAATAGATTTAATCGATCCTTTAAGGTCGTGGTAAATAATAGTTTCTTTGTGGTTTTTGCTAACATCGGCCATACCTCCTTTATAGGTTGTTAATATTTTCTATTAAATCAAATAAAGTAAGTAACATACATTAAATTATGTTTACTTTTTATGTTAATTGTTACAAAGAGGGTGAATCTTTCTCACATTATGTTACGTAAAACGGGTAAAGGAGTGTGATAAATATGGATTATGTGATGATTGAAAATGAATTTGCCAATACAGTAGAGGATGTATCAAAGGCTGCAGGCTGGACGGTGGACCGTAAAATTGTATTAGCTATTGCTAGTACATTTGTAGCGTCAGGAAAAACTTTTGAGGCAACGAAGTATAAAAATGTTTTACAAGAGATGAAGAAGCAATCTTCTTGGCTGTCTCCTTTACGAACAACCGTTGGATATAGTATTGCTGCCAACCTCATGGAGCAAGGTGATGCAGAAAAGGCAGTCAAGAATTTACTAACAAATGTGAGCATCTTAAAGGAGGCGAAATTCAGAAGCGGCAATTTCAGCTATATCGGAGCACAATTTTTGACGGAGGATGAACAGGATAAAAAGACGCATGCACAGGCGGCTAGAGCCTTATTTGATGCCATACGTAAACATCATCCATTTTTAACCTCATATGAGGATATTCCTTATGCCATATTATTAAGCAGTCCATCTGATGATGTTGAATTACGCGCGGATACCATGAATCGATACTATAAAGAACTAAGAACTTATAATTTTAATGCTGGCAATGAGCTCCAATGGCTTTCACAGGTATTAACATTTTTATCATCCAAATTTGATGGTCAGCTAGTACCAGATGTTGTGACACTTCGTGATGGGCTCAAAAAGCAAAACGTTAAAGTCAAGGCTATGCATTATCCTTTACTTGGCTTTTTAGCGATACTTAATCTGAATACAGCACAACTTCAAGGGTTGATTGATTTATACCATGAATTAAAAGACATGAAGTTATTAAAATGGCATCGTGAATTTGTGCTCTTTATGGCTGTACAAATTGCTATTTATGATATGGCAAAGGTACAAAAGTCTTTGTCCATGACCATTATGTCTTCTATTGAGCTATTAATCCAAGCACAGCAAGCAGCAATGATCGCAGCGGTTAGTGCAGCTGCCATTGCATCTAGCTCAAGTTCTTCGTGATAGAATGAAGAAGAACATGATTATTTGGAGGTGCATATGAAGGATGAAGGAAACAAAACTTTGGATTAATGGTCAGTGGATTGATGCAGAGGAAAGCTATGAGCTAGCTTCTCCATATAGCGGTGAGGTTATTGCTCATGTAGCTAAAGCATCTATTCAAGATGTAGAGAAAGCTATCGAAGGTGCGCAGCAGGCATTCCAATCGTTTAAAAAGACAACAGCCTACGAACGTGCCGAAATATTATATAAAGTCGTTGATATAATGCGACAAAGAAAAGAAGAATTTGCAGAGATTTTAGCCTTAGAGGCTGGAAAACCTATTGTTGCAGGTTTAGCTGAAATTGACCGTACAATCGCAACCTATCAATTTGCGGCTGAGGGAGCTAAACAGTCAAAAGGTGAGACTGTTCCAATGGATGCAGCCCCTGGAGCAGGAGATCGAATAGGCTGGACAAAAAGAGAACCTTTAGGTGTAATATCAGCCATTACGCCTTTTAATTTTCCATTCAATTTAGTAGCACACAAGTTAGGTCCAGCATTTGCAGTAGGCAATACAGTTGTATTAAAGCCAGCAACACAAACGCCACTAAGTGCTATCGTTATGGCTGAAATTTTCCGAGAGGCCGGATTACCGGATGGGGCATTACAAATTGTGACAGGAAGTGGAGGCGAGCTAAGTGATACACTTGTCACACATCCATACGTCAAAAAAGTAACCTTTACAGGAAGTGGTAAAGTTGGTTTGAAAATTAAAGAAAAAGTAGGCTTACGTAAAGTAACTTTAGAGCTAGGTTCTAATGCAGCAGTAATTGTCGAACCATCTACGCCAATAAATAAAATTATTGGTCGTTGTGTAAGCGGTGCTTTTAATTTTGCTGGACAAGTATGCATTTCGTTACAACGTATATATGTGCATTCTTCCATTATTGATGAATTTACTAAAGCATTTGTTGCAGAAACAGAAAGGCTTATAGTAGGAGATCCATTAGAGAAGACTACAGATGTTAGTGCCATGATAAACCCAAATGAGGTGGAACGCATCAGGGAATGGATTGAGGAGGCACAAGAGCAGGGGGCTACGATTGCAACTGGAGGCGTATTTACTGAACGTACTTTAACACCAACAGTTATGACGAATGTATCAGCTGATATGAAAATTGTTTGTCAGGAAACATTCGCACCAATCGTCTCAATTGTTTCATATGAAACATTAGACGACGCAATTCGACTTGTAAATGAGTCGGACTTTGGGCTAAATGCAGGTATTTACACGAATATATTGTCAGATGCTTTATATGCAGCAGATGAATTACAGGCTGGTGCTGTCATTATTAATGATATTCCGACATTCCGAGTAGATAACATGCCATATGGTGGAGTAAAGATGAGTGGTTACGGACGTGAAGGAATTAAGTGGGCTATAGAGGAAATGACTGACATGAAATTTATTTCGATGAAAAAATCGTTCTAAATTTGCATCAGCTCTTTTTCTGCGATACGATGACGAAAGAACAACATGAGAAGGGAAGTTGCAAGAATTATGCCAAACAACGCTGTACCCATGAGTCAATCACGTACGGTTCAATCGCGTCTCGTATTACCCCCAGACACAAATAATCACAATTCTATTTTCGGTGGAAGAGTGTTAGCTTATATTGATGAAATCGCTGCTATTACAGCAATGAAACATGCGAAAGGCCTTGTAGTGACAGCTTCTATTGACTCGGTTGATTTTTTATCCGCTGCACATGTAGGAGATATTCTTGAAATCGAGAGTATTGTTTCGTCTACAGGACGTTCTTCAATGGAGGTTTATGTTCGCGTTGTTTCTCGCAATATTGAGACTGGCGAGGAAAAATTAACGACAGAATCATTTGTCACGATGGTTGCAGTAAATGAGGAAGGGAAACCCGTACCAGTTCCCTCAATCTTTCCTGAAACAGATGAAGAGAAGCGCTTATTTGAAACTGGGCCAGCAAGACGAGAGCATCGTAAACAAAAACGTGCATTGCCGCATTAAGGAAAAAGGGAACTCCAAATGAGTTCCCTTTTTATTTTACATATTTAGTTCATTGACAACATTAATGAGCGAGTCGGAAGAAGAAGAGACTAGCGTAGCGCCCTGCGATAATTCAGTGATTAAATTAGAAATGGCTGAAATATCTCTAGATGTATTTACGTATTGCTGCTGAATGCCAGAAACTGCATCAGCAATATCATTAAATGACTTGGATAAGCTTTCTTGTGTATTGACACTATGTTGAATTTTTTGATCAACATTAATAACTGAATTAGCCATAGTCGTAATATTACTTTCTGTGTCCTTAATAAGATGAGAAACATTTTGGACAGCATTTTTTGTTTCCTCAGCAAGTTTACGAACTTCCTCAGCCACCACTGCAAAACCTTTCCCATGTTCTCCAGCTCGTGCAGCTTCAATCGAAGCATTTAATGCTAATAAATTGGTTTGATCAGCAATGCCTGTAACTAGCCCAACGATTTCAGAAATTTTTTGAGAAGAGGTACGTAGTTGGTTCATCGTTACTTCAAGACCATTGACACTTTGCAAAATAACTTGGATTAAATCATTTTGTTCTTTCAATTGCTGTTGGCCTCGTCTTGATTTTTCTTGTGTATCTGCTACAAAACTCAATCCTTGCTTGGTTGCTACAGCAATATCATCTGTTTGTGAGGAAATCACTAATAGTGATGCGGCTGTTTCTTCACTAATGGCATTAAGCTCCTCTGCAGTACTTTGGATCGTCGTTACAAGGGAATTTTTTGTTGCATCTGCTGTTGATCGAATACGTTCTTCCTCTTTTTCATATGCCTCAATCACGAGCTGTTGCTCAAAATTAATGATTTTACAAAAAGCGTTTATAGCACGAATAGCATCTGTTTTGGAAATATCTACCTCGTTCACAAAGTTTGCAAAAGTAGTAGTGAGTGACTGGAATGAGGCAATATACCACTTTGATTGCAAGCCAATTCGAACGTGAGCCTCAGCAATGGCTTTTCGTTCAGCAATATAGGCATCATTAATATGACTTTCAAAAATGTCACTTAAATGTTTATGTAACGTGATTTTCAAACGATCAATATGTGATGTTCTATTAATAATATCAAGTAAATCTTGGCTCAAACTAATGGCTACATAAAATTTCTCCACCATTTCAGGAACTAGGTCTTTAGCCAAAGGCTGTAGTTGCTTAATGATAGCTAAATCCTCAAGTGTTAAATTTAAAAGTTGTAATTGTTTTTGAAGGTTGGGGTGGTTCAATACATCTAATTGTACATTGCTCTTAAAATTTTCAGGTGTTAATGTAATTGCGTAGCTAGCACTACTATTTTTTGAAAACCAACTCATTATTATTTGCTCCATTCTTAATATCCATAATAAATTGTAAGTAAATAAGCACTTTTGAAATTTGTTAGGTTTGTAAATTTAATAAATAAATGGTATTAAATCTATTTTACTATTATTTGCTGAATATTTGGTTAAAAAATTGGTTAATTCTTTATTTTTTTTACTTTATTGTTAGTCCAAATGGTGAAGCAATGTAAATTTGAATTTAAAATAGGAAACCTGTAAAATACGAACTGTTTAGCAATATAAAAATCGTACGAAAATAAAAATGGAAGGAGGGGTGGTATGGAGAAAAAACGTTTTAAATTTGTTATTCCTGTTATGGTGATTGTTTCCATTGGCTCTGTTTATATGCTACGAAACTATCATGCTGAGGTACCAGATATTGAGCAATTATTAATTACAATATGTGCAGCTTTGGGATCAGGGGTATTAGCGTACTTTTTATTTCCACAGCAAGGTGATAATAAGATTGATGACAGAGGACCATATTAATAGATTAAAAAACTGCTCGTTTTTATTAAAACGAGCAGTCTTTTTATGGTTTAAACAGTTTAAACCAGCCTTTATGTTTAAAGACGGCCAACATAAAGATAACGATAATTATCATAATCCCGAGTACAATAAAATAGCTGTATTGCCCATGTAGCTCAGGCATGTTATCGAAATTCATCCCATACACACCAGCAATGAAAGTAAGTGGTATAAAGATAGTTGATACAATTGTTAAAGTCATCATAATCCCGTTCATTCGGCTAGAACTCATAGCCATATAACTATCTCGCATATCTGCTGTAAGCTCTCGATTAGATTCAACCATTTCTGTTAGCTTAAGTAGATGGTCGTAGATATCTCCAAAATAAGCTCTCTCCGATTTTTTTAGTGAGAAACGGTAAGAATTAAGAATGCGATATAAAAGATCACGCATTGGTAAAATAGTACGTCTTAAGTCAAGCAAGTCACTACGGAACTCGAAGACAATTTTCATGGCATTTACATTACTTTGGTATGTAAGTTCACCTTCTAAAGCATTTAGATGATCTTCAATTTTGTAAACGAGTGGGAAATAACTATCAACAATTTTATCAATGGTTTGATACGTTAGGTATACAGTACCTCGCTCCCAATTCTTCGGTTGGTTTTCCAGCATTTTTTGCACCTTCTCTATCTCAGGGACAGGATTTTTATGGAAGGTTATGATGAATTTATTGGAGGCAAAAATATTAACCTCCTCCGCAGCTAACGTCTCTTCATTTACTCGATGAATGACAAAGAAATGAAAATCATCATAGAAATCGAGCTTAGGACGCTGCAACCTCATTAAGCAATCTTCAATAGCAAGAGGGTGAAAGTGGAAAAATGTATCCAACAATAATTCTTCCTCGGCTGTAGGACAATTAAAATCAACCCAATACCATTCAAATTCTTGCTGATGTATCTCTTCTAATGGAAAATCCTTTAACAATTGTTGCTGCTTTGTAATGCCAATGGTGCTTATCACGGTTTTCACCTCAAATTATTTACTACAAAATAGTTAGCGATCCTCTTTAAAGCATACCCAACCACCGAACAAAGTAGTGGCAAAAAATCTAGAAGGTTTAGTAAAGCCCGCACTTTGTAAAAGTGTTAAAATTTCCTCTTCACTCATAAAAGAAAGGGAACGAATGGATTTTTCCATCTCTGCTACATCGGATAAAGAAAGTCTTGTATGCTGTAGCCAATAAGAACGCCATAAATCAAATTGTAGTTCTGTTTCTAAAGATCCTAGCTGACCATATTTTGAAACAAGGACAAATGGTGCTCCAGGTTTCAAATGTCTTGCTATTGCTTTTATTGTTTCTAGCTTTTCTTTATAATCGTGAATAAAATGCAAGACGAGTACACAACTTGCTGCATCATACTGAGTAGAGGACAGCGAAGCATCTAGTATTGTAGCCTGATGGAATGACATATTATTTGGTAGAGTGAGCAAACGCTCTTTAGCTATAGTAAGCATGGATTCTGATGGATCAATGCCAGTGAATGACCAGTGAGGTCTTCCTTCTGCAAGCTGTATAATTTCATTGCCACTCCCTGCTCCCACGACTAACATGTTAGCATTTTCTGATAGCCTAGAATAATAAAAAGTTTGTATTAAACGTAGCATGGTATCATAACTCGGCAATGTACGGCGAATACCCTTTTCATATTCATTTGCTAATGTGTTGTTAAATTCCAACGCTCCTCACAGCCTTTCAAAAAAATTTTAAAAAATCCTTCTTAATGTGAAACTATTGCGGGTATAGTTCCGTAAATAGTAGTACACAAAACATAGAATAAAGTTCAAAGAAAGGGTTGATATATATGGAGTCTAAATGGTCTAAAGTAATCATACACGCAAGTGCATTTTTTGCGCCATGGTTAGTGCCCATTATTTTCTTTTTAATTAGTTCGGATGAGGAAATAAAGGCAATTTCTATTCAAGCACTGCTATTCCAAATTGTCATGGGTGTTTTAATTGCTATCTCTGTTGTTTTAAGCTTTGTCCTTATTGGCTTACCATTTTTAATCATTTTCGGCATTATGCTATTTGTGGTACCGATTATCGGTATCGTAAAAGCATTGTCTGATGAACCTTGGCGTTATCCAATTGTTGGTCGCTGGGTATAATTTTCATAGACGCAAGTATATGCTAATTGCATATGCTTGCGTTTTTTCTATGACGAATAAGGGTACATTAGGTGTATGAGGAAATTATTAAACCGTAAACAAATGATCGAAAAGTGCCTTTTTCGGTTATTAAAAAGCCATTTTCAAGACTTTGCACTTTTCTATGGGCGAAATCATTGCAATTTTTTTCAAGCGTTTTGTATAATATACTCAAAGAAAGTCAAAGATAGTCAAAGTCAGTGAAGCAAGCGAGGTGTATTCCTAAAATGCGTAATATATCAGACATCATAGAGGGTTACTTAAAGCAAGTACTTGAATTAGGTGGGGAAGGGCATATTGAAATTAAACGTAGTGAAATTGCTGATAAATTTCAATGTGTACCATCACAAATAAATTATGTTATTAATACAAGATTTACTGCCGAGCGGGGTTACCTTGTTGAGAGCAAACGTGGTGGTGGTGGATACATTCGAATTTTACGTGTCCGCGCGAATTCACAGATTGATTTGATCGACGATGTTCTCAGGCAAATTGAAGGTGGGGCATCACAAACGATGGCAGAAGATTTGGTTTATCGACTCATTGATGAGCAGGTAATTTCCAAGCGAGAAGCGAAATTAATGTTAGCAGCAATTGATCGCTCCACGATCGACTTGCATCTCCCATTAAGAGATGTCATTCGATCAAAAATATTGCGAGCAATGCTGACAACAATAAAATATGAACAACAAAAATAGTGAGGTGATGGAAATGATATGCGAACATTGTAAACAACGTAATGCGACAGTTACAGTAACACAAGTTCAAAGTGGGCAAAAAGTAGAGCATCATTATTGTGACGTCTGCGCCTCACAATTCCATCCATTTCATGCAGAGTTTAAACAAGAGCCAGTATCTATTCAACAGTTATTGTCTAACTGGTTTGGCTCTCCTACATGGCAAAAGGTGGGGGAAAAACAACAGGTACAACCACAGCAGCAAACATGCCCACAATGTGGATTTTCGTATAAGCAATTTTTAAAAGAAGGAAAATTCGGGTGCCCAAGCTGTTATGACACATTTGGAGATCATTTGCCAAAGCTTTTTAATCGTATTCAGGCAGGTCCACAACACATTGGTAAAATGCCTGGTGCTCGCAGTAATGTGTATGTTATTAAAAAGCAAATAGAGGATATCCGCAAGCGTATGAAATCCGCCGTAGATGAAGAACAGTTTGAAGAAGCGGCGAAGCTACGTGATGAAGTCAAAGAGCTAGAGAAGCATCTACAATTTGAAGGTGGTGATGTGACATGATGATTGAATCATTTTTAGAGCGTGCGACACCAACATGGATGCATATCAAAGATGATTACTCAGATATCGTCATTAGTACACGGATCCGCCTTGCACGAAATTTAGATGGCTATCGTTTTCCATTAGCATTTTCAGAAAATGAGGCACTGCAAGTGGAACAGGCCGTTACACATGCAATCAGCGATAGCCCAACGCTTCAAAATGATTATGCTTATTTTGCTATAAAGGATTTAACCCCTTTACAGCGTCAAATTCTTGTAGAAAAGCATTTGATTAGCCCGCAACTGGCTAAAAAAGAGCAAGTGGGCTCTATACTACTCTCTGAAGATGAATCCATTAGCATTATGGTGAATGAAGAGGATCATTTACGCATTCAATGTATGACAGCAAGTTTTCAACTTCAAAGTGCCTATGAACAAGCAAATAAGATTGATCGTATCCTAGAGAAAGTATTACCATATGCTTTTCGAGATACTTTTGGTTATTTAACAAGCTGTCCAACGAATATTGGTACAGGGCTACGAGCATCCGTCATGATGCATTTACCCGCTCTTACATTAACTGGGCAAATGAATCAAATTATAAATGCCATGACACGCTTAGGAATGACTGTAAGAGGTATATATGGTGAAGGAAGCGAAAATTTAGGAAATGTTTATCAAGTCTCTAACCAAATTACACTTGGGAAGACAGAGGAAGATATATTAGCAGATATACAAAGTGTCGCTGAAAAGATTATTCAAAAAGAGCGGCATGCAAGAGGTAAATTAATGGAAAAGGCAGAGCTTGCGCTAGAAGATCGCGTATATCGAGCTTTAGGCACACTTACACATGCAAGAATTTTAACAAGTGAGGAAGCTGCTACTTGCCTATCTAATGTTCGTTTAGGAGTAGATTTACAATTGATTGATGGTATACAAGCAACGACCTTAAATGAATGTGTTGTTAGTATGCAACCAGGTTTTTTACAGCACTATGCAGGTGAGGCATTACCACCTGCTGAACGGGATCGTGTACGAGCGGAGATGCTTCGTGACGCATTATCCCAAGAACATGCGAATAAGCCTATAAATGGGGAAAAAGGAGAGGATTTATATGATGTTTAATCGTTTTACACAACGCGCGCAAAAAGTATTACAGCTTGCTCAGGAAGAGGCTATTCGTTGGAAGCACGAATCTATCGGTACAGAGCATATTCTATTAGGGCTTATACGTGAAGGCGGTGGTATTGCTGCGAAAGCGTTAGAAGCCATTGATATTAGTCCTCAAATGATTGAAGCTGGCATTGAAGAATTAGTTGGTAAGGGCAAAGAAGATGTCGGTCCAATCGTTCATTATACGCCAAGAGCTAAAAAAGTAATTGAATTATCTGTTGATGAGTCACGTAAACTAGGTCACTCCTATATCGGTACAGAGCATTTATTATTGGCGCTTATACGTGAGGGTGAGGGGGTGGCAGCTCGCGTTTTAAACAATGCGGGAGTCGGCTTAAATAAAGCTCGCCAGCAAGTATTATTGCTATTAGGTAATAATGATAATGCACAATCTGGCCAACAAGCAGCTCAAGCTGCCAATACACCTACATTAGATAGCCTAGCACGTGATCTAACACAAATTGCACGTGAAGGTACATTAGACCCTGTCATTGGCCGAAGCAAGGAAATTACACGAGTTATTGAGGTTTTATCGCGTCGTACGAAAAATAACCCTGTATTAATTGGTGAGCCAGGTGTTGGTAAAACAGCGATTGCTGAAGGATTGGCACAGCAAATTATTAATAATGAAGTTCCAGAAATCCTTCGTGACAAACGTGTAATGACCTTAGATATGGGGACAGTTGTTGCAGGTACAAAATATCGTGGAGAATTTGAAGATCGTTTGAAAAAAGTGATGGATGAAATTCGCCAAGCAGGCAACATCATTTTATTTATTGACGAATTGCATACATTAATTGGTGCGGGTGGTGCTGAAGGTGCGATTGATGCATCAAATATCTTAAAACCATCTTTAGCACGTGGTGAACTTCAATGTATTGGTGCCACAACACTTGATGAGTACCGCAAGTACATTGAAAAGGATGCAGCCTTAGAGCGTCGTTTCCAACCAATCCAAGTGGATGAGCCGACAGTGGAAGAGGCTATTCTAATTATTCAAGGCTTACGCGATCGTTATGAAGCGCATCACCGTGTGAAAATTACAGATGAAGCGATTGAAGCAGCGGCAAAAATGAGTGATAGATATATTTCTGACCGATTCTTACCAGATAAAGCGATTGACTTAATCGATGAAGCAGGTTCTAAAGTACGCTTACGCTCATTCGCAGTCCCACCAAACTTAAAGGCGCTTGAGGATAAGCTTGAAAATGTTCGTTCTGAAAAAAATGCAGCCGTATCAGGTCAAGAATTTGAAAAGGCAGCAGCGCTAAGAGATACAGAGCAAAAGCTGAAGGATGAAATTGAAGCTACTCGAAAAAATTGGAAAGAAGAGCAAGGTAAAGCCGAATCTAAAGTGACTGTGGATGATGTAGCAGCAGTTGTATCAATGTGGACAGGAATTCCAGTAGCTAAAATTGCTTCTGAAGAATCTTCGAAGTTATTACAGCTTGAAGAAGAGTTACACAAACGTGTAGTAGGGCAAGGAGAAGCAGTAGAAGCGATTTCTCGTGCAATACGTCGTGCAAGAGCAGGCTTAAAAGATCCAAAACGACCAATTGGCTCATTTATCTTCTTAGGACCTACAGGCGTTGGTAAAACAGAGCTTGCAAGAGCACTTGCTGAAGTAATGTTTGGTGATGAGGATGCGATGATTCGTGTTGATATGTCCGAGTATATGGAGAAACATTCGACTTCTCGTCTAGTAGGTTCACCTCCAGGCTATGTAGGCTTCGATGATGGTGGCCAACTGACAGAGAAAGTTCGCCGTAAGCCATATTCAGTCGTTTTATTAGATGAAATTGAAAAGGCACACCCTGATGTATTCAATATTCTATTGCAAGTGCTTGAAGATGGTCGTTTAACTGACTCTAAGGGACGTGTAGTAGACTTCCGCAATACAGTGGTCATTATGACGTCAAACGTTGGTGCAGATGCATTAAAATACCAAAAGAACCTTGGTTTCAATGTAGGTGGTGCAGAGTCTAAGCATAAAGACATGAAGGGTACGATGTTAGAAGAATTGAAAAAAGCATTCCGTCCAGAATTCTTAAACCGTATCGATGAAATGATTGTCTTCCACGCCTTAGAAAAAGAGCACTTAAAAGAAATCATTGCGATGATGGGCAATGCTTTAACAAAACGCTTGAAAGAGCAAGATATTTCGTTAGAGCTGACTGATGCAGCACTTGAAAAAATTGCTGAAGAAGGCTATGACCCTCAATATGGTGCTCGTCCACTACGTCGTGCATTACAAAAACAAGTAGAGGATCGATTATCAGAAGAATTACTAAAGGGTAATGTAGAAAAGGGTAATCAGGTTGTCATTGATTACGTAAACGATGAGTTTGTTGTAAAGAAAAAAGAGGGAGTTTCCATCTCTAAATAATTTCAAGAAAAGACAGTAAGGCTTTAAGTGCCAAGCTGTCTTTTTTTTTGTACAATTAAGGATAAGAACAAATATTCGAGGTGAAAGCAATTTGGCAAAGAAAAAAACGAAATTTGTATGTTCAGGCTGTGGCTATGAATCTGCTAAATGGATGGGAAGATGCCCTGGGTGTGGCGAATGGAATAAAATGGTGGAAGAAGTAGAAATGGTTGCAAAAGGCCCACGTGGAGCATTTCAACATTCTGCTACAGTTACTCAAAAGGCAATCCCCATTATCCAAGTGGAAGCTACTGAAGAATCGCGCGTAGCAACAGAAATGGGCGAACTCAATCGTGTATTAGGCGGTGGCATTGTACCTGGTTCTCTAGTATTAATTGGGGGTGATCCTGGAATAGGGAAATCAACATTACTATTACAGGTTTCCGCATTACTCTCGAATAAAGGGCATCGCGTACTTTATATTTCTGGAGAGGAATCTATTCGTCAAACGAAATTACGAGCAGAGCGTTTAGGAGTGATTTCTCAAGAGCTTTACATATACTCTGAAACAAACCTAGAGTTTTTAAACCAAACCATTGATGAAGTACAACCTAAATTTGTCATTGTCGATTCCATACAAACGGTTTTTCATCCAGAAGTAACAAGCGCCCCAGGTAGTGTCTCACAGGTTCGTGAATGTACAGCTGAGCTGATGCGAATCGCTAAAACAAAAGGTATTGCTATTTTTCTAGTAGGGCATGTCACAAAAGAGGGACAAATTGCAGGGCCACGTATTTTAGAGCATATGGTGGATACTGTACTGTACTTTGAAGGGGAGAGACATCATAATCATCGTATTTTACGAAGCCAAAAAAACCGCTTCGGATCTACAAATGAAATTGCTATATTTGAAATGCTTCAAGGTGGGTTAAAGGAAGTTCTAAACCCTTCTGAGCTATTTTTACAGGAGCGTTCACAAGGTGCGGCGGGGTCAACTATTGTAGCCTCAATGGAGGGGACAAGGCCAATCCTTGTTGAAATTCAATCCTTAGTTACGCCTACGAGCTTTAACTATCCTAAACGTATGGCCACAGGTGTCGATCAAAATCGAGTACAATTGCTAATGGCTGTACTAGAAAAGCGTATGGGTCTCATGCTACAAGCTCAGGATGCATATATTAAAGTTGCTGGTGGTGTCAAGCTGGATGAGCCAGCAATAGATTTAGCAGTGTTGACAAGCATTGTATCTAGTTTTAAGGATCAGGCAGTGCGTGCAACGGATTGCTTTATTGGTGAGGTCGGACTGACAGGTGAGGTCCGTCGGGTATCACGTATAGAACAGAGAGTCATTGAAGCGGCGAAGCTTGGATTTAAAAGAGCTTTCATTCCTTCTTCGAATATTGGTGGTTGGGAATTTCCGCAGGGAATTGAAATTGTTGGTGTAGAAACGATAAAAGATGCACTAAATGCATGCTTTAGAGAGTTATAAAGGAGGTTGTGCATGTTGGATATTATTCTGACATGCATTTTCCTTCATTTTTAATGCTAATATCGGAAACTCAAATAAAAGAATGAACGTCCTAAATAATAGCTGATGAATGAATAAAGGATTTCATCTAGTACGAACAAAATAGAAGTTTGTAAAATTTTGTCTAACTGTCTTATCCTTGTTTCACAACATCAAAAATAATGAGATTTTGACTGAGCTCATGAAAGATTTTCTACCGTAAACTATGTATAATCTTAACTAACCATTAGGAGGTGACAGCTTGTGAAAAAATTTGTTCAAATTGCGTTTTTACTGATTGGAGGAGCATTGGGCCTTGTTTTCTTACCGCCATTATACGAATTGCTTCATTTATCATCTAATCCTTGGCTAGATAATCCTTATGTATCAGTAGCTCTAGGCGCACTTTTACTGTTTACACTATCTTTTGCATTTTCCGATTACTTTGTAAGGCTCATTAGCTGGATGGAAGAAGTTCTGTTTAAGGTTCCTATCGGAGATTTATTATTTGGTACGTTTGGTTTAATAATTGGGTTGATTGTCGCTTACTTTTTAGGCTTTGCCATTGATAGTGTACCATTCCCTGTTATTTCGGAAGTACTTCCAATTATCCTGTCATTTGTATTAGGGTATTTAGGGTTCCGTCTAGGTTTTAGAAAAAGAGATGAGCTCATACAGCTTTTTACATTACGTAGTACCAATACGAAGAAAAAAGCTGCTGAAGGTGCTGAAGCTCAGGAGGTTCGTGGAAGCTACAAACTGCTAGATACAAGTGTAATTATCGATGGTCGTATTGCTGATATTTCTGAAACAGGCTTCATTGAAGGTATATTAGTTGTACCTCAATTTGTGCTCACAGAGCTTCAGCATATAGCTGATTCTTCTGATACCTTAAAGCGCACAAGAGGTCGGCGTGGTTTAGATATTTTAAAAAAATTACAAGATGAGCGTAAGACAAAAGTTGAAATTACGGATGAGGATTTTGAAGATGTACAAGAGGTAGATTTAAAGCTTGTCCGTCTTGCAAAAAAAATGGGCAATGATACATGCATCGTTACGAATGATTTTAACCTGAATAAAGTCTGTGAGCTCCATCATGTAAAAGTGTTAAATATCAATGATTTAGCGAATGCAGTGAAACCTGTAGTCATACCAGGTGAAGATATGCAGGTTGTGGTTATAAAGGATGGCAAAGAGCATAACCAAGGAGTTGCCTATTTAGATGATGGTACGATGATTGTGGTTGAAGGTGGTCGTAGTTACATCGGACAGGCAATTACAGTTACAGTTACTAGTGTGCTGCAAACATCGGCAGGTCGTATGATATTTGCTAAGCCGAAGGACGATTAGGATGTGGGAAAATGCAATATGAAGTGGTTCTACCTGCTGCTGGAAGTGGTAAGCGTATGGGAGCAGGGCAAAATAAATTATTTTTAAAGCTTTTAGAGAAACCTATTCTGGTACACACACTAGAAGTGTTTCAACAAGATCCCGCTTGCACAGGTATTTGGCTCGCTGTAAAACCAGAAGAACGTGGATTTATTCAAAAAATGCTAGAGGACTATAGGATTACCAAAGTGAAGGGTTTACCTGATGGGGGTGCTGAGCGACAGCATTCGGTCCATTCGTGCATGAAAGAGATGCAACAGGTAGATATTGTGCTTGTCCACGATGCAGCACGCCCGTTTATTACGCATGATATCATTGCAAAGCTTGTACAGAACGCGCATAATCATGGTGCAGCAATTGCAGGGGTTCGTGCGAAAGATACGATGAAAAAAGTATCAATGAATGGCATTATAGAGGAAACGGTTGATCGAGAAAGCCTTTGGATGGTACAAACTCCACAAGCATTCCGTTTTGAATTAATTATGGAAGCGGAGGACGTAGCTGAAAAAGTAGGTTTTCTTGGGACAGATGAGGCAATGCTAATGGAGCGTCTCGGACATCAGGTACACATCGTAGAAAGTAGTTATGAAAATGTAAAAATGACAACACAAGAAGACTTAGTATTTGGTGAGGCAATTTTGCGTAAGCGTGAATCATTTAATCATTAAGAAATATTATTTATAGAGGCTATTCATTCGTAGTTTTTTGAGAATGGATAGTCTTTTTTATTTGTTTTGGTTGGGGAAAATTGTATGGTCAGAATGCCTTATTGCTTCGTAATCTGTTCATCCATATATGTATGATAATAATGACATTTTGCTAGTCGAATTAGATGCGAAGGCGTAGGAAGAAAATAAAAAGTTGGAATAGTTCAAATAAAGTGGTTTTATCCATTTGTGATCGTTTTACGTGTAAAATGAAATAGTGGATATATGATTAATAAGGTAATAGAATAGATGAAAAGATGTGAGGGGTGTTTATTGTGTCATTAAATGATTGGTTAAATCAAAAGGTTCCAGAAATTACAGGTTCATTAACTAGTATAAATAAACAGTACATCGACGTTGACAACTCAATAGGCTTTGATGGACGAGATCGGGTTATAAAAATAATCGATAATTTCCATGAGGTGCTGTTTCCTGGCATTTATATGACAAGACCTATTGATGAAACAAGGGTGAACGTAGTTTGCAGTAATAAGCTGCGTGAAACAGCATTAGATTTGCGAGATATTATCGAAAAAGTATTATTTTATAATATGGAGGACAGTGATCCTGCCAATTGCGAGAAGTATTGCCGTGAACAAGCAGACAAAATTGTTATGAATTTGATTAATCGATTTCCTGCCATTCGCCAAGTGTTACAAACAGATATTCAAGCGGCATATAATGGTGACCCTGCAGCTCTTTCCACAGAGGAGATTTTACTAAGCTATCCATCTATTGTGGCTGTTTATATTCACCGCATCGCACATGAGTTATACGAAATGGGCGTACAAATTGTGCCTCGTATTATGTCAGAATATGCACACCGATTAACAGGTATCGATATTCATCCAGGGGCTACCATAGGAGAATCTTTCTTTATTGACCATGGAACAGGTGTCGTTATCGGTGAAACTTGCACTATCGGTAAGAATGTAAAAATTTATCAAGGTGTAACATTAGGTGCACTAAGCTTCCCGTTAGATGAAAATGGTAATCCAATTAAGGGCATTAAGCGTCATCCGAATATTGCTGACAATGTTGTCATTTATGCTGGTGCTACT
The DNA here is from genome assembly GCF_016757845.1 of Lysinibacillus sp. HST-98. Lineage (NCBI taxonomy): Bacteria > Bacillati > Bacillota > Bacilli > Caryophanales > Bacillaceae > Lysinibacillus > Lysinibacillus sp. HST-98. Next base: position 151,550 of record NZ_JAENHX010000008.1, read on the forward strand.
ATTTTAGGGGGCGAGACGACGATTGGACATGATTCCGTCTTAGGGAGTAATATTTGGCTAACACACTCCGTTCCCCCTTATTCACGTGTCTATAATTCACAGCCATCTCCGAATATTAGCAACAGTCAAATGAAAAATATAGAGTATCATATTTAAAGAATATGGGGCAGTCTAGAGAGTGTAGCTTTCTAAACTGCCCATTACTGCTATAGGAGGATAATTATTAAAGCGCTTTTCAAACAACCTAGGGCAAATTTTGATATGATAATGATAAATATTAATTAAAGGAAGATGAATATGTTTCGAATTGGACAAGGTTTTGACGTACATGCATTTGAAGAAGGTCGTCCATTAATTATTGGGGGCATTACCATTCCGCATGAAAAAGGACTAGTAGGACATTCAGATGCGGATGTTCTCTTACACACTGTCACAGACGCGGCTCTAGGAGCAATTGGAGAAGGGGATATTGGCCGTCATTTTCCAGATACAGACCCTGCATTTAAAGATGCAGATTCAGCAAAATTATTAGAGTACATTTGGAAGATTGTTGAGGACAAGGGTTATTCTCTAGGTAATGTCGATTGTACCATTATGGCACAACGTCCTAAAATGGCACCCTATATTGGACAGATGCAACAACGTATCGCTGAATTATTACACGCAGAGCCTTCACAGGTAAATGTTAAAGCAACTACAACTGAACGATTAGGTTTTACAGGTCGCGAGGAAGGTATTGCGGCAATGGCAACGATTCTATTGATCAAGAAATAAATGTGGATGAACCCCGCTTTTATTTCCTGTAACAGAGTGGTAAAATGAACAAAGTCAATTTTTGATCGAAAATTTAGGAGGCTTTTAATTATGACGAAAGAAGTTCGCGTTCGTTACGCGCCATCTCCAACAGGTTATTTACATATCGGTGGAGCGCGTACAGCATTATTCAATTATTTATATGCAAAACATCATAACGGTAAATTCATTGTACGTATTGAAGATACGGATATTGAACGTAATGTAGAGGGCGGAGAAGCATCTCAGCTAGATAACCTAAAATGGTTAGGTATTGAATATGATGAGTCCATTGATATTGGTGGACCTTATGCGCCTTATCGTCAAATGGAACGTCTTGATATTTATAAAGAACACGCTGAAAAACTATTAGAGCAAGGTGTAGCCTACAAGTGTTTCTGTTCTTCTGAAAAGCTTGAAGCATCTCGTGAAGAACAAAAAGCAAGAGGTGTAGCGGCTCCTACTTATGATGGTACATGTCGCCACTTATCAGCAGATGAAGTCGCTGCTAAAGAAGCGGCAGGTGAGCCATACACAATTCGTATGCGTGTACCTGAAAATGTAACATACGAATTTGAAGATTTAGTTCGTGGACAAGTTACATTTGAATCTAAAGATATTGGTGATTGGGTACTTGTAAAAGCTAATGGTATTCCAACATATAACTATGCAGTTGTTTTAGATGATCACTTTATGGAAATCTCTCACGTTTTCCGCGGTGAGGAGCATTTATCGAATACACCAAAGCAAATGATGATCTTTGATGCATTTGGTTGGGAATATCCACGCTTTGGTCATATGACATTAATTATTAACGAAAACCGTAAAAAACTATCAAAGCGTGATGAATCGATTATTCAATTTGTTACGCAATATAAAGATTTAGGTTATCTTCCTGAAGCGATGTTTAACTTCTTTGCGCTACTTGGTTGGTCTCCAGAGGGAGAAGAAGAGATTTTCTCAAAAGAAGAATTTATCAAAATTTTTGATGAGAAACGTCTTTCAAAATCACCATCTATGTTCGATAAACAAAAGCTAACATGGATGAATAATCAATATATTAAAAAATTGTCTTTGGAAGAAGTTGTAGCATTATCTTTACCACACCTACAAAAAGCAGGCTTATTACCTGAAGAATTGACTGCAGAGCAACATGCTTGGGCGACGGATTTAATTGCGCTTTATCATGACCAAATGAGCTTTGGTGCAGAAATTGTCGAATTATCTAGCCTATTCTTTAACGACCATATTGAATATGATGAAGAAGCAAAAGAGGTTTTAGCAGGAGAGCAAGTACCTGAAGTAATGGCAGCATTTAAAGCGCAATTGGAAGAGCTAGAAGAGTTTACACCAGATGCGGTAAAAGCTGCAATTAAAGCTGTACAAAAGACAACTGGTCATAAAGGTAAAAATCTGTTCATGCCAATCCGTGTTGTGACAACTGGTGAAACACATGGACCAGAGTTGCCGAACGCCATTTGTTTAATTGGTAAAGAGAAAGCAATTGACCGTGTAGAGAAATTTGCACAATAAAGATAAATTTATTGACAATTCATTCTTTCGTTGTAAAATGTATTTACATTGAAAAAGCGTTGATAAGGAGAAGTAAGTGGCGCATGCTCTTAAGAGAGGACCATCATCGGCTGAAAGTGGTCTGAGCCTAGGCAAAACTGAAATGCACCTTTGAGCATAAAGCTGAACGAGAGTAGGCTTTATCGAGTCATCCCCGTTAATGGATGTCCAAAGTGGAAGGCTTTTTGTCTTCAATCAGAGTGGAACCACGCAAATCGAGCGTCTCTGTCATTCCTTTTAGGAGTGATAGGGGCGCTTTTTTATTCAACAGAAAAGGAGAGTGAAACACAATGGGTATTCAAATTTTTAACTCATTAACACGACAAAAGGAAACCTTTGTACCGCTAGAAGAGGGCAAGGTAAAAATGTATGTCTGCGGTCCTACGGTGTATAACTATATCCATATTGGGAATTCACGTCCTGTAATTGTTTATGATACAGTACGTCGTTATTTTCAGTATAAAGGCTATGATGTAAAGTTTGTTTCCAATTTTACGGATGTAGACGATAAAATTATTAAAGCAGCAAATGAGCTTGGTGAAGAAGTGCATGAATTAACAGAGCGCTTTATTGCAGCCTATTTTGAAGATGTTACAGCACTGGGATGCAAAAAAGCAGATGTTCATCCACGTGTGACAGAGCATATGGACGATATCATTCAATTTATTCAAGTGCTAATTGAAAAGGGCTACGCTTATGAGTCTGCTGGAGATGTATATTACCGTACTCGTAAATTTGATGGCTACGGTAAATTATCACACCAATCAGTTGACGATTTAAAAATCGGTGCTCGTATTGAAGCGGGCGAGAAAAAAGATGATGCGCTAGATTTCGCTTTATGGAAAGCTGCTAAGCCAGGTGAGATATTCTGGCAAAGCCCATGGGGAGATGGCCGTCCAGGGTGGCATATTGAGTGTTCTGTAATGGCTCGTGAACATTTAGGAGATACTATTGATATTCATGCTGGTGGGCAGGATTTAACTTTCCCTCACCACGAAAATGAAATTGCTCAATCAGAGGCACACAATGATAAAACATTTGCGCGTTATTGGATGCATAACGGGTATATTAATATTGATAATGAAAAGATGTCCAAATCTCTTGGGAATTTTATTCTTGTGAATGATATCCGTAAACAAATTGACCCGCAGATATTGCGTTTCTTCATGCTATCTGTCCATTATCGTCATCCAATTAACTTTGCGAAGGATCTAGTAGAAGCTGCTGCGTCAGGTTTAGAGCGTATTCGTACAGCATACAACAATGTGAAGCACCGCCTTACGACTACCGTAAGCTTAGGTGATCATTCAGAAGAATGGCTGAACAAAATTACGGAACAAAAAGCGCATTTTGAAGAGGCAATGGACGATGATTTTAATACAGCCAACGCTATTTCTGTATTATTTGAAGTAGCTCGTATTGCTAACATTTACTTAAGTGAAGCCAATACTTGCAAGAAGGTATTAGAAACTTTTATTGAAACCTTTGAAGTACTAGGTGACGTCTTAGGTATTGAATTTGCAAAAGAAGAAGAACTATTAGACGAAGAAATTGAAGAATTATTACAAGAGCGCGTTGAGGCACGTAAAAGTCGTGATTTTGCTCGTTCTGATGAGATCCGTGACCATTTGCAAGCCCAAGGTATCATTTTAGAAGATACACGACAAGGAACTAGATGGAAACGAGGGTAATTAAGTTGGATAAACTTCGCAATGAAGATGTTAAACAATTAAAAGCGCTGGCGTTAGCCTATATGGGTGATGCCGTATTGGAACAAAAGGTCCGAGAATATTTGCTACGCTCTGGTCGTGTTAAACCAAACACACTACATCGAGAGGCAACTCGCTACGTTTCAGCAAAAGCGCAATCTATGATCGTTCATCGCATGATAGATGAAAATTATTTAACAGAGGAGGAATTGGCTGTGTTCCGCCGTGGACGCAATGCCAAATCCGGCTCTGTACCAAAAAATACGGATGTCCAGACCTATCGTAATAGCTCAGGCTTTGAGGCAGTGCTTGGTAGTTTATATTTATTGAATGAACTAGAACGCGTCTACGAAATCATTGCATATGCTATTCAAATAATCGAGGAATCAAAAGGAGTGTCTAAATAATGGCAGAACAGAATGGTGAAATTATTGCCGGTAAAAACCCAGTGTTAGAAGCACTTCGTTCAGGCCGCGATATGAATAAAGTATGGATTGCAGAAGGAGTAAAGAAATCTGGCGTCAATGAACTGCTAGATTTAGCCCGTGAACGTGGTGTTATAGTTCAATTTGTCCCAAAAAAGAAAGTTGATCAATTATCAAGTGCTAATCATCAAGGAATCGTTGCTTCTGTTGCCGCTTATAAGTATGCTGAACTTGAGGATTTATTTGCAGCAGCGGCTAATAAACAGGAAGATCCTTTTTTCTTAATCTTAGATGAGTTAGAGGATCCTCATAATCTAGGGTCTATTATGAGAACGGCTGATGCTATAGGGGCACATGGTATTATTATTCCTAAGCGCCGATCAGTGAGTTTAACAGCAGTAGTGGCAAAGGCATCTACAGGAGCGATTGAACACGTTCCGGTTGTACGTGTAAACAACCTTGCTCAAACAATAGATGAATTAAAAGAACGTGGTATATGGATTGCAGGGACAGATGCAAAGGGATCTGCAGATTATCGAAAAATGGATGCAACATTACCATTAGCCATCATTATCGGTAGTGAGGGCAAAGGGATGGGGCGTTTATTAAAAGAGAAATGCGATTTTTTATATCACTTACCGATGGTTGGGCATGTCACATCACTGAACGCATCAGTAGCAGCGGCTTTATTAATGTACGAAGTGTATCGTAAACGTCAAGAAGCGATTGAGTAACAATGAAAAACATTTTGCTTGTTGATGGCTATAATATGATTGGATCTTGGAAAGAGCTGCGGCCATTGCGTGATACGAATTTTGAGGATGCGCGTAGAAGGTTGATAGAACTCATGGCTGAATATAAAGCAGCGATGGGTTGGCGCGTAATTATTGTTTTTGACGCACATCTTGTACCAGGAGTAGAGCAATCTTATATAGAAAATGATGTAGAAGTCATTTATACACGAAAAAATGAAACAGCAGATGAACGTATTGAAAAAATGACGCATGAATTAAAGGCTAGAAATATACAAATTCATGTAGCAACTTCTGATATGGCAGAGCAAAGTGTTATATTTGGGAATGGTGCCTTAAGGAAATCGGCTAGAGAGCTAGAAATTGATACAAGTATTATCCAACATAAAATTACTCACGATGTGAAGCGGAAGCAAGAAAGTAAGCCGCCTTCTCGTATAGAATTAAAGCCAGATGTTGCGCTCGCCTTTGAAAAATGGCGAAGAGGGTTGAAATGATTGATTGACGCATATTTTCCAATTCCGTTATACTGTTTCTAATTATCTGTTGTGGCTGAGGTGATACCATGTTTAAAAATAGCATTGTACAAGTGACACAAGATTTTGAACGATTCAATGATGAAGAGCTTATTGAAATGGTGCATCAAGGTAATACAGATGCGTTGGATTATTTGATTACGAAATACCGTTTGTTAGTAAGAGCGAAGGCAAGATCCTATTTTTTAATCGGAGCAGATAAGGAAGATATTGTACAAGAGGGCATGATAGGCTTATATAAAGCGATTCGTGATTTTAAAGGTGATAAGCTTGCATCATTCAGGGCTTTTGCAGAGTTATGCATTACAAGGCAGATTATCACAGCTATTAAAACAGCAACTAGGCAAAAGCATATACCTCTAAATTCCTATATTTCTTTGGACAAGCCTATATTCGACGAAGAGTCAGACCGAACGCTTATGGATGTACTAACGGGTGCTATTATGGATGATCCAGAAGAATTGATGATTCATAGAGAAGAGTTTGGATATTTAGAAGAAAAGATGAGTGAGATTTTAAGTGAATTAGAGCTACAAGTTTTAGCCTTATATCTAGACGGTCAGTCTTATCATGAGATTTCCGCCAAATTAAATCGTCATGTGAAATCTATCGATAATGCATTGCAGCGGGTAAAACGTAAATTAGAACGTCATTTAGTCCTTGAGGAAATGTCTTAGCCCATATAGGCTTTATTGACATTGACAAATATAGGTGTTAGTCTTAAAAAGACAAAGTGCCGAAAAAGGTGATTATATGGCAAAAAAAGTCGTGCTAAATTGTGAGAAATGTGGTTCGAGAAATTACACGTTCCCAGCTAAAGAAGGTTCAACTGTACGTCTCGAATTAAAGAAATTTTGCTCGCATTGCAATGAACATACAATGCATAAACAAACGCTATAAAATGATATGTAAATAGACAGATTTGATTGATTCGGAGGTTAAGCTAGAATGGGCAAGATCAAAAGCTTTTTCAGCGATGTAATGTCAGAAATGCGCAAAACAAGCTGGCCGAAAAGTAAAGAACTGACGAAATATACAGTCGTTGTAATTTCAACTGTTGTCATTATGGCTTTATTTTTTGTGTTAGTTGACTTAGGTATTTCATCATTATTCCGCTGGTACTTAGATTTATAATTTAGTAAATAGCATATTTTTGAAATAGCCCGTCCATTGCAATAACGGGTTTTTTCGTTTGTTTTATCTTCATTCAGCAGAAAACTCCATCTAATTGGATCGATGAGATGGGTGAAGTGAAGCGCAAAGCAGTAAAATCTCCTCATTATGATAAATACTACTAGGAGAGTATGATAGTAGCGATAGATGACTATGCTAGTTTCGGTATATATCATCGAGCTTTCGCAAGTAAATAGCGAAAGCTATATTTTTCTAATGAGATGTTTGTGAAAAGAGTAAAAATGCATTGAGCGTATCGCGATTCATTTTCACTTTTATTTGTAAGGGAGGGACGGACGAGGAGTCCTAGTAGTTATGGAGAAAAATTGGTATGTTGTTCATACGTATTCAGGGTATGAAAACCGTGTAAAAGCAAACCTAGAGAAACGTGTTGAAACAATGGGAATGCAAGATAAAATCTTCCGTGTGATTGTTCCTGAGCACGAAGAAACAGAAATGAAAGATGGAAAAAAACGTACAATGATGCGTAAAGTTTTCCCTGGTTATGTGTTAGTAGAGTTAATCATGACAGATGATTCTTGGTATGTAGTTCGAAATACACCTGGTGTTACGGGCTTTATCGGTTCATCTGGTGGAGGAGCAAAACCAACACCGTTATTACCTGAAGAAGCCGATCGTCTACTGCAGCAAATGGGTATGACTGATAAAGTTGTAGAAGTGGACATTACTGTTGGTGAAGCAGTAGAAGTATTAGAAGGGCCGTTTGCTCATTTCCAAGGGCGTGTTGAAGAAATTGACACAGAAAAAGGTAAAATTAAAGTGACGGTTGATATGTTTGGTCGCGAAACAATTATGGAGCTAGATTTCGAACAAGTTCAAAAATTATAGTTCTAACAATAGAACACTACATGCTAATTGGTAGATGTTTCGTAGATTTTGTTAATTACTACTTGCTTAAAAAAAGTAAAAGTGGTATCATTTCATAGGTCAGACTGTCATACTTTTGTTTGACGTCTGTAATGATAATTTTAATGTTATCGGCACTTAGCTGACAGACAGATATTGAGTGGGAGGGGCAACCCAATTACCACATCACGGACTTAAGGAGGTGTGTCTCGTGGCTAAAAAAGTTATTAAAGTTGTAAAACTTCAAATCCCTGCTGGTAAAGCTAACCCAGCTCCACCGGTTGGTCCTGCATTAGGTCAAGCGGGTGTGAACATCATGGGATTCTGTAAAGAATTTAATGCGCGTACTGCTGATCAAGCTGGTCTTATTATCCCAGTTGAAATTTCAGTATTCGAGGATCGTTCTTTCACTTTCATTACAAAAACTCCACCTGCAGCAGTTCTACTTAAAGTAGCAGCTGGTATCCAATCTGGATCTGGTGAACCAAACCGTAAAAAAGTGGCAACGGTTAAACGTGATAAAGTTCGCGAAATCGCTGAAACTAAAATGCCAGACCTTAACGCTGCTTCAGTAGAAGCTGCTATGTTAATGGTTGAAGGTACTGCACGAAGCATGGGTATTGTTATCGAAGACTAATCCCATTTACTTGATGTTTTGTTTTTTGGAAGGTTGCGAAGTTTCTTTGTGAACACGCAACCTTTATTCGTGGGAGGTAAAATCCGCTATAACCACAATCAAGGAGGAAATATATAATGGCTAAAAAAGGTAAAAAACTGCAAGATGCAGCTAAATTAATTGATCGTAACGCACTATACACTGCACAAGAAGCAATCGAACTTGCTCAAAAAACTAGCACAGTAAACTTCGACGCTACTGTAGAAGTTGCTTTCCGCTTAGGTATTGATACTCGTAAGAACGACCAACAAATCCGTGGTGCAGTAGTGCTACCAAACGGTACTGGTAAAACTCAACGCGTATTAGTATTTGCAAAAGGTGAAAAGCTTAAAGAAGCTGAAGCAGCTGGTGCTGACTATGTAGGCGATGCAGAATACATCCAAAAAATCCAACAAGGTTGGTTTGACTTCGATGTAATCGTAGCAACTCCTGACATGATGGGTGAAGTTGGTAAACTTGGTCGTGTATTAGGACCTAAAGGTTTAATGCCAAACCCTAAAACTGGTACAGTTACTTTTGATGTAACAAAAGCTATCGAAGAAATCAAAGCTGGTAAAGTAGAATACCGTGCTGATAAAGCTGGTATTATCCACGCTCCTATCGGTAAAGTTTCTTTCTCAGCAGAAAAACTAGTAGAAAACTTCTTAGCTGTTTTTGATGTAGTACAAAAAGCAAAACCTGCTGCAGCTAAAGGTACTTACATGAAATCTGTAAATGTTACAACTACAATGGGTCCAGCGGTTAAAATTGACGCTTCTAACGTAGTAGTAAAATAATTTATATATATGTATTGACGATAGTGGCTATACGTGATACTATAGTTGCTGTTGTGAATTATCCATTTGTACCGTAGACAGTAGGAGTGACTTGTCACTTAATGTTCCTACCGAGGACATCGGAATTCAGATTCTTATTTTAAAGATGATGACTTTCAGCCTCTGTGTCTATTTGACTCGGAGGCTTTTCTTTTGTCGGTATAAATGACCCATTCTAATAGGAGGTGTCATCATGAGCAAAGCAATCGAAAACAAACAAGTACAAGTTCAAGAGATTACTGAAAAATTCCAAGGCGCTGCTTCTGTAGTAGTTGTGGATTACCGTGGTCTTAATGTTGCACAAGTAACTGAGCTTCGTAAACAACTTCGTGAAGCTGGCGTTGAGTTCAAAGTTTACAAAAACACTTTAACTCGTCGTGCTGCTGAAGCTGCTGGCCTTGAAGGAATCAACGACGTATTAGTTGGTCCTAACGCAATTGCGTTCTCAAATGAAGATGTTGTAGCGCCTGCTAAAATCATCAACGAGTTCGCGAAGAAAAACGAAGCTTTAGAAATTAAAGCTGGTATTATTGAAGGTACTATCTCTTCTGTTGAAGATGTTAAAGCACTTGCAGAACTTCCATCACGCGAAGGTCTACTTTCTATGCTTTTATCTGTACTTCAAGCTCCAGTGCGTAACTTCGCACTTGCAACAAAAGCTGTTGCAGAACAAAAAGAAGAACAAGGCGCGTAATTTAGTACGCACTAATACTTCTGCGGCCTGATCGCAAAAAATAAAACATTATCCAATTAGGAGGAAATTATAATGAATAAAGAGCAAATCTTAGAAGCTATCAAAGCTATGACAGTTCTTGAATTAAACGATTTAGTAAAAGCTATCGAAGAAGAATTCGGTGTAACAGCTGCTGCTCCAGTAGCAGTAGTTGCTGGTGGTGCTGCTGCAGCTGAAGAAAAAACAGAATTTGACGTAGTATTAGCATCTGCTGGTGCAGAAAAAATCAAAGTAATCAAAGTGGTTCGTGAAATCACTGGTTTAGGTCTTAAAGAAGCTAAAGAAGTAGTAGATAACGCTCCTAAAGCTCTTAAAGAAGGCGTTTCTAAAGATGAAGCTGAAGAAATCAAAGCTAAACTTGAAGAAGTTGGCGCATCTGTAGAAGTTAAGTAATCTCGCGTTACTTTTTAACAAAAGGAAAGCTCGTCATTTTGGCGAGCTTTTTTCTTCATTCTGAGGAGGCGTGAAAATGTCAGATCACTATTATACAAGTAAGCCTCAAACTGAAAGTAAACCACGTCACTGGACATTCAAGTTACTAGGGCATACGTTTTCATTTGAAACGGATGCAGGTGTATTTAGTAAAAGCGAAGTAGATTTTGGATCCCGTGTTTTAATAGACGCTTTTCAAATGCCTGATATTGATGGTGCGATTTTTGATGTAGGTTGTGGATACGGGCCGATAGGGTTATCGATTGCCAAAACTAATCCAGACCGTACCGTTTTTATGATGGATATAAATGAACGTGCAGTTGCGCTTTCGCAAAAAAATGCGCAAGTGAACGGTGTTCAAAATGTGCGAATATTTGTGAGTGACGGCCTATCGATGGTTGATAACGATGTAGATGCGGCAGCAATCTTAACGAATCCACCAATTCGTGCGGGGAAGGAAACGATTTTCCGCTTTTACGATGGAGCTTACGATCGGCTAGTGTCTTCGGGTGAACTCTGGGTAGTCATTCAGAAGAAACAAGGAGCGCCATCGACAGTAAGTTACTTAGAAGAAAAGTTTTCAGAAGTCGATGTAGTAGAAAAGAAAAAAGGGTACTGGATAGTACGCGCAAAAAAATAAATGAAATATGTAGAATTTATTGACTTGACAAATCGGCTATGATAATATGATACAATGCAAAAATATTATTTTGAGGTCGTATGCCCTTTTTGTATAGAAATGTTTTAATATGGGTATACTTGCCAAGATAAGTTTAGTTAACCGAAAATGAGATCTTTTTGAAGACTCGTTTTCTTTTTGTCTTTCGAAATCATACACTATTTGTATGATTTTGCAAAGACCTAATATCGCTTTATTGAGGGGTGAATGAGTTGACAGGTCAACTAGTTCAGTACGGACAACACCGCCAGCGTAGAAGCTTTGCGCGTATTAAAGAGGTGCTTGAGCTTCCAAATCTGATTGAGATTCAAACGGCGTCTTACGAGTGGTTCCTTGAAGAAGGTTTACGTGAAATGTTCCGTGACATTTCGCCGATCGAGGACTTTACAGGTAATCTTTCATTAGAATTCATCGATTATTCATTAGGTGAGCCTAAATATGATGTTGATGAGTGTAAAGAGCGAGATGTTACTTACGCAGCTCCATTACGTGTGAAAGTACGTCTTTACAACAAAGAAACAGACGAAGTGAAAGAACAAGATGTCTTCATGGGTGACTTCCCGTTAATGACAGAAACAGGTACGTTCATTATCAACGGTGCTGAACGTGTTATCGTTTCACAATTAGTTCGTTCACCAAGTGTGTATTTCCATGATAAAACTGATAAAAACGGTAAAAAAGGCTTTGGAGCTACAGTTATTCCAAACCGCGGTGCTTGGTTAGAGTATGAAACTGATGCGAAAGACGTAGTTTACGTGCGAATTGATCGTACTCGTAAGCTACCAGTAACAGTGTTACTACGTGCATTAGGTTTCGGTTCAGATCAAGAAATTATCGATATTATCGGTGATAACGAGTATCTACGTAATACGTTAGAAAAAGATAACTCTGAAAGTACAGAAAAAGCGCTTTTAGAAATCTACGAACGTTTACGTCCAGGCGAGCCACCAACAGTAGAAAGTGCGAAGAGTTTATTATACTCTCGTTTCTTCGATGCTAAACGTTACGATTTAGCGAATGTTGGTCGCTACAAAATGAATAAAAAGCTTCACATTAAAAATCGTTTATTCAATCAAACGATTGCTGAAACGCTTGTAGATCCAGAAACAGGCGAAATTTTAGTAGAAAAAGGTACAGTACTAGATCGTCGTACTTTAGATAAAATTCTACCTTACCTAGAAGATTCATCAAAAGGTATTGGTTACCGCACTTTATCACAAGTCGGTGGAGTGCTTGAAGATGATGTAACCATCCAATCTATTAAGATTTATGCTCCAAAAGATGAAGCGCAAAAAGAAATTAATATCATTGGTAATGCGTACATTGATGAAGAAGTGAAGAATATTACACCTGCTGATGTTTTATCTTCAGTAAGCTATTTCTTTAACTTACTTTACCAAGTAGGTGCAACAGATGATATTGATCATTTAGGTAACCGTCGCCTACGTTCTGTTGGTGAGTTACTACAAAACCAATTCCGTATCGGTTTGTCTCGTATGGAACGTGTAGTACGTGAACGTATGTCAATTAATGACACAGCTGCGATCGTACCACAACAATTAATCAATATCCGTCCAGTGATTGCGTCCATTAAAGAGTTCTTCGGAAGCTCTCAATTATCACAATTCATGGACCAAACAAACCCATTAGCAGAGTTAACGCATAAACGTCGTCTATCTGCATTAGGACCTGGTGGTTTAACGCGTGAGCGCGCTGGCTTCGAAGTACGTGACGTTCACTACTCTCACTATGGTCGCATGTGTCCAATCGAGACACCGGAGGGTCCAAACATTGGGTTAATCAACTCATTATCTTCATTTGCCAAAGTAAATAAATTTGGCTTCATTGAAACACCTTATCGTCGTATTGACCACGAAACAGGTCGAGTAACGGAGCAAATTGATTATTTAACAGCTGATGAAGAAGATAACTACTATGTAGCGCAAGCAAATTCACCGTTAAATCCAGATGGTACTTTTGCTAATGATGAAGTAGTTGGTCGTTTCCGTGGGGATAACACGGTATTCAATAAAGCGCAAATGGACTACATGGACGTATCTCCTAAACAAGTTGTCTCTGCAGCGACTGCGTGTATCCCATTCTTAGAAAACGATGACTCGAACCGTGCACTTATGGGTGCCAACATGCAACGTCAAGCAGTTCCACTTCTTAACCCAGAAGCACCATTCGTTGGTACTGGTATGGAGCATGTTGATGCGCGTGATTCTGGTGCGGCTGTAGTAGCGAAGTATGATGGTATTGTTGAGCACGTTGAAGCTCGCTCTATCCATGTTCGCCGCATTGAAGTTGTAGACGGCAAAGAGGTTAAAGGCGATTTAACAAAATATAAATTACAAAAGTTCATTCGTTCTAACCAAGGTACTTCTTATAACCAACGTCCACTTGTAAAAGTAGGCGAACGTGTCAAGCCTCGTGATATTTTAGCAGATGGTCCATCAATGGAAAAAGGCGAACTAGCTCTTGGACGTAACGTACTTGTTGCCTTCATGACTTGGAACGGCTTTAACTATGAGGATGCTGTTATTATGAGTGAGCGCCTTGTAAAAGACGATGTCTATACATCTGTTCATATTGAAGAATATGAATCAGAGTCTCGTGATACAAAGCTTGGGCCTGAAGAAATCACTCGTGATATTCCAAACGTCGGAGAAGATGCACTTCGTAACCTAGACGAACGTGGTATTATCCGTATTGGTGCGGAAGTACGTGACGGTGATATTCTTGTAGGGAAAGTAACGCCTAAAGGAGTTACAGAATTGACTGCTGAAGAGCGTTTATTACATGCAATCTTCGGTGAAAAGGCTCGTGAGGTTCGTGATACTTCATTACGTGTACCACACGGTGCTGGCGGTATCATTCTTGATGTTAAAGTATTTAACCGTGAAGATGGCGATGAATTACCACCAGGTGTTAACCAATTAGTTCGTGCTTACATTGTTCAAAAACGTAAAATTCGTGTTGGGGACAAAATGGCCGGACGTCATGGAAACAAAGGGGTTATCTCTCGTATCTTACCAGAAGAAGATATGCCATTCATGCCAGATGGCACACCTGTAGATATCATGTTAAATCCACTTGGTGTACCTTCCCGTATGAATATCGGACAAGTTTTAGAGTTACACTTAGGTATGGCTTCTCGTTACCTAGGCGTTCACATGGCAACACCAGTATTTGATGGTGCTAATGAAGAAGACGTTTGGGAAACGATGGAAGAAGCTGGGATGAACCGTGACGGTAAAACAATCCTGTATGATGGACGTTCTGGGGAACCATTCGATAACCGTGTATCAGTAGGTATCATGTATATGATCAAACTTGCACACATGGTTGATGATAAACTTCATGCACGTTCAACTGGTCCTTACTCACTTGTTACGCAACAACCACTTGGTGGTAAAGCGCAATTTGGTGGACAACGTTTTGGTGAGATGGAGGTATGGGCACTTGAAGCTTATGGTGCTGCGTATACACTTCAAGAAATCTTAACGGTTAAATCTGATGACGTTGTTGGTCGTGTGAAAACATATGAAGCCATCGTTAAAGGTGAAAGTGTACCAGAGCCAGGTGTTCCTGAGTCATTCAAAGTATTGATTAAAGAACTTCAATCTCTTGGTATGGATGTTAAGATGTTAACAGTTAATGATGAAGAAGTAGAGCTTCGCGATTTAGACGAAGAAGATGATCTTCAGCCAGCTGATGCACTTAACATTGCACCACAGCCAGATACAGAAGAAGAGCCAGTAGAGTCTTTTGAATAATGGAAAACCAAATTCACAAATGTGAATATGGTCAAACTTATTTTTCAAATTAGCCGGGCAGGATTTAACGCCCTGCCTGGCTTTTTCTTTTAATAAATCATTCTATTTCTAATCCTTTGCCAAAGAGGCAATCTTTGCAAACGATTATCGAGCTGCGTAAAAGAGTCTTTATAAAGACCTATACTAGAGGGAGGTAGGCTCCTTGATAGACGTTAATGAATTTGAATATATGAAAATTGGTTTAGCATCACCTGACAAGATTCGTTCTTGGTCATATGGAGAGGTTAAAAAACCTGAAACAATTAACTACCGTACACTAAAACCAGAAAAAGATGGTTTATTCTGTGAGCGTATTTTTGGTCCAACTAAGGACTGGGAGTGTCACTGTGGGAAATATAAACGTGTACGCTATAAAGGCGTAGTTTGTGATCGTTGTGGCGTTGAAGTAACACGTGCTAAAGTTCGTCGTGAACGTATGGGACATATCGAATTAGCAGCACCAGTTTCTCATATCTGGTACTTCAAAGGTATTCCTAGCCGTATGGGTCTAATTTTAGATATGTCACCTCGTGCTCTTGAAGAAGTTATCTATTTCGCTTCATACGTTGTGATCGATGCAGGTGCTACTAATTTAGAAAGTAAACAATTACTTTCTGAAAAAGAGTATCGTGCATATCGTGAAAAATTCGGTAATACATTCGAAGCATCAATGGGTGCAGAAGCAATCAAAAAATTATTAGGTAAAATCGACCTGGAAGATGAAACACAATCTTTAAAAGAGGAGTTAAAATCTGCTCAAGGTCAGAGACGTACTCGTGCCATTAAACGTCTAGAAGTTGTTGAATCTTTCCGTAACTCAGGAAACTCACCTGAATGGATGATTCTAGATGTACTACCTGTTATTCCACCAGAGCTTCGTCCAATGGTGCAATTAGATGGTGGTCGTTTCGCGACTTCAGATTTAAACGATTTATACCGTCGTGTAATTAATCGTAATAACCGTTTAAAACGTTTATTAGATTTAGGTGCTCCAAGCATCATCGTACAAAATGAAAAACGTATGTTACAAGAAGCTGTTGATGCATTAATCGATAATGGTCGTCGTGGACGTCCTGTAACAGGTCCTGGTAACCGCCCATTAAAATCACTTTCACATATGTTGAAAGGTAAACAAGGTCGTTTCCGTCAAAATCTACTTGGTAAACGTGTTGACTACTCTGGTCGTTCTGTTATCGTAGTAGGTCCAAACTTAAAAATGTACCAATGTGGCTTACCAAAAGAAATGGCTATTGAATTATTCAAGCCATTCGTTATGAAAGAATTAGTAGAGCGTGGTCTTGCTCATAACATTAAATCTGCTAAACGTAAAATCGAACGTTTAAATAACGACGTATGGGATGTTTTAGAAGATGTTATTCGTGAGCATCCAGTATTACTAAACCGTGCACCAACACTTCACCGTCTTGGAATTCAAGCATTTGAACCAACACTAGTTGAAGGTCGTGCTATTCGTCTTCACCCATTAGTATGTACAGCCTATAATGCTGACTTCGATGGTGACCAAATGGCAGTTCACGTACCATTATCAGCTGAAGCTCAAGCTGAAGCTCGACTTCTAATGCTTGCTGCACAAAACATCCTGAATCCAAAAGACGGTAAACCTGTTGTAACACCTTCTCAAGATATGGTATTAGGAAACTACTACTTAACACTTGAACGTGAAGGTGCACGCGGTGAAGGTACTGTTTTCTATGGTCCAAATGAAGTTTTAATTGCCTATGATACAGGTCATGTACACTTGCATACACGTATCGCAATAAAAGCAAGTTCATTAAATAATCCAACGTTCACTGAAGAACAAAATAATATGTTCTTATTAACAACTGTTGGTAAAGTAATCTTTAATGAAATCTTGCCGGAATCATTCCCTTATATTAATGAGCCAACTGATTTCAACTTAGAGCAAGTAACACCAGAAAAATACTTTGCTAAGTTAACAATTGATGAAGAAACACTTAAAGAGCTTGAATCAGATAATGCTTATAATAATTTAGATGAAAAAGGGAAAATTGATGCACAACGTACAGCTGTATTGCGTAAATACTTTGCATCAGTACCAGTTGTAAATCCATTCCGTAAGAAATTCTTAGGAAATATCATTGCTGAAGTATTTAAACGTTTCCACATTACGGAAACATCTAAAATGCTTGACCGTATGAAAAACCTAGGTTTCAAATATTCAACACGTGCAGGTATTACTGTAGGTGTATCTGACATCGTGGTATTACCTGATAAAGGTGAAATTTTAGCAGAAGCTCAAGAGAAAGTAGATAAAGTGCAAGCGCAATTCCGTCGTGGTTTCATTACAGAGGATGAGCGTTACGATCGCGTAATTTCAAGTTGGAGTGCTGCAAAAGATGAAATTCAAGCGAAGCTGATGAAGTCACTTGAGAAAACAAACCCAATTTTCATGATGTCTGATTCAGGTGCCCGTGGTAATGCATCTAACTTTACTCAGCTAGCTGGTATGCGTGGTCTGATGGCCAACCCGGCTGGTCGTATTATCGAACTTCCAATCAAATCTTCATTCCGTGAAGGTTTAACAGTATTAGAATACTTCATCTCAACTCACGGTGCTCGTAAAGGTCTTGCCGATACAGCCCTAAAAACTGCCGATTCAGGTTACTTAACACGTCGTCTTGTTGACGTTGCACAAGATGTTATCGTTCGTGAAGATGACTGTGGTACTGACCGTGGCTTAACGATTGGTGCATTAATGGAAGGCACAGAGTTAATTGAAGCTCTAGATGAACGTATTGTTGGTCGTCATACGAAGAAAACAATCTTCCACCCTGAAACTGGTGAAGTAATTCTTGCAAAAGACGGTTTAATAGACCAAGATATCGCTCGTGCAATTATCGAGGCGGGTATTGAAGAAGTGACAATCCGTTCAGCATTTACATGTAATACAAAACACGGCGTTTGTAAAAAATGTTACGGCATGAACTTGGCGACAGGTGAGAAGGTTGAAGTTGGGGAAGCAGTTGGTATTATTGCGGCTCAATCAATCGGTGAACCAGGTACACAGTTAACAATGCGTACATTCCATACAGGTGGAGTTGCCGGAGATGATATTACACAAGGTCTTCCACGTATCCAAGAGATCTTTGAAGCACGTAATCCAAAAGGTCAATCTGTTATTTCAGAAATCGCTGGTACGGTTTCAGATATCACAGAAATTCGTGAAGGCTTAAAAGAAATTACAATTCAAGGTGACGTAGAAACTCGTAAGTATCAAGCACCTTATAACGCACGTTTGAAAGTTATCGAAGGTGATAATGTAGAACGTGGTCAAGTTTTAACAGAAGGTTCTATCGATCCAAAACAATTGCTAAAAGTCAAAGACGTTTCAACTGTTCAAGAATATTTATTAAAAGAAGTTCAAAAAGTATACCGTATGCAAGGGGTAGAAATTGGGGATAAACACATTGAGGTAATGGTTCGCCAAATGCTTCGAAAAGTGCGTGTAATTGAAGCTGGAGATACAGAATTACTACCTGGCTCATTATTAGATATCCACCAATTCTCAGAGGCAAACGTAGACGCTGTTATGAATGGCAAAAACCCTGCAACTTGTCGTCCTGTTATCCTGGGTATTACAAAAGCTTCTCTTGAAACAGAATCATTCTTATCTGCAGCATCGTTCCAAGAAACAACACGTGTGTTAACAGATGCAGCAATTAAGGGTAAACGTGACGAGCTTCTTGGATTAAAAGAGAACGTAATTATCGGTAAACTTGTTCCTGCAGGTACTGGTATGCAACGTTATCGTCAAATCCGCATCGAAAAAGATGAGCTTGACACAGAAGTCATTTCTGCTGAATAAACATTAAAATTAGGCCGAAGAGATGCATATTTTCATCATCTCTTCGGACTTTTTCAAGATATTAGTTGACAGTGTAAATGAGTAATGATAATATATTGAAGGTTGATAGTTAACTGTCTGTACTTCGGAGGATATGTAAATGTCTTATGATAAAGTAAGGGCTAGTCAAACAATCATAGGTACAAAGCAAGCAGTAAAAGCAATGCGAGCTGGTTCAGTGAAAGAACTATTTGTGGCACTTGATGCAGACAATTGGGTAACCGATTCGGCCATATCTTTCGCGAGAGAAATCGGTATACCAGTTATTCTTGTTGAGTCCAAAAAGGAACTGGGCAAAGCCTGTGGAATCCATGTTGGAGCTGCGGTAGTTGCGATTACTGTAGAGTAGTTTTTGTGTAAAATGCACAAAGACTTTGTTTTTACCCAAAAAATGAACCACCTGGATGTGTGGTATTAAAAAAGAAGGAATGAAGGGAGGAAAAATCGATGCCTACAATTAACCAATTGGTACGTAAGCCTCGTAAATCTAAAATCACGAAATCAAATTCACCAGCGTTAAACAAAGGATATAACTCATTTAAAAAATCTTTAACTGATGTTAAATCTCCACAAAAACGTGGTGTTTGTACTCGTGTAGGTACAATGACGCCTAAAAAACCAAACTCAGCGTTACGTAAATACGCTCGTGTACGTTTAACTAACCAAATCGAGGTTACAGCGTACATTCCTGGTGAAGGCCACAACTTACAAGAGCACAGTGTTGTTCTTATCCGTGGCGGTCGTGTAAAAGACTTACCGGGTGTTCGTTACCATATCGTTCGTGGTGCTCTTGATACTGCTGGTGTAAACGGTCGTATGCAATCACGTTCTTTATACGGTACAAAACGCCCTAAAGAAAAAAAATAATTTAAATCAAACAATATATTTACTCAATGAAAGGAGGAAAACACATGCCTCGTAAAGGTCCTGTTTCCAAACGTGACGTGTTACCAGATCCAATTTATAATTCAAAACTAGTAACTCGTTTAATCAATAAAATGATGATTGATGGTAAAAGAGGTACTTCTCAAAAGATTTTATACGGTGCGTTCGAACTAGTTAAAGAACGTTCTGGTCAAGATCCAATCGAAGTATTCGAAGCTGCTCTAAATAACGTAATGCCAGTTCTTGAAGTACGTGCTCGCCGTGTTGGTGGTTCTAACTACCAAGTACCAGTTGAAGTACGCCCAGAACGTCGTACAACTTTAGGTCTTCGTTACCTAGTTAACTATTCTCGTCTTCGTGGTGAAAAAACTATGGAAGAGCGTTTAGCTAACGAAATTCTTGATGCTTCTAACAACACTGGTGCATCAGTTAAGAAACGTGAAGATATGCACAAAATGGCAGAAGCGAACAAAGCATTCGCTCACTACCGTTGGTAATCTAAACATAGCATAAGCCCAATATGGAAGGAGAAATACCTAATGAAACGCGAATTCTCACTAGAGAATACTCGTAATATTGGGATCATGGCTCACATTGATGCTGGTAAAACAACAACAACTGAGCGTATCCTTTATTACACAGGTAAGATTCACAAAATCGGTGAAACTCATGAAGGCGCTTCTCAAATGGACTGGATGGAGCAAGAGCAAGAACGTGGTATCACAATCACTTCTGCTGCGACAACAGCTCAATGGAAAGGCAACCGCGTAAACATCATCGATACTCCTGGACACGTAGACTTCACTGTAGAAGTAGAACGTTCATTACGTGTACTTGACGGCGCAGTAACTGTACTTGATGCTCAATCTGGTGTTGAACCTCAAACAGAAACTGTATGGCGTCAAGCTACAACTTACGGTGTACCACGTATCGTATTCATTAACAAAATGGATAAAATGGGTGCAGATTTCCTATATTCTGTAGGTACTTTACACGAGCGTTTACAAGCAAATGCTCATCCAATCCAATTACCAATTGGTGCGGAAGATGAGTTCAAAGCAATTATTGACCTAGTTGAAATGGATGTAACTTACTACGATAACGAAGAAGGTACAGCATTACGTGAAGGTCAACCAATTCCTGAAGAATTCCAAGCGCAAGCTGAAGAATACCGTGAGAAGTTAATCGAAGCAATCGCTGAAGTTAACGAAGAAATCATGGAAAAATACTTTGCTGGTGAAGAAATTACAAAAGAAGAGCTTAAAACGGCTATCCGTAAAGCGACAATCGCTGTAGAATTCTATCCAGTAATCTGTGGTACAGCATTCAAACACAAAGGTGTTCGTAAAATGCTTGACGCAGTTATCGACTACTTACCATCACCAGTTGATGTACCTGCTATTAAAGGTACAACTCCAGATGGTGATGAAACTGAACGTCCATCATCAGACGAAGCGCCATTCTCAGCTTTAGCATTTAAAGTTATGACTGACCCATTCGTAGGTAAATTAACGTTCTTCCGTGTGTACTCTGGTGTTCTTGAATCAGGTTCATACGTACAAAACTCTTCAAAAGGTAAACGTGAACGTGTAGGTCGTATCCTACAAATGCACGCTAACAGCCGTGAAGAGATTTCAAAAGTATTTGCTGGTGATATCGCAGCTGCTGTAGGTCTTAAGGATACAACAACTGGTGACACTCTTTGTGAAGAGAAAAACCTTGTTATCCTTGAGTCTATGGAGTTCCCAGAACCAGTTATCTCTCTTTCTGTAGAACCAAAATCAAAAGCTGACCAAGATAAAATGGGTCAAGCTTTACAAAAGCTACAAGAAGAAGATCCAACATTCCGTGCACATACAGACCAAGAAACTGGTCAAACAATTATCTCAGGTATGGGTGAGCTTCACCTTGATATCTTAGTTGATCGTATGCGCCGTGAATTTAAAGTAGAAGCTAACGTAGGTGCTCCAATGGTATCTTACCGTGAAACATTCCGTGGCTCTGCTCAAGTTCAAGGTAAATTCACTCGTCAATCAGGTGGTCGTGGTCAATACGGTGACGTATGGATCGAGTTCTCTCCAAATGAAGAGGGTAAAGGCTTTGAATTCGAAAATGCTATCGTTGGTGGTGTAGTACCACGTGAATATATTCCAGCTGTAGAAGCAGGTCTTCGTGACTCGCTTGACCGCGGTGTAATCGCTGGTTACCCATTAATCGACATCAAAGCGAAATTATTCGATGGTTCATACCATGATGTTGACTCAAACGAAATGGCATTTAAAATCGCTGCATCTATGGCACTTAAAGCTGCTGCATCAAAATGTAGTCCAGTTCTTTTAGAGCCTATGATGAAAGTTGAAGTTGTAATTCCAGAAGAATATCTTGGTGATATCATGGGTAACATCACTTCTCGCCGTGGTCGCGTAGAAGGTATGGAAGCTCGTGGTAACGCTCAAGTTGTTCGTGCGATGGTTCCACTTTCAGAAATGTTTGGATATGCAACAACTTTACGTTCTGCAACGCAAGGTCGTGGTGTATTCTCAATGGTATTCGATCATTATGAAGAAGTACCAAAATCAATCTCTGAAGATATCATCAAAAAAAATAAAGGTGAATAATTGAAATTTCATCTTGCATAAAGTATAACTAATTTGTAAGCTATGATTGCAGGATAGGGGATGGGCCCGTTCTCTATCAGCATTCATTCTATAAATTTTAAATCTAAAACATACAATTTTGAGGAGGCAATCTCTAATGGCTAAAGAAAAATTTGACCGTTCTAAAACGCATGCTAACATTGGTACAATCGGACACGTTGACCATGGTAAAACTACTTTAACTGCTGCAATCGCTACAGTTCTTTCTAAAAAAATGGGTGGTACAGCTAAATCTTACGCTGATATCGATAACGCTCCAGAAGAAAAAGAACGTGGTATCACAATCAATACTTCTCACGTAGAATACGAAACTGAAACTCGTCACTATGCACACGTTGACTGCCCAGGACATGCTGACTATGTTAAAAACATGATCACTGGTGCTGCTCAAATGGACGGCGGTATCTTAGTAGTATCTGCTGCTGACGGCCCAATGCCACAAACTCGTGAACACATCCTTTTATCTCGTCAAGTAGGTGTTCCATACTTAGTAGTATTCATGAACAAATGTGATATGGTTGATGACGAAGAATTATTAGAATTAGTAGAAATGGAAATCCGTGACCTACTATCTGAATATGACTTCCCAGGTGACGATATTCCTGTAATCAAAGGTTCTGCTCTTAAAGCTCTTGAAGGTGAACCAGAATGGGAAGAAAAAATCGTTGAATTAATGGACGCTGTAGATTCTTACATCCCAACTCCAGAACGTCAAACTGACAAACCATTCATGATGCCTGTAGAGGACGTATTCTCTATTACTGGTCGTGGTACAGTTGCAACTGGCCGTGTTGAACGTGGTCAAGTTAAAGTTGGTGACGTAGTTGAAATCATCGGTATCGCTGAAGAAGCTAAATCTACTACTGTAACTGGTGTAGAAATGTTCCGTAAATTATTAGACTATGCTGAAGCTGGTGATAACATCGGTGCTTTACTACGTGGTGTTGCTCGTGAAGAAATCCAACGTGGTCAAGTATTAGCTAAACCAGGTTCAATTACTCCACACACTAACTTCAAAGCTGAAGTTTACGTTTTATCAAAAGAAGAGGGTGGCCGTCATACTCCATTCTTCTCTAACTACCGTCCTCAGTTCTACTTCCGTACAACTGACGTAACAGGTATCTGTAACTTACCAGAAGGCGTTGAAATGGTAATGCCTGGTGATAACATCGAAATGACAGTTGAACTTATCGCTCCAATCGCTCTTGAAGAAGGTACTAAATTCTCTATCCGTGAGGGTGGCCGTACTGTAGGCGCTGGCGTAGTTGCTTCTATCCAAAAATAATTTTAGCTTTCGCTAATTTCAAACCAATCTGTAGGGACGCCTACAGATTGGTTTTTTGTGTTAAAATAAAGAAAAATTAGAGTTTTAATTAGTGTATGTGTACATAACCACAAGCATGTCCTCTAGCGTAATTAATTAAAGGGAAAGGGGAACTGATTATGGACATGAAAATTTTGCTGATTGAAGATGATCCTTCTATCTTTGGCATGATTCAAGAACGTTTTGAGCAGTGGTCGCTAAACGTGGTTGGACCTAAAAATTTTCAAAAGGTGATGGATGACTTTATAGAGGAGAAACCACACCTCGTGCTAATTGATATTCAATTGCCTGCCTATGACGGCTTTCATTGGTGTCGTGAAATTCGTCATTTATCCAAAGTGCCAATTCTTTTTCTTTCTTCTCGAGATCACCCCATGGATATGGTAATGGCCATGCAAATGGGGGCTGATGATTTTATTCAAAAGCCTTTTCATATGGAAGTTTTACTCGCAAAAGCACAGGCTATTTTGCGTAGAACCTATGATTACGTTGAAGAAAAAATGGATGTTACACGTTTTAACGATGCCATAATTGATTATGCCAGAAGTGAAATTATGTATAATGGTGCCATTGCTTCCTTAACAAAAAATGAACTTTTCATTTTAAGAATATTAGTAGAACAGGCTAATCATATCGTTTCCAGAGACGAGTTAATGAGAAAACTATGGGATGACGAACGTTTCGTAAACGATAATACTTTGTCTGTAAACGTTAATCGGTTACGTACAAAGCTAGAGGATATTGGTTTACATGAGGTAATACTAACAAAAAAGGGACTTGGTTATATGGCAGTAAGCTGAGGGACGTGAGAAAAGTTGCTATTATTATTTATTAGAGAACGCTTTGCTTGGATTGGATTTTTTATTTTTACTTTGATAATTCTAAATGTGCTATTTTCTTTAGATGTTGGTTTAAATGGAATTTCTATTTGGTATGTAAACCTTAGTTTACTTGTTAGTTTTATACTCTTTTTTTGGTGTCGCTATTTCATCGAAGTTGGGAAATTAAAAGATTTCCTGGGAAATATGGATAGCCACCTTGATGATGCACATAGAAATAGCTTAGCTTTATCTCCTTTTCAAGAAGTATACTTTCGAAAAATGGAGGATGCCTTCTTTGAAAAGAATTTAGAGTTAAATCAAGCCAAAGTGCAAATACAGGAACATTCTGATGAGCTTTTAGCTTGGGTCCATGAAGTAAAAGCACCTTTAACTGCTATTAATTTAATGTTTGAACATATTGAGGATTTACAGCTACGTCGAAAATTAGAGAATGAATGGCTAAGACTACATCTTTTGGTTGATCAACAACTGCATCAAACAAGATTATACGCTATTGAAAAAGATAATTATTTAAATGAGATAGAACTGAAGCCCATTGTTTATAAAGAAATCAGAGCTATGCAAGCTTGGTGTCTTGAAAAAGGCATTGGCTTTGAAATTGGTGAACTGAAAGAGACGGTTATGACAGATGGCAAGTGGCTAGCATTTATTATTCGACAAATTCTTTCGAATGCCATCAAGTATAGCCCAGTAAATTCTGAGATAACAATTTTTACAGAACATGATTCTACAGGAGCTACATTACTACATATTAAAGATATAGGTAGGGGTATACCTTTAGACGATTTACCTAGGATTTTTCAAAAATCTTATACAGGAACAGCGGGAAGGGAATCCTCTCAATCTACGGGTATGGGTCTCTATTTAGCATCTAATGTAGCCCGAAAAATTGGTATTCGTATTAATGTTCAATCTAAAGTTGGTGAAGGCTCGCTATTTACACTACGCTTCCCCTTACAAAATGAATATGCGAAACTAACAGGTAGATGACGAAAATGTCACCTACCTTTTTATATTGTCATGTAAAACGCACGAATAATTAGGTTTGACAGCGTACACTTGAACTATAGAAAGGGGCGTTATGAAGTGACAGTTTTAATAGGACGTAAAATAAAGAAAGTCTATGGGAAAAAATCAACGGCTCAAGAAGTATTAAAGGGTATTGATGTAGAAGTGAATAAAGGTGAATTTGTAGGTATTATGGGACCTTCTGGCTCTGGTAAAACAACGCTTTTAAATGTCTTATGCTCAATTGACTTTGCGACAGAAGGTGTAATTGAGATAAACGGTCATAGTTTACGTGGTATGAAAGAAAAGGCTTTAGCAAACTTCCGACGAGAGCAGCTGGGGTTTATATTTCAGGACTATAATTTATTAGATACCTTAACAGTAAAAGAAAACATTCTTCTACCGTTAGCCATCAGTAAGTTACCAAGAGCAGTTGCTGAAAGTCGAGTGAAGGAACTCACTTCTTTGCTGGGAATCTCGGAAATTTTAAATAAATACCCCAACGAAATATCAGGTGGACAAAAACAGCGTACCTCTGCTGCACGTGCACTTATTACCAATCCGTCATTGGTATTTGCAGACGAGCCCACTGGTGCACTAGATTCTAAATCAGCTACAGCCCTACTTCAAAATCTACAAAATATAAATGAAACAAAAGAGGCGACAATTATGATGGTTACACACGATGCTGTAGCTGCAAGTTTCTGTACACGTGTGTTATTTCTAAAGGATGGCCTTATCTATAGTGAACTTTATAAGGGCGATAAAACAAGGCAGGCCTTTTTCAAAGAAATCATGCATACACAAAGTGTGCTAGGCGGTGACGGGTATGAGTCTTAGTAAGTTAGTACTTCGAAGCATGAAGAAAAATATGAAGCACTACTATCTATATTTCTTTGCACTTATTTTTAGTGTTACATTATACTTTTCCTTTGTCACCCTGCAAAATAATACGGAAGTGTGGGCTGCTGTTCAAATGAGTGGAACAGCTACAGCAGGATTTAAGGCAGCAACTTATATTCTTTATTTCATCGTTTTGTTCTTCGTGCTGTATGCAAACCATTTATTTATGAAGCGTCGTAGTAAGGAAATAGGTTTGTATCAACTGATTGGCATGACTAAGGGGCTAATCGTGCGTTTATTAGCGATTGAAAACATTCTGTTATTTGTTGGAGCCGTTATTATAGGTATGTTGGCAGGCTTCTTTAGCTCTCGTGTGTTTGCAATGATTTTGCTTCGTGTGCTTGAAAAAGAAGCTCTCGTAACCATGACTTTTAGTACACAAGCTTTACTGCAGTCGATGATTGTGTTTACGATCTTATTGATCATCGTTCTTATACAGATGGCTTGGATGATTCATCATGTTTCATTGTTATCATTATTTAGTGCAGCAAAACAAGCAGATGAGCGTGTGAGACGCTTTAGTGCGTTCCAAATGGTTATTGGCTTTTTGGGTCTTATACTGATTGCTTATGGCTACTATGCATCGACAAAGCTGTTCGATATCGAATCTGCTGGTAATTTATTTATTAATATGATTATTATTTTAGCTACTACAATTGGTGGAACATTCCTTGTTTTTCGTTTCTCTGTAGCATTTATTATGAATACTATTCGCCTAAAGAAAAAAGGGCATTTATCCATAAAGGATGTATTAGCATTAACGCCCATCATGCATCGCATGAAGAGCAATGCAAAGTCATTAACGCTAATCACTGTGTTAACAGGCGTTTCTCTAGGCGTGACCACGCTTTCCTATATCGCCTACTACTCCTCGGAAGCATCTGCATATAGCCAAGTACCAGGTGATTTCATATTGCTTGAAGAGCAAGGGGAGGAGTTTTTAGAGAAGTTAGAGGAAAATAATATTGCTTATGATAAAATTGACTACCGTCTTCAGGGAGTAACTGCTGCTGTAGGTCAATTGATGTCTAAAAAACAGCAGGATAACCCTTTATATACAATGGAAGGCACAATTTATACCATTCCGCTTTCAGATTATCAGCAGAGTGTTCCAGAGGCTAAGCTATCAGGAAATGAGGTTATCTTAACAAACTATGGTGGTTATATGGCTGAAATGTTCCCGTTAGAGAAAGATCATGATTTAGTAATATCTGCAGGAGAACTTGAAGAAACTTTTCATGTCGTTGATATCCACGATAAAAGTGTGATAAGTGGTATTGTAACGGCTGGGGGTGGTGGACCTATCTTTGTTGTGACAGATGATATGTTTAAAAGTTTAACTACACAGGCAGCTCTTTATCCTTGGCATCATCAATCAACAATTACTTTAAAATCGAAGGAAGATATTGCAACAGCAGAAAAATTATATATTCAATCAAATGCAGGCATTATTATGGCTGTAGATGATAAAGGGAAGACAAAGCAATATACACAATCATCCTATGAAGGAAAACGTAAAGACAACATTGAATCATTGGGTCTTACCATATTTACAACAGCATTTTTAGGGTTAGCGTTCTTAATGACCACAGGTAGTATTCTATACTTTAAACAAATGTCTGAGGCAGAGGAAGAACGTGATTCCTATACAATCCTACGAAAGATCGGTTTTGCTGAAAAAGATATCATGAAGGGTATTTATATGAAACAGGCCTTTAATTTCGGTGTTCCATTAGTTATTGGGTTATTGCATAGCTACTTTGCTGTTAAGTCAGGATGGTTTTTATTTGGGACAGAGTTAACAGCTCCCTTGTGGATTGCAATGTGCTGTTATATCGCCTTATATACGACTTTTGCCATTCTCTCGGTAGGCTATTATAAAAAGGTTGTACGTCAATCGTTGTAATATTAAATAAGAAGAAACTCGGAAACAGTGTGGTGGTTGTCATCACACTGTTTTTTAGTGCAAAAAAATTACAAAAAAACTTGACTTTCAATTATCAGAATAATAAAGTTTAACATGTTAGTAATTTAGTGTATGAAAGTAGAGTGTAACAATGAATGCAGTAATTGCGGCTGTAGCCGTTATGTTAATATTAAGCTTGCTTCGCATCAATGTAGTTCTCTCGTTAGTTCTAGGAGCATTTGTAGGTGGTCTAACTAGTGGGATGGGCATTGAGTCAACTGTCCAATCGTTTACGGAAGGATTAGGGGCAGGAGCAACCATTGCATTAAGTTATGGCTTACTTGGTGGTTTTGCAATCGCCATTGCCAAAACAGGAATACCCGAATTAATGATAGCGGGGATGTTAAAAATATTAAAGGGTGAAAGTAATAGAAAAGGACTTGTGAAGGTATTAATTTTCTTCCTTATTTTTGTGATGTCTATTTTATCTCAAAATGTCATTCCTATTCATATTGCCTTCATTCCATTATTAATTCCTCCTATTTTAAAGATTTTAAATATGCTAGAAGTCGACAGACGTATAATTGCAACGTTGATTGCAGTAGGCTTAATTGGTACTTATAGTTTTGTACCTGCTGGTTTTGGAGCAATCTTTCAAGATATCGTTGCTACACAAGTGTCAGAGGCAGGAATGGCTGTATCTTCACGTGATGTCCCTGCAGCAATGGGGATTCCCGTATTAGGAATGCTAATCGGATTGATTATCGCATTTGCTGTATACCGAAAGCCAAGACATTATAAGCAGAGTGAAGTGGAGACGGAATCTTTAAATGTAAACGTCAGCAAATTTATTATGTTTTCTACAGCGCTGGCACTAGTAACATCGCTATGCGCTCAAGTGTTAACAGATTCCATGATTGTAGGCTCGTTTGCAGGTATTATGATTATGTATTTTACAGGTGCCCTTAAATGGCGAGAAGCCGATGATATACTTTCTGAAGGAATGAAGATGATGGCCTTTATTGGCTTTGTTATGATTGCGGCAAACGGTTTTGCGGCGGTAATCAATGCAACAGGTGATGTGGATAGCTTAATTATAAATTCTCTCACCTTATTAGAAGGAAATAGAAGTCTTGCTGTCTTCATCATGTTAGTCATAGGATTAATTGTGACGATGGGGATTGGTTCGTCCTTCGCAACAGTGCCTATAATCGCTACACTATTTGTTCCGCTAGCACAAGGTTTAGATATGAGTCCTTTAGCGATATTATGTTTAATTGGTACAGCTGGTGCTTTAGGAGACGCAGGTTCTCCAGCATCCGATTCTACATTAGGACCAACAGCAGGCCTTAATGTTGACGGCCAGCATCATCATATTTGGGATACTTGTGTTCCTACGTTTCTTTTCATCAATATACCACTAATCCTGTTTGGTTGGATTGCCTGTGTGTTCTTTCTATAATAAGGAGGTAGTTTCTATTTAAGTAGAAACTACTTTTCTTTTTAGAGTTATTTGAAATGTGCGAAAATGTTGATATGACAACCTTAAGTGTTGCAATATGTATAGAAATTTTATATACTAATAAACGGCTTAATAAAGCGAAGAAATAGTAGTACTAAGAATATCTGCAACATTTAAAAGAATTTAGCGAAAAGACTTGCTTATTCTTTTTTTATTGTATATAATGTTGAATGTTGGTCTTTGACTGCGATGAAGCGAGAGGTTGCCGACACACCCGGCCGCTTTGCCATGGCGGTGTGTGGGAAAATTTTCGTGGAGAATGTCTAGAAAATAGGCGAGAAGGAGGGAAAATAATGGCAAAACAAAAGATTCGTATTCGTTTAAAAGCGTATGATCACCGTATTTTAGATCAGTCTGCTGAGAAAATTGTGGAAACTGCAAAACGTTCAGGTGCAAGTGTATCAGGTCCGATTCCACTTCCAACTGAGAAGTCTGTGTACACAATTCTTCGTGCTGTTCACAAGTACAAAGATTCTCGTGAACAATTCGAAATGCGTACGCATAAACGTCTGATCGATATCGTTAACCCAACACCACAAACTGTTGACGCGTTAATGAAACTTGATTTACCATCTGGCGTTGATATCGAAATCAAACTTTAATGGTAAAAACAATATAACTTTTAAAACTTACAGGAGGTGTGACAAATGGCTAAAGGAATCTTAGGTAGAAAAATTGGTATGACACAAGTTTTCGCTGAAAACGGCGATTTAATCCCGGTAACAGTTATCGAAGCTACTCCAAACGTAGTTCTTCAAAAGAAAACTGTTGAAACAGACGGCTACGAAGCAATTCAAGTTGGTTTCGAAGACAAGCGCGTTAAGCTTTCTAACAAACCAGAACAAGGTCACGTAGCAAAAGCGAACACTGCTCCTAAGCGCTTCATTCGTGAATTCCGCAACGTGAACGTGGAAGAATACGAAGTTGGTCAAGAAGTCAAAGTAGAAATTTTCGCAGAAGGCGATGTAATCGATGTAACAGGAGTTACTAAAGGTAAAGGTTTCCAAGGTGTTATCAAACGCCACGGACAATCTCGTGGTCCTATGGCCCACGGTTCTCGTTACCACCGTCGTCCTGGTTCAATGGGTCCAGTTGCTCCGAACCGCGTATTCAAACAAAAGAAATTACCTGGTCAAATGGGTGGCAATGTAGTTACAATCCAAAACTTAGAAATCGTGAAAGTTGACACAGATCGTAACTTACTACTTGTTAAAGGTAATGTTCCTGGTTCTAAAAAAGCTCTAGTTACAGTAAAAACTGCAATTAAAGCTAAGTAATCACTTAAGGAAAGGAGGAAACAGGAATGACAAAAGTATCTGTACTTAGTCAAACAGGTGCTTCAGTTGGTGAAATCGAATTAAACGATGCGATCTTCGGAATCGAGCCAAATGAAGCAGTATTATTCGACGCAGTAGTTGCTCAACGCACTTCTCTTCGTCAAGGTAATCACAAGGTTAAAAACCGTTCTGAGGTTGCTGGTGGTGGTCGTAAACCATGGCGTCAAAAAGGAACTGGTCGTGCTCGTCAAGGTTCTATCCGTTCTCCACAATGGCGCGGCGGTGGTATCGTATTCGGTCCTACTCCACGTAGCTATTCTTATAAATTACCTAAAAAAGTTCGTCGTTTAGCTCTTAAATCTGCTTTATCAGCTAAAGTAGTAGAACAAAACTTCTTAGTTCTTGATGCTCTAACTCTAGCAGCACCAAAAACAAAAGAATTCACAAAAATCCTTAAAGATCTTTCTTTAGAGAAAAAATCTTTATTCGTAACTGCTGACCTAGATGAAAACGTAGCATTATCTGCTCGTAACATCCCAGGTGTAACAGTTTTAACTGCAAATGGAATCAACGTTCTTGATCTATTAGGTCATGATAAAGTTGTATTCACTAAGTCTGCAGTAGAAAAAGTTGAGGAGGTGCTTGGATAATGGAAGCACGTGATATTTTAAAACGTCCGGTCATTACTGAGCGTTCTTCAGAACTTATGGCAGAGAAAAAGTATACTTTCGAAGTAGACACTCGCGCTAACAAAACTCAAGTAAAAGACGCTGTAGAAGAAATCTTTGGCGTAAAAGTTGAGAAAGTAAACGTTCTTAACTACAAAGGTAAATTCAAACGCGTAGGCCGTTACGGTGGTTACACTAACAAACGTCGTAAAGCGATCGTTAAATTAACTGCTGATAGCAAAGAAATTGAATTATTCGAAATGTAATCCTAACGGATTTATGATTTGAACACTCAAGAAGGAGGGAAAACACAATGGCGATTAAAAAGTATAAACCTACCTCTAATGGTCGTCGTAACATGACGTCATTAGACTTTGCGGAAATTACAACTAACAAGCCTGAGAAATCATTGCTTGAACCAACTAAACGCAAAGCTGGTCGTAACAACCAAGGTAAAATCACTGTTCGTCATCATGGTGGTGGTCATAAGAAGCAATACCGTGTTATCGATTTCAAACGTGTTAAAGATGGCATTCCGGCAAAAGTTGCTACTATTGAATATGATCCAAACCGTTCTGCGAATATCGCATTAATCAACTACGCTGATGGAGCAAAAGCTTACATCTTAGCACCAAAAGGTCTAGAGGTTGGTCAAACAATCGTTTCTGGTCCAGATGCTGATATTAAAGTAGGTAACACATTACCATTAGCAAACATTCCAATGGGTACTACAATCCATAACATCGAGTTAAAACCTGGTAAAGGCGGACAATTAGTACGTTCAGCTGGTACTTCTGCGCAAGTACTTGGTCGTGAAGATAAGTACGTTATCGTTCGTTTACAATCTGGTGAAGTACGTTTAGTTTTAGCTACTTGCCGCGCTACAATCGGTCAAGTTGGTAACGAACAACACGAACTTGTACACATCGGTAAAGCAGGTCGTAGCCGTTGGTTAGGTAAACGCCCAGAAGTTCGTGGTTCTGTAATGAACCCTAACGATCACCCACACGGTGGTGGTGAAGGACGTTCTCCAATCGGACGTAAATCACCAATGACTCCTTGGGGTAAACCAGCACTTGGTTACAAAACTCGCAAGAAGAAAAACAAATCGGATAAATTTATCATCCGTAGTCGTAAAAAATAAAGTGGTTAAACTACGGTTCTATGTGAGAGCCGTGGTGGAATCACGGAGGGAGGTTCCTACATGGGTCGCAGCTTGAAAAAAGGACCTTTTGTCGATGACCACTTAATGAAAAAAGTGGAAGCGCAAGAGGCTTCTGAGAAAAAACAAGTTATCAAAACTTGGTCACGCCGTTCTACAATCTTCCCGAACTTCATCGGTTTAACGATTGCTGTATATGATGGACGTAAACATGTTCCTGTATACGTAACAGAAGATATGGTAGGCCATAAACTTGGTGAGTTCGCACCGACACGTACTTATAAAGGTCACGGTGCAGACGACAAGAAAACAAGACGCTAATTTTGAGAGGAGGTAAATCCTAATGACACAAGCTAAAGCTATCGCTCGTACAGTACGCATTGCTCCTCGCAAAGTACGTCTAGTTGTAGACTTAATCCGAGGTAAGCAAGTTGGTGAAGCAGTTGCAATTTTACGTCATACTCCAAAAGCGGCGTCTCCAGTCGTTGAGAAAGTATTAAAATCTGCAGTTGCTAACGCTGAGCACAACTACGATCTTGACATCAACTCTTTAGTAGTTTCTGAAGTATTCGTTGACGAAGGTCCAACTTTAAAACGTTTCCGTCCACGTGCACAAGGACGTGCAAGCGCAATTAACAAACGCACAAGCCACATTACTCTAGTGGTATCTGAGAAGAAGGAGGGTTAATCCGTGGGTCAAAAAGTACATCCAATAGGACTACGCGTTGGTATTATTCGTGACTGGGAGTCAAAATGGTACGCTGAAAAAGACTATGCAACTCTACTTCACGAAGACATCAAAGTGCGTAAATATATTGAAACGGCTCTTAAAGACGCTTCAGTTTCTAAAGTAGAAATCGAACGTGCTGCAAACCGTGTAAACATTACAATTCA
Source organism: Lysinibacillus sp. HST-98 (assembly GCF_016757845.1). NCBI lineage: Bacteria > Bacillati > Bacillota > Bacilli > Caryophanales > Bacillaceae > Lysinibacillus > Lysinibacillus sp. HST-98. Next base: position 185,463 of record NZ_JAENHX010000008.1, read on the forward strand.
CACTGCGAAACCAGGTATGGTAATCGGTAAAGGTGGTACTGAAGTTGAAAACCTTCGTAAATACCTTAGCGATTTAACTGGTAAACGTGTACACATCAACATTATTGAAATCAAACGTGCAGATCTTGACGCTCGTCTAGTAGCTGAAAACATCGCTCGTCAATTAGAAAATCGTGTATCATTCCGTCGTGCGCAAAAGCAAGCGATCCAACGCACAATCCGCGCTGGTGCAAAAGGAATTAAAACACAAGTATCTGGTCGTTTAGGTGGCGCTGATATCGCGCGTGCTGAACACTATAGTGAAGGAACTGTTCCACTTCATACTCTACGTGCTGACATCGATTATGCACACGCAGAAGCTGATACTACTTACGGTAAATTAGGCGTTAAAGTATGGATCTACCGTGGTGAAGTTCTTCCTACGAAGAAATCTGTGGAAGGAGGCAAATAATATGTTATTGCCTAAACGCGTTAAATACCGTCGTGAACACCGCGGCAACATGCGTGGCGAAGCGAAAGGCGGTAAAGAAGTAACTTTCGGCGAATGGGGCTTACAAGCTCAAACTGCTAGCTGGATTACTAACCGTCAAATCGAATCTGCTCGTATCGCGATGACTCGTTACATGAAACGTGGCGGTAAAGTTTGGATTAAAATCTTCCCACATAAACCTTACACTAAAAAACCTCTAGAAGTCCGCATGGGTTCTGGTAAAGGTTCTCCTGAAGGTTGGGTAGCAGTAGTTAAACCAGGAAAAGTAATGTTCGAAATTGCTGGCGTATCTGAAGAAGTTGCACGTGAAGCACTTCGTTTAGCATCACACAAACTTCCTGTTAAATGTAAGATCGTAAAACGTCAAGAAACTGGTGGTGAATCTAATGAAAGCTAATGAAATCCGTGACCTTGCTACTTCTGAAATAGAATTAAAAGTGAAATCACTGAAAGAAGAGCTTTTCAACCTTCGCTTCCAATTGGCGACTGGTCAATTAGAAAACACAGCTCGTATTCGTGAAGTGCGTAAAGCAATCGCGCGTATGAAAACTGTTATTCGTGAAAGAGAAATCAGTGCAAATAACTGATAAAGGAGGTTTTCAAGTATGACTGAGCGCAATCAACGCAAAGTTTACACGGGCCGCGTTGTTTCAGATAAAATGGACAAAACTGTTACTGTTTTAGTTGAAACTTACAAAAAGCACAAGCTTTATGGTAAGCGTGTAAAATACTCTAAAAAGTTTAAAGCTCATGATGAGTTAAACACAGCGAAAATCGGTGATATCGTACGTATCATGGAAACTCGCCCGCTATCAGCTACTAAACGTTTCCGTCTAGTAGAAGTTGTAGAAAAAGCGGTTATTATTTAATAACTATTTCGGAACAACCAATTTCCGAAGGGAGGTAACCTAAGTGATCCAACAAGAAAGTCGTATGAAAGTTGCTGACAACTCAGGTGCACGTGAAGTTCTTACAATTAAAGTGCTTGGTGGCTCTGGCCGTAAAACTGCTAACATCGGTGATATCGTTGTTTGTACAGTTAAGAAAGCAACACCAGGTGGCGTTGTCAAGAAGGGTGACGTTGTTAAAGCTGTTATCGTTCGTACTAAATCAGGCGTTCGTCGTAAAGACGGCACGTACATCAAATTTGATGAAAATGCTTGTGTAATTATTCGTGATGATAAATCACCACGCGGAACTCGTATTTTCGGACCTGTTGCACGTGAACTACGTGACAGCAACTTCATGAAAATCGTTTCTCTAGCTCCAGAAGTTCTTTAATTTCATGACAGTGCCAATCAAGGAGGTGCGACAGCATGCATGTAAAAAAAGGTGACAAGGTTAAGGTAATCACTGGTAAGGATAAAGGCAAAGAAGGCGTAATCCTTGCTGCTTTCCCAAAACAAGATCGCGTTCTTGTTGAAGGTGTGAATATCGTGAAAAAACACGTTAAACCTAACCAATTGAATCCACAAGGTGGTATTGTTAGCCAAGAGGCTGCAATTCACGTTTCGAACGTAATGCTAATCGATCCTAAATCTGGCGAGCCGACTCGTGTAGGTTATAAAATCGAAAACGGTAAAAAAGTTCGTGTAGCAAAAAAATCAGGTGCAGTAATCGACTAATTAGTATAAATAGAAGGGAGGTACACACATGAGCCGCCTAAAAGAAAAATATTTAAATGAAGTTTCTCCAGCTCTTATGAGCAAATTTGGATATAAATCAGTTATGCAACTACCGAAAGTTGAGAAAATCGTTATCAACATGGGTGTTGGTGATGCAGTTCAAAACTCTAAAGCGTTAGATGCAGCTGTTGAAGAATTAACAATTATCACTGGTCAAAAACCAGTAGTAACTAAAGCTAAAAAATCGATCGCAGGTTTCCGTCTTCGTGAAGGTATGCCTATCGGTGCTAAAGTTACATTACGCGGTGAGCGTATGTATGAATTCTTGGACAAATTAATTTCTATCTCACTACCTCGTGTACGTGACTTCCGTGGTGTTTCTAAAAAAGCATTCGATGGTCGCGGTAACTACACTCTAGGTGTTAAAGAACAATTAATTTTCCCAGAAATCGATTACGATAAAGTTTCAAAAGTACGCGGTATGGACATCGTGATCGTAACGACAGCGAACTCTGACGAAGAAGCTCGCGAGTTATTGACACAATTCGGTATGCCGTTCCAAAAGTAATCAAACAAGGAGGGCGAAAACGTGGCTAAAAAATCTATGATCGTTAAACAACAACGTAAGCAAAAGTTTAAAGTGCAAGAGTATACACGTTGTGAACGCTGTGGTCGTCCACATTCAGTATATCGCAAATTCAAACTTTGCCGTATTTGTTTCCGAGAACTTGCATATAAGGGACAAATTCCTGGCGTGAAAAAAGCCAGCTGGTAATCCCCTAATTTGGGAAGGAGGTAAATGTAATGACAATGACTGATCCGATTGCAGATATGCTTACTCGCATTCGTAATGCGAACATGGTTCGTCACGAGAAGTTAGAAGTACCAGCTTCCAACGTGAAAAAAGAAATCGCTGAAATTTTAAAGCGTGAAGGTTTCGTACGTGACGTAGAATACGTGGAAGACAACAAACAAGGTATCATCCGTATTTTCTTAAAATATGGAAAAGATAACGAGCGCGTTATCACTGGCTTAAAACGTATTTCTAAACCTGGTTTACGTGTATATGCTAAAACAAATGAAGTACCTAAAGTATTGAACGGTCTTGGTATCGCTTTAGTGTCAACTTCACAAGGTTTATTAACAGATAAAGAAGCTCGCGCTAAACAAGTTGGCGGAGAAATTCTAGCATACGTTTGGTAATTAGCAATAAATGAATGGAGGTGCAACTAAATGTCTCGTGTAGGTAAAAAAATTATCGAGGTACCTGCTAACGTAACTGTTACTGTTGATGCAAACAACACTGTTACTGTTAAAGGTCCTAAAGGCGAACTTGTTCGTTCTTTCCACCAAGATATGAAAATTGAGCAAGAGGGTAACGTAATCACTGTAGTACGTCCTTCTGATTCAAAAGAACACCGCACAAACCACGGTACTACTCGTGCGCTTCTTGCGAACATGGTTACTGGTGTTTCTGCAGGTTTCGAAAAAGCTTTAGAACTTATCGGTGTTGGTTACCGTGCGCAATTACAAGGTAATAAACTTGTACTTAACGTAGGTTACTCTCATCCAGTAGAGTTCACACCTGAAGATGGTCTACAAATTGAAGTTCCTTCAAACACTAAAATCATCGTTAAAGGTATTAGCAAAGAACGCGTTGGTGCTCTTGCATCTAACATCCGTGACGTTCGTCCACCAGAGCCTTATAAAGGTAAAGGTATTCGTTATGAAGGCGAATATGTTCGTCGTAAAGAAGGTAAAACAGGTAAATAATGCAGCTTAAGCATTAGAAAGGAGTGACCCTTGTGATTACGAAACAAGATAAAAATCAGGTTCGTAAAAAACGTCATGCTCGCGTACGTTCTAAAATTTCGGGTACTGCTCAGCGTCCACGCTTAAACGTATTCCGTTCTAATAAGAACATTTACGCGCAACTTATCGATGACGTAGCAGGCGTAACAATTGTTAGCGCATCTTCTCAAGAAAATGGTTTCGAAGGTGCTGGTAGCAATGTTGACGCAGCAACTAAAGTCGGTGAAACAATCGCAAAACGCGCTGCGGAAAAAAATATTACTGCTGTAGTATTTGACCGTGGTGGTTACTTATATCATGGACGTGTTAAAGCTTTAGCTGAAGCTGCACGTGAGAACGGTTTAGAATTTTAATAAGAAGGAGGGACACATTTCATGAGTCGTATTGACGCAAACAAACTTGGAGAACTTGAAGAACGCGTAGTTACTATTAACCGCGTTGCTAAAGTTGTTAAAGGTGGACGTCGCTTCCGCTTCACAGCATTAGTTGTAGTTGGCGATAGAAACGGTCATGTAGGTTTCGGAACTGGTAAAGCTCAAGAGGTGCCAGATGCTATCCGCAAAGCTGTTGAAGATGCGAAGAAAAACTTAATCGAAGTGCCACGCGTAGGTGGAACAACTCCACACTTAGTGCAAGGTCGCTTTGGTGCAGGAGAAATCCTAATCAAACCTGCTGCTCCTGGTACAGGGGTTATCGCTGGTGGTCCAGTACGTGCTGTACTAGAACTTGCTGGTATTACTGATATTCTTTCAAAATCACTTGGATCTAACACACCAATTAACATGGTGCGTGCAACAATTCAAGGTTTAACTGAATTAAAACGCGTAGAGGACGTAGCTAAATTACGTGGTAAATCAGTGGAAGAACTATTAGGATAAGGGGGGAAAGATAATGGCTAACAAATTAGAAATCACCCTTACTAAATCTGTGATTGGTACTAAACCTGCACAACGCAAAACTGTTGAAGCTTTAGGTTTACGTAAATTACACCAAACTGTAGAGAAAGCTGATAACGCAGCTACTCGCGGTATGCTTGATAAAGTAGCTCACTTAGTTACTGTAAAAGAAATTTAATTTCCAATTATTGAACAAGGAGGTGCCACCCACTATGAAACTGCATGAGTTAAAACCAGCAGAAGGTTCTCGTAAGCAACGCAACCGCGTTGGTCGTGGTATCGGTTCTGGTAACGGTAAAACAGCAGGTAAAGGTCATAAAGGTCAAAACGCTCGTTCTGGTGGCGGTGTACGCCCAGGCTTTGAAGGCGGTCAGAACCCATTATTCCGTCGTTTACCAAAACGTGGCTTTACGAACATTAACCGTAAAGAATACGCGATCGTTAACCTTGATGCTTTAAACCGTTTCGAAGACGGTGCAGAGGTAACTGCTGCATTATTACTTGAAACTGGTCTAGTGAGCAATGAAAAAGCTGGAATTAAAGTTCTAGGCAACGGAACTCTTAATAAAAAGCTTACTGTCAAAGCTCATAAATTCTCAGCTTCAGCGAAAGAAGCAATCGAGAATGCCGGCGGAACTACTGAGGTGATTTAATGTTTCAGACAATCTCTAACTTTATGCGTGTTCGAGATATAAGAAATAAAATCATTTTCACACTTTTAATGTTAATCGTTTTTCGTATTGGAACTTTCATTCCAGTACCTAACGTTGACGCTAATGTATTAAAGGCAACTGATGAGTTTAACCTCGTTGGTTTCCTCAATACTTTTGGCGGTGGTGCTTTAAAGAACTTCTCTATCTTTGCGATGGGGATTATGCCTTACATCACAGCCTCAATTATTGTTCAGTTATTGCAAATGGACGTAGTACCGAAGTTTGCTGAGTGGGCAAAGCAAGGTGAAGTCGGGAGACGTAAACTTGCGCAATTTACACGCTACTTTACTATTATTCTTGCTTTTATTCAATCATTCGCGATGTCATTTGGTTTTAATAGAATGTATGGCGGGTCATTGATTAAGGAAGAAGGAGTTTTAACATATGTTATAATCTCTATTGTATTAACAGCGGGTACAGCATTCCTAGTATGGCTTGCTGATCAAATTACTGCGCATGGCGTTGGTAATGGTATTTCTGTTGTAATCTTCGCAGGTATCGTTGCGGCATTACCTACAGGTATCAACCAAATCTATGCACAACAAATCGAGGGTGCTGGTGATAAGCTATTTATCAACCTAATTATCCTTGGTCTACTTGTTTTAATCTTGCTTGCGGTTGTTATTGGAGTTATCTACGTGCAACAAGCACTACGTAAAATTCCAATTCAATATGCAAAACGAGTTACTGGGCGAAATCAACAAACTGGTGGTCAACAAACTCATTTACCGTTAAAAGTAAATGCTGCAGGGGTTATTCCTGTAATCTTTGCTTCAGCGTTTCTGATGACACCTCGTACGTTAGTTCCGTTCTTCGGTGAAAATAATGTTACAACATTCATTAATAACACGTTTGATCATACAAAACCTGTTGGAATGATTATTTATGTGGCATTAATCATCGCATTCACATATTTCTATGCATTCGTACAAGTGAATCCAGAAAATGTGGCAGATAACTTGAAAAAGCAAGGTGCTTATATTCCAGGTATTCGTCCTGGTGAAAACACTCAAACGTATTTAACAAGCGTGTTATATCGTCTGACATTTGTCGGCGCGATTTTCTTAACTGTTATTTCAGTAATGCCGGTTATATTCATAAACTTTATGAATCTACCTGCCTCAGTGCAGATCGGTGGTACTAGTATTATTATCGTAGTCGGCGTAGCGCTCGAAACGATGAAGCAGCTAGAATCTCAACTTGTTAAACGTCACTACAAAGGCTTTATGAAATAATGTTGGTTTTTAGGGAACGTTCCATCGTTTCCTTTAATCAGCAAACCTTTTGTGGGAGGAATATTTCCTAATGAATATCGTTTTAATGGGTCTGCCAGGTGCTGGTAAAGGTACTCAGGCAGATAAAATTGTTGAGAAGTACGCAATTCCTCATATTTCTACAGGCGATATGTTCCGTGCTGCAATTAAAGAAGGTACTGAACTAGGCTTACAAGCTAAGTCGTTTATGGATCAAGGTGCACTTGTACCTGATGAAGTAACGATTGGTATTGTTCGTGAGCGACTGGCTAAACCTGATTGTGAAAAAGGATTCTTATTGGATGGTTTCCCACGTACTGTTCCTCAAGCTGAAGCCTTAGATAGCATTCTTGCTGATCTAGGTAAAGCTATTGAGCATACATTAAACATTCAAGTTGAAAAGGATGAGTTAATTGCTCGTCTTTCAGGTAGACGTATTTGTAAAACTTGTGGTACATCCTATCATTTAATTTTCAATCCTCCTGCTGAGGAAGGGAAATGTGATAAAGATGGTGGCGAGCTTTATACACGTGCAGATGATAATCCTGAAACGGTTGCGAACCGTCTGGAAGTAAATATGAAACAAGCACAACCTTTACTTGATTTCTATCAAGCTAAAGGCGTGTTAACTAATATAGATGGACAGCAAGATATTAACAAAGTGTTTGCTGATCTTGATGCTCTATTACAGAGCAGCCGCAGCTGATACCCGGCTCCGGGCGCAGAGTACTGCTTCCGCGGGAGGCATGCGGGAGCAACAACGAAACATAATTTTTTTGAGAGTTGCAAAAGCATATTGTGCCCGGTATATATTTCTTCTCAAAAGTGCAACATATCTTTTGGAGGAGTATAATGGGTTTCGTGGAAGCATCTGTGTAACGGGTATGAATATCTCATCCAAGACATTCCGGTATTCGTGTAAACATGGGAGATTCAGTGCCCTTACTGGTTCTGTATATTCCGTGGATTGTGTGAAGCGAAACCAGACGAGCGTCTTTCAAACATCTCTCATACAATCCAAACATATGTTGAAACGAGGTTGCTTCTAAAGTTGCAGCAGATATCCGTTTGATGTAACGATGAGAACTTTAATTTGCATATAGAGAGGAGACAGAGTAGATGGCGAAAGATGATGTAATTGAAGTCGAAGGGACAGTTGTTGAGACTTTGCCAAACGCGATGTTTAAGGTAGAATTAGAAAATGGACATGTGATTCTAGCACACGTATCTGGTAAGATTCGTATGCACTTTATCCGTATTCTACCTGGAGATAAGGTTACTATTGAGTTATCTCCTTATGATTTAACTCGCGGTCGTATCACATACCGTTTTAAATAATCTTTTGCGCTCCGGACTACTAAGGAGGTTAGGTTAGATGAAAGTGAGACCATCTGTGAAACCGATCTGCGAAAAATGTAAAGTAATTCGCCGACGCGGTAAAGTAATGGTAATCTGTGAAAATCCTAAACATAAACAAAAACAAGGTTAATTCTAAAGGAGGTGCACAACGTACATGGCACGTATTGCTGGTGTTGATATTCCTCGCGACAAACGCGTGGTAATTTCATTAACGTACATTTTCGGTATTGGTAAAACTACAGCTCAGAAAGTACTAGCTGATGCAGGTATTTCAGAAGATACTCGCGTACGCGACTTAACTGAAGATGAGTTAAACAAAATCCGTGAACAATTAGATTCTTACAAACTTGAAGGTGACTTACGTCGCGAAACTTCATTAAATATTAAACGTCTGATGGAAATCGGTTCATTCCGTGGTATCCGTCACCGTCGTGGCTTACCTGTTCGTGGTCAAAATACGAAGAACAATGCGCGTACGCGTAAAGGTCCTCGTAAAACAGTTGCGAACAAGAAAAAATAATTGGTAAAGGAGGTTCCTTCTTAACATGGCTCGTAAACAACAAACTCGTAAACGTCGTGTGAAAAAGAATATCGAATCTGGTATCGCACACATTCGTTCTACATTTAACAATACAATTGTAACGATTACAGATATGCAAGGTAACGCTGTATCTTGGTCAAGTGCTGGTGCTCTTGGTTTCCGTGGTTCACGTAAATCTACACCATTCGCTGCTCAAATGGCTGCAGAAACTGCTGCTAAAACATCCCTTGAACATGGTCTGAAAACGTTGGAAGTAACTGTTAAAGGTCCTGGTGCTGGTCGTGAAGCTGCAATTCGTGCACTTCAAGCTGCTGGTTTAGAAGTAACTGCTATTAAAGACGTTACTCCAGTTCCTCATAATGGTTGCCGTCCGCCAAAACGTCGTCGCGTGTAATGGGTGCGTCTCATATTGTATGAGAACATCATTTTTTGTACAGACTGTCTTGTGCAGATAATAAACGATACGTCATTGACGATCGAATCTATGATGGAAAGAACCTATACATTCGATGTTTTGAAGGAGGGTAAATAAAATGATCGAAATTGAAAAACCAAAGATTGAAACGGTGGAGATCAGCGAAGATTCCAAATATGGAAAGTTTGTTGTAGAACCGCTTGAACGCGGATATGGAAACACTTTGGGTAATTCTTTACGTCGTATCCTTCTGTCTTCATTACCAGGAGCTGCTGTCACTTCAATTCAAATTGATGGTGTTCTTCACGAATTCTCAACTGTAGAAGGCGTAGTAGAAGATGTAGCTTCAATCATTTTGAACGTGAAAAAACTAGCTCTTAAAATCTACTCTGACGAAGAAAAAGTTATTGAGATTGATGTTAAAGGCGATGGTACAGTTACGGCTGCTGACATTACACATGACAGTGACGTAGAAATTTTAAACCCAGATCTATATATTGCAACAATCGCTAAAAACGGTCATTTACGTATGCGTATGTATGCACAACGCGGCCGTGGTTACACTCCTGCTGATCAAAACAAACGTGAGGATCTTCCTATCGGCGTGATCCCGATCGACTCTATTTACACTCCAGTATCACGCGTCAATTTCCAAGTGGAAAATACTCGTGTTGGTCAGTCCTCTGACTACGACAAACTTTCTCTTGATGTGTGGACAGATGGCAGCATCGGTCCGAAAGAGGCGATTTCGCTCGGAGCAAAAATTTTAACCGAGCATCTTAACATCTTCGTTGGCATGACAGATGAGGCACAAACTGCTGAAATCATGGTCGAAAAAGAAGAAGATCAAAAAGAAAAAGTTTTAGAGATGACTATTGAAGAACTTGATCTTTCTGTTCGTTCTTATAACTGTTTAAAACGCGCTGGTATTAATACAGTACTAGAACTTGCGAATAAATCAGAAGACGATATGATGAAAGTTCGTAACCTTGGACGTAAGTCATTAGAAGAAGTAAAAGCGAAGTTAGAAGAGCTTGGTTTAGGATTACGCAAAGAAGACTAAGCGATTTAAACACAACTAACAAGATCAGATTTTTTTCTATAAAGGAGGGAAACATCCATGGGTTACAGAAAACTTGGTCGTACAAGTTCTCAACGTAAAGCGATGTTACGTGACTTAGCTACTGATTTAATCATCAACGAGCGTATCGAAACTACTGAGGCTCGCGCTAAAGAAGTACGTAAAGCTGTTGAAAAAATGATTACTTTAGGTAAACGCGGAGATTTACATGCACGCCGTCAAGCAGCTGCATTCATCCGTCGTGAACTAGTAACAACGACTGATGCAGAAGGTAACGAATCAACATCATTTGCACTTCAAAAGTTATTTGATGATGTTGCGCCACGTTATGCTGAGCGTCAAGGTGGTTACACTCGTATTCTTAAAGTAGGTCAACGTCGTGGCGACGGTGCACCTGTTGTTGTGATTGAACTAGTTTAATCATAAGAGAAAACTTGTGGTGAAGAGGGTGGGAATCACCACCCTCTTTCTTTATAAATGATTTATACGACAAATAATTAAGCTGAGCGTTATGATGAGCGGACACTTATTCGTGTGGCGTCTCGTTTAGCTCTCCGCACCTCATTCAGGAGAAATAAGGGCTTGAGCACCCATATTTCTTGTAAATGTAACGACTAGCGCATTTCTATCGAATGAGGTGCGCGCTTTTTTATTAGATTAGATGGCGCCAATTTGTGGTGCTTTTTTTCATATATGGGTGTTATTTTGTTATTTACAAAACCAATATCAATTTGAGTTGTTATTGTAGTATTTTTCTTTTACCGACATACGGATTGTAGTAGAATTCATACATAAAAAAGTGTAAGTTAATTAGTAGAGCTGAGCGTAGGAGAGGAGTTCTAGATATGTCTGAAATTTTATCTTTAAATAATGTAACTTTTTCATATACACCAGAAAATCCAAATAGTCGTAATGCTGTTGGAAATGTTAGCTTTGCGGTGGAAGAAGGTGAATGGATTGCTATTGTAGGACATAATGGTTCTGGTAAATCCACCATTGCCAAGCTGATGAATGGTTTATTGTTTCCTCAACAGGGAGATGTACGAATACTGCGCGAACCCTTGAATGAAGAAAATCTTTGGGAATCTCGCTCTTTAATGGGAATGGTTTTTCAAAACCCTGACAATCAATTCGTTGGAGCAACGGTACAGGATGATGTAGCATTTGCTTTGGAAAACAACGGTATCCCCTTTGAAGAAATGGTAAAACGTGTACATGCGGCACTCGAACAGGTAAAAATGAGTGAGTTCTTAGACCATGAGCCACATCATTTATCTGGTGGACAAAAACAGCGTGTAGCCATTGCTGGGGCACTTGCATTAAAGCCGAAGCTTTTAATTTTAGATGAGGCTACATCCATGTTAGATCCTCAGGGTCGTGCAGAGGTTTTACAAACGGTTCAAACATTACGTGCAGAAACAGGATTAACAGTATTATCTATTACTCATGATTTAGAAGAGGCAATGTTAGCGGATCGTGTTCTTTTTATGAATGATGGTAAGAAATTTGCAGAAGGTACACCTGCTGAAATCTTTGCACTTGGGGACAAGCTAGTTGAATTTGGACTAGATTTGCCATTTGCCTTGAAGTTATCAAAGCTATTGCAAAAGGAAGGTGTTCCATTAATGGGGCAACATATGACAGAAGAAGAGTTGGTGAATGATTTATGGACATCAAACTTCAACAAGTAAGCTATGCCTATGCACAAGGAACACCCTTTGAAAAACGGGCATTATTCGATGTGGATTTTAACATTCCATCTCATACTTATCAAGCGATAATTGGCCATACCGGTTCTGGAAAATCTACGATTCTGCAGCATTTTAACGCGCTTCTAAGACCTACTTCAGGAGAAGTACATATAGGAGATCGTCAAATTGTAGCTGGGAAAAAGGCAAAGGATTTAAAAGCTGTAAGACAAAAGGTTGGCATTGTCTTTCAATTTCCAGAGCATCAACTATTTGAAGAAACCGTGTTGAAGGACATTATGTTTGGCCCAATGAACTTTGGTATATCAGAGGAGGAGGCTGAAGCTCGTGCAAGAGAACTTGTCAGCTTAGTTGGTTTGCCAGATAACGTTTTGGATAAATCACCGTTTGATTTATCAGGTGGTCAAATGCGTCGAGTAGCGATTGCAGGTGTTTTGGCGATGGACCCTGAGGTTATTGTCTTAGATGAACCGACAGCAGGTCTTGATCCACGAGGTCAAAAAGAAATTATGGATATGTTTTATCAGCTCCATCAAGAACGTCATCTTACAACCATTCTAGTAACCCATAGTATGGAGGATGCCGCTCGATATGCAGATAATATTGTGATCATGCATGAAGGAAAGAATGTTTTAAGTGGATCACCACGAGTTATTTTTAAAGATGTTGAAACATTAAAGAAATTCCGTTTAGAGCCACCACGTATTGTTCGCTTTCAGCAAAAGATTGAGCACATGATGGGGCATTCCTTGTCTAAGATTTGCTTAACAGAGGAAGAGCTTGCTGCTGAAATTGCTCAAGCACTTAGAGAGGAGCGTGCAGAGTCATGATGGAAAAAATGATCTTTGGTCGCTTCTTACCTGGTGATTCACCGGTACACAAACTTGATCCACGATCAAAGCTGATCTTTGTGTTCGCCTTTATTATTATTGTGTTTTTAGCCAATAATACCGTGACATATGCTATGTTACTCGCATTCACGCTACTGATTGTATTAGTATCGCGTATTCGTCTATACTTTTTAATAAATGGACTCAAACCAGTACTCTTTTTAATGGCCTTCACATTCCTGCTCCATATTTTTATGACAAAGGAAGGCGTCCCTGTGTTTGAATCTAAATTCATTACGATTTATGACGAAGGGATTAGGCGGGGAATATTTATCTCAATTCGTTTTCTAGTATTAGTATTTATGACGTCAATCTTAACGTTAACTACATCACCGATTTCCATTACGGACGGTATCGAGGTTCTACTGAATCCCTTAAAAGCAATAAAAGTACCCGTTCATGAATTGGCTTTAATGATGTCCATCTCATTACGTTTTATTCCAACCTTAATGGATGAGACGGATAAAATTATGAAGGCACAAATGGCAAGGGGTTCTGATTTATCATCTGGACCAATTAAGGACCGTATAAAGGCTGTAGTGCCATTGCTTGTGCCTCTCTTTGTCAGTGCATTTAAACGGGCTGAAGATTTAGCAACAGCGATGGAAGTAAGAGGCTATCGCGGTGGTGAAGGACGCACTAGGTACCGTAGGTTAAAATGGGATATGGGGGACACATTTGCGATTGTGTTATTAGTAGCAATAGGCGTATTGCTATTCTTCTATAGAAGTTAAAGGAGTAGGCTATATGCGACGATTAAAAGTAATTATAAGCTATGATGGCACACTTTTTTCGGGCTATCAGGTACAGCCAGGGGAGCGCACAGTGCAGGCTGAGCTTGAACGTGTTCTAGCCATTATGCATAAGGGAGAACAGGTTAAGGTAACTGCAAGTGGTCGTACAGATGCTAAAGTACATGCGACAGGGCAAACATTGCATTTCGACACATCACTTGCGATTCCAGCAGAAAAGTATCGAAAGGCTTTGAATGTGCAACTGCCAAGAGATATTCGTGTATTATCGGTAGAGGAAGTGGCACATGACTTTCATGCGCGTTACGATGTGGCTGGCAAAAGATATCGCTATATTTGGTCTTGTGAGCCTATCCAAAGTCCATTCCGCAGATACTATACAGTGGAGACAAATGGGGTCAAACCTAACGTAGAGGCGATGCAAGAGGCAGCTAAGGCTATTACTGGTACACATGACTTTTCTTGTTTTTGTGCGGCGAATACAAGCGTGAAAGATAAAGTACGCACAGTAACATTGTTGCAATTTGAATGGCATGGTGAAGAGCTACATATGGTGATTGAAGGGAATGGCTTCTTATATAATATGGTACGTATTATTGCAGGTACTCTTTGGGAGGTTGGGATAGGTCGACGTAAGGTTGACAATGTGTACCAGGTAGTTGCTTCAGGTAATCGTGATAAGGCGGGAAAAACCGCACCACCACAAGGGCTATACTTAGAAAAAGTGTTCTATTAGTGGCGTTCTACAATTCTGAACAACTTCACCAGGTGTTTAATGAAATTGCTTGACTTTAAAAGTCATTCATTATATGATAACAGATGGTATTTTCATTACCACCACAAATAAGCCCCGAAACTTATAGTGTAGTCTAATGAAAAATAACGGTAATCGAATCGATTAGGAGGATATATACATGCGTACAACATTCATGGCTAAAGGTCACGAAGTAGACCGTAAATGGTTAGTAGTTGATGCAGAAGGCCAAACTCTTGGACGTTTAGCTTCTGAAGTAGCTGCAATCTTACGTGGTAAACATAAACCAACATTCACACCAAACGTTGACACAGGTGATCACGTAATCATCATCAACGCTGACAAAATCCATTTAACTGGTAACAAATTAGAGGGTAAACTATACCGTCACCACACTCAATTTGCGGGTGGTTTAAAAACACGTACTGCTGGTGAAATGCTAGATAAGTACCCAACAAGAATGATCGAATTAGCAGTTAAAGGAATGCTTCCTAAAAACTCTTTAGGTCGCAAAATGTTCACTAAACTTAATGTTTACACTGGAACAGAGCATCCACATGCTGCACAAAAACCAGAAGCATACGAGCTTCGCGGATAATATAAATTAAGAGGAGGATATTACTTTGGCACAAGTTCAATACATCGGCACTGGTCGCCGTAAAAGCTCTGTAGCTCGCGTACGTTTAGTACCAGGTACAGGTAAAATTGTTATCAACAAACGTGAAATCGAAGAATACGTACCATTCGCTGCATTACGCGAAGTAATTAAACAACCATTAGTAGCTACTGAAACTACAGGAAGCTATGATATCCACGTAAACGTTAACGGTGGTGGATACACTGGTCAAGCTGGTGCTGTTCGTCACGGTATCGCTCGTGCTCTACTTCAAGTAGACCCAGATTTCCGTGCTGCATTAAAATCAGCTGGATTACTTACTCGTGATTCACGCATGAAAGAACGTAAAAAACCAGGTCTACGCGGCGCTCGTCGTGCACCTCAGTTCTCAAAACGTTAATATCGTTGTTATATCAACGATTTCAAGCTCTTCTCAGGTTTACCTGAGAGGAGCTTTTTTTACGTTGATAACAAAAATAATACCCCTTGATTAAAAATCAATGTAGTTTTGAAAAAGGGAAAAGAGATTTGAAGCAAGAATGGATGAAAACTATTAAGAATTTCAGCATTACTTTGTAGATACATGTGAGAAGCCTATGAGACATTCGCGAGGATCACTTAATGTCAAACATCATTCAAATCAGTGATAGTAATCCATACTAGACGATGCATTTACAATATAGTTTGTTCAGAATTTGTTTAACAGCCCTATGATAGGATGCGTAAGAGGACCGACATGAGAAATACAGGTGATGGTCATATTGCATAATGGATTTCATTCTAGTTTGATGTTACATATAATTGTGTTCAAGTAGGGGAGGGGTGAAAGTGAAAAAAAATATTAGCATTACTTTGACCATTATCATGCTATTTATTATCGTATATTTTATTGGCAATGGAGAGTATTTTGTTAGTAGTAGTCAGCCGATTGCGCAGAATGGGATCGTTACGATTGAAGAAAAAGAACTACAAGAAAAGACTATTTTAAAACTAGATGGAGAATGGTCTTTCTATCCAAATATCTTAATATCATCAAGTGACTCATTCAACGCGTATGAGAGCAAGAAAATACCAATTAAGGTGCCAGATACTTGGAATAGCTTTGTAGAACCAAATGAGGAAGGACTTACTGTAGGGACGTATCATGTTAAGATAAATGTACCAGTTGAAGGGGAATATGGATTATACATTCGTTCAATTCGTCAATCTAACCGTGTTTTCATAAATGGAGAAGATGTAGGTAGTATGGGGAATCCGAGTGAAACCTTAAAGGCCTTTAAGTTCGAAAATGATGATAAATATACGGTGTTTGCACAAAGTGAGAATCTAATGCTTGATATAGTAATTCATGTTGGAAATTATAATTATCCAAAAGCTGGTATTACTTTTCCTATTGAGTTTGGAACAAAGGATGCTATTCAAAGAGATTTTAGCATGAAAATTTTAGCAGAATCGTTTGTATGTATTGGTTATATTGTATTCGGTGCGATTTATATTATATCGTATAGTCAAAATCGGAAGCGTAAAGAAGAATTGTTTTTGGGGTTATTCACTATATTATTTGGACTGTACATGTCGTTTACTAATGAAAAAATATTTTTTCTTATTTTTACACATTTAACTATAAATGAGCAAGTACGTTTACAATTAGGGATTTTACCACTTGTTGATGTTTGTTTAGCATTATTTCTCTTTTATTTGTATCCAGAGTTTATGAGGAAAAAAGCGATTTATATTATTAGTATTTTGTTAGGTTTACTTTTTTTTATCTATGGGGTTTACAACCCGATTACAAAAAATAGTATGAATATACCAATAGAAAATCTAGTTCTATCACAAATAATCTTTGCAGTAATTTTTATTCCAGTTGGGCTTTATAATGTGTTTGTGCTATTACGTGTGCTTATGAAAGGTGTAGATGGCTCACGTTATATTCTAATTCTTTTAGTATCTCTTACTTGTTATACTTTTTTAATGGTAATGTATTACATTTTTGATATACCTATGGTTTATAGTGAACAATTATTGTTTATTTTTACACTATATAGTTTTGCATCTCTGCTTAGCTTCCGAGCAAATACATCTTTTAAGGAAGTTCAAGCGTTATCGGAAGAGCTCTTGATGCATAATCAAATGAAGGATGAGTTTTTATTGAAAACGTCTCATGAATTACGTACGCCTTTAAATGGTATTTTAAATATATCCAAATCATTAATGGAAGGTTTACAAGGACCTTTAAAGCGTGAGCAACAAGAAAATGTCATTTTAATACATAATGTCGCGCAACGTTTAGGTTATTTAGTAGAGGATTTATTGATCTCTTCGAATCATATGACCAGAGAAGTTCGTGTTACCCCTCGTGTTGTGCCGATAAGCGTAATTGATGAAGTAATTGAGGAAATTCGTAGTTTACTGTCGAGTGATACATCCATAAGGTTAATCAGTGCAGTAGATTCTAATTTACCTCATATGTATACAGATGAATTACGATTGAAACAAGTGCTTTATAATTTACTCTATAATGCTCTGCAACATACAAAGCATGGACAAATTACAGTCTTAGCTAGTGTACGTAATGATTATATGGAAATACAAGTAAGCGATACTGGAATTGGTATACCATCACAAGACTTAGATCGAATTTTTAATTCCTTTTATCAAGTAAAGAAAGATAAAAAAAGTGGGGGACTTGGGTTAGGATTGAGTATCTCAAAAAATATAGTAGAACAGTTAAATGGAGAAATTCATGTAACAAGTACATTAGGTGTTGGAACAATTTTTACTTTTACGGTGCCGCTTGCCACACTCGAAAAACTAGATATTGAAACACAACAACAGATGGGCAATCGAGCAGATAATATACTACAGCTAGATTTACCATTATTGCATAAAGGTAATGACAAAACCATACTCATTGTTGATGATGATCATGTAAATATAAAAGTACTAGTGGACGCATTAATTCAAAAAGGCTATACCGTTATTGGGGTAGATAATGGGTTTGATGCGATGGAATATGTAAAGAAACATAAAGTAGATTGCATGTTAGTTGACTTAATGATGAATGGTATGTCAGGCTATGAATTATGCAAACAAGTACGAAAGCAATACGATATGTTGGAATTACCGATTATTGTATTAACAGCAATTATGCAGCATTCAGATTTAGTGTTATCTTTACAAGTCGGGGCAAATGATTATCTGCAAAAACCGATTGCGATGGATGAATTACTAGTGCGTATTCAATCATTACTAGCAGTTCGACAATCTTCCATTGATGCGATTGAAGATGAAATGAATTATTTATATGCGCAAGTAACGCCTCATTTTGTCTACAATACACTTAATACTATTATCGGCTTAAGCTATACAAATATAGAAAATACACGAGAGGCTTTATACAGTATAGCAACCTATTTCCGTGCCAAGCTGAATGTCCATTATCGTAACAGCATGGTTTCAATAGAAGACGAAATAGATCTTGTAAAAGCATATCTCTATATTGAAAAAATGCGCTTTGGTGATCGTCTTACAGTTGCGTATGATATAGATGAGTCCATTCAATCTTTGATTCCAGCATTATCAATTCAGCCTATAGTTGAAAATGCAGTTTTTCACGGGATTTCGAAGAAAAAAGAAGGTGGTACTATTGAGGTGAGTGTGCAACGAGAAGGTCAATTTATACGTATTAAAATTGATGATAATGGGGTCGGTATCTCAGAAGAAAAGTTGCAACGATTAGTAAATGAAGAAAACTCACGTATTGGATTTACGAATCCTTTGAAAAAATTTAAGCTTATGAGAAATGCCAGTTTTCGTATATATAGTGAAGAAGGTAAAGGAACTACTGTTATTATTCTATTACCAGAAGAGAATTCGTAACCTTTACAAATGGCGTACCGTTTAAAGATGATTTGGTCTTTACGGAGTCAGAGGCAGACAAAACATCTATCCTAAGGCTCTTTCTACTTTCGAGGAAAGAGTCTTTTTGTCATTCCATCATAAAAAGCAATCTTTGAAGTAACCTCAAAGATTGCTTAACGTTATTTCTTATGAAACTGCAGGTGAAATGGATGCAGCTGGTCAGCTAATTCCGAAGTGAGGCCATCTAGAATCGTATCTTGAAGGTTACATCTCTCTAGGATGCTTTCTTGAATCATGAAAAAACCTCCTATAGTGTTAACTGTTGTTTCGTTCGCGTGTAGCTTCTTTTAGAATTTGCTCAATCTCATAAAAGCCTAGCTTTTTTGCATGCTGCAATGGTGTGACACCATCTTGATCTCCAATAGTTATATCAGCACCATGATCCACCAATAATTGCACAATTTCTTGATGTTTCTCCCCGCCATTGCCTAATATGACTGCCTCCAATAGAGCTGTCCAATGCAAATTATTAATGTGATTGACATGAATGTCCGAGTGATTAAGTAGCTCTCGGACCACCTCAACATGTCCACGTTCGGATGCAGGGATGATGGCAATTCCACCAAAGCGATTAGTTAGCTTTGTATCTGCCCTTGCAGATAGGGCAAGTTTAACGATTTCTAAATAGCCTGATGCCCCTGCATGTAAAAGTACGTTTTCAAGGTTATTATCTCTAATATTAATATCAGCACCATGTTGAATGAGCACCTTCACAGTATCCACCTGGTTATTATAAGTGGCAGCTAAGACAGGGGTTCTTCCATTGTGATCCGTTGTATTAATATTGATGCCTTTTTGCAGAAGTGCTAATACTTTATCAGTATCACCGTTCGCTGCTGAAAGTATTAATTGATCATTCATTTTTCCACCCTCTTTTCTTTGGTTTAAAACAGCCAAATGACTAATGGTATATCACTGTAGCCTACTTTTCCGTTTATAAAAATATGGTAACATGTTGCGAATTATACGAGTAATATTAAAAAGATATGCTAGGCTTAGCTTTTTCCTATAATAAATAATGTTGAGGTACTCGTTTGTGAGAAATGTCCATCACCCATAAATTAAGTATATGTAGAAAAAAGTAAATAGCTTTTTACATAAACCTCACTATTAGTGTGCAGATTTTATATATATTAAAAATATTTTCGTATAAGTTTATGTTTTTTTAAGAAATTATTTAGGGGGAGTTTAATATTCCACTTTAATATAGTTTTTAGAAGGTACAACAAATCTTTCATTTTTAAATATTGTCATGATGGGTTTGATGTAACTCAAAATATAAACGAACCGATGGAGGTAAGTAGGTATGAAAAAATTATTAATAGTATCTGTTGCAGCTATTGCATTACTGGCAGCATGTCAAGATAAAGAGCCTGCTAAAGGCAATAAGACAAATAGTGAGGAAGTTAAAACAGAAAGTGCTGCAACAGAAAATACTTCCAAAGAGCAATTAACAAAGGGACAAGAAATGGCTAATATTCTAAGTGGTACAAATTGGCAAGGAACAAAAGTTTATGATCGAGATAACAATGATTTAACTGCGGAGAACGCAAACTTCATTGGCTTAGCAAAATATGATGCTCAGACAGGTCATTATGAGTTCTTTGACGCTGCTACTGGTAAAAGCCGTGATGATAAAGGGACATTCTTTATCACAAACGATGGGAAACAAAGAATAGTAATTTCAGAATCAAAAAACTACCAAGCTGTTGTCGAGATCACTGAGCTAAACGATAGTATCTTTACTTATAAGAGAATGGGTAAAGATGCTGCGGGCAATGATGTAGAAATATTCGTGGAACATATTCCATATAAAGAAAAAGAACTGGCATTTACTGATTCCGATAAAACGTTAGATGCTTCAACAGGTGAAATAGCTACAGACGTTGACGGAGATAAAATTCTAGCTGATACACTATGGCATGGAACAGTTGTGTTAGATGAAGCGGGTAATGATGTAACAGAATTCAATTCAAATTTCATTAGCATTGCAAAGTATGATGCAAATACAAATTAATATGAGTTCTTTAATCCTGAAACAGGTGAAAGTCGTGGAGACTATGGTTACTTTGATGTTACTCATGATAATAAAATAAGAGCGCATGTTTCTGTCGGTGATAATAAGTATGGTGTAGCTCTTGAAATTACAGAAATCAACGATAAGAAATTCACATATAAACGAACAGGTAAAGACAAAGATGGCAATAATCTAACTGTATTTGTAGAGCATGAGCCATATACAGGTGAATTTAGTCCTAATTTTACAATCCAATAAAATTGTTCTTCCTCCCTTAATATAGAAGAAATTAAAACTCTCAAGTTTGTGACTTGGGAGTTTTTTTTACTTTCTGGCATAGTTCATCGACTAATTTCGTACACTAAATGTAAAAGGGTGGTGGATATGGGTGAAGCGCTGGCTTGCACTAGGAGTGATTATGCTTATGAGTATAGTGGTCGTGGCATATGAAACAAATGCTTCGGACCGTAACTTCTTCTTACCGGACCCACTTGGTGGCATAAAGATTGTCATTGATGCAGGGCATGGTGGTGAGGATGGAGGAGCTTCAAAGGGCGAAGTGATTGAAAAGGATATTACACTTGCAATTGCTCAGCATGTAGAGAAGCAATTAAAGAAAAAAGGCGCAACGGTTATAATGACACGAACAAAAAATGGGGATGTAATCGATGAGCATGCGCCATCAGAAAAATATGGAACAATGAGAGAACGGAAAAAACAAGATATCTTCCTAAGAAAGGATATCGTGGAAAAAGAAAAGCCTGATGTATTTATAACTATTCATGCAAATGCCATACCTGAAACAAAATGGCGTGGCGCACAGGTATTTTACCATAAGGAAGGACATGCTGATGGAGAGATTCTTGCCAAGAGTATTCAACAATCCATTCGCACCAATTTAAAAAATACAGATCGTGAAGCATTGTCTATTAAGCAAATCTATTTATTGAAGAAAGCGGAAGTACCTGCAGCTTTAGTGGAGACTGGTTTTATTAGTAATGATGAGGAACGAGCATTATTAGTGGACAAAAACTATCAAGAAAAAATGGCAGATGCCATAGTTGAAGGTATAGAAGACTATTTATTAGCCAAAATTGAGTAGAGCAACATCTACAACGTAAATCAAATCATTATGATATACTAATATTGAGACAATATAAGGGGAGTGTTCGTCGTGATTACTGAACAACAAGTACGAGAAATACTGGGACAACTACAGGATCCATTTTTACATAAATCGCTTGCAGAAACAGATGGTATTACGAACGTAGCAATAAAAGAAGAAAAAAATCATGTCAGTGTAAAAATTGCCATTGCCAAACTGAATACACCAGAACAATTACAGCTACAAATGAAAGTTGTTGAGGTGTTGAAAGAAGCGGGTGTAAACACTGTTGGTATTCGTTTTGAAGAACTATCTACAGAGAAATTACAAAGCTTCCGTGGCACAGCAACAGAATCGGAAGCACAAGATATTTTATCGCCATTAAGCACAGTACAAGTAATTTCAATTGCTTCTGGTAAAGGTGGAGTTGGTAAATCGACAGTATCAGTTAACTTAGCTGTAGCTTTAGCTCGACTAGGAAAGAAAGTCGGCTTAATTGACGCAGATATTTATGGATTTAGTGTACCTGATATGATGGGTGTGACGGATATGCCTAAGGTAGTCGATAATCGTATTTTCCCAGTAGATCGCTTTGGGGTAAAAATGATTTCAATGGGCTTCTTTGTAGAAAATAATGCACCGATCGTATGGCGTGGACCAATGCTAGGTAAAGTATTAGATCAATTCTTCCGTGATGTTGAGTGGGGTGAATTAGATTATTTATTATTAGATTTACCTCCTGGCACAGGTGACGTTGCATTAGATATCCATCAAATGTTACCATCATCAAAAGAAATTGTTGTAACAACACCACACCCAACAGCAGCATTTGTTGCAGCTCGTGCAGGGGCAATGGCGCTTCAAACAGACCATGAAATTTTAGGAGTTATCGAAAACATGGCTTGGTTTGAATCTAAATCAGGTGACCGAGAATTTGTCTTTGGGCAAGGTGGAGGACCAAAGCTAGCTGACGAACTACGTACAGAGTTGCTTGGACAAATCCCGCTTGGGCAACCAGATTGGACAGATGAAGATTTTGCTCCTTCTGTATACGCTGAAAAACATACAACAGGACAAATTTATTTAGACATTGCGACGAAAATCATCGATAAATTAAATAAATAATAAAAAACGGATTTCCACCAATTTTAGGGGGAAATCCGTTTTTACATTACCAAGGTTACTCGGTACTTTTTTGTCCCTTATCCGATCCGCCACCACTATCGCCACTCGCTTCTTTCTTATCGCCACTTCCTGATGAACCGGTTTCGCCACTTTTCTTAATAAGTTCCTGCCATTTCGATTGCATTAAAGGGCTTTCGATCGTTTCCTTTACAACTTCCTCCATTTGCTTTCGCATATTGGATGATTTAAGGATAGTCTCCAACTGCTTTTGCATATCGGGTTGCCCGAAAAATGCCTCCATATCCTTTTGGAAAGTCGGATCTTTTATTAAGTTCTTCATAATATCCTGTTGCTGTTTTTGCATACTTTTCGCAACAGTTTCTTTAAACTTTGGATCTTCGAAGGTTTTTTTCCAAAAGTCTTCTGCTTCCTTGGAAAGTAAAGTTTCCTCGGTAGCCTTTTTCACTTCATCATGCTCTAAAATCAAGAGCTCACGGAAACTCGGCTCTTCTAAAAGCTGTCGCAATGCCTTTTTACCATCCTCTGTTTGTAAAGAGTCAATCATGATTTTTTTTATTTCATCATAGGACATGGTAGAGGTTTTATCTTGTGAACAGGCAGAAAGAAAAAGCATTAGAATCAATAATAAGGTGAATTTTCGCATCGACAATCAGTCCTTTCTCTAGATAGACTCTTTCAATTATTGTTCACATTTCTCAGGACTTTATGTATTCGTTAGGATGAGAAATAGCTTTTTTAACAAGGCATTGATAAAATAAGGACAGATATTGAGAAATTGGGGGACTTTTAGTTGTGACGATACGAAATTGGGCAAAGTTTTTCTTCTTTGCAATGCTCGTTGGTGGTGCAGTCAACGGAGTTTTTAGTTTATTTATTCGCTGGGAATTCTTCCAACCATACATAGCAAACGGTCAATGGGGTGAGTTTTTCGCTGGACTTTTATGGATGGTTTTCTTAGGGTTTACAATGAGTGTTATAGCGCAAGCTGGCTTTTTTGCTTATTTAACACTTCATCAGGTAGGTGTTAATATTTTTAGAACACTGACATTATGGAATTGGGTACAGCTATTATTAATTGCCATAACGATTTTCGATATAATTTTCTTCCGCTTTATTCCTGGTGTGAAGGATGGGCAAAGCTGGTTGTTCTATGTAGGATTATTAATTGTCCTCATTTTCGGGGCCATAGCAACAGCTGTTCAAAAAGTAAAATTAACAGGGAAAAAACATGTAATGATTTCGGCACTATTCTTTATGATTGTCATCACAACGTTGGAGTGGACAATTGCATTGATGGGCCGCGATGAAAATATTAATGAGTATGTTGCGCTTTTATTATTCCCATTATTGGCGGTTAATGCGTATCAATTATTAGTATTACCTAAATATAATGCAAAATCCGATGAAGATCGTCAAAAATTAGAAGCACGACGCAAAGCTCGTCGTGAACAGGCTAAAAACGCATAAGGAAAAAAATTGCCTCGCTGTAGTGGAGGCAATTTTTTTATGGCGCTTTTTTAGTTTGGACTTTATAACCAAATATATTTTCTTCAATCGACATAAACTTATGTTGTTGTATGAGAGTGTTAAGCTCTTTAAAGGATATTTGATTATTTTGATGGAGCGGGAAAAAGACAAAATCACCTTTTTGTAATTTCGGAGTTTTCTCACCTTGCCAAATAAGCGAAGGAGATAGTAAATTCATTTGTTGTTGGAATAAGGTTTTCTGTAAATCCTGTGAATATTGATGATTTCGGGTAGCAAACCATAAAGGTTTTTCTTTTAAATATTTTTCGTAAGTATCAATATCCTTTTGGATGAGCGCAATGTCAACGGGTTCTTCTAGTGAATCATCCGGCCCAAGTAATCCTGTAGGCAATTTTCGTTGTTGGATAATTTTTAAATGATCGGGTGACCGTTTTATCCAATCAGCATCTAAAAGTAGAAGTGGATAAGGCTCCTTCACCGTTTGGAGCCATTCTAATAGAGAGTCATCAGAGAAAGAGATCTCTACAATAAGAGATGTGCCATAATGTCCTTTCGTGACCACTACTGGTGCATTCGCAATATTAAATACAGAAATCATCGTTGAATTTATAGGCTTTAAAAAGGCAAAGAGCATTACAATTAAAAGCAGTGAAATCAACGTTTTACGGACCATAATGATAACCTCGTTTCTAAAATTTAAAATAAAAAATGTATCTCTTTAAAAAAACTTATGATTTAGTGTTGACTTTCATGAATAATCGATGTTATTATGTATAAGTCGCCAAGAGGTGACAACGAAATAAAGAAACATGAACCTTGAAAACTGAACAAGCAAAACGTAATCAATAAATTTTTAAGTAGCTAGCTTTGCTAGTGAACGAAACACAATTTTGGACATCAAACATGATGCCAGCAAAACAATTTGAGCTAATCAAATTTCTTTTATGGAGAGTTTGATCCTGGCTCAGGACGAACGCTGGCGGCGTGCCTAATACATGCAAGTCGAGCGAACAGAAAAGGAGCTTGCTCCTTTGACGTTAGCGGCGGACGGGTGAGTAACACGTGGGCAACCTACCTTATAGTTTGGGATAACTCCGGGAAACCGGGGCTAATACCGAATAATCTCTTTTGCTTCATGGCAAGAGACTGAAAGACGGCATCTCGCTGTCGCTATAGGATGGGCCCGCGGCGCATTAGCTAGTTGGTGAGGTAACGGCTCACCAAGGCGACGATGCGTAGCCGACCTGAGAGGGTGATCGGCCACACTGGGACTGAGACACGGCCCAGACT
>NZ_JAENHX010000009.1:0-206760 GCF_016757845.1 Lysinibacillus sp. HST-98
TGTTCGCTCGACTTGCATGTATTAGGCACGCCGCCAGCGTTCGTCCTGAGCCAGGATCAAACTCTCCATAAAAGAAATTTGATTAGCTCAAATTGTTTTGCTGGCATCATGTTTGATGTCCAAAATTGTGTTTCGTTCACTAGCAAAGCTAGCTACTTAAAACTTTATTGATTACGTTTTGCTTGTTCAGTTTTCAAGGTTCATTTTATTCAAGTCGTTTTCAGCGACTTTATTATCTTATCTCATTCTCAACTATAAGTCAACAACTTTTCAAAACTTTATTTTCAAGCGTTTCTTCTTGTTAAGGACAAGTAATAATATATAATATAGCATTTTAAAAATCAAGCATTTTTCATAAAAAAATTAAAAATCTTTTTAACATCTATTACAAACAATAGAATTCCTGCTAATACAATCAATCCACCGATGATTTGTGTCATGATTAAATACTCTTTAAATATCACCAAAGCTAAAAGAGCAGCTCCTACAGGCTCAAATAATATAGCAATTGAAACAATATTCGTACTAACGTATTTAATTGACCAATTAAACAAAGTATGACCAAGTAAATTTGGGATTAATGCTAATAAGATAAACCATAACCAATCCATCAAAGAATATGGACCAAATGATTCCCCTTTAACCATTACATATATAAATAAAGTGATGGTACTTACAACATATACAACCATTGTATAGGTCACAAGTGATAATCTCTTACGTACATCCTGTCCTAATAG
This sequence comes from Lysinibacillus sp. HST-98, assembly GCF_016757845.1. Taxonomy (NCBI): domain Bacteria; kingdom Bacillati; phylum Bacillota; class Bacilli; order Caryophanales; family Bacillaceae; genus Lysinibacillus; species Lysinibacillus sp. HST-98. The sequence goes on from NZ_JAENHX010000009.1 coordinate 741, forward strand.
AAAATAAGCTGTTGCAAGTGCACATGCAACGAGCGCCAGTACATCTCCATAAAAGGCTGTTCCACTTACTTTAAAATCGCCCCAACTAATTAAAACACTTCCTATTATTGCAATTGATCCTGCTACGATTGTTTTCATCGTAATTTTTTCTTTAAAGAAAAAGTAAGTGCCCACAAACGCAAACAAAGGTTGTAGCGTTACTAAAACTGTTGAACTTGCTACTGAAGTATAGTTGAGTGATTCAAACCATAATATAAAATGAAAAGCTAAAAAAATCCCAGCAACTGAAGAAAATAGCCAATCACGTCTTTTTAAAGTTGCTAACTCCTTTGTATATCCTCTTAAAAACCATGGTGCCATGATTAAAACGGAAAATAGCATGCGATAAAATGCTATAATCCCCGCTTCCGCTGATACTAATTTCACAAAAATTGCTGACATCGATACTGAAATTACACCAATCACAATCGGGATGTATGGATGAATTTTTGGATGCTCCAAAAAACCCCACCTTCCTAAAAAAATACTTATATGTCCTTACTTCATGTTGTACAATACAAAAAAGTGATGCACATATAATAATGACAGTTCGCATATCTCTTAGCAATACGAAATATCAATGGAGGGTTGTGTATGGAAACATTATTCGAAAATATGATTACATATGAAGTTGGCATAAAATTAGTTATTGCAGCCACATTAAGTTTAGTAATCGGTATCGAAAGGGAATTAAAGAAAAAACCAGTTGGATTAAAAACAAGTTTAGTTATTGCTACTTTCAGCTGCTTATTAACGATTATCTCCATTGAAACAGCCTACTCAACCCCCGCTAGAGAAGATATTAATATTACGATGGACCCTCTTCGTTTAGCAGCACAAATTGTTAGTGGAATTGGCTTTCTTGGTGCAGGAGTCATTCTAAGACGCGGGAATGACAGCATTACGGGTTTAACAACCGCTGCTATGATCTGGGGAGCCGCTGGTATCGGTATTGCGGTTGGTGCAGGTTTTTACATGGATGCAACACTAGCTGTTGTGATCATTGTTTTTGGAATTGAAGTACTATCACCTTTTCTTATGAAAATCGGACCCAAGCGAATTCGTATGCGGGAAATTTTATTAAAAGTTCAAATTGATGATGACAACCATACCGAATCATTTCTATTATTTTTAAAGGACAACAACATTATCATTGAAAATATACGCATTAAAGATGTGCACTTAAAAAACGATAGTGTTTTACATGAGTTAGATTTACGCCTTTCCTTAATCGTCTCGGATAATTTGTTGTCATTTTATCGTTCATTACGAGCACTATCTTATATAGAAAAAATCGAAATGGAAATTTTAAACTAGTTGGAGGATTTTTTATGGCAGAACTATTAAAACTACTAAAAGACGGTAACAAACCCTCTCTAATGGCTGCATGTGTAAATGCCTTTTTAGGAATTATTAAAGGAATCGCCTTTTTCTTTACAGGTAACGTTGCGATGTTTGCAGAAATGATGCACTCTCTAGGCGATGCAGCAAACCAATTATTTGTGTATATAGGCTCAGCACTCTCTAAAAAGGCACCTACAAAACAATTTCCTGGTGGCTTCGGTCGTATTGTCAATTTAGTATGCCTTTTTGCCGTAATAATTGTAGCTATCCTTTCTTATGAAACAATAAAAGAAGGTTGGCATCATTTTATTCATCCCACAGGAGAGTCTAGCGGGATACTGATTGCCCTAGGAGTATTATTCATCGGGATTGTTTTAGAAGGGACGGTCCTAGCTAAAGCGGCTGCAGAAGTGTTACATGAAGCAGGTCAAGAAAAGGCAGGTATTGCAGCTATTCCTAAAGCTTTCTCATACTTGAATAGGGCAAAACCGGCAACAAAATTAGTTTTTATGGAGGATTTAGTTGCTACTGGGGGCAACTTCTTAGCCTTTGCTGCTATTTTAATTGCTTATTTTACAGGTTGGGGTCGAATAGAAGGACTAGTTTCGATGATAATTGGGGTCATGATGTTTTATGTAGTTGGTAAGGTATTCCTCGATAATGCACGAGGCGTCATTGGCGAGACGGATGAAGAGATGTTAAACCATATCGCTCACCTCGTAATGGATGATCCGAATATTAAAGATATTGTGCGTCTTGAAGTGATTAAAGAAGGAGAGTTTTTACATGTAGAATTAGTAGCTGAAGCTGATCCGCTTTTATCGTTAGCCTTTTTAGATGATGTTCGTGATCATTTAACAGAGGTAATCCTAAGCCAAAAAGGAGTATCTAAAGTAGCTATTTTATTCGACGAGGATGACGGGAAAGCTAGCTGGATACATGTTGGTGAGAAACCTAACAACTCCATTTAATACTTTATAAAAACAAATAGCCAATTGCCGTATTTCAGGCAGTTGGCTATTTGTTAGACTAATTTTAAATTAGGAATATCCTCATAACCTACATAAACATGGTTTGTAATCATAAAAGTAAGTAATTTATTACAAGCAATCATTTGTCTTTTACCATTATGTTGAATAACAATTTTCGAAAATTGTAAGGTGGCTTGACGATTAGCTAATGCATATTCTTCTGCATTGAGAATATTTCTGCCATCCACATGACAACCCAACACAAAATTTCCTGCAAAAGAATCCTTTAATACATTCGGATGCATGGATTGATAATGTACTTCAGCAATTGAATCTTCTAAATTCATGAATTGATGGGCTACCAAATAATGTTTTAAAGCACCTTTTAAATCAATTGCAATAGCTGTATCTGCTAAAATTGTTCGATAATAAACAGGAACAATCTCAGCACCCCCCAAATACGGCTTAACTTCTACAACAATTTCTCCAGAAGGACGAACAAATAATTGTACAATTGCTTTATTTACACCATCCGAAAAAATAACATTCGTTTGCCCAAAACGCACGCTTTTAAAAAATATACTTTGATCTACAATGTATCCAGTGATAATTTTATCATTTTCAATTTGCAATGATTTCGCTTCAATTCCTAATACTTCTACACAATTTTGCATTTTATAAACATGTTGCTGAAATGGAATTTCTATACAACTTAATGTAACAATACGGTCCTGTAGCAATTGTTTCAACATTTGATCCCTCTCCTCTTTGTTTAATATTGTAATTATTTTAGTAAAGGTGGCTGAACAACTTCTGAACATTGACACACGAATTGACTGATTACGACAAAAAACCATTCTTTTCTGTCTTTCAATAAATCACCTTATAGTAAAACAATCTATAATATAGGTTTAATGACTCAGTAAAAAACCATGACTTTACTCACTTAAAATAAAGAAAAATGTATTTAAATTCCCTTTATTATCTATCTATTTTATTATATTGCAGGACTAAAGAAACTTCTACGACAAAATTCTACATTTATCGTTAATTTTTCTTAACCTTGCAATAAAAAAAGTATGAGGCTATAAGCATAGTCTCATACTTAATGTATTAAAGAGAATTTTGTAAAATAGTTCTTACATCTTCCTCTTGCAATCGATTAAAGTTGCCAAAAGGGCCATTTTGCATAGCATGATCTACAATTTGCTGGAATTTCGAATCATCAATATCGTAATCTGCCAAACGACTAGGTGCCCCTAATGATGTCCAAAATGCAGATAAACGATCAATTCCCTCATAAGCAACCTCTTCTACTGTTTTGCCTGTTGCCTCGACTCCAAACACACGTGTTGCTATACCTGCAAAACGCTCAGGATTTACTGGTACATTTAAACGCATCCAATGCGGTTGAAGAATGGCTAAACCACCTGCATGTGGAATGTCGTAAACAGCAGATACGGCATGTTCAATATTATGAGATGCCCAGTCCCCTCGTGAACCAATTGATAGGAATCCATTTAAACCAATTGTCCCTGCTAATAGAATGGTTTCGCGTAACTTCGTATTTTCTAGGTCCTCTAATAATTTTGGAGCTGTCGTAATAACCGTTCGCAATACCCCTTCACACATTTCATCTGTGATAGGAGTATTCGTTGTATTGTGGAAATATTGCTCAAATACATGTGACATCATATCCACTATTCCATATACAGTGTGATTTTTAGGTACAGTCACTGTATATGCTGGATTTAGTATTGAAAATTTCGGGAAGGCTGCTGGACTACCCCAACTTAGTTTTTCTTCAGTAGCAGCATTCGTTATCACTGATCCAGCATTCATTTCTGAGCCTGTAGCAGCAAGTGTTAATACCGTTCCTAGTGGTATAGCTTGTTCTACAAACACTTTACGTTTCACGATATCCCAAGCATCGCCATCATACTTAGCGCCAGCAACAATTAATTTAGAACAATCGATTACTGAACCACCACCCACAGCAAGAACTAAGTCAATTCCTTCAGTTTTGCATATCTCAATACCTCGTCTAGCTGTTTCCACTCGCGGATTTGGCTCTACACCACCTAATTCAAATACGGTCTTATCCGCCTGTTGTAATTTCTCTATAACAGCATCGTATACACCATTTGATTTAATACTTCCGCCACCATATACAACTAATACCTTGTTTCCAAATTGCTCTAATTCTTTCGGTAATTTTTCAAGTGCATCCTCACCAAAATGTAGTTTCACTGGGTTAAAAAAAGTAAATGAATCCATCTAATTCGCCCCTTTCTAGTTGGATTTTCTCATAATTACGCTAGAGAAAGCAAAGATTAAACGCTGTCAACACTTTGCTATTTCGAAGGCGTTTTTTCAAGCTGTTTAGATTTTGTTCAGGCAATAGTTGTATAGTACTAGACATTACATAAAATAAAAGGAATTTTTGCACATGCTTATTATTGTAATTGTTGTTGTAATCATAATTTCGGGCATTTTTCTGCTAAGATTTTTTAAAATCAAAAAAATAAGGAACGAAAAAAAGATGCTATTAGAACAGCGTCTAGACCACCTTCTTCAATCGAATAAAAACGAAAAAAACGAGTCATCCGATTAAGGAAATGACTCGTTTTTTCATTTTTTGCTTAAACCCAACCACGGAAGCGAGAAGCTTCTGCAGTACGGCGAACACCTACCATGTAAGCTGCTAAGCGCATGTTGATGTTACGTGTTGTTGCTGTTGTATATACATTATCAAATGCTTCGACCATTTTTTTGTATAGACGCTCTTCCACTTCTTCTTCTGTCCAATAATAACCTTGGTTATTTTGCACCCATTCAAAGTAAGAAACTGTAACCCCACCTGCAGAGGCTAATACGTCTGGTACAAGTAAAATGCCACGCTCTGTTAAAATTTTAGTTGCTTCAGCTGTTGTTGGACCATTTGCTGCTTCTACTACGATATTTGCTTTTACATTATGTGCATTGTCAGCAGTAATTTGGTTTTCAATAGCAGCTGGTACTAAAATATCACAATCAAGCTCTAATAATTCTTTGTTAGAAATTGTGTTTTCAAATAAAGTAGTTACTGTTCCGAAGCTATCGCGACGATCTAATAAATAGTCGATATCTAAACCTTCAGGATCATGAAGTGCACCATAAGCATCTGAAATACCGATTACTTTCGCACCTAAATCATGCATGAATTTCGCAAGGAAGCTTCCTGCGTTACCAAATCCTTGAATAACAACACGAGCACCTTTAATATCAATACCACGTTTTTTTGCTGCTTCTTCGATTACGATTGTAACACCTTGTGCAGTCGCACGGTCACGACCTTGAGAACCACCAAGTACTAGTGGCTTACCAGTGATGAAGCCTGGAGAGTTGAATTCATCCATGCGGCTATATTCATCCATCATCCATGCCATAATTTGTGCATTTGTAAATACGTCTGGCGCAGGAATATCTTTTGTAGGTCCTACGATTTGACTTACCGCACGAACATAGCCACGGCTTAAACGTTCGATTTCGCCCATTGACATTTGACGTGGGTCACAAATGACACCGCCTTTACCACCGCCGTATGGTAGATCGACAATACCACATTTCAATGTCATCCACATTGAAAGCGCTTTAACTTCCTCCTCAGACACTTGTGGGTGGAAACGAACCCCACCTTTAGTTGGTCCTACAGCATCATTATGTTGTGCACGGTAACCAGTAAATACTTTTGTTGTACCATCATCCATTTTCACTGGAATACGTACTTGTAGCATGCGAAGCGGTTCTTTTAGTAATTCATACATTGCTTCATCATAGCCAAGTTTATTTAGAGCATCTTGAATGACATCTTGTGTTGATGTGAAAAGATTTAAGTTTTCAGACATTATTAAATCGCCTCTTTGTTTTTTTTAATGATAGTTATCGGCATCATTGTAACATACTTCCGAATTAAAATGTGAACATTTTGTTAAAGTTTAAATACTTTTTCAATTTGTTCAATTGACCAATCTAAATCCTCTTGAGAAATAACAAGTGGTGGTGCAAAACGAATCACTGTATCATGTGTTTCTTTACATAATAGACCTAATTCTTTAAGTTTTTCACAGTATGGACGAGCTGCTTCTGTTAGCTCCATACCGATAAATAAACCGCGACCACGTACTTCCTTAATAACTGGGTTGTTAATTTCTTTTAATTTACCTTTGAAGTATTCACCAAGTTCGTGTGAACGCTCTGCTAATTTTTCATCTAATAATACTTTAATAGATGCAATTGAAACTGCACAAGCTAAAGGATTACCTCCAAAAGTTGAACCATGTGAACCTGGGTTGAATACACCTAAAATACTACGGTTTGCAGCCACACAAGAAATTGGGAACACGCCGCCACCTAGAGCTTTACCCAAGATATACATATCTGGTTCTACTTCTTCCCAATCACAAGCAAACATTTTACCTGTACGTGCTAAACCAGCTTGAATTTCGTCAGCAATGAATAGTACATTGTTTTCTCGGCAAAGTTCACGTGCTGCTTTTAAGAAGCCTTCTGTTGGAATTACGATACCCGCTTCACCTTGAATTGGCTCAATTAAAAATGCAGCAGTGTTTGGTGTAATAGCAGCTTTTAAAGCTTCAAGATTACCGTAATCTACCAATTTAACATTTGGTAGCATTGGACCGAAACCACGACGGTATTCTTCATCAGAAGATAAAGATACAGCTAACATTGTACGACCATGGAAGTTACCATTACATGCAATAACCTCAGCTTTACCCTCTTCTACGCCTTTTACATCATATGCCCAACGACGAGCTGCTTTAAACGCAGTTTCTACTGCTTCAGCACCAGTATTCATTGGTAATACCATTTCTTTATTTGTTAACTTTCCTACTAGCTCATACCATTCACCAAGGTTTTCGCTATAGAAAGCACGTGAAGTTAACGTTACTTTATCAGCTTGCTCTTTTAAAGCAGCGATAATTTTTGGGTGACGATGTCCTTGGTTTACTGCTGAATAAGCAGATAACATATCTAAATATTTGTTACCTTCTGGATCTTTAACCCAAGCACCCTCAGCCTCTGAAATAACGATTGGCAGTGGATGATAGTTTGCCGCACCAAAATTTTGTGTTTGTTCAATAACTTGTTGAGTTTTTGTCATATCCTATTCTCTCCTTACTAATCATTATAAAAGAAAGGGACTATGTATCACTATAAGTAGAATGATTAAGAATATAGCAACAATTCAAACGAGAAATTTGCTAACTTCTCCAAGATAAACTACATCATGAAAGTTTACGGTTTTAGCCAGGGTAGCGCTACCTGGAGAAGTGTCACAAATTTATTCAAAATGCCTCAATTTCTACTTACTTTGAACAGCCCTCTCGTCAGTGTGAAAATTAAAGCATTTCTGAAGTTGTTTTTGCTTGCATATGCAGTTGTAGGTAGTCTGGGCCACCTGCTTTTGAATCTGTACCTGACATGTTGAAGCCACCAAATGGTTGGTAACCAACGATTGCACCTGTACAGCCACGGTTGAAGTAAAGGTTTCCTACATGGAATTCTTCACGCGCTTTTTCTAGGTTCATGCGGTTAGTTGTGATAACAGCGCCTGTTAAACCATATTCTGTATCGTTTGCAATTTCAATCGCATGGTCGAAATCTTTTGCTTTTGCGATTGCTACCACTGGTCCGAAGATTTCTTCTTTCATAATACGTGCAGAAGGATCTACGTCCGCGAACACAGTTGGTTGTACGAAGTAACCGACTGAATCGTCTGCTGTACCCCCAGCTACTAAACGACCTTCGCCTTTACCGATTTCAATGTACTCAGTAATTTTGTTGAATGCTGCTTGGTCAATTACTGTTGCCATGAAGTTGCTGTAATCAGTTGGGTCACCCACTGTTAAAGCGTTTGTTAACTCTTCTACGCGATTTACCACTTGCTCATATACATCTTCTACGATGACAGCACGAGAACATGCTGAACATTTTTGACCTGAGAAACCAAATGCTGATTTCACGATCGATTGTGCAGCTAATTCTAAATCTGCTTCTTTATCGACTACGATTGTATCTTTACCGCCCATTTCAGCGATCACACGTTTAATCCAAATTTGGCCTTCATTTAACACAGATGCACGTTGGTTGATACGTAAGCCGACATCACGTGATCCTGTAAAACTGATGAAGCGTGTTTTTGGATGATCAACTAAGTAGTCACCTACTTCAGCACCAGAACCTGGTACGAAGTTAACAGCACCTGCTGGAAGACCAGCTTCTTCTAATACTTCGATAAATTTATACGCTACAACTGGCGTTGTAGAAGCTGGTTTTAATAATACTGTGTTCCCTGTTACTAAAGCAGCTACTGTTGTACCAGCCATGATTGCAAATGGGAAGTTCCAAGGAGAAATAACAATACCGATTCCTAATGGGATGTAATCATAACGATTGTATTCACCTGGACGGCTTTCGACTGGCTGACCGTTTTTAATGCGTAGCATTTGGCGACCATAGTATTCCATGAAATCGATTGCTTCTGCAGTATCTGCATCAGCCTCTGCCCATGGTTTCCCAGCTTCTTTTGTTAATAAAGCAGAGAATTCATGTTTACGACGACGGATAATCGCTGCCGCTTTGAAAAGAACGTCTGCACGAATAGCTGGATCAACTTTTTTCCACGTTTTGAATGTTTCATCTGCCGCTTGCATCGCTTTTTCAGCTAAATCTTTGCTTGCTTTCGAAACGCGACCAATGACTTCTGTTTTCTTTGCAGGATTGTACGAAACGATTTTGTCTTCTGTTGTAATGCGTTCGCCACCAATAATTAGTGGGTAGTCTTGACCTAAGTAACCTTCAACTTTATTTAAAGCCTCTACATAAGCATTGTAGTTTGCCTCTTGTGAAAAATCTGTGAATGGTTCGTGTTTGTATGGAATCATACTTAATCCTCCCTTGTGAGATGTGTTTGGGTATGCAAAAAACATTGACGCAAAATATCTTTGCGTATAAAATATTCTTACACTTATTATAATGCAAAATTTCGTTGCATATTTCAAGTAAAAAATTTTTGAGGTGCACATTTTTATGAAAAATTCTGAACCTTTACTACCTTTTTATGAGTTTATTGCAACAAATGTATCCGTTGGTATTCATGCAGTAGACCTATCTGGCAAAACGATTATTTACAATACGAAAATGAAAGAAATTGAAGGATTTCATTTTGATGAACTTGCGGATCGTTCCATTATTGAAATGTTTTCCTTCCGTCAACATGAAAGTACGTTAATGCGTGTTTTACAAACAGGAAAAAAAGAAATGAATGTTAAACAATCCTACTGGAATAAAAATGGTCATGAAATTACAACAATCAATGATACTTTTCCACTTTTTGTTGAAGGCAAACTGATTGGAGCAATCGAATTTGCACGTGATATTACTTCACTGGAAAAGCTTGTTTATCAGCCCCTTCGTCGGTACGATGAACCATTAACATTTGATATGATTAAAGCTGATTCTGAATCCATGAAGCAGGTTATCGACAACGCTAAAAAAGCAGCTGCTGTAAAATTACCAGTATTATTAATTGGTGAATCTGGCACAGGGAAAGATTTAGTAGCAGAGGGAATTCACCACGCAGCTTCACCTGATCCTGATGCCTTTGTGACACTCGTTAGTCGCCGCTCAGCTCAATCGGTGCTTGATAAATTACAGCAATTATTAGAAGAAGATAAAGATTACACCTTCTTCTTCGAACGTATAGACTTTTTAAGCTTAGACATTCAAGAGCAACTTTTAGATATACTACAGTCACTTCCACAGTCCAAATATATGCTAATTGGCAGTGTGGGCAGTGATCCCATTACATTGATTGCCGAAAAGAAGCTGTCAAAATCTCTATATTATTTCTTTGCAACAATGGCTATTACTATTCCCAATTTAACGGATCGAAAAGAAGACATTCTTCCATTTGTAGAAGATTATTTTAGTCGACATCGAGAACGATTTGCCTCACAAGTCACTGAACTTGCACCAGATGTACAGGAATTATTTTTACAATATGATTGGCCAGGAAATCTAAAAGAGCTTGAGCTACTATTGGATGAAATTGTTTCATTTATGACAACAGAATCCACTGTTACTTCAGATTTATTACCTTTACATTTCCGCTTCAAAGTGCAGCAGCAAGATACAAATAATCGTGAACCAGAATTTTTTATGTTCCATCAAAATCACAATGTCATGCCACTCGATGCCTATTTGCGTGAAGCCGAATCATATTATGTGCAAAATGTCTTAAATTTATATGAGGGCAATATAACAAAGGCAGCGAATGCACTTGGTATGAGCAGACAAAACCTACAATATCGAATCCGCAAAATAAAAAAGCAATAGAAAAAACGAGGATCCTTTCATTCGAAAGCATCCTCGTTTCTTTATTGACCAGATTGTTCAATCCAGTCCTGCAATTTATCTTTTAAGGAATTAAAACCATTGGCATCCGATTCATCTACACGGTCCTGCAATGATTTACGTGGTGGTGCATCCTTTTTTCTTACTGTTGCTGGGCGATCCTGTAGCGCTCTCATCGATAAACTAATTTTTTCGGCCTCTTCATCGATTTCAAGAATCTTGACTTCAACTTCTTGCCCAACAGCTAAAAATTCACTAACGTCCTTCACAAAGCCGTATGTGATTTCCGAAATATGCACAAGGCCTTGCGTATTGTCATCTAGTGCAACAAATGCACCGTATGGTTGAATACCTGTAACTTTTCCGGTCAACACGTCTCCTAATTCATATTTTTTTACCATAACCTTTGCCCACTTTCTCTTGTTTGCTACGTATATATCGCTTAAATTATAACATACGTGTAAAAACGGGGCAAAAAATCTCCTTATTCGGCAATGGCTGTAATGATGTAACGTTTTTCACCTTTTCCTGTAGTCACTGTACCTAATTGGAAGGTTAAGCGCTGGCCAATCATTTGAATGGATTCTGGTTTAACACCTACTTTAATGGTTGTTTGGGATGTATCTGTTGCATATAGAACTGTAAAATGTTGCATACCATCAAATTGAACCAATTTATCCACATCTACAGCTTGAGACACTAACTGTTTTACTGTTTCTTGATCGCCTTTTCCTTGTGCATATAAGAATAGGCTCACAACATTCATTGGGTTTAATGAATCTAGGATGGTATCATCTTTACTTGATACATACGCGTTGTATAAACCTTCCGTTTGGATAATCCAACGGTTATCAATTTGTAAACCTGTTGAACCATCATATATTTCTATATAGACTTCATTACTCAAATATGAAAGCTCCATCCTAATATCCTGTCTTGTTAGTTTGTCTATGGTTTTGGATGTTCCTTCTCTCTTAAATTCTTCGAGGATGAATTGTGCGGTCAAACGCATCGATTCCCCATACTTCCCATTAGCCGTATCATTTAATAGCTCTATATGTTCTGGTGAGTATCTAGTTTTGTCATCACCTTTCAAAAGTACAAGCCACGTATTTTCAAACTCTTTGTTTAAATTTCGCAATTGGAAATCGAGGTATGAATTTGATAAATCGTTAACTAATGTTCTTTCGTATAATTTTAAAATACGAGCAGATTCTTCTGCAGAAAAACGTAAATCCTCACCATTGAATAAAGAGCCTGTAGCCAAATATTTAAAATAACCTAATATATCAGGATGAAGACGGTCAATGGATACTGGTGCATCCTTCATAAAAATCGGATTCGTTCTAAAACTATAGTTTTGCCCATCATAAGACAACTCGAAATATTGTTTTTTTGCCGTTGCAATTAATTGATTTAGTTCTTTAGGATAATCTTTCTTTTTTTGTGACAGTACTTTATTATATTGGGAAAGTTCCTTTGTATAATATTCCAAAACATCTTTCGTTGCGTAGTAATATTTGCTAAAGAAATATCTAGGTTCGATAAATGACATCGGTTTTTCATACGTTTCAATTTGCTCTATTAGTTCTCGAGGTGTTTGCAAACAGTCTAATATTTCTTGCTCTAATTGTGTTAAATATTTTGGATCATCAGCCATTCTATTTAAAACTATTTTTTTATTTTTAGCTTTATCATTGTATATATTATCAGCAGATACAACAAATGTTAGTTTCTTAAAATTTTCCTCAGGTATATTGAGCTCAAGGCGTGTTTTTTCACGTTTTTCAAGATACTTCTTTTGAAATCTAGAAAACCAATCTTCATAGTTGCTTTCTATTTTTTCTTCATCTGAATGAACGAGTGCTGAAGGATGGAACATATAAGACGAAATTAGAATACCTACCAAAAGCACACTGGCAATACTTGCGATCCATACAGCCGATTTTTGCCATCTAGCAGAAGACTTTCGAACCGTATTCATACTTTCTAGAGACTCCCTTACATTATCCTCAGCTTCAATTTGCTGAAGAACTCGTTGTGGGTCAAGCTTCGGTTCCATTCGTTCATAGGATTTTTTCAGTAGTGCCATACGTTGGTCAAATTGCTTATCATCCATTTTCAACACTCCCATCTTGCATTAATGCTGCCTTTAGCTTTTCCTTCGCTCGTAATAATCGCACTTTCACCGTCGATAACGAAATATTTAAGACCTCAGCGATTTCTTCGTATTTTAATTCGTGGAAATAATACAACACGAGAGGATAACGGTATTTTTCGTCAAGGACCTGAATAGCACGATGTAGATGCCTGTCCTCTTCAAACAAAAGAACATCCTCTTCAGCAGATGAATGAGTCTTTTGCTGTTGGGCTTGTAGCTTGTCCTCTTTAGCCTGCTGCCGTTGTTCCTTACGATAATAATCACGCGTAGCATTTAATGTGATTTTATAGAGCCACGTGGTAAATCGATCCTGTTTAAATTGGTGTAAAAAGCGATACAGTTTAACAAATACCTCCTGTGAAACATCAGCTAAATCATTTGTATGTACGCCACATTGAAAGGCAAACTTTTCAACGGTTTGCTGATGTATACGGATAAGCTCGATATAGGCATCTTTATCTCCTTGCTGAGCCCTTGCTATTAGTTCAACCTCCGTCATAGCTACCCCCCCTTTTAATAATGAAACGAAGCATTCTACCTAATTGTTACATAATTTAAATGTCTTTCCTCATATGTCATCTCTCTATATTTTTACTCCGTCAAATGTCTTTCTAGCTATCATCAATTTTCTGATATTTGCTTGTGTTATGAGAATATTGAGGTAAAATAATACTTTAGTATAAGGAGGATTTATTTTCGTGTCATCGAGGGATCAATTTACAACAAAAATTGGGTTTATTTTAGCTGCCGCAGGAAGTGCTATAGGATTAGGAGCCATTTGGAAATTCCCCTATATGGCGGGTACGAATGGCGGTAGTGTCTTTATTTTATTATTTATTTTATGTACTTTCTTTATTGGCTTACCCGTACTCATTGCTGAGTTCATGATTGGTCGTCGTGGTCAAAAGGATGCCGTCACTTCCTTTAAGGAACAAGCACCAGGGAAGCCATGGTATTTGATTGGCTGGGGCGGTATGGTAATCGCAGGTCTTATCTTATCATTCTACAGCGTTGTTGGTGGATGGATTTTAAGCTACTTGGGTCGTGCCTTTACATTTAAGCTAACGAATGCTGGCTCTGACTTCAACTACGCTGATTTATTTGGCGATATTATTTCAAGCCCCTTTGAAGCAGTACTTGTACAAGGACTATTTATGTTTTTAACAGTAGTCATTGTGTCAGCAGGTATTAAGGGTGGAATTGAAAAAGCCAGCACATGGATGATGCCTCTCCTCTTTATTTTCTTTATTGTCCTAGTTATTCGCTCTCTAACTTTAGACGGGGCCATAGAAGGCGTTAAATTTATGTTTGTACCTGATTGGTCCTATTTGAATGCTGAAACATTTTTAATGGCCTTAGGACAAGCTTTCTTCTCATTAAGTGTAGGTATTGCGGTTATGATTACATATGCTTCCTATTTATCTAAAACAGAGAAGATTGGTAACTCTGCGATTAATGTAGCATCTATGAATATTATTATCTCTTTACTTGCAGGACTTGTTATTTTCCCAGCAGTGTTTGCGCTTGGTTATAAGCCTGATCAAGGGCCAGGCTTAGTATTCATTATTTTGCCAGCTGTATTCGAGCAGTTACCTCTTGGTGGCTTATTCTTAACAATCTTCTTCATTCTATTGCTTTTTGCTACAGTCACTTCTTCCATTTCCATGTTAGAAATAGTCGTGGCAATCGCTATTGGTGATAAACCAGAAAAACGTAGAAAAATTGCTTGGATTGGTGGAATCGTTATTTTCATCTTTGGTATTCCAAGTGCCCTTTCATTTGGCATATTAGCAGATGTAAAAATAGTAGATCGCTCTATTTTTGACTTTGTTGATTTTATGACTAATAGCATCGGAATGCCGATTGGAGCTTTGTTGATTTCAATTTTTGCAGGTTATTACTATACAAGGGATATTTCACGTAAGGAATTAGCTGCGTCTAGCTTCATGTTTAATATTTGGTACATTTTAATTCGCTACGTCTCCCCACTCGCCATTTTTATTATTTTCATTCAGGGGATTTTGCCTTTATTTAAATAAGTATTAGCCTCAATGATGCATTAAAAAAGAGGTTGTCCATTGACAACCCCTTTTTTTATAAGGAATATGCAAAATATTTTAAATAATACATTTCGCTTCAAATTTAATGGCAATTAGTTTGTAAGAAATGGCTACACAATCTTCAAACGGTATCCATTGCTCAAACGAATGCTCATATGTTTCTTGAATAACTTTTGCAAGTGTTGATGGATCATCAATCCCTTGCAGTGCTGCAACTACATCTGCTGTTTCTGTATCATAATGGTCTGGACCTAAGTGGAATGGATCCCACTCCTCTAGCAGATGGACAGCTGCTTGATTCATTTTTATATTTTCCAAAATACTCACCTATTATCCTTTGATCATACTCGTATGATACCATAGTAAAAAAAAAAGAAAAGAGTGATTTGCTTGTCTATTTTTGATCAAACTATCAAACGTCGATGTACAAACTCTGTCAAATGGGACGCAATGGAAAAGGTTTATGGCCTAAACGATGCCTCAGATATCTTGCCAATGTGGGTAGCCGATATGGATTTTGCTGCTCCAACAGCCGTTTCAAAGGCTTTACAACAACATGCTGAACATACTATTTTTGGCTATAGTTATATGAGTGAAGAAGCAATTCAATCCATTGTAGACTGGCAAAATACTCGCCATAACTGGCACATTGAGAAAGAAGCCATCCTATTCTGTAATGGTGTGGTGGCTGCATTAGCTAACAGCGTTGTTGCCCTAACTAACCCTGGTGACAAAGTACTCATTTCACCTCCAGTTTATCCGCCATTCTTTAACATACCAAAAAGTAATGGTCGTGAAGTTGTGAGCTGTCCATTAACAGAAAAAGACGGGTTGTTTGTCTATGATTTTGAAGCCTTCGAGCAGGCTTTAGCTCAAGATGTGAAAGCTTACATACTATGTAACCCGCATAACCCAGGTGGCTATGTATGGGATGAAGCTACTTTAAAGGAAATTGTACGACTTTGTGCTAAATATGATGTCATCATTATCTCTGATGAAATCCATGCTGATTTAATGATCAATGGGGATAAACATATTCCTTTAGCTAAAGTTGCAGGTGATGAAATCAATCGCATTGTTACGTGTATGGCTCCTACAAAAACATTTAACTTAGCAGGAATTCAAGTTTCATATATGATCGTAACAGATAAGAAAAAACGCTTGAAGCTAGAGGCCATCAATATGGCAAGTGGTCAAGGCTCATTAAATACATTTGCCTCTGTTGCCCTTCATGCAGCATACACAGAAGGGGCTCCTTGGTTAGATGAATTACTCCCTTATATTTCTGCCAATATGGATTATGTGAAAGCTGAGTTAGAGCAGATTCCAGGTATTCGTGTTACGATTCCTCAATCCACTTATTTAATCTGGATTGATTACCGAGAGCTAGCGCTTGAAGAGAAGGAGATCATGAACCGCTTACTTGAAATTGGAAAGCTTGCTCTAGAACCAGGTACAAAATACGGAGAAGAAGGTCGTGGCTTCCTCCGTATGAATGTTGCTTGTTCATTTGGTACTGTGAAAGATGGAGTCGAGCGTTTTAAAAAGGTCTTTGCGCAATAAAATGGTTGAAAGGATATCTCTCCCTTAGAGATATCCTTTTCTATGTTTAAAATCAAAATTTTGTGGAAAAGGTTCTTATCAATCGGATTTATACAGAGGTGATTTTACATGGACATTGTCCCATTAACGATTAAACGTGCTTATATGACATTCCTATTTCCCTTCGCCTACTCCGAAAAAAATCGTCAAAAAATCAGTGATGTACTACTAAACGAGGGCTTTTCCTTTTTCACCTTAAAAAATACATCGCTTGAAGACGCTTTTTATGGTGATATGACGATTATACATGAGGAGCTTGCCCAATTTTTCTATCCTTTTTTGGAGGATAAGTTATTTCCAAACGAAATGAATAACCCTGACTTTATTCGTTTTTCGAAAGCTTTTTATACACAAGGCGCCTTACATCTTCAAGAAAGTCAAATCAATTATGATTACGAAGTGATGAGTATTGATGTGACATTATGTCCTTTTGGGAATGGGATTATAACAGTAAGAACAAATATTATAGATCAATCACATGATCTAAGTGATATATTAAATTTTATTCACTATTTTAGAGTATTAGAGGCTAAACTAAGAGAGGAGAAAGGTGCAAGTCATCATTTTTCATTTGGTCATTGTTCTTCTACGAGTGAATTATTATTTAAGTATTTTATACCTTATTTAAAACCCTTTCTATTACATCAACAAGACCATAGCTATGAAGGCTTACCTTTCTTTGAAGATGAGCGAATGTTTGCCTCAGCTTATTTAATTGCAGAGGAAGAAGCTAAAATTATACCCGAGCATTTATTTCGATTAGGGCAAGTAGACGGTAGGACTCCTGCTGGCAAACCTTTTATTTCTAGCACTAATCCTCCATATATCTCTAATTATGTACAAGAGCATGCCCATACACGTTGGGCTCCTAACAGTTATATTATCACCTCGTCACAAGCACAAATAACGATTACAAATAGGCCGTTTGCCAAATGTACACATAGTATTCAAGAATTTATGGGTACGCACTATTACAATTTGTTCATTCATTATTTTTATAAAATGATGCTCTTAAAGCTTTCCTATGAGTATAGTGAAATAAAGTGGGGCAAAGATAAACAGGTTGTCAATGAACTAATCGAGCTGATTACAAAATTTTCTGCACGCTATTATTTTGAAGAAGTCATCGTACGAACAGAAGGCAGAGAAATTGCTCAATTGTTACGAAAGTTCTTCCGTATAAATGAACATTATGTAGAAACGAAAGAAACATTGAATAGTTTGTATCGAACACAGGAAGATCAATCCGATAATCGAAGTAATAATTTACTATTTATTTTAACAGTCTTTACAGTAGTATCAGGCATTTATGGGATGAACTTAGTCATTGAAGGTTGGAAAGATAGCAGTGATTTCAATAGCATCGGTAGTTATACACTCTTTGAATGGGTAGCCTTTATTACTGCATTGAGTGGGATTGGCTTGTCACTTGTACTGGTTTGTTTCACTGCCGTCAAGGCCCTGCAAAATACTATCCGACGCTTTAAAAAAAATTGATACAATAAAAAAGAATCTGCTCGCCCTCTGTGGCAAGCGGATTCTTTTTCTTATATATTCTGTTGATTGTTTGTGTTTTTCTTTTCTGCTAAAATCCGTGCTTCAATTTCTTTTGATTTTAATTCTTGTTTCTTAGAAATTTTTCTGAAAAGCGTAAACACGATAATACATAAAATAAGCATAATTAAAAATTCAAATGCTGCTGGAATATAACCTGATTTATCTTCTGGGAAATATAAAAATTGATACATAAAGTTCTGCATGTTCTACACGTCCTTATACGTATTATTCAAAGACTGTAATTGACTCAATTTTCACATCTTCTAATGGCTTATCACGGAAATCTTTTTCCACATCTGCAATTTTATCCACAATGTCCATACCTTCTACTACATGACCAAATACTGTGTGTTTATGGTCTAACCAAGGTGTACCACCATTTTGAGCATAAGCTTCGATAATCTCTTCAGGGAAACCCGCCCCCTGTAATTGACGAAGCATATCACTTGGAAGGTGCTTCATTTGTACAATAAAGAATTGAGAACCATTTGTGTTTGGACCTGCATTTGCCATTGAAAGCGCTCCACGTAGGTTAAACAATTGCTCTGAGAACTCATCTTCAAAGGAATTACCCCAAATTGATTCTCCGCCCATACCAGTACCAGTTGGGTCGCCACCTTGAATCATAAAGTCTTGAATAACACGGTGGAAAATAATGCCGTTATAGTAGCCTGATTTAGCATGACCTAAAAAATTCTCAACCGTTTTCGGTGCGTGCTCTGGGAATAATTTAATTTTGATAGCACCTAATGTTGTGTTCATTTCTACAAGCACTTCGTCTGCTTGTACGTCTGTTGTTAACTGTGGAAACATGGAAGTCTCTCCTTTAATGATAAATTTCAGTTTCAATGAAAAAGATGCCCTTGCACCTTTTCTGACCTCATTTTAGTCTAACATACTTCCTACTGGTTTTCTCCATCTAAGTATTGACGATTTTTGCACTTTTACTATTCATTTTTAAAACTATGTAAATAGGTCTGAGCGAGTATTTGGAATCAATCCAAAATATGTTATTCTGATGAAGGATTTATAGAAAGAGTGGAGGCACACATGAAAAAGGCTTTTGGTTTTTTTATTATAGTACTATCCCTTCCTGCTTTATGGTGGATTAGCACAAACATTAAAACAGAAATCAATATTGCACAAGCACATGAGGAACAAATGACTAATGCTATACATTTACCTGAGGTAGAGGCCCAGCTACCTGTTACCCTTATTGATCGAAATGGGCAAACATTTAGTGAGGAATATGTCGAATGGCGGCAGCTACTAATTTTACAGGAAATTCCACAAATTGCCCAGGAAATATTCATTACCAGTGAGGATGCTGATTTTTATACGCATATTGGCTTTGATTTAAGTGCGATTATTCGTGCAGTTGTAGCCAATTCAAATAGCAACACAACCTCTCAAGGTGGTAGTACAATCACACAGCAACTTGTTCGAATGCGTTATTTATCTGAAGAAAAAACATATGAACGAAAATTAACAGAGCTTTTTTATGCATATGAATTAGAAAAAGAATTTGATAAAGAAGCCATTTTAACGATGTACCTAAATGAGTCCTATTTCAGTAATCAAGTCTATGGCATTGGCGGAGCAGCCACCTATTATTTTCAAAAGCCACTCCAAGAATTATCCATAGCTGAAATAGCCTTCATTGCTGCTATCCCAAATAACCCTTCCCTTTATAATCCTTTAAAGAATTATGATCAAACTAAAGCAAGGCAAGAGCGTTTGTTAGATACCCTTGCAGCAAATGGGGCTATTACAGAGGAAGCGGCAAAAGACTATAAAGCTGATCCCATTACATTAAATGTGAAAGATAAAATTCAAAGTTATCCAATGTATAGCACTTATGTTCTTCAAGAGCTAAAATGGCTTATTGCAGCAAAAGAAGGTTATGCGGATCGACTAAGCTCTACAGATAATGAGGAAGAAAAGAAAAAAATTAAAGCACAATTAGACAATCGACTCAATACTTTATTACAAAATGGACTCATCATTCACACCGCACTTGATCCTACTAAACAGCAGCATGATGAGGAAAAAATGTCAGCTATTTTAGGTACTAGCCCATTGCAAGCAGCAGGTGCAGCCATTGAAAACCAATCAAGAGAAATAGTCAGTCTGTATGCAGGAAAAAACTATGAAAAATTTGATTTCCATCGTGCATTCCAAGGAACACGTCAGCCAGGCTCAGCTTTTAAGCCTCTGGCAGTCTATGCACCATTCTTCGAAACAACATCTCATACACCTGATTCGATTGTCAATGGTGGGCGTTATTGTGTGGGCTCGTTTTGTCCACAAAACTATGGGGGCTATACGTATGGTGATGTGTCAATTCGTACTGCTTTTCGACATAGCTATAATACATCAGCACTTCGTCTCTTTCAAACCGTTGGCGTCGAGACAGCCTTTCATTACCTTAATCGCTTTCACTTCCGCTCGATTGTAGAGAAAGATTATAATTATGCCGCATCATTAGGAGGGCTAACCTATGGTGTAACAGCA
Source organism: Lysinibacillus sp. HST-98 (assembly GCF_016757845.1). Classification (NCBI taxonomy): domain Bacteria; kingdom Bacillati; phylum Bacillota; class Bacilli; order Caryophanales; family Bacillaceae; genus Lysinibacillus; species Lysinibacillus sp. HST-98. The sequence continues at coordinate 21,407 of NZ_JAENHX010000009.1, forward strand.
ATAGAACTAGCAGATGCTTATACTAGTTTTATTGATGGCTCTTATGTACTTGCTCATAGTATTCGCAAAGTCACAGCAATAGATGGAACAGAGCTTTATAGTTGGGATTCACAGCGTGAACATATTTGGTCTCCTAAAACAGTAAAATACATGCGTGAACTCCTTGCGGATGTTGTAGCAAACGGCACGGGTCAAGGTGTCTATAGTAACAGCAGCTACGTTGGTGCAAAAACAGGGACAACGAATGACTATCGTGACTACTGGCTTGCTGGACTCAATAATGAATATACTGCTGCTGTATGGCTAGGGTATGATAAACCTCAATCGATGCAGCAATTAGAAGACTACAAAATTCATCATCAATTATTTAATGTGTTGCTTGAATAGTAAAACAAATAAAAGGTAGTAGTCACTGAGACTATTACCTTTTCATAGTGTTAAAAAACAAAACGATCAATAAAATTTTTAGGAAAGGTTATCCCCTCTCTAATCATACAGATAATGAGTAATTTTGTTTACTACAGCTAGTATGAAAATAAGGAAAAGACACTTTTACACATTGCTGATTGGGGTGGAGCCAGCGTCACTCCTAGGGGACTTAGCTGGCGAAATCACCCCCTCACCTTGCAAACTCGCTTTTTCTGCTATTAACATCACTATTTTAATAGTATGTATTAATTTGCAAATGGCAAACTTGCCAAAATGCCATTATATAACTTTAATACGACATAAACAATTAATGTTAAAAGAATCGTCCACATAAGAAGCTCAAAGATTAATAGTCCGATTGTGCCACCCATTGATATAAAATGGCTCATTTTATAAATCAGATAAATAAAGTAGGTAAATATCGTTATAACAAAAATACCTATTAAAACATAAATAAATTGGATGGCAAATGCAGAACACATAGCACCTACAAATAAAATAATATAGCCACCTCGAGCCTGACTAACTGTGGCTCCTTCGTTGTCCTTTGAAAAGAACAGCATTCCTACTTCATGAATAGTTTCGCCTACAAGTTTAAGAGCAGAAAATAACATAAAAAAAACAATGGCAAAAACGATAAGAAGAAATACACGTAATTCAAAATCTGATAAAAACTCTCGCATTCCTGAATACACACCGATGGCTTGAAAAATCTGCAAAGATTTACCAACAGCATACATCCCAAATGTCAAACTAAACAATAAAATTGTAATTAATGGTAGATAACCATAGATATATGGGTTCTTCATAAAAAATTTTTTTCCTCTATTTTTATTGATAACTTCCTATTTATAATATAACGAAAATTCTCCAATGACCGCAAGCTAAATCCCAATAGTACATATGCATTCCCAATTAAAGTACGTTATAATTGATTTACTTACCTGCATAAAGGAGGGTTTTTTTGTTACAAGTACTTTATATTTTTATTCCAATGCTTGTTGCAATATTAGTGCCATTATTATATAAACGCATGAATAATATTCACACAGGTTGGTTTGTTCTTGCTGTACCTGTTACGCTTGCTGTTATTTATGCAACGTATATTGCTCAAGTTGCTAAAGGTGAGGTATTTACTGCAGAGCTACCTTGGATTCCATCGCTTAATATTTCCATCATCTCATATTTAGATGGACTTAGCTTATTATTCTCATTACTCATTACTGGAATTGGCTCGTTAGTAGTGCTTTACTCCATTTTTTACTTAGATAAACATAAAGAAAAATTACATAACTTTTATGTTTACTTACTGTTATTTATGTCAGCCATGCTGGGAGTAGTACAATCAGATCATTTAATTACACTTTATTTCTTCTGGGAGCTAACATCCATATCATCATTTTTACTCATCGGCTATTGGTATAATCGAGATGCCTCACGCTTCGGTGCATTAAAGTCTATGATGATTACAGTTGGCGGCGGCTTAATGATGCTAGGAGGCTTCGTTCTTCTTTATTTAATGGGAGGAACCTATTCCATTCGAGAATTGATTGTCATGGCACCAAATTTAGTAGATCAGCCTTTATTTACTTGGTCACTTGTCCTATTACTCTTGGGAGCATTTACAAAATCCGCGCAATTCCCATTCTACATTTGGTTACCAGATGCCATGGAGGCGCCAACACCAGTAAGTGCATACCTTCACTCAGCTACAATGGTTAAAGCAGGTATCTATTTAGTTGCACGATTTACACCGATATTTGCAGCCTCTGAGCTTTGGGTCTGGCTTGTAACAGGTGTCGGTATCTTAACTTTATTCTGGGGCTCCTTCTTTGCAGTCAAGCAAACTGATTTAAAAGGTATTCTAGCATTCTCTACAGTCAGTCAGCTTGGACTTATTATGTCACTACTTGGGGCAAGTGCTGTTGCTTTTCATACAAATGGCTCAGTCGATACCATTAAGTTTGCTGCATTTGCTGCCATTTTCCACCTTATTAATCATGCAACATTTAAAGGCAGTCTCTTCATGATTGCGGGTATTGTTGATCATGAAACAGGAACTCGAGATATTCGTAAACTCGGTGGTTTAATGAGTATTATGCCAATTAGTTTTACTGTGGCTGCAATAGGAAGTTTATCAATGGCTGGTCTTCCACCATTTAATGGCTTCTTAAGTAAAGAAATGTTTTTAACAGCCATGCTTGCACTTCAAAAGTTTGAATTTTTAGGCTTTGAAACATGGGGAGCACTTTTCCCTATTGTTGCGTGGATTGCTAGTATTTTTACATTTATCTATAGCTTCTATTTTGTTTTCCGAACATTTAATGGAAATTACAAACCGGAGCAGTTACCTCATAAACCACATGAGGCGCCGATTGGTATGCTAATTTCTCCTATGCTTTTAGCGGCTTTAGTTGTGACAATCTTCTTTATTCCAAACTTTATAGGTAATACCTTTGTAAAACCAGCCGTTCAAGCGATACAGCCATTTTTGTATGATTCGCCTCAAGCTGTTGATATTCATGTATCTGCTTGGCATGGTAAGATCACTCCTGAGCTACTGATGACTATTGGAATTATAATAGTTGGCGTATTGTTATTTGTTGCCTTACCAAAATGGCAAAGGATGTATCAACGATTCCCACAAGCGTTAACATTAAACAATGCCTATGACAAAATCATGCAGGGATTAGATATTGGCTTAAATCGTTTATCTAGACGCTATATGACAGGTTCTATGCGTCACTATTTACTCTATATGTTTAGCGGGATAACTATTATTGTTATTGGCTCTCTATTTGTGAAAGATGCATTTAGTATTTCATTCCAAGGAGCCTCCCCAATTAATCTATATGAAATTATCTTGATCATTGTCTTATTAATTGGTACTGGCATCACCATTTTGGCAAAATCACGATTAACGGCCATTATTGGGCTTGGTACTGTTGGCTATACAGTAGCCTTATTCTTTGTCATTTTTAACGCACCTGATTTAGCGCTGACCCAGCTCGTTATAGAAACGATTTCAGTAGCACTATTTTTATTAGCATTTTACCACCTACCTAAGCTTGGTAAACGCGAGGAGCGAATGAGGTTCCAGTTAAATCGTGCCATTGTTTCCATTGCAGTTGGTGTGATGGTAACACTTGTTGCGTTATCAGCTCATTCCCAAAAACTAATTCCCTCTATTGCTAAGTACTACGAGGAAACCGTCTATTCATTAGCTGGTGGCGGAAACATTGTAAACGTAATTTTAGTAGACTATCGTGGTTTCGATACATTGTTTGAAATTACAGTACTCGGCATAGCTGGCATGGGCATCTTAGCTATGATTAAGTTACGTATGAATAGAAAGGAGAACACTCATGAAAACAAATGATGTGATAATACAATTTACAGCTAAAATTGTATTTTTCATTATTTTCTTCTTCTCCATTCATATTTTTTTAGCTGGTCACTATACGCCTGGTGGAGGCTTTGTTGGTGGTCTGTTGACATCAAGTGCACTTGTTCTTTTAGTGTTAGCCTATGATATCAACACAGTCCGCCATATTCTACCGATTAATTACACATATTTAACAGCCATTGGCTTACTATTAGCCCTTGCTACTGCGGCATACCCAATGTTTGTGGGCAAACCGTTTTTCACACATTTCTTTGATTATTTCGATTTACCGCTTCTAGGCAAACAGTCATTACACACGGCTATGCTTTTTGATAGCGGTGTCTATTTGGTTGTTGTCGGCGTTACGATGACCATTATTCAAACGATTGGAGAGGATGAATAATGGAAATAATTATGGCCTTTGTGATTGGCTTTCTCTTTATGGCAGCGGTCTATTTAATCTTATCAAAAAGTTTATTGCGCATTATTATTGGAACAGGTCTGTTAAGTCATGGTGCTCATCTACTCATCTTAACAATGGGTGGTCTTGGTGGTGAAGCTCCTCCTGTCTTAAACGAAGGAGCCAAAACATTTGCTGATCCTTTACCCCAAGCACTTATTTTAACTGCGATTGTTATAAGCTTTGGGGTGACAGCATTCTTCCTTGTACTTGCCTACCGTTCCTATCAAGAGCTTAACACGGATGATATTAGCTTAATGAGAGGAAGTGATGAGGATGAATAACTTCCTACTATTACCCATTATCATCCCGTTTTTCTTCGGTATGATTTTAATGTTTGGACAAAAAAATCTAACTTATCAGCGATCATTTTCATTACTCGGGATTGGACTAGCCCTCCTCTCTGCCCTTTCACTGCTTTTAAAAGTGAAAGAAGATGGTATTCAAAAGGTCACATTTGGAAATTGGCCTGTTCCTTACGGTATTACAATGGTATCTGATATGGTGTCTGCATTGCTCGTTACAACGACATTGCTTATTGCGCTATTTGTTGTTTGGTATGGCTTCGGTTCTATTACTAAGGAACGCGAACGCTTCTTTTATTACCCTGGTATTATGTTTATTTTAACTGGGGTCAATGGTGCCTTTACAACAGGCGATATTTTTAACTTATTTGTGTTCTTTGAAGTATTGTTAATGGCTTCCTATTTGCTTATCGTTTTAGGTGGTGAGAAGGGGCAACTGAAAGGGTCTATTAAATATATTTTAATTAATGTTATTTCTTCGGCCTTATTTGTTATAACCGTTGCCTATTTATATTCTGTAGTAGGGACATTAAACATGGCTGATATTGCGGTAAAAATTGCTGAAATTAATCAACCAGGAATTATTACTGTTATTGCCGTACTATTTTTAATGGTATTTGGACTAAAAGCAGCTATTTTCCCATTATACTTTTGGCTTCCTACTTCGTATGCAGCAGCCCCGATCCCTGTCTTAACTCTATTTGGCGCTCTGCTCACAAAGGTTGGGGTATATGCCATTACACGTACCTATACACTATTTTTTGTACATGATTTATCCTATACACATGATTTACTAATGGCATTAGCTATTGCAACAATTGTGGCTGGTTGTATTGGAGCACTCGCTTATTTTGATGTAAAGCTCATTATTATCTATAACATTGTCATTGCAGTAGGTGTCATTTTATTTGGTGTCTCTCAAATGAATGAGGCTTCTTTAAAAGGAGCGATGTTTTATTTAATACACGATATGCTGATTAAGGCAGCACTCTTTATGTTAATCGGCATTATCATCTATATTACTGATACATCTGACTTGCGTAAAATGGGTGGGCTTATGAAAAAATACCCTGCACTGGGTTGGTGTTATTTAATGGCAGCGTTTGGCTTAGCTGGAATTCCACCACTCAGCGGGTTTGTTGGAAAGCTGTTAATTGTTCAGGGAGGCTTTGAGGCTGGAAGTATGTGGAGCAGTATTTTCATTTTAGCATCTTCACTGCTTGTTTTACTATCCGTGATTCGTATTTTCCTTTATGCCTTTTGGGGTGAGGAAAAAGAAACACAAGGTACCGTCGACAAATCTACCTATAAAATGCTGTTTATGCCTACTGCCGTTTTAGTACTTATTACAGTCGCATATGGTGTGGGTTCTGAATGGATTACGCCATTTATGGATGATGCTGCAAAACTATTAAATGATCCATCTATCTATATAGATGCTGTGATGAAGGAGGATTAGCACTATGGCATTTCAAATGATTTTAAATTTTGTACTTGCCTTTGTCTGGATGTTCCTTTCCTCTAATTACACAGCAACTGGTTTTATCATAGGATTCATTATGGGAATAATCTTACTCTTTCTCATGCGGAGGTTTTTCAAGTCGCGTCTTTATGTCTATCGATTATGGGCCATTCTAAAATTAACTTTGTTGTTCTTAAAAGAGTTAATTTTAGCAAATGTTCAAGTATTGAAAGTAGTATTAAAGCCAAAGTTGGACATGCAACCTGCCTTTTTTGCTTATCCAACTGTTCTAACACAAGACTGGGAAATCACTTTATTATCAAGCCTTATTACTCTAACACCAGGAACAGTCGTAGTGCATGTATCAGACGATGCGAAAACATTGTATGTACATGCAATTGATATTAATGATGCAGATGAAGCCATTGCGTCCATTCGAGATTCATTTGAAAAAGCGATTTTGGAGGTGAGTAAATCATGACAACATTTATTATTGCTGTAATCGTAGTGATTTGCTTATCAATGATAGCGGTCATTTATCGAATGGTAAAAGGTCCTTCCGCATCCGATCGTGTTGTAGCTTTGGATTCACTTGGGGTTTCACTCATTTCCCTAATCGGACTATTTTCGATTTTAGTGGAAACAAGCTTCTTTCTTGAAATCATTTTATTGCTAGCAATTTTATCGTTTATCGGTACGATGGCTTTCTCTAAATTCATAGAGAAAGGAGATATCATCAAACGTGACAATTCTCGCTAATAGTTTAGTTATCTTTTTCATTACTGTTGGAGTACTCTTTATTGTCGTGACAGCTATCGGACTTGTCCGATTACCTGATTTGTATACACGTGCCCATGCCGCTTCAAAAAGTGCAACACTTGGCGTCATGTGTGTATTGATTGGTGTATTCTTTCACTTTTGGCTGATTGAAGATCATTTCAACCCTCGTATTTTACTGGGGATACTCTTCCTCTTTATCACTGGTCCTGTTGGCGGACACATTATGACGCGTTCTTCCTATATTGCTGGTGTTAAGCCATGGAAAGGTACTGTACGTGATGAACTAGGTCCTGAAATTGACAGAATGAAAAAGGAACAAGGTGTAAAATAAATATAAAAATCTGCCCGATTACAAAATCGAGCAGATTTTTTTAGTTAAATATATCCCTTGGCAGTTAAAATATTTGTCAGTTGCTCCACACATTCTTCTATAGAATGCTGTTCTGTATCCAAAATAACTTCTGGGTTAATTGGTTCTTCATATGGAGCGCTAATCCCTGTAAAATTAGCAATTTCAGCATTCCTTGCTTTTTTATACAAACCTTTAGGATCTCTTTTTTCACATGTTTCTACTGAACACTTTACATAGACCTCTAAAAATTCACCATCCTCTACAAGTTCACGAACTACCTGACGATCTTCTCGATAAGGTGAAATAAAAGCTGTTAGTACAATTTGACCGCTCTCTATAAATAGCTTTGAGACTTCACCTATTCGACGAATATTTTCTTTGCGCCCTGCCTCATCGAATCCTAAGTCACTATTTAAGCCATGACGCACATTATCACCATCTAATACGAAGGCTTGATTGCTCCTTTCAAATAATCGACGGGCAAAAGCATTGGCCACTGATGATTTCCCTGAAGCAGATAACCCCGTAAACCATAAAATAAAGCTTTGATGTTTATTTTTTGAACGGCGTTCTTCTTTTGTAATGGAGGCTTCATGCCAAACAATGTTTGAACTCATTTCACTACCTCCTTACTCATGCCTTTAATTAAAATGTCTACGACTTCTTTACGACTGAATGTACTTGGTGGTACTTCTCCATTTCGTAGCATCTCACGTACCTTCGTTCCTGATAGGATGACATGGGCAGAGCTATCATGTGGACATGTCTTTGTCGTAGCCATGCCTTCACATTGCTGACAATAAAAGCTATGCTCAAATTTTAGTGGGACAATTCCTAATTCATCTTCAGTAAACTGTTCAAAAATCTTTTGTGCATCATATGTGCCATAATAATCACCAACGCCTGCATGATCACGACCAACAATAAAATGAGTACAGCCATAATTTTTTCTAACAAGTGCATGGAAAATAGCTTCCTTTGGTCCTGCATACCGCATAGCGGCTGGAAAAATACCTAATTGTACACGACTTTCAGGATAATAGTTTTTTAATAAAACCTCATAGCTCTCCATACGTATAGCAGCTGATACATCATCTGACTTTGTTTCACCAACAAGTGGGTTTAGAAATAACCCATCAATCGTTTCAAGTGCTGCCTTTTGAATATATTCATGCGCCCTATGGACTGGATTACGTGTTTGGAAGCCAACAATGGTTTTCCATCCCTTGTCAGCAAATAATTGTCGTGTTTCTATTGGGTCAAATGAATAAGCAGGGAACTTTTGTGTAAGACGTTTAATTAACGTAATTTTTCCTCCAACATAAATGGCAGGACGATCAAAAAGCTTTTGAACGCCCGGATGTGCTAAATCCTCTGTTCCATAGACAAGTAAAGCCTCTTTTCGTTTATTCGGCTCATAAATATCTGCTACTTCAATAACGCCATATACTTCATCACCATAAACCAGCTTTACCTCGTCACCAGGCTGTAAAATGGACGCTTTCTCTTTTGTAACAGGTAGTGTAATCGGAATACTCCATACTACACCTGATGCTAAACGACTTTGTGCCACGACTGACTCATAATCTATTTGTGTTAAAAAACCTTCAATTGGGCTATACCCCCCTATAGCAATTAGCTCTAAATCACTCAACGAAATCGCATCCAACTCAATTTCCTTATGAATAGATGTGATTTCTTTTTCTGGATTAAATGCTTGCACAAGTAGCCCACCATGTGGTTGTAGACTCATTAAAATCTCCTCCTAATTCTAGTTAAATACTAAGTTTTATAGTCAAGAGCTAGTGAAGGCATGATTCAATTTAAATACCTTCCCCTGCATCATAGATAGACTGCTCTTCTTCACGCATCGTACGCATCAGACTAATAACCCCTAGCGTCCCAACAATAATGCTGCCATTTAAAATAATGGCATAAAGGTCTTTTTCTAAAAATAACTGCACTAAAAAATAAGAAATGACTAATGAAAAGATGGGTGATACAACCCAAATACGTATAATTTTTTTCACAATATGCTTATGGAAGATTTGCTTTCCGTTTTTCGCCATCCCTACCCCAATGATGGATGAAGAAGTGACTTGTGTTAAGGGTACTGGAAGCCCAAAAATGGAGCTTACGCCAACAAGCAATGCACCTGTACTTGAAATGAGAATGCCCTCAGCCTTTTGAAAGCGCACTATTTTTTTACCGTTTGTTTCAAGCACTCGTTTACCAAGTAGCATAGCACCTATTGCGACAAATGCACCGCCAAGCACAATGCCTGTTGTCACATCCATCATTCCTGCTCCCACCAATGGTCCAACTGCATTGGCAACATTATTCATACCCGCTGAAAATGCTTCAAAAAATCCTGCTAATACGAGAAGAACAGTTAAAATTGGCCGATCTTTCAGCAGCCCTCTTTTTTGTAACTTATATAATAACTTTCCACATACAAGAGCAATGACAAAGGCAACAAGCGGTACAATCACCCAAAATGATATAATGACAAGCAGCGAATTGACGAATAAAACTTTATAGGCAATTCCTACACCCACGACAGCACCCACTGTTACTTCACTCGTTGATAAGGGAATGCCTAAAAGATTGGCGAAAAATAACGAGCTTGTCGCAGAAATCAAGATAATGATGACAACCTTTACCGTAATATATTCCTGGGGCATAATGCCTGAGCCTATCGTTTTGACTACCTCTCCTCCGCCTAATACAGCTCCACTGTATACGCCTATCGCGCATAAAAGCAATGCTTGCCACGCTTTTTTGATGGCACCTGCCCCATAAGCAACACCCATTGAGGCTGCTGCTCCGCTTGCCCCTATGTTCATCGCAAAAAATAAGCTAATAGCTATTGCAATATATTCAAGCATGGCAGAACTCCTTTATTCATGTAACCCGCACTCGGTTTTACCAGAACCTTGCCATCTACCTGAACGTAAATCCTCCATTGTAAATGCTGGTTTCGTACAATGCTCACAGCCGATGCTTGGATAGCCTTGATCGTGTAACGGATTATATGGCAAACTGTGCTTTGAAACATAGCGCCAGACATCCTTCCAAGTCCAATGAATCAATGGACAAACTTTAATCGATTTGAATTTATCGTCACGATTTAGAAAGTTTGTTTGTTGACGTGTTGGTGATTGCTCACGACGTAAGCCTGATATCCAAGCCTTTTTACCTGATAAGGCTTCGTGTAAAGGTTTTATCTTACGAATATCACAGCACTTATTTGGGTTGGACTTCCATAGCTCGTCACCATGTTGTGTAGCTTGTTGCTCTAGTGTAAGGGCTGGCTTTTTCATGACAATGTTGAGTTGTGGATATTTTTCTTTGACTTTATTAATGGTTTCATATGTTTCTTTAAAGTGTACATCTGTATCCAAAAAAACAATCGTAGCGTTAGGCTTTACCTTTGAAATGAGATCAATTAAGACAATGCCCTCAATACCAAAGCTACATGCATAGACGATTTCATCTCCATATTCTTGATAGCTCCACTGTAAAACCTCTAGTGCAGCCTTATACAAATCATCAACCTGAAAATCAATGATCGGTTCTTGCCAATTTTCGTAAGTTAACATCGAATCCCCCTCATAGCAAAAAAGGCGTTCTAACAAAAGACATAGGAAAAACAGGTCTTTGTTAAAACGCCTCTAGTTTGACTAGCCAGCTCTATATTTAATGATTGTTCACTAGTAGTTGCTACCTCGTATCACAATCATTCTACTTATTACCAAATATATACTAAAGTACACCAAGCAGTCAACTAGGTTTTTTAAATATCTTTTCCTTACACCCATTTTTTTGTTCTTTGCCGCATATGATGAATGGTATCTAGGGACACTTCCATTAATTTTCAAAATAAATAATCTTTTTTATAATTCCTTGTTGACTAATAGGAAATATATGTTTAATGTATTACTAAAGCTTTGACCTAAATAAAAAAACGCTGATCAGAGGATCTGAAGGCCATCTACCCAATGTTGTCATGTCATTGTGGGTGATGGCTTTTTGCATTCTTAAAACAGAAAAGGGGCGGATTAACTATGAGAAAAAAGAGCTATGTTCTCCAATCATTAGCATTTTTAACTATTCTAACGCTTAATTTAACTGGCTGTGGAAGTGCTAACTCAGATGAAAAAGCAAGCGGCCAGGAAGACAAGAAGTCTGTAGAGCTACTAAATGTATCCTATGATCCAACACGGGAGCTTTACGATGAGTTCAACAAAGATTTTATAAAAAAATGGAAGGATGATACTGGCCAAGACGTCACAATCAATCAATCACATGGTGGATCTGGCAAACAGGGACGTGCAGTTATAGATGGTCTTGAAGCCGACGTTGTAACACTCGCACTGGCTTACGATATTGATGAAATTGCTCAAACACGTGAGCTGCTGAATAAAGATTGGCAAACCGAATTTGATCATAATTCGACGCCCTATACATCTACAATTGTTTTTTTAGTTCGAAAGAGCAATCCAAAAAACATACAAGATTGGGATGATTTGATTCAAGATGATGTATCTGTCATTACACCTAATCCCAAAACGTCTGGAGGTGCACGTTGGAACTACTTAGCTGCTTGGGCTTATGCCGGAAAGTTATATAACAATGATGAGACAAAAATAAAAGAATTTATGACATCACTTTACAGCAATGTAGAAGTACTTGATTCTGGCGCTCGTGGAGCTACAACAACATTCGTAGAACGTAAAATTGGAGATGTCTTAATTGCGTGGGAAAATGAAGCATACCTCTCTCTCAATGAATTAGGTAAGGATGAATTTGAAATCATCACGCCTTCATTAAGTATTTTAGCAGAGCCACCAGTTGCAGTTGTAGACAAAATCGTAGCTAAAAAAGGGACACGTGAAGTCGCTGAAGCTTACTTACAGCATTTATATAGTGATACAGGGCAAGAAATTGCGGCGAAAAATTATTATCGCCCACGTAGTGAAACGATTCTAGCAAAATATAAAGATCAATTCCCACAGCTTGAACTTGTTTCCATCGATGATTTTGGTGGTTGGTCACAAGCACAAGCAACCCATTTTAAAGATGGTGGTACCTTTGATGAAATATACGTACCACAATAAGGAGCGTTTTGATGAGCAGTTTAATCATTCCTAAAAAATCGCATCGAATTATTCCAGGCTTTCATTTATCTCTTGGTTATACAATGCTTTACGTAAGTTTACTAGTGTTATTACCACTTTCCATGATTTTCATTCATACTATGTCCTTAAGCTGGTCAGCATTTATCGATATCATTACAGATCCCCGTGCTGTTACTTCCTACAAAGTGAGCTTCAGCACTGCACTGATTGCAGGCTTACTAAATGTTTTTTTCGGTACGACTATTGCATGGGTTCTCGTTCGCTATCAATTTCCCTTTAAACGAATCATTGATGGGCTTGTAGACTTACCTTTTGCATTGCCTACTGCTGTCGCTGGAATTGCTTTAACATCTCTTTATGCACCAAATGGTTGGATTGGTCAATTTTTTGATTTTAAAATTGCCTTTACACCTCTTGGCATCATTATTGCTTTAACCTTTATCGGGCTACCCTTTGTTGTACGAACGGTCCAGCCTGTCTTACAAAATATCAGTGCTGAGGTGGAGGAAGCTTCGGCAAGCCTTGGAGCCAATCGTTTACAAACCTTCCGTAAAGTCATCTTACCAGAGCTAGTACCAGCTATTTTAACTGGCTTTTCCTTGGCCTTTGCGCGCGCTTTAGGTGAATATGGCTCGGTTGTTTTTATTGCAGGAAATATGCCGATGAAAACGGAAATTACGCCGTTGATTATTATGACAAAGCTTGAGCAATATGATTATGCGGGGGCAACTGCCATAGCTGTTGTCATGCTTGTGACATCCTTTATTTTGTTGTTCACCATTAACTTGATACAATGGCTAGCCAATCGTCGGTTTGTACATTAGGAGGTACTATATGGAACAATCAACTTTTATTCAGCAGGCTAGTACAGAAAAAAGGAAAGCAGCTACTCAGTCTGCTGCCTTACAGGAGCCTCGTATTATTCGCTATACGTTAACATTTATTGCCTTAGCTTTTTTAGCTTTCTTTATCGTACTACCTTTAGTATCTATTTTTATTACAGCCTTTCAAAAAGGAGCCGATGTTTACTTTGCTGCGATTACACATCCAGATGCATTAGCTGCTATTAAGCTTACTTTCATCGTCCTAGCCATTACTGTACCCCTCAATGCGATCTTTGGCGTAATGGCTGCCTGGGCACTTACAAAGTTTAATTTTAAGGGGAAAAATCTATTACTTACTATGGTCGATTTACCTTTTGCAGTTTCACCTGTTATCGCAGGTTTAGTGTTTATTTTATTGTTTGGCTCACAGGGACTATTTGGTGATTGGTTGTTTGCACATGATATTAAAATTGTTTTTGCACTACCTGGCATTGTCCTTGCCACAATTTTCGTCACATTGCCCTTTGTTGCACGTGAATTAATACCGCTGATGCAAACCCAAGGTATATCTGAGGAAGAAGCGTCCATTTCATTGGGGGCAAGTGGCTTTAAAACCTTTTGGTATGTCACATTACCCAATATTAAATGGGGACTATTCTATGGTTTGATTTTATGTAATGCACGAGCCATCGGAGAATTCGGGGCTGTGTCTGTGGTGTCTGGTCATATCCGTGGCATGACAAATACGATGCCCCTTCATATTGAAATTCTCTATAATGAATATCAATTTGCAGCAGCCTTTGCAGTTGCTTCTTTAATGAGCGTAATGGCCATCTTTACATTAATTGTAAAAGACATTATTGCTTGGAAATCAAAATCTAGTTAAAAGGAGATGGTCTGAATGAGTATACAAATTCAAAACGTATCCAAAAAATATGGGTCCTTTCAGGCACTAGAGGATATATCCGTACATATTCAGTCTGGGGAACTAGTAGCACTGCTTGGCCCTTCTGGATCAGGAAAAACCTCATTATTACGTGTGATTGCTGGGCTTGAAACAACGGATGTTGGCAATATTTTATTTGATGGTCAATCCATCACAGATCGCCATCCAAAGGAACGTAATGTGGGCTTTGTCTTTCAACATTATGCGCTTTTTCGCCATATGACGGTCTTTGACAATGTAGCTTATGGCTTGAAGGTACGTCCTCGAAAAAACAGACCTTCAAAACAACAAATCAAAAATAAAGTGATGGAATTATTACAACTTGTGAAGCTTGAAAATTTCTCAGATCGGTATCCAACACAGCTTTCGGGTGGGCAACGACAACGTGTCGCTCTGGCAAGAGCGCTTGCCGTAGAGCCAAAGGTACTGTTACTAGATGAACCATTTGGAGCTCTCGATGCAAAAGTACGCAAGGAGTTACGTCGTTGGCTTCGAAAGTTACATGATGAATTTCATATTACAAGTATTTTTGTGACACATGACCAGGAGGAAGCTCTCGATGTTGCAGATCGCATTGTGGTCATGAACAATGGCAAAATCGAGCAAATTGGTAGTCCAGACGAGGTCTATACAAATCCCAAAAGTCCATTTGTCTATGACTTCTTGGGTAATGTCAATTTATTTAAAGGTCGCTTACATAATGGTAAGCTCATGCAGGGCGAAATTGTACTTGATGTACCTGATGCCCTAACACATTCAGAGGACAATGCGATAGGCTATGTACGTCCACATGATATTCAGATTGAGAAAACAAGTATTCCAGGTACGGTTCCTGTTAAAATCAGCCACATTCATTTACTAGGCCCTATTGTCCAAATTGAGCTACGTCGTGAGGATCTTGATGAATTTTTAGAAGCGGAGTTATCAAAAGAACAATTTCATCTTCTTCAACTGAAGGTGGGCGATCAGGTATTTGTAAAGCCGAAACAATTAAAGGTGTTTATTCCTGAAGATTATTCTATATAAAAAAACCATGTAGCAAAGAAAAATTTGCTACATGGTTTTTATTTTTAATGAAATTCTCTTCCATCATAAACAGCTGTGACATACCCTACACGAATGACAAAGTCTCCAAAATGCTCGCCCTCTAAACGTTCCTTTGAAAAATGCAAAAGAATTGGTCGTAGCTCTGCTAAAATTTCCTCTTCACCAATATTTTCACGATAGATTTTATTTAAGCGATTGCCTGTAAAACTTGCACCAAGGTACATATTGTATTTCCCTGGCCCTTTGCCAATAAAGCCGATTTCACCCATTGCTGCACGTGAACAGCCATTTGGACAACCAGACATACGAATAACAATTTCTGTTTCATTTAAGCCAGCCTCATCAATAATGGTATCAATTTTTGTTATAAGAGAGGGTAAATAGCGTTCTGCTTCTGCCATGGCTAAGCCACATGTCGGTAAAGAAACACAGGCAATAGAATTACGACGTAAGGCAGAATAATGTGCACCGTCTGTTAGCTTGTATTGTTCAATAAGCGTATTTATTTTTTTCTTTTTCTGGGGGGCTACATTGCTAATCATTAAATTTTGGTTCGGTGTTAAACGAAAATCACCCGTGTGCACCTTAGCTATTTCACGTAAGCCAGTTAACAACTGATAATCCTCAAAGTCTTTTATACGGCCATTTTGAATAAATAACGTATAATGCCAATGACCATCTGCCCCTTTTACCCAGCCAAATTCATCACCTGTACGCTCAAAAGTATAAGGACGAGCCTGCTGAATTTCCCAGCCTAGACGACGCGTTAATTCTTCTTGGAACCATTCAAGGCCTCTCGCATCAATTGTGTATTTAAATCGTGCATTTTTACGGACAGAGCGATTCCCATAATCACGCTGTATCGTGATTATTTTTTCTGCTGTTTCTAGTAATTTATCTGGCGTTATAAAGCCAATTTCACGAGCAAGCTGTGGATAGGTTTCATGATCACCATGTGTCATGCCCATGCCTCCACCAACCGCTACGTTAAAACCAACAAGCTGATTGTCTTCAACGATGGCAATCAGTCCGATATCTTGTGAAAAAACATCTACATCATTACTTGGTGGAATTGCAATACCAATTTTAAATTTACGGGGCAAATATTGAGCTCCGTAAATCGGTTCAATTTCTACATCCTGACTATCTACTACCTTTTCTCCATCTAACCATAATTCATGATAAGCGCGTGTTCGCGGCAGTAAATGCTCACTTAGTTTCGCAGACCAATTATAAACCTCTTCATGTAATGCAGATTGGTTTGGATTGACATTACACATCACATTACGGTTCACATCTCCACATGCCGCAAGAGAATCCAATAACACCTCATTGATTTCCTGCATATATTTTTTAACATTCCATTTTAAAATGCCATGTACTTGAAATGCTTGGCGTGTTGTTAATTTTAAAGAGCCATTGCCATACTTTCGAGCCATTTCATCCATCACAAGCCATTGCGCTGGGGTAGCTGCTCCACCTGGTGTTCGTACACGTACCATAAATTGATAGGCAGGTTCCAGCTTTTGTTTCTGACGTTCATTCCGAAGATCTCGATCGTCCTGTAAGTAACTGCCATGAAATTTCATAAGGCGATTATCGTCCTCTGGAATACCAGAGCTTAATGGATTATTCATGGTACGTTCGAGTGTTCCACGTAGGTAATTACTTTCGGTTTTAATACGCTCTACATCGCTTGGTTTCCCGGGCTGTGGAGGTAACACTATTTTTTCAGTCATTCTTTATCGCTCCTTTAATCCATTACACCTCAGCGTATTGGGCATACCTGAGGGTTTACTTGCTAACAAAGAGATCAACTCATTAATAAGGGAAGGATTTTTAGAAATTTGTGTTGAACTGCATTAATAAACGTCACGTTGGTAGCGTTTTTGCTGTTTTAATTCATTCACATAGGCTTTTGCTTCCTCTGGTGTTTTCTGTCCTTGCTGCTCAATGATCTGATGAATGGTTGCATCCACATCAGATGCCATTGATTTTTCGTCACCACATACATAAATGACAGCCCCCTGCTCCAGCCACTCATAAAAACTTGCGGCATTTTCTTGCAATTTATGTTGAACATAGATTTTTTTGTCTGTATCACGTGAAAAGGCTACATGCATGTGACTTAATGTGCCAGCAACGAGCCAACGTTGCCAATCCGTTTGATAGAGGAAATCGGTAACAAAATGCTGATCACCAAAGATGAGCCATGCTTTCCCCTCAATCCCTAACTCTTCTCGCTCCTCTAGAAAAGCTCGATATGGTGCAACACCTGTGCCTGCACCAATCATAATAATTGGCGTTTCATTATTCTCTGGCAATCTGAAATTCGGATTTTTATGAACATAGATTGGTAATGTATCACCTATTTTTAACCGTTCTGCCACACTTCCAGAGCAAACACCAAGGCGTTGTCTACCTGCTGTTTCATAGCTTACCTTGCCAATCGTTAAATGAACCTCTTCGCTATTGGCCTTTTGGCTACTAGCAATAGAATAAAGTCGAGCAGGAATTTTACGCAGTAACTCTACAAACTGCTGGGCATTCCAAGTAAATGGTCTAAATTCCTCTACTAGGTCAAGCAAGTCTCTTCCTTTGGCATAGTCCTTCCATGCTTGTGGTTCTTCAAATAGCTTAGAAAATTCTTTATGCTCTGTATAAGCAGCAATTTTTTCGAGTAACGGCTTAGATAACACTGTAATTTCTAATTTTTTCTGTAGTGCATCTTTTATTGTTATTGTTTCATCAAAAACAGTCACTTCTGTCTCCGAATCAAATTGAAGTGCTGTCAGTAATGCATTGACTAATTGTTCATCGTTCTCTGGCAGAATGCCAATGCTATCGCCCGGTTCAAAATGAAAATTAGCCCCCTCAATCGATAATTCAAGATGACGTGTCTCTTTATTGGAGCCACGACCATTTAAATTTATATTTTCAAGTACTTCAGCGTAAAATGGATTTTTTCTTGAATATGTAGATTTTTCAAGTATTTGTGCCCCTTCGTTGTGTGCTGAAGTAGACGTTGCTGAAGTTGTGTGCTGAAGAAATTCCTGTTGAATCGCAGAAAACCACTGTGCAGCTGCGTCATCATAATCTACATCGCAATCTATACGAGGCACAATTCTTGTTGCACCTAATTGCGCAAATCGCTCATCGAAGTCCTTACCTGTCTTACAGAAAAATTCATAGGAGCTATCCCCTAAAGCAAGGATCGAATACTGTAGGTGTCCTAGTTTAGGCGCCCGTTTGCTATGCAAAAATTCATAGAATTGTATTGCTTGATCTGGTGGATCTCCCTCTCCATGTGTACTCACAATAAGTAATAGATTGGTGATCTTTTTTAAATTACTAGCTTTAAAATTCCCTAATGATGAGACAGTTACATCTACCTGCTGTTCTTTTAAAGCTGCTGCATACTTTTCAGCTAATCCTTGACTATTGCCTGTTTGGGAACCATATAAAATTGTTATTGTTTTTGTAATCGGTTGGGCTGCTGGTGGTGCCTGTTCAACAATTGCTTCAAGAGTTGCTTGGGGAGCACTTAGGTAACCGTTTAGCCAAAATTTTTGTTCAATTGTTAATTTAGGGAGAAGCTCGTTTAATAACTTCACCTGCTCTTCATTAAATGGACTGTTTATTACTTGTAATTTCAATCTTTGCCACCTCACGAATCATCATCATTTCATATTTTTTAATTTATCGAAGCCTTATTTTTTCCTTTTTCTCAATCTGAACCACATAGGAATTTTGAACAATCAATGTAATGGATCCGTGGTTCACAGTATTTAACATTTGGCGGACATTATCTAATGCTAGATTTACATTTTCAGTTCTTTTATCTACCATTACGAAACACCTTCCTCTTTAAAATGTAGTAATTCATCAATACGTTCCACTAATACTTTTTTCACATTGTCGTCATAGCCTAAGCTTTCACATAACAAAATGTTTTGACTGTCTAAGTCTTGTAATCGCTTGGCAATACTTTGTCTTAAAATGCCTGTAAATAATAAATAAGGGACAATAAAAACTTGCTGTTGCTTCCCTTTAGCTTGCAGTAACCAGTCTTCAAAGGTTGGACCCATTCCGTATAAGAAGCATGTATCAACGGCTTTATAGTGATATTTAGTACGTAGCCTTTTGGCAATTTTGGCTAAATCCCTCTTGACGGCTGGATCACTACTCCCGCGTCCTATGAGTAAAACACTCGCATTGCTGTTAGGTTGCAGTTTTTCTATTATCCTAGCTTGTAACGTGTCAATTAATTGTTCATGAATGCCAAGAGGCTCACCATACGTAAACTTTACATATGGATATAGTTTTTGAGCTTTTGCCATTTCTTTCGGAATATCATGCTTTGCGTGTTGAGCAGCTAGTAGGAGAATAGGCATTACGGCAATCGCTGTTGCCCCTTTTCGAATACAGCTAGCAATGCCTTCTGCAATGGTTGGTGTTGCCAGCTCTAAAAAGCATATTTCCTGAATAGGCACTGTCACTTCTTGTTGAACGCCTTGAAGAAAGTTTACGGCCTGCTCTACACCCTCCTTTACACGACTGCCATGTGCAATATATAAAATAGCCTGCATAATCCCACAACCTTATCCCGTTATTTGGATTGGCTGTGCTGGGTTTTGCTCAAACCAATGAATGGTTTCTCTTAAGGTCACAACCTTCCCTACTAATATGATGCTAGGGTTTTGAATCTTTTCCACACACACGATTTCCTCAATTGTAGCTAAAGTACCCGTAACAGTTCTTTGCTTAGTAGAAACTGTTCCCCAGTGAATAACAGCCACAGGCGTTTGTTCATCACGGCCATATTTGAGTAATTGTTGACGGATATACGGCAGATTACCAACACCCATATAAATAGCAATCGTATCAATCCCTTTTGCAAGACTTTCCCAACGAATAGCATCTTCTTTTCCGTCCTGCATATGCCCAGTAACCATAGCAAAGCTTGAGCCTAAATCACGATGTGTGACAGGAATACCTGCATATGCTGGAGCTGCTATACCTGACGTAATACCAGGCACAATTTCAAAGGGAATTTGATGCTTCGCTAGCACACCTGCCTCCTCTGCCCCTCTACCAAAAACAAATGGGTCTCCTCCTTTTAATCTTGTGACAACATATCCTTGTTGGGCATAATCAACAAGCGTTTGGTTAATTTGCTCCTGGATCATGGCATGTTGCTGAGGCAACTTCCCGCAAAAGATTAATTTAGCTTCTTTCTTGGCATAGGCTAATAGCTCTTTATTAATGAGTCTGTCATATAAAATGACATCTGCACATTCAATGCAACGTAATCCTTTTATTGTAAGGAGGTCAACATCTCCAGGACCTGCACCGACAATATAAACTTTCCCCATTTTATCTCACTCCTTCTGTCAATTACACCTCGTTGTCATGGCATTTCAGATTGATTAAACTTATTAATAAGAGTCCTCGATTTTCTAAACCTGACACTTTGCTTTCGGTACAAAAGCCTTTACTAAATTAAGATAAAGAAAAAAGGCTAATATTATCCTTAGGCACAAAAATGCCTATGAATAATAAAAGCCTCTAGTTTGCTAGTCAGCCACATATTTAATTCTTAGTAATATAATAAGAATAATAAATAATTTAGTATATTCTGTCAACACTAAATTTGATACTTCGTTAGGCACAATAAAAACCAGTTGTCGATATCAAGATCGACAACTGGCTGATCTAATTATGTGCTTACCATGGTCTACGATATCGCGGACCTGGTCGAAAATATGGACCTGGTGGATATGGTCGATAGTTTGGATAATATGGATTGTAAGGATATTGATTAAATTGAGAGCCAAGTAAACTGCCTAAAAAACCACCAAAAAATGGTGCGCCAAATGGCCAAATAAAGCCTCCAAATCCTCCGCCTGGATAACCTCCGAAATTGCGCATATGCTACCTCCCCTTTTTACTCTATCGTATGAAGGAAGATACATCTATCATATGTAGAATGCCTATACTATCGGGATTAGTGTGTAAATGACAAAAAATCAGCGAGAATAAACTCCCGCTGATTGACACAGTTTATTATTTTTCTTCCCCTAAACGTTGGACAAAATTCGCGAGTGTACGGACCATAACACCAGTACCACCCTTAGGTCCTAAATCATGTACAGCTACTGCATCAGATGTGCCTGCTATATCCAGGTGTATCCATGGTGTATCACCAACAAATTCGCCCACGAAACCGCCGCCGAAAATCATATGACCATCACGACCAGGTGAGTTATTTAAATCAGCTACATCTGATTTTCGAATTCGTTTTTTATCATTCTCTGTTAATGGCATACGCCAAACAAATTCATCTGTCTCTTTTGCAGCTTCCATAAATGCTTCAAAAAATGCATCATCATTTGCAAGTGCACCTGTTTTATCCATACCTAGTGCAGTAATAACACCTCCAGTTAAAGTAGCAACATCGATCAGTGATGTAGCCCCTTGCTGTTTAGCATATGTAGTTGCATCTGCCAGAACTAAACGCCCTTCTGCATCCGTATTTAATACTTCTACCGTTTTTCCACTGTACGTCGTAATCACATCATCTGGTTTAAATGCCGTATCCGACACCATATTATCTGTAGAACCGATAACGGCTACAACATTTTTATTTGGACGTAATTCGCCGATAATTTTCATCGCACCAAGTACAGCAGCAGCACCACCCATATCTCCTTTCATACCAACCATAGAATCCTTTGGTTTTAAAGAATAGCCGCCTGTATCATACGTTACACCCTTACCAACAAGACCAATCGGATCTTCAAAATCTTCAGTCGCTTTATATTTTAAGGTAATTAATCGTGGTTCTTCATAAGAGCCTTGGTTAACACTTAATATACCACCCATACCTAGTTCCTCTAATTGTGCTTTATCTAATATCTCTACTTCAAAATCGTATTCCACAGCTAGAGATTGTGCATAGTTAGCTAAATCCGTAGCTGTTAGTAGATTTGGAGGTAAATTAATTAAGCTACGAGCTTCATTGACAGCATCTGCATAAATCACACCTACCTCAAAGCTTGCTACCACTTCATCTAAATCCTCTGCTGTAGTCACAAGGTGAACAGCATCAATACGTTTATCTACTTCGTTTGAAGTTGTTTTATAATGTGGGACAGCATAATAGCCAAGGCCAATTCCTTCACCCGCTAAAAATGCTACATCTGCTGTTGAAATTGAATCTGTTGTAAATGATTCAAGCCAGATGGAATACTCTTTTACTTTTAAAGATCTTAATTCTTTTCCCACTAAACCAAATGCTGTGCGAATATCACCTTCTGTGAGGTTTTTACGCTCATCTAAACCTACAAATACAATACGTTTCAGGTTAGCATGGTCTTTCACAAATGGTAATTTCGTTAGTTTCTTTAATTCAGTTGAGACGTCCCCTGCACTAATCCATGTATCAAGGGCTTCACCATAAAAAGATGAAAAGCTTGCCCAGTCCTGCATTTGTTCACGATGTTTTGTGACTCCTACCACTAATAGTTCCGTAGAAATCGTTTCAAATGTTTTTGCTTCTTTTACAATATGCATGTAAATTCCTCCATTCCATATACTATTATAACGAAGTTTCTGAAAAGCGCGTAATATTTGCCTATATCTTCTTTTAGAAAATAATGAATGTTATAATAAAAGCAATTATTTGCAAAGGTTGTGATGAAATTGAGTTTACTCCAAAATACCCCATTACTAATTGCCCTCTTTGCGGTTCTCTTTGCACAGTTTGTTAAAATCCCCATTCATTTTTTTATGACCAGACAAGTAAAATGGGGACTTTTTACGTCAACAGGTGGAATGCCTAGTTCTCACTCTGCTTCTGTCACTGGATTGGCAACCTCAATTGCCTATGAGACCGGTTTGGAATCCCCCATTTTTGCGGTAGCCGCCATGTTTTCCATTATTGTGATGTATGATGCTAGTGGTGTTCGTTACCAAGCAGGGCAGCACGCAGCCATTTTAAACCAACTGCGTAAGGATTTCCAAACATTACTTCTTGATTTAAAAAAATGGCCACAGATGGACGGACAAGAAAAATTGGAGGAATTAAAAACATTATTAGGCCATAAACGAAGTGAAGTATTTTTTGGGGCTCTCACGGGTATTTTTATCGCCATCATAACCTACGAGTTTTTTATCTAACAGACATCAACACATCCTCTAGAGGGAGGCTGTGTTTTTTTGTATAAAAAAAGTATTCCCCCTTCAGTTGAAGAAAGAATACTAAGCACGTTAGAACATTCGATAGCCACTTTTACGTAAATAAATCATCACGATACCCGCCACAATAGAACCCGCAAAGCCACCTGATAAAATAGCAATATCCACAAACTGAAGTGCCTGTAATTTATCAATTAATGCTGGGAATGCAGAGCCTGGCTTAAAAATATAATCTAAGAAGCTTACTTCATCTACAATAAAGATGACAACAATTGGATACACAATTGCCATTAACCATGTCATCCGTAACAGCATATTTAACAAGAATCCGATACCAAAGAACATGACGAAAAATAACAAAATAGAAATGATTAACTGTACTAATGAAACTGGACCATCCATGTATGTATAACCTCCGTTTTCCTCTCATTAGTTTACATGATTACGACACCGCTTTCAATGAACATATCCTTGTTTTCGCTTGTTCGTCATATTTGGGAAAATCATTAATCGATCATCTATGGTTGATCTTTGAATTTAGGGGTATATGCTTCTTCCGCGGGTATTTGCTTCTCCTTCGTCGTAGATGCTTTTTCATCAAAAAACTATTGAAGACAAATGCTTATCTTCAATAGTTTCTATAATTTTATGAAGTTGATTGAGCTACTAAAAACTTTGGTGATTTCCAAAGCTGTGCCCATTTTTTAAATGCTGTCAGCACAATTAAGAAGCCAAGCATTAACATGATAACAGATAAAATCCCATTTAACATATTAAAACCTGCAGCGGCTGGATTCCAGTATACATTTTTAATCATCCAATAGCCTGCAACGTTGACAGTAATGTATAAATAAGCCAATGGGATAAAGCAAGTCAATGCATAGATGCGTTTATCTGCGACCTTCAATACCATCGTTACTCCACATACTAGACCAATGGCTGCCATTAGCTGATTGGATACACCGAATAATACCCAGATAGAGCTAATATCCCCTGAATACAATAAATAGCCCCACATAAAGCAGGCAAGTGCACTAGCAAAAATTGTACCTGGTACCCAATTGGTACGCTTCAGTGGTTTATAAACATTGCCACCAAAGTCTTGTATTAAATAACGAGCTACCCTTGTTCCAGCATCAATGGCTGTAAGAATGAATACTGCCTCAAACATAATGACAAATTGATAGAAGTATGAAGATAACTCTGCGAACCAAGGAATACCTGTAAAGATATCTGTCATGCCCACTGCTAGCGTTACAGCACCTCCTGTTCGTCCTTCCAAGTCCATGCCGATACTTTGAGACAATGCTTGTAGATGAACGGGCTCCATTCCTAATGTAGCAAACACAGCTGGTGCTGAGTTAATCGCAAAATAGTCGGCTGGATGAAGAGCAGTAGCTGCGATTAAAGCCATCACACCTACTAGTGACTCTACTAACATAGCACCAAAGCCTACAATACGGATGTCCTCCCAACGATCAATCATCTTAGGTGTTGTTCCTGAGCCTACAAAAGCATGGAAGCCAGAAATGGCACCACAGGCAATTGTAATAGAGACAAACGGCCACACAGGACCGGCAATTACTGGCCCACCACCATGAATAAACTCTGTCAATGGAGGGAATTGAATAGCAGGATTAACAAAGAAAACGCCAATAATTAGTGCAATAAATACCCCAATCTTCATGAAACTACTTAAATAATCACGAGGTGCTAATAATAGCCACACAGGTAACGCAGCGGCGAAAAAGGCATAGATCGGTAAGATGATAGCTAATGTATCCCGATCAAATGTTAAAAAATCACCGAATGCTGTGCCTTGAATAAGCGGTCCGATAAATACCCCAATCATTAATAAAATAAAGCCTATAGTAGATGTAACAATTAAATTGCCTGTTTTACGATAGGCAATACCTACTAGCATGGCGATTGGTATCGTAATACCTACCGCAAACGTTCCCCATGGATTGCGCTCTAAAGCACCTAACACCACCATCGAAAGACCTGCCATTGTAATCGTAATAATGAATAGCATCGCAAGGCCTGTACAGAAACCTGCGATAGGGCCTAACTCCTCCTTCATCACTTCCGATAGGGATTTACCACCATGACGCATGGAAGCAAATAAAACAACAGCATCATGAACTGCCCCACCAATTACTGCTCCGATTAATAGCCATAGAAGTCCAGGTAAATATCCAAACTGTGCTGCTAGGATTGGTCCAACTAAAGGTCCTGCTGCTGCAATCGCTGCAAAATGATGCCCAAAGGTTACCCATTTATTCGTCGGAACATAGTCTTTACCATCTTCCAAAGCGTGGGCTGGGGTGGGCGTATCATCTTTTATTTTGAGTACCTTCTTTGTAAAGAAAATGCCATACAAACGATAGCTGATCATCAAAATACAAATAGACCCTATCACTATTGTAATCGCATTCATGCAAACACCTCTTTTACTTTTTCCTCATCATAGCAAAGGAATGTCCCTATTATTCTCAAAATAACTGAAATGTCAGAAATTAAAGTTGAAAGGTAGTATTTGTCCGTTGAAATGCAACTACTTCGATAGGTCAAAAATTTTCCGTACATCCTTCATATACAGCCTACTGACAGGAATGGCATGTCTGTTGTGCACGATTAAATTAAATTTCGAACTACTCCAAGGCTCAAGTTCCACAATATGCTCTAAATTGACAATATATGCACGATGGACACGTACAAAGCCTTTTAAGGTAAGTCTTTTTTCTAACGCAGCCAATGATTCGGAAGCAATAAAGCGCCCCTGCTCTGTCACAACAACCGTTTTACTATCCTCAGAGGTACAATACAAAATATCCTGTATTTTCAGTAACAAAATTCGATCGTTTGCATAAACCGTTAATTTATCGAGCTTGTCCAGCTGCGACACCTTTAACTCCTCCATTGTTTTTGCCTGAGCAGCTCTTTTTTTAGCTAACAGTTTTTCCACGGCCGTTTGTACCCTATGTGCCTCAAAGGGTTTCAATATATAATCGAATGCATTAACTTCAAATGCCTGCAAAGCATAGTCATCGTAGGCTGTAGCAAAAATAATTTCAGGTCGCTGTGCATTCAGTAATAATTGTTTAGCTAAGTCAAGTCCATTGTTCATGCCTAATTCAATATCTAAAAATATACAATCGACTTCTTCAAGCTGAGACGCTTTGCACAATTCCTCAAGATTTTCAGATTCACCACAAACATTCACTAATGCTGTTTGCTCTAATAAATAACGCAGTTCCGCGCGTGCTAAGGGTTCATCATCCACAATATATACATTCAAATTCTTCTACTCCCATCTAGTCGCCTTTAACGGCAGTTGAATCATAATTTTTGTGCCCACATCTAACGTACTTGTTATATGAAAATCCGCTTCAGAACCATAAATTTCATGGATCCTCTGATAAATATTCCAAAGAGCGGTTCCTGTCCCCTGTTCGGATTGCATTATACGCTTGCCAAGTTGTTTTACCTGCTCCTTCCTCATACCACAGCCGTTATCTTCCGTTAACAGGACCAGCTTATCATTCACACGTTGTACTTTGACATAGATTTTGCCTTCATTACGATTTTTAAAGGCATGATAAATAGCATTCTCGACAAGAGGCTGTAAGGTAAATGGAGGAATTTGCACATCAAAAAGTGTTTCATCCATGATAAATTCAACTTCGTAACGATTTGGAAACCGTGTTTGCTCAATAGATAAATAAGCTTCAACATGATCTATTTCATTTTTCAATGGAATGAGCATTTGCCGTGCGCCCTGCAAATTGCTTCTAAAAAATGTACTAAGCTTGATTAATAACGTTCTTGCCTCATCTGCATCTGTCCGAATCAAGCTTGAAATAGTATTTAGACTATTAAAGAAGAAATGTGGATGAACTTGGGCTTGTAAAGCCTTGATTTCAGCATCCTTTAATAATTTTCGCTGTTGCTCAATTTCAGCATATTCAAGCTG
The DNA here is from genome assembly GCF_016757845.1 of Lysinibacillus sp. HST-98. NCBI lineage: Bacteria > Bacillati > Bacillota > Bacilli > Caryophanales > Bacillaceae > Lysinibacillus > Lysinibacillus sp. HST-98. Next base: position 48,713 of record NZ_JAENHX010000009.1, read on the forward strand.
AGAGGAAAATAGTCTACTCAAACCCTCTGCTAGCTCCTTTTTCACCCCTGTCAAAGAATCCGCTTTAGTGAAATAAAGCTTTAAGCTTCCAACTGTTCGATGCTGTATCTTCAAGGGCAAGACAATGGCAGCACTTAATGGGCAGCTAGCGTGTGGACATTGAATTTCCTTTTGAGATGTAGCCATTAAAATTTTGCCTTCCTCTAATACTCGTTTTGTCAAAGCTGTCATAATTTCTCGATGAATTAAATGATGATCCTCACCAACGCCAACATGTGCAAGCACCCCATTTTTATCGGTAATAGCGACCGCATCTACTTTTATTTCTCTTTTAATAATTTCTGCAACCGTTTGACATGATTCTTCATTCAAGCCCTTACGAAAATGCTCAATTGTTTGTTGGGCAATTGAAAAAGCTTGATGGGTTTGTAACGCCTTTGTTCGCTCCTCTTCATCAATAAACGTTTTAATAATCATGAAAAATAAAAATATCCCAAAGGCATTCATTAAAATCATCGGCATTGCAATTAATGAGACTAACTGCAAGGCCTGCTCAAATGGCTTCGCAACTACTAAAATCACCAGCATTTGAATCGTTTCCGCACAGATGCCGATGATGACTGCTTTCTTATAGGAAAAAGTTTGACGTATTTTAAAGCGTTTACTTAAACCACCTGTAATAAAGCCAGCTAGAATCGTTGAAACACCGCAGGCTATCGCTGTAAAACCACCAAGTGTAATTCGGTGAATACCTGCAATAATTCCTACACATACACCAACAAGTGGTCCACCAAAAATTCCTGCAATGGCGACACCAATTAATCTCGTGTTAGCAATGGCCTCCTCCGCATTGATCGTACTATGTATCATCTGATTTAAAGGATGGATTGTCCCACTTTCAATTTTAATCCCTGTATAACTGCTGATAATACATAGGCTACTAAAGATAATAATGAGCCATATTTTCTCTTTCGTTCCTTGCTCCTGAAACAGCTTTTCTCGAAAGAGTCGCCATCTTGACATTAAAAAGGCAAACACAATGATCAGCCCAACTCGCTCTAACATAAATAAAAACAGCTCCATCAAAGGTCACCTCCAAAAGGTCATATTATTTTTTAAAGAATAAACGATAAGAGGTATAACCAAAAATATCACCTGGATTAATCCCTTCTATCGCCTCTAATTGATGTCTTTCAAATTGATTGGAAGCCATTTCCTTTAACATAACAGATGTTGATTCATCTTGGGCTAGCTCCTGAGGGTACAACCATTTAGCTTCTAAAATTTCATTTTCCTGAATACATACCTGCTGCTGCTCATCTAGCATTCGGCAATAAAAAATGGCCATATTATCACTGATGTCATCCCGGATGACACCTGTTCTAAATCCAATTAAGCCTGAGACTCTACAATCGATGCCTGTTTCTTCTTTGATTTCACGAATGACCGCCTCATCCACCGTTTCTCCTGCATTAACAAAACCTGCTGGCAATGACCAACGTCCTTTCAATCCGCTATAAGCCTTTTTCACAACTAACCATTGCCCAAGCTCATTCACCGTAACACCTGATACACCCAACCATATTTTCCCTCTATCTTTTCTCATAACCTTCACCTCTATCTACCTATTATACCTGCTCACTTTCTATGGAATGAAGCATTTATTCTGAATTTTACGACCAATTTTATAATATGTATGTAACCCTTTTTTTGTAAATATGTTACACTTAAAATAACTATAAATTCTTATTTAGGAGGTGAATTTTATGTTAAATGCATTCTCACCACGAGCAAAGTACTTTATAGCAGCACTTATGTTAGCGATATTAACTCCTTTTCTAGGCTTTTTTATGCCCTTAACTATATCCCATACATTTTATTTTAATAAAGATAATGTCGTCCTAATTACTCCTCCTAGCAACTTTATTATGCTTTTAATAGCCTTCGGATTGATAGTATTAGCTTTGATTGTCCTCGGATTAAAAAGAAATCCATATATTTACGTCATTTCGTCTGCAATCACCTTAAGCAGCTTCGTATTAGGTTATTATTCTTTTTCAAGCTATAGCGCGATACAAAAGGATCAAATCGTTTTTCAACAGTATTACCATCAAACTATTTACAAATGGCAAGATATACATGAGGTTATCTATGAATATGAAATAGGTACAGTGGGAACATATTACTTTCAAACAACAAACAATGAAAAATTTGTAATCATGGAAAACGGACAATTTGGCCTCGACGAAAAAAGAGCAATTTATCAGCTAGCAATGCTAAATGGGGCAAAATTTACTGAGCGTGAAAAGTCTATTTAGCTTAATGGAAAAACGCCTTTTCTTAGAACCTAATACACATTTATCCTCTTTCATCTCTCGAATAGCCGCTTCTTTAAACGTTTCTTCCTTTTCTACACACCCCCCTGGCAACTCCCAACCTCTAGTAGAATCTTTCTTTAAAAGTACTTTATTTTGATGATCTATTATACTGCACACAGTTGTATGATTCTCATCTTCTCAATTGTTTAGAAAAAGTCATTTCCTCTGATAAATAATTACCATATTGCTCCCCTTATTCATTATAACCTGTTACAATTCACAATAGATTTAATATTCTGTTCTTAAAATCTTATTCTCACTTTCTATAGGAAGGAGACAAAAATGATCATTAAAATGAATCATCTAAATATGAAAGACTTTAATAAATGCAACGAGGGTTTCAAGGTCTTAGGAAGAATTATACCGACCTATGAAAATAATGTTTGGACCTATACAGAAGAAATATTTTCTATACCATACTAAAAAAATATGAAGATGATGAAATAACATTAGTTATGTTGAAGATAAGGGGAAAGCTGTATTTTTTATAACGTTGATCACAACTGTTTTGGAAAAATTAAGCTCCGCTCGAATTGGAATGGATATGGACTTATTGAAGACATTGCTGTTGGAACAGCTTATAGGAAAAATGGTGTTGGAACAGCATTAATCAATCGAGCGATGGAATGGGCAAAGGTGAATAACATGTGTGGCCTGATGCTTGAAACACAAGATATTAATGTATCAGCTTGTAATTTTTATGCAAAAAAAATTTTGTTATAGGCACAGTTGATACGATGCTCTATTCAAACTTCCCTTCAGCTAATGAAATAGCGATTTTTTGGTATTATAAATTTTAAATATTCTGTCGTCATGAACAAAGAGGCTCGATAGTTATGTTGTTCTTTTCAAGTATTATACAAACGTTTTTTTCTTCTATTTATCCCATAAAAAATAGCTCGAATGTAAACTAACCACCCTGGAATTTAAACAAATTTTATATTTTTCTTGAGAGAATTTTCTACCAAAGCATAGAGTAAACCTACAATTGGTGAAGAATTTTGGTGTCATTTAATTTAATGAGGTGATTTTTTTGAAACCACAAGATTCTCTTTTTTTAATTTTGATTGCAGTAATTATTTCAATACCTGTCGCTTTATTATTTATAGTTTTTCGAAAAAGAAAAAAGATTGCACGAATTATCGTTAGTATAATTGTCAGTAGTTATATTGTTTTTGTCGCAATCTATCCTACTATACTTTCAAACCTTCATGCAAAACGATATGATGAATTAGAGGAATATTTACAGAACACATATCCAAATGAAGAGTTTATTATTTATTCAAGAAACTACGACGATGCCATTCAATTAGGTGATTATGATGTAAGTAATAAGTCTACACCAAAAATAGGAGTGACTTATCGTGTAACAAAAGATGGAGAAATATTTCAACTTGATAGCAAATGGTATAGTAAATAATGTTTTAAGAAATAGTATCTTGTACTTTCTATACGACCACAATTGAATTACGTTCCCAAACCAAAGTTAGATAACAAAACTTTGTTTGGGGAGCATTTCTTGTTCAAACGGGGGCTTTACTTAAAGATTATTGAGTTGCATAAGCAGCTCTTTTTTTCTTATTGAGCTAACGTGGCAGTTTAGTTCAAGATAGATAATGATATGGTAGGTGGTGTTTCTATGAATCGATTTATTATTACATCAGGTGCGATAGTTCTTGATGAACATAAGAGGATTTTATTAAAAAAGGATCCTAATCGGGGTTGGGAGTTACCAGGTGGGATTGTAGAAGAAAATGAGAATATAAAGAGTGCAGTGATTAGAGAGGTTAAAGAAGAAACAGGAATAAACATTGATATTATTGGATTTTGTGGAGCCTCACAAGAGTTAGAAAGAAATATATGTAATATGTGGTGGTTAGGAACACCTATAAATGGACGTTTAAAAACAAGCAAAGAAAGTTTAGAGGTTGGTTTTTTTAGCATGGAAGAGGCACTAAAACTGATAAGAAATGATGACTTTAAAGAGGAACTTTTAATATGTTTAGATAAAAATAATCATCCATTTTTTATTACATTTAAATAGACTTTTTATTACGCTAACGAGGGGCTTTAGTTCAATAAGATTAGGACTTGTGTTTATGATTGATTTTCATATATGCAAGTCCTTTTGTTATGCCCCTAGGCTTACTCCTGTAGTGCTTCACAAATGGCATTGTAGCACCAATAAACTAACACTCTTCTACTCTACTATCAACCCCTATAGGCTGTTAAATGTACATAGAATTATAATTACCAATTGACTAAACACTGAAATGGTGTAAAATTACACAAAAAGAGATACTTTAGTTGGTAAATTGAGCAAATGGTTTGTAGCTTCAATTTCACTCGGAATAATAGGGGGTATTTTCATTTTTCAATAAGCGAAACAAAGTCTATCACATATCAATCAAGGACTTGTGCGTAAATCATGATTATTCCGTTATTAAAGAGAAGGAAAAAACAATTTTTAGGGGGATGTAAGATGAATAAAAAAAAGATATTAATTATAACTAGTACCCTAATCGCTGTTATTGTCTTTGCACTGCCAATAGGTTTTATTTATGTTCTAAACAACGGTAATCCATATACAAAATACATTGCTAATAAGTATGTTCCAGAATATTTAGAAGAGAAGGGATATATAGACGAAGAAATTGAAGAATCACATTTTGTTGAACCCAAGCACTTAATAAATAAAGATTTTTATCACGGACATTATATGGTTATTTTTAAAGATGAACCTAATACAACCTATTATTACGGAATAACTAAAAAAGGAAAACAAGTTCAGCAATTTTGTGAAAAAAACAGACTTTCATTAGATGGTGTTACTGAAATATTTGAGGGTGAGACAAAATATAGTGAAAAGGAATGTAAAAATTCTCTTGATAATAGAGATTAATTTGCTTTGGACTATCAAAAAAGCCTCCTTAATTCGTAATGTTTTGCAACATACAAATCAAAAAGGCTTGGTATTCACAACCCTAAATACGCTAATTTAGAGTTGTGTTTACATATAATCGGGATTGTGACACTCAGGTTTTCACTGCAATTTACAATCCTTGTTCTACATTTATATTACGTTGAATTACTCACAAACCTCAGGTGTACCTTCACGTTTCGCCGTTTTGAAAGACGTGCCACAGCCACATGATGCGATAGCATTTGGATTGTCGATTGTGAAGCCACCGCCCATTAGCGATTGTTTATAATCAATTTTTGTTCCCATCAAAATCGGCGCATCTTCACGGGAAACAAGAATTGTTAAACCATGCTGTACATCTTCAAAATCATCCTCTTTTTTCTCTTTATCAAAATGCATGCCATAGGATAGCCCGCTACAGCCGCCACCATTCACCACTACACGTAAAAAAGAACCTTGTTCTTCATTATGCTCCATCATTTCATTAATATGAAAGCCAGCAGCCTGTGTCACTTCTATAATTTGCTTTGTACTTGTCATCCCAATCACCTTCCTTCTTACGTATTATCATAACAATTTTGACCATTGTATGACAAACATTCAGCTTCATGTCGATTTTATGTTATAATTCTCATATTTTTCACATTAATAGTATTTTTTATTCATGTTAATAAAAACATCATTGGTATAATAGTTACAACGAATTCTTGGCAGGGGGTAATATATATGGAGATTTCACCATATTACGAGAAAAAGATTCAATGTTTAAATTGCAAAAAAGAATTTCCAACATTAAAAGTGCGTTCAAAATTTATTAAAGTAGATCATACAGAAACAGATTTTCAACCTATTTATGCAGATGAAGTGAATGCTCTTTATTACAATGTTTTTGTATGTGAGCATTGTGGCTTTTCCTTTACAGAAGATTTTACAAAATATTTTGCACCAGGGATCCAAGATCATATACGAACACAAATTACAGAAAAATGGGTGCATCATGATTTCAAGGGTGAACGTACTGTATTTCAAGCCATTCAAGCCTATAAGTTAGCGTTTCTTTGTGGCACGATTAAAAAAGAAAAAAATGTAGCGATTGCTGGACTAACTTTACGTCTTGCATGGCTCTATCGTTCCTTGAACAATAGTGGACAAGAAGAGCGCTTTATGAAATTAGCACGTGATTATTATATGGAATCTTATTCAACCGAGGACTACAGCTCCACACAAATGTCAGCCGTCCGAATTATGTATATGATTGCTGAATTATCTAGACGTATTGGAGATATTGAAAATGCGACACGCTTCTTTTCTAGAGTCATTGAAAAACAAAGTGTCGGTGGTGAGGCAAAAATTATAGATATGGCGAAAGAACAGTGGGCCATTATTCGTGAAGAAAAAGAACATGCGCGTCATATATAGGGATATAAAAAAGTTCTAGCTTAACAGCTAGAACTTTTTAGAAAGGCTTAGAATACTTGCTCTACTTCTACAATACCTGGTACTTCTTCTAATAATGCTCGTTCAATACCAGCTTTTAATGTAATCGTAGAACTTGGGCAACTGCCACAAGCACCTAATAAACGTAATTTCACAACGCCATCCTCAACATCTACTAATTCACAGTCTCCACCGTCACGTAGTAAGAATGGACGTAATTTATCTAATACCTCTTGAACTTGGTCGTTAATTGTTGCTTCTGCCATTTATCTCGACTCCTTTCCTTATAATGATTATAATGTTAGCAACAGAAAAAATCCAATATTGAATCACAAGGAGAGAAAATACTATGCCATCAACAAAACCTATGATTGAAATTTATGGAACAGCTGTCATCTGTGCTAGCTGTGTCAATGCCCCATCTTCCAAGGATACATATGAATGGCTGCAAGCGGCCATCAATCGGAAATATCCAGATCAAGTATATGATATTCGCTATATCGATATTGAAGGGCCAATTGAGAATGAACGCGATCAAGAGTATGCATCACGTATTCAAGATGATGAATTTTTCTATCCTCTTGTCCTTATTAACAATGAGGTAGTTGGAGAGGGCTATGTCCAATTAAAGCCTGTATTTACAGCGCTTGAAAATTTAGGGTTTGTTCCAGACGAAACGGTTTAATGAAAATAAAGGGATTGTATCAAAATGATTTTTGAAACAATCCCTTTTAGCTAATTAATCATTTTGACGTTTGTAATACCATAATAATCCTGATTTCATTAAGCGAGCGATACGCCCAGTTACTGTTGTATCAGCTAAGTATACAAAGCCTTGTTTTTTACCAAGAGCCCCCATGAAGCCTTTTAATTTAATATCTGGCATCTTCTCTGGTAAATGTTCACCTTTCCAACGCATACGAAGTACTTTCACAATTTGCTCCGCTTGTTCCTCTGCTAATTGTGCTGTTGGGGCTAAATCTGATGAAGCACAATCTCCTACAACATAGACATGTTCATCATCCAGTAAATTAAAATACTGTGTGACAAGTGGACGGTCATGTTTATCTTTTTCAACATCCATATCACGAACAATTTTGACTGGCTGAACACCAGCAGTCCAAACCACTGCATCGAGTAAAATTTCATCATCATGGTTAAAAATTTTACCTGGCTCTACTCTTGTAATATTTGAATTGGCAACAACATCAACATTATGCTTAACAAACCAATCCTTTACATACTTACTTAGTTTTTCTGGAAAATCTTTCAATATACGTTGACCACGGTCAAATAGCTTGATTTTTAAATCTGAGCGACTTTCACGTAGCTCACTTGCAAGCTCGATTCCACTTAAGCCAGCCCCTATAATTCCAACTGTAGATCCAGCTGGTAACCCACAAAGTGCTTGGAATGTTGCACGTGATTTGCCCATTGTTTGAATGCTGTACGTATACTCTTCCGCACCTGGTACACCATGATATTTATCTTCACAGCCAAGCCCGATGACTAAATCATCATATTCTATACGTTGTCCGTCTTCAAGAATGACTACTTTTTCCGCACGATTAATTTCAACGACTTCTCCATATACGGCTGTTAAACGTTCATGCTCTGGGAAGCTTACACGAATTTCTTTATCTGTTGCTGTCCCTGCCGCCAATGCATAAAACTCTGTTTTTAAACTATGGAAAGGGGCTCTATCTACTATAACTACCTCTCTGTCTAACGGTAGGCTGTTTAATAGACGAAGCATGACACGCATATTGCCGTAGCCGCCACCTAAAAGTACTAATTTTCCCATAATAGTCTCCTTTTATATCTCTTTTAATAATTGTTCACAAAGTATCCACAAACGAGTATAACCGATTGTGAGAAGTTTCACAATATCAGAATGAAATTTTGTGAAAGATTTCACAAAATAAACGAGAACCTGTTCATTTCTATTGATTTTTAAGCCATTAATAACAAGTTCCCTTTATCTTTTATTAAAAAACGTTTCTTTTCTCTTAAACATAAATAATTGACGAAAATCGTAAAACCGAGTAGCATTACTTTGGTGAGGTGACATGGATGAATCCAATGGTTGAATTTTGTATAAGTAATTTAGCAAATGGCTCTCAAGCAACTTATGAAGTACTCGAACGCGATCCAAACATCGACGTTTTGGAATATGGCTGCCTCAGTTATTGTACAAAGTGCTCAGAATCCTTTTATGCAATTGTAAACGGTGAATTAGTAGAAGCTGATTCTCCTGATGAATTAACGAAAGCCATTTATCAATTTATCGAAGAAAATCCTTTATGGTAGTTTTCTAAAATGCCTATATGAATAAATTTGAACAAATAAAAAGGATGTTATGCTGAAAATTAGCATAAACATCCTTTTATTACTTTAGTACGTCCACTACATATGTAGGTTGGCATTCTTTTTCGAGGACAGTCTTTGTAGGCGTCACCCCAGTATTCACATGAATGGTGTCACAGCCAAAACGAATACCACACATAATGTCCGTATCATAATTATCACCGATCATTACCATGTCTTCTTTGGCAATCCCATGCTCGGTAGCAATTACTTCCAGCATGGCTGGCGATGGCTTACCAATATAGATTGGTTCAACATCTGCAACTTCTCCTACCAAGCGTGCAAAAGAACCATTGCCTGGTAAGAACCCGTATTCTGTTGGGAATTTAATATCCTGATTCGTGGCAATAAAGGTTGCTCCTTGCTGAACAAAAACCGTGGCCCTAGCAAGTGCCATATAATCAAGCGTACGATCAATCCCCATAACAAATACATCGGGCTCATCCTCAACAGGCACAATATTTTCATTTAGTAGTGCCTGACGAATACCATCTGTACCCATCATGGCTACTTTCTTGCTTGGAAAATGTAAGGCCACATACTTTGCTGTGACCAATGCACTTGAATAAATATGCTCTAATGGCGCGTTCACACCAATAGACAGTAAAGCTTCTTGCAGTTGTTCTCGCGTCTTCGAAGAATTATTCGTTACATAGAATGGCTCATTTCCTGCATGCTGTAAACGATGAATAAAAGCTACCGCAGAAGGAATACCTTCCTTCCCACGGTAGACAGTTCCATCTAAATCAAAGCAATAGGCCTTATATTGTTTCATTGATGATCCTCTGGCAAAAATGCTGAAACCGGTCCTAATTCATTTGTTAAATAATTATGAACTGCTGGCGAGAACTGCTTTAAAGCTGTTAGATTAGCTGTTAGTACATGGATAACCTCTTGGATATCTACCTCTATAAACTCACGCACAAGCATTTTACGTAAGCCAACAACTGCTTTGTATGGTGCTTCCAAATCAGCAGCTACAACTTTTTCATCGACTAAAATATCAATAATATCCTCGTAGCTTCCTGGATCGCGCATAATGAAACCGTCAATCATTAAATTTCCTACATCCATCATTGACTCCATAATGTTGTGCCCAATTCGCTCGATAGCTAATTTTTTTATATCATTTTGAAGCCAGTTATCTTCTGTCTCCAAAATAGTTAATAGCCCATCTAAGTACTGTAAATTTTTTGTGATTTTATTACGATCTACAAAATACACAAGGAAAGCCCCCATTCAAATCTTTAAAAGTTGATAGTCTTTTCTCTTCTATAGTACCATAACTATAGGATTGGAAGGAGATTAAAAGATGGAACGTTTTTTTTTATATGATGATGTAGAAGATACGAAAACAAGATTTGTTAGTTTTGCTGGACAAAAGCTACGTTATGATTTAGCTATATTACAATCTGGCCGCTTCTTTGGAAAAGTGCTTGTCATGGATATCCAGTTCGGTCGCTTTGCTATTATTGGTCCTGATGATGTAGAAGAGCCTGGTTACTTAGAACATGTGTACAATCGCACAGAGGAAGAAACAATCGAATTACGGGAATACTTGCGTGAATTATTGAACTAACACCCATTTTATTGGGTGTTTTTTTATATAAAAAAATTCCGCTAGCCATGGGCGATTGCGAAATCTTTTTACGGATTGTTATTTATTTAAAGTGGATGGATTATCTTTATTATGGGGCTTGTCTTTATTTTCATTATCATTTTGCTTTTTCGCTTGCTGATTTTGACCAATCACAGCTAAATCGTCTACACTAATATCAAAACCATACCCATATTCCTCTCGATCTAATGGCTTTTTATTGCGTTTTTCTTTTGCCAACATCATCACCTCCATTCATAAATTATCCCTTTTTTAATGATTTATACTTCCTTTTTCTCAATACGTTTAAGCTGTTGCATCCTTGATAATCCACTGGGCAGCGCTTATTAAATCTGGAAAGACAGCATCTGCTAATGAATCTTGTTCCCCTAAGAAAACACCCTTTGTTCCTGCCCGTTTTCCTGCAATAATATCCGTATCTGTATCACCTACCATATAGGATTTTGATAAATCAATATTATATTTCTTTCCTAAATCCACAATTAATTTGCTATTGGGCTTGCGGCAGGCACAACCTGACTTAGGTTTGTGCGGACAATAAACGACTTCATGGATCACTGCCCCTTTTTTCTTTAGCTCCTTCACCATATGCTCATGTATTTTCTGTAAGCCACTTTCCTTCATAAAGCCTAAACCAACCCCACCTTGATTTGTCACGACAAACACATAATCAAAATGCTTATTTAGCTTTCTGATTGCCTCAGGCACTTGCGGTAAAAAGTACAAATCCTTAGGCTTATTCACAAACTTCACACGATTTGTTAGTACTTCATTGATAACACCATCACGATCTAAAAATACGGCTCTTTTCATTTGCAACACACCTTCGATAAGCTGTTTTGTGCTTTAGTTTTCCCTAATTACACAAAAGCTAACAATGATGAAAAAAACCTGATGCCTATCACATCAGGTTTTTGTATAAGAATTTATTCTGCTAAAGGTTCATGGTCTGTTGGCTTTGTTACTTCACTCATATCCACTACTTCTGGCTGTTTCATAACTTTCCCCAGTTTACGTAATACGAAATAAGCACAGCCAAAATTACAGTATTCGTATAGATAATCTTGAAGCGTACTTATTTTTGTATCAAAAGTGGATTTTTGATTTTTATCATCAAAAAAGCCCTTTAAACGTAACTGGTTATAGCCCCAATCACCTACAATATAATCGTATCTGGCTAAGATATCTGAGTATCTTTCCTGAAAAACTTCCTCCTGAAAGGCCTCGCGATAATCTTCTATTAGTTCATATTCTAATCCTTCAACTATGATCAAAGTGACACCACCCTTTTCGTTCAGCCTTGACGTTTACACTTCCGCTTGTAATTGACGTTCTTTCGTTGCAGCATTTACTTGTTCGTCTGCATGATAACTACTACGTACAAGTGGGCCAGCCTCACAATGCTTAAAGCCTTTCTCCATGGCAATCTTACGCAGTTTACCAAATTCTATTGGTGAATAGTATTTTTTAACTGGTAAATGCTTTTTCGTTGGCTGTAAATATTGACCGATCGTCATAATATCAACATTATTTGCACGTAAATCGTCCATGACTTCTAAGATTTCTTCATGTGTCTCGCCTAATCCAATCATTAGTGATGATTTCGTTGGAATTTCAGGCTGCATCTCTTTAGCTAAACGCAGGAACTCTAAAGAGCGTTCGTATTTTGCACGAGCGCGCACTCTTGGTGTTAAACGGCGTACTGTTTCAATATTATGATTTAAAATGTCTGGTTTTGCATCCATTAACATTTGAAGGTTCTCCTTCATCCCACCTAAATCTGATGGCAATACCTCAACAGATGTGAAAGGACTTTTACGACGAATTGCACGTACTGTTTCTGCTAAAACTTGCGCTCCGCCATCCTTTAAATCGTCACGTGCTACCATTGTAATAACAACGTGCTTTAAATTCATAATGGCTACTGAATCTGCAACGCGCTCTGGTTCTGCCAAATCTAGTTCATTTGGTAAACCTGTTTTCACTGCACAGAAACGACAAGCACGTGTACAAACGGAACCAAGAATCATCATGGTAGCAGTACGTCTCTCTCCCCAGCATTCATGGATGTTTGGACAACGAGCTTCTTCACATACTGTATGCAGATTTTTCTCACGCATCAGCTTTTTAAGCCCTTTATATTCATCATTCGTGTTTAGTTTTATTTTTAGCCAATCTGGTTTTCTTACATGTTCTTCTTTACTTGTAGGTTTACAAGATGTCATACGAATATCGCCCCTATCAAAAATATACATTTTTTAATATTAACTATCTTCACTGTTGTCAATGTAACATATTAAAGGCACTCCAACAACTATCACAACAAACATTTCTATTTATAAGGGACAGGTATTTCTATGGACGGTTGTGGCGCGTCACTACTATTGGTATAAATGTTTGGAACAGGTCCCCTTGTTAGGCCCATCGCTACAGGTATATCCTGTGCAACGGTAGAAGACTTACTAGCGAAAGGAACAATAATCTGAACATTTACCTCTAAATGAATACCTACCTCCACATAAGCACTATTGATTCCAAATTCTTGAATAGAGGATGTCACATTACTATGAACATTCCCAATCACATGGAAGCGTATCGGGATCTTTGGCCCCAAATTTCCAAGCAAAGGAATATTGGCTGCTTGACCAAGCGGTACAAAAAAGACAATGCCATCACCATCTTGGATCCTGTTAATATCATATTCAACATTATCTAATTCAGGTAAATGGGATAGCTCTCCTTGTTCAGCTTGCTCCAAATACATTTTAACAAGCTCTAATGTCTCTGCTCGAACACGATTAATGATTTCTGTATTAAACTTAGTGGTCATCATTTCAGACGTACCTGGAGGAATATCTTCAATGATATCATTTACATCTAATACATTAGAGGTACGTGAATTAATGGCTTTACTCACAACATATGAGGCAATCTTCGTAGTTTGTACTTCTGCATATTGCAAATAGGTTGGCATGAGCCGTTCATTTAAATAATAAATAAATAATATAAGGCAAACAACCATACTAACAATTAAAATCGTTAATTTATTAAGACGCATTCCCCTTCTACCATATGAGCGTAATTTCATTCTTTTTCGAGGGAAAAACAAAAAAATCTCCTCCTGTTCCATAACGTATGAACAGAAGGAGTAATTTATTCTACTTTTGCGGGAACCACATAATCCGTCTCAACATTTTCAACTGTTACCTCAGGATAATCCACTAAATTAATTTCATATGTAGCTGCAAGCAATTGATCTTGTTCTTCAAAAATACGAATCCATGGTAATGCCGCATCCAACGTGTTTTGTCTAGATACAATCCCACGGCGTCCATCTGATAATTTTAAAATAACACCATTTGGATAATGAACGACAGCTCTTTTTAAAGCTTTTACAATTCGAGCATCATAAAGAGTACCCGAGCCAGCTTCAACAATAGCTAGTCCTTGTGAAGGGAGCATCTTTTCCCGGTATACACGATTCGTCGTCACCGCATCAAAAACATCTGCAACGCCAATTATCTTGGCAAATGGATGAATTTCAAAGTCAACAAGTCCTCTTGGATAGCCACTTCCATCAATACGTTCATGGTGTTGGAAAGCACAGTGTGCCACAAGCAGAGAGATTGAATGTAAATTCCTCAATAAATCAAAACCGTAACGAGCATGCATCTTCATCATTTCAAACTCATCATTCGTTAAACGTCCTGGCTTTGTTAAAATATCTTTCGGTACCATTAGTTTACCGACATCGTGTAATAATGCACCGATTCCGATCAAACGTAAATCCTCAGCAGAGTAGCCAAGTTCTTTGGCAATGGCAATAGAATACAATGTCACTTGGAAAGAATGTTGATATAAATATTCATCAAATAAATAAGCATCTGTTAAAATGGTTAGAATTTCATTATTTCCAGTAACTGCAGAAAGTAATTCATCTACAATCGAAACAATTGTCTTTGATTGCTGATCTAATATATAAGAAGCATTTACTGGATTCAAACCATCAATGGACTGGAACGAATCCTTTATAGTTTTGATGACTTTATTTCGCATAGCAGGTGGAACGGTCTCTTCTACTTCTATACCCTCAGAAATCTCATCGTCAATATATAAATAATGTGTATTTAACTGTTGAAGTCTTTGAATAATACGGTCATTAATGACAACATCTTTCTTTAAAAGCGGATGACCTGCCTCATTCCAAATGGTTCTTCCTAATACCATTCCTTCTTTTAATACATCGATTGAAATTAATCGCATGACTTCTTCCCCATTCCATTCTTTAAACTCTCTCTATTGTTTAAAGAATCTTTGACCATAATCTATCATAATGTTTCGTAAAAATTCAGGTAAAATATATTGTTTTTTTGCATATTTAAAACTTGGATAAAAATAACCAAATGTAAACAGATCCAATGTGACCAGTTTATAAATGTGATTTTGATCTGCTAGCTTACCATTAATTAATAATTGCCGATTTTCATTCATGGAAAATCCATATGTCAATATTTTTCCAAAAATGACGCCTCTAAACCCTAATCCTTTTAGTTCGATATAGGGCCATTCTTCATTTTTGGATTGCATATAAATTTCTTTCATTTCAGCAACGGATAATTCAATTGTACATAAATTAATGGGATGTGGGAAAATTCGGTGCAAATCTAAGGCAGTCACTATTCCCTTAGGAAGACCATCTAAAAATATCCCTGCATTGAATAATGCACAGTCGGCACCACTTTTCTCCAAAATTGCATGTGCAAATAAATCAGATAGCTGTGAATAATGGAACCATTCCTTGTTGTAGGCTTTCTTTGTTGTAAAAACTGGAGTATCCAAAATTCTGTTACCCTCATCCTCCAAAAACTGCACCATGTTTTGTTCATTTTTAACAATTGGCAAATCCTTATTATGAATTAAAGTATCCTTTTTTTCAACAATTTTCCTCAATTTTTTATCATATTCTATGATAAGATGTCCAGTATATTGGCCAAACTTACCTCCACCTGTCAGTAAAACCCCATTAACCACTTTGCCCTCTGGTAGGACATGATGCGTATGAGAGCCGAATATAACATCAATTTCTGGACACTCGTCCGCTAAGAGCTCATCCTCTGTAATGCCTAAATGGGATAAGCATACAACAATGTCTACTTCTTCACGTAGTTGATGCGCTAAACGTAGCAATGTACTACGAGCGTCGTCCATATGCCAATTTAATTCTTCATAATATACTTCAAACATGGCCGTGGCTGCAATGACACCCAGCTTCGTACCCGTTGCTGTTGTTAATATTACATAGGGTTTCATCCATGCTGGCCTCTTCCCATGTGAGGCATATACATTTGCCACAACGACATCAAAATTAGCATTGTCATACAAGTGAAAGAGCTCTTCATGAGATAATGTAATGCCTTCATTGTTGCCGATTGTCACCACATCGTAACCTGCTTCATTGAGCAATCGCACATTGCCTTTCCCAACTGTTGCTTCTGTATAAATGTTGGACCGATCTAAATGATCTCCAACATCAAACAGATAGCTTGTTTCCCCGATATTCGCCAGATTATTTCTTTTCTCTTTCACATAGCTTTGCATTCGTGGCCAATACTTAAAATGACTATGCAAATCATTTGTGTGAAAAATATGGATCTTTTCAAGCATTAAAGCCACCTCACTTCAAATTAAGCTAATATGCCTTCTATAATAGATCGAATTCCTAATAATAATAGAATAATCCTTAAAGCTAGTACAAGTGTATCGGATTTAATTTTTTTATTTAACGCAGCACCTAGCTTTGCTCCTAAGTAAGCACCCGGGATCACAGGGATTGTATAGAGCCAAGGGACATGTCCTAAAGCAATATGGCTTGCGGAATTAACGATGGACGTTAAAAATACCATAAACATCGATGTTGCCACCGCGACATGTGGCGGGAATAAGAATAAAATAATCATTGCTGGCACAATCATGGAGCCGCCACCTATTCCAAATAACCCAGAAGCAAAGCCAATACCAAATGTTAATGTAATGGCAAACCAAATAGGATAGCCATATACATAGGTTTTTCCCTCAGAGTCAGTAAATTCTTGCTGCATACCATTTTTTACAAACCATTTTACAGGCTTCAGTTTGTCCCGCACAAGCAAAATAATCGATAAAATAATAAGTAAAATACCAAAATATAAATTGAAGGATGGTAAATCTAACCCTTTATTGACCCATGCGCCAAGAATCGTTCCAGGGATACTTCCAATAAAGAATATAAAGCCACTTTTATAATCCACCGTTTTAGATTTCATATAGCTTAGTGTGGAGGCAAGTCCCGTGAAAATCATCATCACAACTGATAAACCGACTACTTTTTGTGGTGTAATATCTGGGATCATTCCTAAATTTAAGCCGATGTATAATGTTGCTGGTACTAATACTACACCACCACCTAGCCCAACTAATGAGCCAATTAGACCAGCAAGCAATGCAATGATGACTAATAAAATAAACTCCATTATAGTTCCCCTTCAAACATGTTTAATTGTTTAGGTGCCAACCCGACATCGTTAATATTCAACATACCTTGTAGCTCCTTTGCGTTTTTCGCTGCATGATTACCTGAATTATTATTAAATAAAACGAAGAGTTCATTGACCTCTGTTTCAAGCTTTTTCATGCTATCCCCAAGCTGCTGTAATTCTTCTTTATTATAATCATATAAGAAGCGAACTTTACGCCAATTTTCTGCATTTCCTGTGTTCCGCCATCCATGTATATTGCGACCATGGAGACGAATCAACGCTTTATTTGCAGTCACTACAGGATAAAAAGGAACAGATCCTACACCAGCCTGTGGTTCATCACAAATCGTATGGATAAATTGTTGTTCTCGTAAGAAATCTATCGTTTGCTTGACAACATTTTCTGCATACCATGTTTGATTTCGAAACTCAATCGCTACTTCAAAATCCTTTAGCTGTTGTCGGATATACAATAAATATTGCACATTTTTTCCTTGGCAATCAAACCATGGTGGAAATTGTGCTAATACCATGGCTAGCTTTCCATAACGTTTAAATTCATTGGCACATTCAATAAATGCATTGAACATATCATTTTTGGATTCAAAGGGAATCTCTCCACGTAAATGCCCCGTCATGCCTTGGTAAGCTTTCACAACAAAACGGAAGTTTTCAGGTGTATCCTTACACCATTTGCGAACATGCTCTTTGGCTGGTATGGCATAAAAAGAAGTATCTACTTCAACCGTTAAAAAATGACCTGTGTAATCAAATAATTTATCCTTTGAAGTAGTCACTCCACTATAAAGTGAAGGGTGATCGCCCCAACCAGTTAATCCTACTACAATCATGTGACATCCTCCTCTATCTACATAATCATAGCACACAGTATGTCACTACAAATAAACATCATGTAAAAAATATACCTTCTTTTGTCTAAACTAATAGCAGATTGAGCATCTACTTAATTTTGCAAAAGAAAAAGCATGCGTCCATATTCCATTGAACTCATGCTACTTTAACAGGCTACATTTATTTCACAAGATTTTGCTGAATCGCCTCTAAAAACTTAATCCGGCTGTATGCAGGGCCGCCTTCCATTAATGGATCTAATACATTAACAAATACTTGGTCATTTTTAAATGCAGTAATATTTTGGATGATTGGATTCTTTTTAAAGTCTTCTAAAGCATTCGGCGCGTCCGCATTTTCATCTGTTGAAAACTGCACAAATAAATAATCAGGATTCATATCTGCAAGTTGCTCCACAGAAATGGCCTCTTGAGATTTAGCTTTAGCAACTTCATTAGGTACTGCTAAACCAAGCTCTCCATAAAGAACTGCATTTAAAAATACTTCTTTTGGATAAACATACGCTTGTCCCCCACGAATACGAATAGCCGCTACTTTTTGATCTTGTAGTTTTTCAGTTAACGTGGACTTAGCAGCTTCAATATTAGCTTTATATGTAGATAAGATCTTCTCAGCATCTGCTTGCTTACCAGTTAGTTCGGCTAGTAAATTCAAATTAGATTCCCAGTTCGTCGAAATATGTGACACCAAAATTGTAGGTGCAATTTTCTCTAATTTACTTTGTACCTCTTCTGGGAACTTTGTGGACCCTAAAATGACATCTGGATTTAATTCTAATATTTTTTCAAAGTTTGGTTTAATCTTCTCACCAATAGATTCTGCTTTGTCTGTTACAGAAGCATATAGCTCAGGGAACTTGCCACCAATAGCAATAGCTCCTACTGGGTGAACATCCAGCATAACCATATCCTCCATCGCTTCCATAGCTCCTGTTACAACAATTCTTTCCACTTTTTCTGGCACTTCATAGCTTTCACCAAGATATTCAATCGTTCTCGCGCCATTTTCATTTGTTGATTCTTCTTTTGGTGTATCAGTGGAAGATTCCTCTACTACTGCCTTCTTCTCTCCACATGCGGCGAGAATGAGCATAAATAATGCTATGAAACTAATAAATAAAAACTTCTTTTTCATTTACATATTCTCCTTTGAAGATGATTAACTATCTCATCTGGCTTATTGAAGTACTGAACATCTTCTAGATTTATCAACCCCTTCTTAATTGATATTGATTCTCATTATCATTTTAGTATGTAATCTTAAAAAAATCCAGTACTATTTCGATATATTCTAAATATCCACTTTCATTCTCAACGTAAAAACACAAAACAAAAAACCCCTAGTCACAATGTATGTTGTGACTAGGGGTGACTAATAAATTAACCGATAGAACCTTCCATCTCAAATTTAATAAATGGAAGGTTTTAAAATGTATTATATAATAGAAGAAACTCAATGAAATCATTCTTTTTAGCATAAGGGCTTTTCAATATTATCATACCTTTTCAACTGTTGTCGGCACGAAATCGGCATGTTGTCGGCATGAAAAAAGGTATCACAAATGGTATCACGAGACCACTCATTTCTAGGGTGGTCTTTTCTTATCTCCGCACATTACAAACTCTTATACGAGACTCTATTGTGGCGTTCTTCTTATCAACAGTTTTATTAACATCTGTGGATGACAATCGGTCCACATTTAACTTATGGTCCGATTCTTGGACCGAAAGAAAATCAAAAATCGTTAATTGACCTTGTTGTTCCATGTATTCAAAATGAGTCATTTATAATCTCCCCTTTACCACAACAACCAGTTATCGATTGTTGGTCTTATATTTAATTGTGGATGGCTATCACGCTCTGTTAACCAATTGTAGAAAGGCACAGGACGTTCTCTATCTGCTGTTTCTTCTATAGATGATGAATTAGTCAACTTCTTCTTAGAACGCTCTACAGCCTTGTTAAATGCCCCTACAAATACGGCTCTTAATGTACTAGCAATTGTTAATGTACCGTTCGCAATATCACGGATAATTTTAGCTAAAACATCCTTAGCGTTCACGAAATCACGTACATCGTTCATTTTTGTAGCCAAGATACATTTGTGAAGTTGGTCCTTCAATTCATCTTGTAAAGGCAGCGAGTGCATGAAATCGTAAAGCATTACTTGGTACTCGTTCATGTACTCCTTTTTCTTTTCAGCTTGCAAAGCTAATTCATTGCCAAGACTCATAATATTATTTGCTTGTTTAGAACTTAAAAGATTAAAAGAACTAGATGGTAGGTCTTGTGATTGTGGAGGGCAAACGTTACTCTCACAAGGCTTTTCAGCATTTTCACGGTCGGACATTGACGGTGAGACATTGTAAGGCAAAATGATATAAATGCTTGCTCCTTGCCCTCCTTTACTCTTTACAGTCGTTTCTTTCTTGATGATTCCTAACGATTCCAATTTTGAAATTGCTCGATAAACAGTCTTTGTACTGATCTCCAGTGAAGCAGCAATTGTAGAAGCTTTTAAATGACATGCCCCAGTATGTTCTAAGCTGTGCGATGCCAGTTTAAATACGATTGCTCGTTCTGATTCTGTTAAGTCGTAATAGTGTACCGCCATATGGTTTTCCACACTCTTATCCATATCTGCTACTGAATCGAATGTTATGTATTGTGCTAGGTATTCGAAAGCCATTTCTGTTTCACCTCACTTAGAATTTACTTAAAAGAAATCGACATATAAAAAAATATAAATTTGTGTTTAAACAATTTCGATTAAGTAAATCATAATTTCGTTTAAGTAAAATGTCAACATTTAATTTCTTTTAAGTAAATTATGGTTTATAATAAAAGTAACATAATAACATGAGAGTTGGTGAAGAATGGGCGCTGAATTAAAATCAAATCTTGGAGAACTGTTGAAAAAAAGAGGTTGGGACCAAAAGAAGCTTGTGGAAATTACAGGTTTAAACCCTCGTACCATAAGTGAGTTAGTTAATGACAAGACAATTCGTATAAATAAGAATGCACTAGAAAAAATAGCTGATGCCCTAAACATTGAGGATATATCAGAAATAATACAATTCACAAAATCAGATAACTAAATAAGGTTGTCTGTTTTTTTGTATACTTTCTTTGCACAATTTCCTAAAATGGTAATATCAAGGGAGGTTTTATGTATGAAGAAATTATTTTACATCGGAGCATTGTCAGCTTTATTACTAGCTGCATGTGGTGAAGACGAAGCAAAACCTAAAGAGGAAAAACCTGGTTCAGCAGAAATAGAGCAAAAACAAGAAAAAAATCCAGTTGAAGAAGCTGTAAAAACAGTAATTAAAGATGACTATGAAATTGTTGAATCAGATGATGGTTTAGTCAGAATTAATATCAAAGATAAAAAATTACATGAAGGTTCTAAATCGCAAATTTTAAAGAAGTCAGGTAAGATTTTTGCTGAATTATCAAAAGTAGAAAGTATTCAATCCCCTTCAATTTACTGGTTTGCCCCATTGACTGACCAATATGGGAATGAAGAAATGGGAGAAGTGTATGGTATTTTCTTTGATGCCGAAACCTTTAAAAAAGTTAATTGGGATAACTATGAGAAGTTAGATTTAGAAGCGATTGCTCCAGGTTACAAACAGCATGAATCATTAAAAGACTAAGGTCACTCAAACGAGTGGCTTTTTTTATGAAAATTTTTACCAAAAAGAGTAAAATAATATATATAAAGCTATTTACTTTTTTGAATAGATATAGTATAATAAAAGTATAGAAAGGAGGTGAACAAGAGTGGATGAATTTGAAAAAGTCCTTGCAACAGTAGCACTAGTCGCAACAGCTTTTAAAGCTTTCACATCAGGCTTGAAAGACATTTACGACATGGTGCAAGGGACAAAGAAAAAGCGACGCCCTCCCGCAAAGAAGAAACGTCGCAAATAAGCTATGAAGGAGGTTAGCGCCTCCTTCTCAATCAAATTATAACACATCCACTTACATGTATGAAAAAAATGCTTAAAAGATTTGGTTATGCAAATGTTGCTTTAATATTAGCCAGCACAGTCATAATACTCACATACGTTGATTTTCAGAATCCATCAACTTTAGATTATGTATTAATCACACTGTATGGATTCACAATTTTAATTCACATCATAAGACTAATTCTATTTATGATAAAAGCGAGGTAGTTAAATGGAGTACAAATTTGAATCAACTGAGGAACTACTTGAATTTTTAAATAATGAATTGTTATCTGCAGCTGAAGCAATTGAAATTTTAGATATATCCAAAGTACGTCTTGGAAAATTAGTTAAAGACGGAAAGTTAATAGCTGTTAAAGAGCAGCCTAAAATGTTTTTAAAAAGCATGATATTAGAGAAAAAAGAAGAACTTGAATTACTTCGGAAAAAGTATAGACCATATGACGAATAAACAAAAAATGACCAGGTACTCAAATGAAGATGAGCGCCTGGTTATTTATTTTGATGACTTATAAGTAATTCTTCTACCTGAGTTTTGAGTGCTTGATTAGCATATCTCATCACTTCATCATTACCCGCGGTGGTTATTGTTAAATCGCTAAAATACTCACTCACCTTTTCCCACTTTACTATTTTAATTTTATCTTTTGCCAGCACTCTTTTAAGGTTGTAATAATCATTTGTGATGGCTTTTAAAAGCTGTTCAAGAATCGGCATGTAGACTTTGCTCATTTTTAGATTTTCAATTACTGCAAAGTCACGTTGTAAGGATTGTACAGCCATATCGTGCACAACTAATTTATGAAGCATTCTACGCTGTTCAGGGTTCATCATACGACTTCACGTTCCTTGTGGATGATTGGAACAACCGCCAACACGCTATCAACCATAAATGTACGTTTTGCTTGTCTTGTAAAACAATAAGCTTGAAACGAATCGCCAGCAATTTTAATAATTTTGATACGCCTTTTTGACACTGTGCCGTCTTTAGACATGTACATCATATTTAAAAATTGGTTACGCTGCATTGCTTTAATCAGTTGTTCTTTCATCATCCTCACTCCTCAATACAGAACATTCGTTTGTATTATTTTAGAACAAACGTTTGTGTTTTGACAAGTGAAATTTGTGGAAATAAAAAAAGCCCATTACCAATTTAGGTAACAGGCATTTGATTACATACTACGTTGTGCAATGATAATCTTCAATCCTTCAAAATCACCGCCAGTCATCATACCAGCATCAAATTTATCTAAGTGTGATTTATCAATAAGCTTTTTGTCTACTGCTTGTTTAAGATAGTCACGAACTGCAGCTTTAAGTGTTTCATTAGTAAATCGCATTGTATCATCATCCTTTGCAATATTATTTGGTATTGAAGGTTGCATATTTGATTTAACCATTTGTAAAAAACTGCTCCATGGAATAGGTGCACTTGTGGAACGCATCTTACTAGGGCAATTTTTCCCACTGTAGAAATTATGCTGTACTACATCATTGACTGTTAAGTTCTCGTCTTTAAGAATTTTTGCAACTAGTGATGCTGTATTTTGTACAGTCCTTACATAGTCTCCATCAGCATTCACACACATCTCAATATGGATAGCTTCGTTATTCCCCTTTGTGCTACCTGCTGCCCAACATTGATAATCATGTGTAAATGATTGAATCGCTTCTTTGTCATCCACAGTCCAGTGCCAACTTGCTTGTCGACTATTACCGTTGGCTTGAAGTAGAGCGTGGTTGTTTGCCCCACTACCTTTTTTGGTATTGTCAGTTTCATGAATGCATACTTTTTTACGAGTGTTTTTACATCCTCCTGTTACTTTAATAGCCACGGCTGCTGACACTAAATATTGTCTGATTTGCACCATTATTTATCACCCTTTGGCTTGTCATATTTTAAAGCTCTTTCGCTATCGTTTATACCTGGTGTTGTTGGATCGTGTACGATTCCGATTAACGCAAGAATAGTCAGTACTGTCTCGACTACGTTCGTTACCTGCGCACTAACAAGTGTAATGTCTGCGCCCCATATAGAAGCAATTTGATGTGCTAGGACGATAATAAGCGCCCATAGAGATAATAGAAACGTTTTATTTTTAAAGCGTACTTTCCAATTAATTTTCATGTGTAATCCCCTCCATTTTATCTAAACGTTTGTGAGCTTGTTTGCTTGATTCCTCCACACGAATTACACGTTCAGATAGCCCTGTAACACGCATCTCTTGGGCTTTTATATCAATCCGAATAGATTCTACTCCAGCGTTAATATTGTCTAGTTTCGTGCGTATTACAGCTGAATCAGATGCATCGTTTTTTACATCCTTGTCTCGATTACGGTTGTAAGTAAGTACTCCAATAAATGCACCTAATACCGTACATAAAATTCCGATTAAAGCTACTGTTTGACTGTCCATGTCAACACCTCACAAATAAAAATAGCACTGTTCGGTACAGTGCATTTCTTAAATCTTGTTGTATATAAATAGCCCTCCACAATTATCTGTGGAAGGCTAAAAGTATCTAAAACTTTTTATAATATCCTATATACCTAACTTTTTCTTTGCTATTATAAAGTAAATACTTACCTAATAAGGAGAAACTTATGGATAACAAAGAACGTTTGGATTATTTTGATACGTTAAGGGCTTTAGCTATTATAAGTGTAGTCGTACTACATTCTGCTGCTCCTTTATTGTATGAGTTTAATAATATAACTAAATTTGATTGGCAAATAGCTAATATTTTTGACTCATTAACACGATGGTGTGTACCAATTTTCTTAATGATAAGTGGTTATTTAAATATTAATTCTTCACATAAACCATCTGTTTTTTATAAAAAGAGATTTACTAAAATTGTAATACCCTTTACTTTTTGGGCCATCTTTTATTATTTATTTTTACTTTACTTGAACCCAAATATTTATCTTTTTCATGAATTGTCTAATCTAAATACATACACAAGTTTTTTAAAACAAATGGCATTTGGTCCTGTGTATTATCATTTATGGTTTGTATATGCAATTATTATTTTATACTTACTTAATCCAATACTTAAAAAATGGTTATCACGTATTTCTATGCGTACAATTAGCTTTTTAGTAATTGCCTATTTTGTTTTAATTTCAATAAACAATATTGTAAACATGAAATTTGGTATTGGTTTTAACACTAGTGGTCTTGCTATTTCAGTTGGATATTTTGTTTATGGCTCATTGTTTATAGGGTACTATCTTCTTGGATACTTACTAGGTCAAATCAAAAGAGTTAATATGACGCTTTTGAACTCTATTGGTCTAACAAGCTTGGTTATAACAATTGTTGGAACATATATTTTAACCGCAAACAATGATGGCATATTCAACGCATTTTTCTATCATTATTTAAATTTCAATACTGTAGTAGTTTCTGTTTGGATATTCCTGTTCTTTAAAGTAAGTAACCCTAAGAACAATGTTCTAATAAAAAACATTAGTAAATATTCATTTGGTATTTACTTAGTACATGTTTTTATCATTGATTTCTTAAATAAATTCGACTTTAATGTGATGTTCATTAGCCCAATTATAGGTATACCACTCTTCGCAATTATTATTATTGTTCTAAGTTATATAATTGTATGGATTTTAAGTAAAATCCCAATTGTAAAATCAATTGTTCCTTAACATAGAGGGAGGGTTAAATCCCTCCTTTTTTTACAGGTTTAAATATCCTCTTCTACAAATGTCGCTTCATCTCCCCACACTGCTAAAATCGCATTAATTTGTGCTGATGGTAATTCTTTTGAAACCTGTTGTCTACCTAAATCACTATTTACATAAGCTCTACGCCAGATTTCGCCAATGGGATATTGTTGTTCCTTATAAAGAATATAAGTTTGTTTTTTCACACTAACACTGTTTTGGTTTAAATTATCAAGAATATATTTTTCAATCATTTTACATCCCCCTTATTTACTTACTTTATAAGTCGCTGATAATCTTATAAAACTAGCATTAATAATTTTAGCAGCTACTATATCATTTTCTGCCTTGTTATTCCCGCACTCTTTTAATATAATTCTTGTGCCAGTGATACTAGCTAACAACTCGCTATACCCTTCACTTAAAGTTATAAATTGATATCCTCCAATGGAACAATGCGCTGCTGAAGCAGCAAATGGAATACCGCCAATCTCTAGGTCGCCAGACATACTCGTATCTTTATTGTTGATTTGTAGTGTTAAATCAATTTTCACTAAATTATTAATTTTATAGTATGTCCCAGTTTGTAATAAATAAGTAGTATTTGTTCCAGCATTTGTTGTTCCATAAAAATATGGAGTAAAATCACCAGTTTCTATTGTTAATCCATGAACTCCATTTAAATCTTCAACACTTTGAGCCATATGTCCATTGAAATCAGTATGACTTGCAGCTCCAATATCTTCTGGAACAAGAGGGACATTTCCGTCTGCTTCAGGTGATTTTCCCGCAACCTTTGAAACCGATCCTGTACCATCTAAACCTTTTTGAGCGAATAACTGCCACCATTCATTGCGTTTTATTGAAAGTGTAGGAGGAGGATTACCTTGTGTATCTTTAATACAAATGAATCCACTACCATCATATTCAACTAAATTATTCACTTTATAAAGTTTGCTATTATCATATGATTCAGCATTACCAAACTGATTAATGAATGCTTGCATGTCATTAATGGCATTCAATGCGTCCTGTGCTGCATTATTTGCATCAGTAGTAGCGTTTTCCGCATTTGTTATAATAGTTGTAGCATCCTGTAAAGCCGTCTCTAAATCGTCAATTATTACATTACCCTGATTTAAAATCTCGTTGATTTGGTCAATTAGTGCCTGAACATCTACATCACCAGTAAGCAAGTTTATTTGCCCTTGTAAGTTGGATAAATACCTTTCGATAATGGTCCAGTTATTATTTAATTTTTCGCGTTCAGAACGTGACCAATTCGATGCGATTGGATTTAAAATTGCCATTATGTCACCCCTATTTGTATAAAAATCTGAAATCAAAAACGACACTGTCTACAGTGCCGCCTTCCACAGTTATTGAATTATCTCCTGGTATCAAAGTTAGAAGTTTATGATGCGTATGCTTAAATGCACTAAGGCTATTTTTTAAAGTCCTGATACCTGATAATCGTAAAGTATCTGTGGAGGACAAAGGATTGTTGAATCTGTAAACATCACCAGTAGTATTGTTTTTGATTTGTACATAGCTACTAAAATTACCCTTCAACGTTATTTCTAAAGTTGCTTGGCGTGGATCAATAGCCTGATTACCGATGTTTTTCACAACAAAATTGTTTGAGTTGAATGTGTAATTGTATTGAGTATCGTAATCAATTCCTGAACCAAATCCCCATAAATCCTCATCCCATTCACCATGGTTTTGCAAATCGAGTGAAGTACCTACTGATTCAGCAAACAAGTCATCCATTCTAAATGAAATATCAAAGCTGTTCATGTGTTGGTTCGGCTCCATTTCTAACTGTTGCGCTAAACGTACTTTATATAGCTTCCAATGCTCTCTTTTGAAGATGATATAAAAAGGTTCATCCCTAGCAAAAAGTGCGTTTAAATCGTCTCGTAGAAGGTAATAACCATATATGTCTTGGACAATATACAAAAGTGTTACAGTTAATACCCGTTGTTGATATTGAGTGCCTACTACTAAACTTCCTCTGCCCTCCACACTTTCAATAACATGATTAACATCTAAAGAAGGTATACGATGAAATAGTCGTTTTAGGTTATAGTCCTGTATGTCTTTCTTGGTGCCATCTAAAAATTGAATAATCATGACAACACCCCTTTTTTTGCTATCTTGATTTTACGTAAATCACTAGCCATTTTTTGACGTAATCGAAGATCATTCTTTTTATTTGATTCAGTGATAACCATCGATTTTAGATACCTTTCTTTCTTGCGTTCTGTATCTAATAATTGCTTTGTTTCTAAGTTATCAACATAAAAGACCTCGATTTTTCCATCACTAGTTTTGCGAAGCGTTTTGTACAATACCCTCTACCTCGCTTTCATGTGTTAATTCCAGACGAACATCTTCATAACCTTTTCGTTTTGCTTTGATTTCGCAGACAAATGGAATATCATCACCGCGAACAATAAATTGATCTGGTGTCATTGTATCTAGATCAACATAAATTGATCCTTTTCCATAAGGTGTGAGAAAGACTTCATAATCAATATTTGTATTTACTGTTTCTTTAAATAGCGATTCAATTACGACTACGCATTCTCCATCCACAACTTTACCTCTGACAACGTCACCGAAGAAGTACTCCGCTGTTTCATAGGCTGAAACATTAACATAACCTAAACTTGTTGGCACCTTTGCGTTTTTACTTCCACTAACAGAAAAATCGCCAATTACATCAACACCACCATTAAGCGCCCATATTTCAAGTGGAGCTCCGTTACTTGATAGCATTGTACGGTCACTGTAAGCTTGCAATCGAGCGTCAACGGAACCTGATTGAACAGTTAACCCAGCGTAACCATCCCATTCCATTGTATTTATGAGTATTTTTGCATCACGATTGGTAGCTTCAAATTTTGAACCTTCCATGTATATACGCGGGTTTAGAAGGTTACTGTCAGTTTGTATACCGAAACCTGTAAGTAAACTAGCAATTAATTTTACTACCTCTATACTATTGGTAGTGATTCTTCCACCATCAATTGTTGTAACGCCTTCGTTGTTAATAGCTCGAATTAAACCTGTTACATCGATATTGTTGGCTTTTAATTGACCGATGGCTCCTGCTGATAATACAAATCCATCTGCTGTAATTGCCTCGCGGAATGTAGCTCCGCCGTTGTCACTAATACCAATACCTTTAGAATTGATAAGTACCAATCGATTAGGATTTGAAGTATCACGAGCAATAATGCCGTTATCGAATATAAGCTCTGTCATTGCTGATGTTAAGGCTTCTGTTGCACGTATAACAGCATCATCTAAAACATTGTATGGTAGTTTTTGTTGACCATTTAGAATTGCATCCACATTGTCTTTCGTCTTCTGGAAGCCAGCCATTTCACTTACAAAATTGTTCTGGAAGTTTCCGAATACATATTCAGCAGGCTTTGATGATTCAGGATAATCAACAATTTCTAGTACCCGGGCAATGCTATCAATATTTAAAGGATCATGAATAACGAAAAGTCTGTCACCTTCATTAAGTTGTTCTGTAAGTACGCCCATCTTCTTCATCTCCAAAGAATCAACTTTAAAGCTGAATTGTGGCTCGTCTATTATTTCAGATTTAATACGCTCCAACAATTCACTGTGGACGGTATATCGTTCGTCATAGACTGGCTTTGCATCACGAATTCCATAAATTGCAGCATTAGGCGAAATGTATTCAGCAGTTACAACATAACTTCCATCTTCATTTTTCTTTCCAAAACCTCGAATACGAGTAGAAAGATTGTTTGTATTTACGTACTTTTCTAAGGTCTTAATGTTGTACCCATAACGAATTTGTATTTCAGTATCTGTACCAATTTGGCGATAGAATTTTAAGTGCTTATTATTAATTTGCACTTCAGCGCCAAATACATCTAATGCTTTTTGGACAAGACTTAAAGAATTATCTTCGCCAAACTTTTCAAATACTGCGCTAGCAAATGAATC
Source organism: Lysinibacillus sp. HST-98 (assembly GCF_016757845.1). NCBI lineage: Bacteria > Bacillati > Bacillota > Bacilli > Caryophanales > Bacillaceae > Lysinibacillus > Lysinibacillus sp. HST-98. The sequence goes on from NZ_JAENHX010000009.1 coordinate 78,482, forward strand.
AATAACCTCGAACGTGTAGCCTGTTCCATCTAAAGCAAATGTTAAACATGACTGTAGGTGTTGTGTATTTTCCAAGTAATCATATTTATACGTATCAACTAAATCAAAAAAGATGTGAGAGGCTTGTACTGTTTTGATAGGTGTCACACCTGCAAGTACTTCCGTCACATCTTTTATTCGATATTGTTGTGAGTCGTATTCAACAATGCTTTCTTCTTCCACAAGTGAATATGCATGTTGATTCTTTTCAGTTTTTAAAAGGGTGAATGATAATGAATAATCACCATTTACCTTTCTAGTTCTTTTTAAACTATTACTAATGAAATCGACTAGCAATTCAGTTTCACCAGCCAAATTTGTGACAATCATCATTTCACCCCATTTAACCTTAATTCAGAATTGTAATTATTACCCATGATGTTTGTTACGAAAGGAGTGACAGCTCTAGCTACCTGTTGTCCTTCCATATTAATAATCGTTTCAACAGGTCTTGAAGCTAATTGAGTAATAGCAGCAATTAACCCTGATAAATCTGTGTTATTTGATTGATTTATAATTTGTTGCTGCGCTACCTGATTCGCTTGCGACTTATTTGCGCTACTCGCTAATGAACCATACACATTGTTCATGGCATTGTTTAATCTGTTTTGCGATTGTTCAATGCCTTTAATTAGGCCCTCGTTAATGTTAACCCCGAACCCCATCATTACACGTGAAGGACTGTGGATGTCCAATGCTGATTGGATTGTCTTTTTAACAGAGTTAGCAATATCTAAAGCTTTACTTTTAATTGCATTAGATGTGGAAGACAAACCTTTTAATAATCCATTACCAGCATCCATCCCTATTTGTTCAAGTGATGACAATTCTGTGGATGTAGATTGAGTTAATGAAATAATCTTCGCATTCCATTCTCTTTCAAGAGTAGTTAGTTGTTTATTAGCTGCATCTCTTAGACCCTTAATTTGCTTATCTGTATCATCCTTCATGCCTTTTAATTCAGTTTCAGCTTGTGTACGAGCAAGTTTAGCTTTCTCTTTATACAAATCACTGTACTGTTGTAATTGTTGATCTGTAAGCTGATTAAGAGCAATTAATTGTGGTAAAGCATTTGGACCCATTTGACGTAATTCTTCAATTAGCCCTTTATCAATCGCTCGAGCAGAAATCTTTTCAATTTCCTGTTGCCACAACTTGAATCCATCTACTTGTGAAAATAAATTTGCAATCAATTGTTCACCAGTAACATCTATTTCAAGACTGAATGAATCGAAAAGCCCCTTCCAAGATAAAAGAGACTGGGAGCGTTTATCTAATGCATCTTCATACGCTTTGGTTAAAGCTTCTTCACTCTTAATCAAGTCTTCATTGATCTTCATCACTTGACCAGAGTAATCAGCATTAATAGCTGTGATTTCTTTATTAACTGCTTCTACAGCCTTTTTATATTCCTGTTGAGCTTTAATGCGTTCATCTGTGCCCTCCACAAACAATTCAAGTGACTGCTCCCAGATTTTCGCTTCTTCCAATAATGACAACTGTTCTAAGGACTTCTTGTCATCTACATATTTCTTAATTACATCAAGGTATTCTTTTTCGGACTTCTCCACTAAAGCTTTATATTTCTTGTTGAAATCTTGGTCGGCTTTAATCTTGTTATCTCTATACGAAGCCTCTAATAATGCAATATCCTGTAACTCTTTTTGAGTTAGCTTACGTTTCTTTTTAGCAGCGTTGTTCTGAATCTTATAGATTTTTTCTAACGTTTTATCATTTTTATCTTCATTCTTTTTGTTAAACTCATCAATTAAATTTGTATATTCTTTTTGATAGTTTTTAGAAACAGCAAGGATACCATCACCAATATCAGACATAGCTTTATTGACCCTAGGACTAGAATCATCTAAACCAATAGCCATACCTTCACCAGTCCATAAACCAATTTGCTTGAATACCTTTGAAGGTGAAGCAATACCAAGCATTTTTTTAGCTTTATTTACTACGCCATCCACAACGCCAGTAATTGATTCAATAGCATTAACTGACATAGCAGTTATACCTTTAATGAGACCATTTATGATGTCTTTACCAATTGAAATAAATTGAGCAGGTAATGATTTAACTTTCTCTACCATGCCATCTCTTACTTCTGTTATTTTGTTAACAACATTCGTCTTCATAGTAGAGATGGTATTAACAAAATTAGTCGCTAAATTCTTCACAAAATTGATTACTGAAGTAACCATATTAGATACAATTGATTTCGCTGAATTTCCTAAATTAGTGAAGAAAGAAACCGAACTAGTCCAAGTATTTTTAACTGAATTTATTGCATTTGTAGCTAAATTTTTAAAGAAGTTAATTACTCCTGATGAGAAGCTAGAAACTGTGGAAGACACCTGCGAACCCATTGAAGTAAAGAATTTTGCTATATCATCCCACATGCCTTTTAGTAGATTAACGCCTGTTTTAGCAAGGTTAGTGACAATCGTTTTGATACCACCAAAGAATGATAGTGTCATCCAGCCAACAACAAGATCAATGGCCCCTTTAAATATTTGTTTAACGCCTTCCCACATTTTTGAAAAGTCACCTGTAAATAATCCGCTGAATACTTTAATCGCACCCATAATGACATTTAAAGCACCATCAATGACTTGTTTAATGGCATTCCACACAGTTTCAATTACAAACTTCACAGCAGGCATTACAAACTCAATAACAGCCTTTATGCCATTAAATACGTTCTCTACAGCTTGTAATATTTGAGTACCGTTTTGATCCCAGAACTGTTTAATCTGTGCTATTTTTTCACCAATAAAAGAAGCCACTGTTTCAAATACAGTGACTGCTACATCCTTAATTGCTTGGAATACATTATTTACATTTTCTCTAAATGTTTCAGAGTTTTGATATGCAGCCACAAGGGCTACACCAAGCCCTACTATTGCGGCAACTACTAAAGTAATCGGAGAAGCTATAGCGCCAATTATTGCTGCTAATGCGGGCCACGCGGTGACGAGTCCACCAATCGCTGGCATTAATGCAGCAAAAGCTCCTGCTAAGATACCTACTACAGCTACAATCGCCACAATTGCTGCTGTTAATGCAGCATTATTACTTACCCATTCGGCTATTTTTGCTATAAAGTTTGCTACTGCTGTTAATAAAGGAGCCAATGTAGTTTGTAAATCTGCAAAAGCTTGTTTCATTAAAACAGTTGGATCTTGATTCATTTTTTGAAAGGCCGCATTAACTTCTTCTTGATTTTGAGCAGTTTTATCCTGTGCTTCAGCTAGACCTTGAAAAACAGAAATCATATTTTGACCTTGGTCTTCCCATTTAGTTGCAAAAACAGCTGTAGCTAAGTCGTTTTTTGCAGTGCCTTCTTCCATTTCATCAAGGTAGGTTACAACCTCTGCCATAGCCTTTGAGCCCTCTTTACCACCTTTGGCAACAGCTTTTCCCCATGCTAAAAACTTTTCTTCTGAAAGACCAGCATTTTTCAATACAGGTTCAAGTGCTTTCGGAATTTCTGTGCCAAATGTAGCCATTTGCAGACGTGCTTCTTTAACGCCATCATTTAAGTTATCAATATTCCAAGTTTTTGTATCAATGCCTTTTTCAAAAATAGATTGTATTTCTGCAACACTAAACCCAGCTTCTTTCATCTGTGTTGTATATTCAGCAATAGTGTCTAATTGTTCGGGTGGGAAACCTGCTTTTAAAAGTGCATTTGTAAGTGCCAAGGCTTTTTCGTTTGAAATTTCAATTGCTGCACCTATTTCATTTACTTCTTGTACTAATTCAATAAAATCAATTCCTGCATAAGATTTTGCAACAACTCCTGCTCCTTTTGCAATGGCCGCATTTGTTTCATCTGATGCATCTTTATTTAATGCCCATTGACGGCGCACTCCTTCTAGCGCTTCTTCGCCATCCACACCATATGCTTCAATAGTTTTAATAACATCACGGATTGACGCTTTACTTTCTTCAGGCACATCAAATGTAATGTCAATTTTAGTGTTCAGGGTTGATACATCTAAAGCTTGTTGTACAACCCCTGCAATACCTCCACCAGCAGCTAATCCTGCAACGACACCTGATAATTCTTGACCAAATCCATTAACAGCTTCTTCTGCTTGATTAGCTTCTTGAGTGATTCTTGCTAACTCTTGTCTAACACCACTCAAATCTGCACCTTGAGCTGCTCTACGCAACGCTTCCCTCATTTGATCGATATCTACGCCTGCACCTAAAGCATGTTGGCCCATTAAGCGTAAAGCACGGTTCATCTGGTCAGTTGTGGCCGAACCATCACGAATTGCATTTGTTAAGCGTGTTCCTAATAAGTCAGCGAATTGATTAACATCAGTGCCAGTAGCTTGGAAAAACGCTGATAATTCACCTGTCGTACGTGCTAACCGGTCTTGCTCATTAGCTGTGCTAGCCATTTGAGCATTGTATCGTTGCATTTGTGCTTCTGTAGTCGCTAGTTCGCGTTGAAAAGCTCGGTACTGTTCAGCTCCTATTTCACCATTCCTAAATTGGGTCTCAACCTGTGATTGAGCTTCTTTTAGGACATCTAATTTTTGACTCGTATTGTGAATTTGTTCTGCTAAAAGTTGCTGTTTTTGAGCAATCAATTCGGCATTACCTGGATCGAATTTTAAAGCACGCTCAACTTCTCTTAATTCACTAGTTACCTTGTTACTTTCTTTATTAACATCCTTTAACGCATCCGTAAGCCCTGTTGTATCACCGTTTAATTCAATTGTAATACCTTTTAATCGAGTATTTGCCATTACCATCACCTACCTTTTGAACAAATAAAAAACACCTGCCAAAAGGCAAGTGTTAAAACATATCGAAATCCGCTTGTGAAGCCTGACGGACTTTTCGCTTTTCTTTATTTGGATTTTTTGTTTCTAAATATGTGTCAATGTAATCTAAGCACATTCCGAATGTCATTGTTTCAAGATCATCGTGTGTAAGACCACATTCTTTGCAAAGAACTAAAAATTGTTCGGTGCTAATTTCTCCAGATGAACTATTAGCACCGTTATTAGTTACTTTTTTTTAGAACCAATCGTTTTTTCAAGTAAACCTTGTAATGGCTCGATAATTTCAAGGATTGGGAACTCATCAAACGTTTCTAGCCAAGACAATGGATCCGGAATTGTATTGTTTGCAGTTTTGGCGAACACCCATGCAATATCATAAAACATATTGAAATCAATGTTATCGCGCATCCAAACAACTTTTTCGCTTTCTGTCATGTCATCAAACTTTTTCTCTGTAACTCCCAAACTTAAAATATCTTTCAACATATCGCGTTGAAATTGCATCATGTAACGTTTTGCAACTGCACCATTTGATTTAAAAGGTATTTCTTTACCATCGATAGTTAATGTAATTTCCATCTATTTGCCCTCCACAGTTCAATTATTAAGGTGTTGGTACTACTGTTGGTTCAAATACTTTAGTGTACCAAGCGTTATAAATTTCATCTGTTGTTGTAGCTGTTGTGCTACGTTTAACAACACCATCAGCATTTGGTGAAGCTGTAAATGATAATTCTGATGTTCCGGGTTCAATTGATTCACCTTTCGTTTCAGAGCCTTGTGATGGACGTGCGGCTGTGCAATTGTACAATACATGACGCGTTGCTTTTACATCACCATCAAATTCAAACATCATAGCAAATTGCTTTGGTTTTGCTGTAGTTGTTTCAGTTAAAATACCGTCTTCGCTCAAATCATCACCTAAAATTTTTGTACGGAATTCAAGTGGAATTTCTGCCACTTCATACGTACCTTCATATCCGTTATTTGATACAGACACATAATATGCACTGTCATCAGCGTAGAAAGGTGTAGTTTCACCCAAAGGTTCTAACGTAAGGGAAACAGCACCAGGGAATTTAATTGGTGTACCAAATGTAATAACTCCGCCTGTTTCAGTGATAGGTGCAAAATGTACATTTTTTACACCATAACGTACTTTGTTTTCAGCAAACGTTTGAATATTTAATGGCATCAACATCGGATATTTATTTTCTTTCATGTATATCGCTCCTTTTAATTAACTAAAGTAATTGAATATGTGCATTTAAAAACTCCCTCGTCTCTGATGAATAATTCATCGTAAGACCAAGGGAGTTCGTTTTCATTTAACATATCTTCGATTTTCTTTTCTGCTGTTAGATCTTTATCTATTACATACAATTCAATATCAACATAGTTGATCTTTGATAATACTTTATTGTCAGCACTGAATGTATCGCCATCCACAACTAAGTAGCAGATGAAGGGAGGTGCTTGTGCTGATTTAAAATGTGAGTAAGCTACTGGATAACCAAGTGCTACTAACTTTTGCGCTAGTTCAGGTAACGTCACCCTCTTATCGCCTCCTCAACACCTTGGATAAATTCATCAATCATTTCTTCCTCAACAGGCCTTATATGAACCTTGGCAGGTACACGACCGCCTCCAACTTTCGCATGACCTTTTTCAAGTAAATGAGTAAGTTGATAACGAGTAGCATTGTGGACGACCCAACTTTTCCCTACTTTTTTTGCTCTCCATCCTTTTCGATATGAGCCTGATTTTATAGGGCTGTTAGCTTTTAATCTAAGTGCGCCTTCTTTTGCTACCTTTTCAGCTACTTTTTCTATTTCTTCACCAACACCATGAGCATAGTTTGCTAGAGTACGGTTTATTTCTGCAGCAAGATCGTTTATGTTGATAGCCATATTATGACCGCCCTTCTACAACGATTGTGACAGTAATGTTCATGTCATCATCATTTAGAGCGCTTTTAACATCATATATAACGCCATTTTGAACCACTTCAAAACTCGTATGCTCACTATCAATAAATTCATCTAGTGATTTAGCATACTTTAATACATAACGTTTCTCGACTTTTGTTTGCTCTCTTCCAGCCCCCATTATTTCGCTACCTTTTAGCGTTTTAATCATGGCCCAATAGCGTCCGTAGTCCTCAAACGTTTCAATTTCCTGCATTAATTCATCTGTGGTTAAAGTGCGTTTACGAATTAAAATACGATGACGATACAAGCCGCTGTGGTTGTTTTCGTTGTATCTAAACTGTTTCATCTACTTCACTACTTTCGAGTGCTTTAGCAATGTTAAGGTTGTTTAATTGAGTTAGAAAGTTACTGTGGAAATATTCTAGTGCATCGTTATAAACATAGCGAGAACGCTCGAATACAAGCTCTTTAAAGACTTCGTGAGTGTTTATATCATAGTCACCACAAATGCGCTGTAAATCATCGTGAGATGCCTTTAATATGCGCTTCAAATTGTCGTCTTCATCATCACCTAAACGCATTCGAAGTTTGAATTCATTTATAATTTCTGAAGTAATAACATCCACATTCATCACTCCTTATCTTTAGGAGTTTCTGTGACTTCCTCAATGAAGATTTGTTGGTACTTATTTTTCGTTGTCGATAATTCTTCAAGTCGTGCTTTAGTCGCCTTCTTGCCCTCCACAGGATAATTATCACCAACCTCATAGATATGTCCGTCATGTTTCAATTCCTTAAAACGACGAACCACTTTATGTTGTGCCATTCTATTCCTCCTTTTAAATACTAAAGACCCCTTAAATTAAGGAGTCTCTACTGGTACTGGAAATTTAACATCTAGATCATAAACTAATGCTGCTTTATTATCTTTAGGTCGACCATTAGCAAAACGCTTGATTGTGTAAAGTGTCGCATCTTCCATAGCTAAAGTTTGATCAAACTTTTTAAGTTTATAATCGCCCGCAATAGCGGCGATATATTCGCCTTGTACCATGAATAGAACTTTACCTACAGGAATTTCTTCTGAATCAGCAACTGTTAAGTTGTATGGTAAATTCATGACGAATACACCAGAATCATTCTGAATCGTGTGACGAGCCTGTACAGCTAATGCATCGATAGGATTCAGTACCATAACAACTTTATTTAAGATTTTACGGAACTTACCTTTTGCATCAGTTGATAAGTTTTTAAGTACACCATATAACTCACCAACCACTACTTCACCACGCTCTGATGGTGCAAAAGTTAATGTACCACTTGACGTTTTATCAGTAACAGCACCAGTTGTTGGATCCACGTCTTTCATTAAACCAACTGGTTCATTCTGTACTGGACCACGGCCATTCACTAAACCATATTCTAAGCCTGCAGCTAATGCCTCAATTAATAACGTTACCATGTAACGATCAACCCACACTGGACCAAGTTCTAACATATCGTTAGGAATGGCACCGAATGCTGTTAGTTTAAGTTGAGTGATTTTTTCATCACGGAATGCCGCATTTACTTGTCCACTAATTTCACCGAAAATTTCCTTCCAAGCATATGCAAGAGTCGGATCAGAATAAATGAATTTAGTTGCTGCACCTAAGTCCTGTAATCCAATAGCAGCTAATAATGGACGTACTTTTGTTAAGCCTTCAAATACTCGCTCCTGTACAGATTCAGGGAAAACTGATTCATCATTAAATCCACCATCTGCTACAACTTTGTTATAAAACGCTGTTTCTTCTGAAGTTAAAATGTGATTACCGCGTGCTACTAAAATTTGAGTATCATTTGCTTCATTTCGTGCTTCAGCAGTAATTTTTTCAGACAAATCATTTTGTAATGCAGTAAACATTTCATCTACAGCATTTTGTAATTGTTCTGGTGTTGCATTTTCATTGTTCAATAAATCTGTATAAGCTTTCTTTTTTGCTTTAAAATTTTCCATTTGTCCTTTTAATTTAATCGTCATTTGCGATTACCTCCGTTTTTAAGTATTAAAAAAAGAACCCTTTACGTTTAGCAGCAATTTGCGGCTGGTTAGGTTCCTCTTTTGATTTATTTAATTGAGATTGCAATTGAATTACTTGATTCTCTAAATCACTAACTTTCTGTAGTAATTCGTTGTCTTCCACAGTTGAAGTGGCAGCAAGTGCATTGTTAAATTCTTGTGCTTTATTAGAGAACATTTCTGACTCTACTTCTTCAGCTTTACCATCGATAATTTCATCGATAAAGCCATATTCCTTAGCAACTTTAGCTGACATGTATTTTTCTTCATCAAGTAACTGTTTTACTGTTTCTTCGTCTACACGATGTGTATATGATGCTAAAACAGATTCACCAATACTCTCTAAGTCATCTGCTACTTTACGTAACTGTTTAGCGTTACCTGCTGCATAAGTCCATGCATGATGGATCATTAATTGAGTGTTTGAATACATCTTAACTATATCTGCGCCCATAGCCATAATAGAACAAGCACTTGCCGCGATACCTGTAACGATAACTGTCACTGTACCTTTGTGAGCTCGTAATGTATTCATAATGTCGATTCCTAAGAAAACATCACCACCATAAGAGTTGACTTCAAGTGTAATATCCTCATCTTCTTTTACGTTACGCATTTTGTAATTAAAATCGTAAATAGTTGAATTCCAGCTAGTGATATCGCCTTTAATTTTATGCTTCATCCTTTTCACCTCCTCCTTCGGAATCTAATTCTTGATAATTCTTCGTGTAATAATGTTTGTTCAATCGTTCATCTGTGGAAGGCTCATCACCTAACTTAATACGAACCTCGTTTGGTGTATAAACCATACTAGCCACAAGTTTGTCTATTGCATTTGCTAATTCAAGTGGATCCATTTCAGCAACACCAAAAATTTTGATTCGTTCACCATTCATGTAATCATCTTTTTCGATTAACTTTGCATTCAATTCATCTTGAATTTTCTTGATTAATGGCTTAATACAAAACTTTATATAAGCTTTCAGAGCAGTTTCATACTCTGCCATTTCGCCATGAATTAATGTTATTGGAATGCCTAATATATTTGCCACATGACTTGTTAAATCTTTTTTTAGTTTGTCTAACTCTTCAACATGACGACTACTATTATTACCTGAAGTGATTTCTTCATAATTAAAGCCATTCGTTTGTGGTACTATGGCGAAAGCTTTATTTCGAAATGCATTGAACATGCGATCAATAAATCCTTGTAACTTCTCTCGCTTTTTTTCATCTAACGATGTATTACCATCAACACCAGCTATAGCCCTAATTTGATTAACATACATATTAGTTTCAATAATGCGACTAAACAACTCGGTATAATCCTTAAACATGCCGTCTAAGAATCTTGTGAATTTTTCATTGTTATATGAGATGTGAATGACTTCATCCATATTGAATGACTTTTTGAATTCATATCCTTTGACCATTACGTTTTTAAAAATATCTGGATAGATAGCATATTCCACACGGTCAAAACTATCAGCTATTAAAAAATCATTATTATCAGTAAAGACTACAAGCACTTCATTATCATGCAACAACTTATAAATAAAATCTTGCCAAAAGTCTGCGGCTGATTGGTCGGTGTTTGGTCTTACATTGAGTATGTAATCCCATTCACTTTTCACCTTCCTTCCATCTTTAGTAAAACGAAATTCAGATAAAGAAATTGTTCGACCAATGAAGTTTACACATGTTTCAATGGCAGTTTTTTTTAGATAAGCACGTTGTTCTACATCAATTCCGAATACACCTAAATCCCACATTTCTGTAGTCTCTTGCCCGATTTGTTTATTACGCAATATAGCATCTAAAATTACCCCAATTCATCACCCCCCTTCCTTCAAAATGCAATGCTATCTAAGAAATCAAGTACGCCATCCACATCGGTATCATCTAAATCACGCGAAGCCCACACACCATATAAGAACATCATAAAACCGTCAGTTTTTCGTTTTACTTCCTCTTTTTTTCGATAAACTTTGTTACCATTAGGAAGCCGTTTAACAAGCACGTTATTTGTGTACCATCGCATTAAGGGGTTATCTCCGAATATTACTTGTTCATTTTCAAATGCAATTTCTATTCGGGGAGCTAACAAACCACTTGCAGCATCTGGATTTCGAATAACTTCAACCTCAAAGCCTGCTGCTTCAAACAAAGGTTTAAGAATGTCCATTTTGAAATTATCCCCGACAATCTTTTTAATGTTCCAACCTTCCTGGCGCTTATCGACAAACCACTTAACAACAAGATGTGGATCCATTGTTTCAATATCCAGAACAGATAAAAGACCATCGTTTTCCCATTCGCGTATTGGCGCAAATTTACGATGATCTTTCAAATTGTTTCCTTCACCTTTTGGCTTACTGTATGCATAGTGCTTATCAGCGAACGGTTTACAAATATAAGAATGAGTGAGTTCTTTAGGAATAATGAAATTATCATTCTTTAAAAACAACAATCCCATTGCTACAAAATCACGAACAGAAGCATAATCTAAACATCCAATACACTGGCGACTTTTCAAAGTAGATAAATCATAATCTTGTTCGGTTGCTTTAATTTTCTCCCATGATGTAACGCTTTTCTCTAAATCGACTTTTGGCAAGTTCATACGCTTTGTAACAAATTCTTCGTAACCATCTGGATCATGTTCTAACTTGTTGTACTGTTTTTTTACAGTACGGAACAAAGTCTTTGCATAGTCAGACATTGGTGGATGGAACTGTGAATTTGCTTTTTGCCACATTTCCGAATTATGCATTTCCGCCTCTTCATCCAAATTACACATGAATGCAAAAAGAGCATCGTCGCGTATGCTGACATGCCCATCTAAAATGTTATCTGCTCGTTCAATTAATTTGTCTGAAAATCCTTCTCTTACATAACCATCTGATCCAACATAAAATATCCGTGGATTCGGAACTTTACCAAGTCCGGATGTAAACACATTTACTGTGGATGAATTTTCATATTGATGAATTTCCTCGAAGATCACACAGCCATCACGCAATCCATCTTTTGTAGAAGCATTAGAAGTATGATACTGGAATACAGATTTTGTGCTCTTGGATTCAATTAACGCCTTCTTATTAACGAAGTGTTCTTTCAAGGTATCATCTTTGTCGATTGTGTTATACACTTCCGTAAATGACATTTTGGCTTGCTTTTCAGAGTTCGCAACAACTGACACATTGTAATTATCAATCCCGTGCAGCTCGCTTATGAAGTAATTCGCCAACGTAGATATACGCCCTGTTTTACCACCGCCGCGCCCTTCGTAGTCTAGATGTTCATCGAATACCAAAGAACCGTCTTTGTAATACAGAAAAATAAAACACGTTTTAAACTTTTGAGTCAAAGTGAGGGGGAAGTAATACTTTTCAGTAAATGTAATGTAATTTTCAATTTGTTCTTCATCAAAATACATATCATTTGCTGTAAGTATTTCACGCTCTATCAATGCGATTAATTTAATACGTCTTTTATTTAAAATTATTTTGCCGTCACGCCATTGCTTAATAAATTCCTTGACGTACTTATGATTAATCAAATCAGACTCTTCCTGCCTTTGTCATCCACAGTTGATGAGGTAGTAGAGGGAGTAGGATCACTATCGTTTTTTATCCCAAGCGCATCTTCTAATTTCTCAATTTCTTTTGAAATAGATAATTTTGTTGCTATGGCAGGATGCTGCTTTAAAAAATTTTGTGTACCATTTTCAATTTTTATTGTTGTACCATCTTTATCAATATCGGCATCGCATTTTAAATCGATTTTTAGAAATCGTATGTAGCGATGTACTTTTGACAATTTAATTGGATCGTCGGCGTGACGAGCTATTAACTCTTTTTCGATTTTTTTTATTTCTTTATCCATGTCTCCCCCTCCCTCCTAAAATCGTTTTTTAAAGAAAATTTTTCAGACAATCGAGCCCATCACCGGTGCCCAAGTTTTTAAAAAAATTAAAACTTTTTGACCCGGGGGGTATTACCATTTTTCATCATCTCGCCATTTGTTTGGTTTACTGAACACTCGACCATGTATGCGGTTATGGCAATCAACGCAAAGTGTTTCGAGATTGTTTATGTCGAGTGCTAAGTCTGGATGATCTTCTAGTTCTTTGATGTGATGGACTACGAGTTGAATCTTCTTTCGTGTGCCGTCTTTGTTGAGTTCATTTGCATCATCGATTCGGACAAGACCATTACGTTTACATTCCTGGCATTCATTGTTGTCGCGTTTCTTTACTTCAGAGCGCAATTGTTTCCAGTCACCACTGTCGTAGAACTTTCGCTTTTGTTCGATTGATTTGTATTCTTGCATGATGTTAGTCGCTGCCTTCTGGATGTGTTGGCAATTCTCCATCGTAACTGATGCCACACTTATGACATTTCACTTCGTAATATGGACAACCATCGTCATCATAATGTTTTTCTGATGAGTAGTTTGGCTCATCGTTTGATTCAGTACTATCAATAGCATCTAACTCATCAGCCAATGCACCAACATGCTTTGCGATTGCTCGTAACTGTTGTTGTAATTTAGTTGTGTCACCTTCGACTTCAATGCTTAATGTACGTTTTGCTTTATCCATTGTTCATCCCTCCAACATTTTGTGTACTACTGCTGTACGAATAGTTGATGTTTCCTTATCGAAATATTGAATAGAGAAATTGTGTTGCCCATTCGATTCTGCATCAGATGTGTCGTATTTATATTCAATACCAATGATTCCTTTTATCTTCTTGCCATTAAGTGTTATCTTTGGTGGTTCATTAGCCGAACTCATTTTTATAATGATTTCGTTTGCCATTTACTCGCCCTCCACAACTCTTAGTGATTCAACTTGACGCTTCAACCGTTCTGTTAATATTTCAGGACATACATTAGATTGAATACCTTCAAATAAATTACCAACTCCATGATAAAGTGCCTTGAGTTTTGCATCTCTTTCGCGTTTCAGTTCATTAATTTCTTGTGATAAATCAATCATGATATTCAGCCCTCCACAATTCATAGTCCTACTGGCAAAGTCCATACGATACATCCATCGGACTTCATGGCATAAGAAAAAGCACTCCCGAAGGAATGCCTTATTAAAAATTATTTGTTCCAATCTGGAATCTTGAATGTTTTACATTCAACTGGTGAATGCGAAGAATTTAATTTAGCTATTACATTAGTAAATCTATCTTCAGCTTGAAGAAGTGTAATTATCTTAATTGCTTTCCATCTTTCAATACCTTGATTTTCAAGCCTATGCTCTATATCATAGTAACCTTTTAGTTGATTTAATTTTTCAGCATCAACAAAGTATTCATTTAGAATGCTAACAACAATTTCTTCATCTTCCTTACTGATTACTGATACATTAAATTCATCTTCAATTACTCTTTCTATCCCATTTAATAAACCATAAATAACATCATCACTTACAGGACATGTACTAGGGTCTATTCTTTTTTGAGTTCTGTACAATTCACCAAGTAATTTTGCATTCGCTAATGTGTTATTGTCCATTTGTAACACCTCCCATCTACCTATATCATAGACTGGAAAGGATTTACTGTGTGATAGGATTTTGATACATAATAAAAAGCCACACCTTGTTAAATGTGACTCTTCTAACCTTTGACTAAACTTCTTGACTATCCTTATAAACGAAGAACGTAGCACCAAAAAGCACAATTAGAAATAAGTATACAGGATTCGTATTCATATTCTTCATTTCAGCGAAAAACAAAGATCCTAACGTTATAAGCACTGCTAATAATAATATCACCATAATAACTTTATGGGTTGTGCTCATATAGCTATACTTTTCAAATATCATTTCTTCACCTCCCATCACCTACAATTGTAAATAAGGAGGAAACGAAAGTATGTAATACAATTTTGATATAAAAAAAGACTACCAATTTAGTAGTCTCAATTGCTTGTTTCCGACATGCACGTACAAGCGAACGTGTTTATTTTGTAATGGAAATTTTGTACGCATTTCCGTGCGCTTTTTGATACTCCTATAATATCTCGAATTTTCAATAGGTTCTATAATTTAATTACAACTTAACATTACATTAAGTTAGGTTTGGAATAGTATACTCTAATCGTTCGGTTATACTAAATTGTATTGCTCAAACCGATTGATTAGTTTCTCTTGAAATACTACATGCAATTCAGCAAATATAGCATTCCAGTGTTCGTTATGGTCTGCCTCTTTTCCCGCAATAACATGAGCTAATTCATGTGCTAAAATTTCTGTTGCATTTTCTAATGATAGCGTTGGATGTATTTCGATAACAACTCTCTCATTCGGATCATCAGGGAACAAAGTACAACCTAACGTTTCTTTTCCATCAGTCATTTGCATTCCAATAATGATGTCACAATCTGTGTCAGGATACCTTTCTTTGACTATTTCGAACAGAATTTCAATTGGATTGTTTATAAACCTCAAATTACTACCTCCTTGGGTTGATTCACCCGTTTACACTTTCAGCATATTTATACTTAACCATTTTCATAATCTGTGCATGTTTGTTGTAAATGTAGTTTGGGCTTTTATCTAACTCATCAGCAATAGAAATGAGCGTTTTACCTTCCACATGATGTTTGTACAATATTTGATTATCCAACCCTCTGAATGTATTAATCAGGTTTTTCATTTCCTCTAAGTCATTCATTTTATGTGCTAACTCACGTTCAGCAGCTTCAATAATTTCTTCTAATTGGGCTCCGTGACTTTCAGAAGTCAATTTTACTTTTGTTAAGTCACCTTCCACCCAACGTTTCAATTCCTTCTTACTACGTTCTAAATTAAATTCGATGTCTGCAATTTCATCCTCTAATTTTTGATAGTTTTTTAACCACTCGTAATGCATGTGCAGCACCTACCTTGTTTGTTTATTTCTTAATTCCAATCTTTATTAATAATTGGTATAATATTCTTATTCGTTCTTTTAAACAGGCTGTACAGTCTGAGCAGGTTGTCTCCACTGAGGAGGACTCAACGCCAACAAGTAAAGGAGCTGATATCATGAAAAAAACATTTACAACACCAAAAGGTTTATCGATAGTATTCTCATCGTTAGTCTGTGCCCTACAAGGTTTAGTGTTATCGTGTAATATCATGGTTTATAATAACTCCTTAGTTGAGGAGCCTGTTTAAGGGATACGATGTGCTTATAATGTTTAGCAATCAAACTTAACAATCGCCTCAAAAATCGGATAAATCTGTTGAGGAACAACCGCATTCCCTAAAGCTATCAATCTACTTTTGTCCAATTTTCTGGAAACCCCATCATCCACTCCACAAATGCCGGGTTCGGGTACTGACCAATGTAATTCGGAAACTTTTCTCCAATACTCCCAGGTAAGACTTTGCCATGCTTGCCACTGGCTTCTGAAGGTGCTAATGGTCGAATCTTTTTGTACGCTTGACTCGCTGCAGGTGTTCCTAGCAATGATAAAGACACGGTCTCTTTGATGTGGCGCTCCAACGGATTGAGCCGGTAATACGATACATTCGACTTCGTAGTTTTCAGATTCCAAATCGTTGATAACATCTGATAGTCCGTTGTTAACATGTCCAAATACGTTTTCTCCAACAAACCAATCAGCTTCGACTTCTTTAATGACTCTGAACACTTCATCCCATAAATATCTTTCGTCTTCTTCCCCTTGTTGATCTCCTGCGAGTGAATATGGTTGGCATGGGTATCCTGCGGAAACAATTCTAATTGAATCAACATCTATACCCCTTTCTATTAATGACTGTCTTGTTATTGTTTTTATATCTGTAAATAACGGTGTGTCTGGCCAATGTTTTTTTAGTACCTTTTGACAAAATTCTTCTATATCACAATGAGCTACTGTTTGTATTCCGGCCCATTCAGCTGCTAATGAGATCCCGCCAATACCTGAACATAAATCAAGCATTTTCCATACCACGGTCATTACCTCCTACTACATATCTACACGCTTTTTACTATCCTCAACATTGAATGATTCCGGATAACGCATTTTCAATTTATCGATGCTCATTTCGCAAATATGTTCAAGTGAAGAATCGTACATTACAGCCAATATGGTTAAATTTTTAATTAACATTTTTAATGCTAATTTAACTTTGGATAAATTCAATTCATGACGATGATATATAAACTTTTTAACTTGTTCTGAAATCTCACCTGAAAGGATGATGATTTTTTCTATTACCTTTTCTTTTGGGCCTTCCACAGTATAATTAGCTAATGGCTCGTATGTTTCATTCAAGAAGGTTAATAGCCCAAACGCATAATGTGATACATCACCGATTTCCTTTAGAATCGCCTCACGATCATTAGCAGCACTCAATACCTCTGCACATTCACCAATCAACCCTAAAGCGTAATTTGTTAAGCCGTTTTCATACTCAATGTTGTTTTTCGGCTCACCTTTGAAAGGCATTGTACGCTTCGATAACTCTTGAAATTTATTTAGTTCCATTCTGCATTTCCTCCAATTTGGATTTATTCAATTCAATTAACTTTTCTATATAAACAATTGCTTTTTCTAAATCTCGAACGTTGTAGCCATTCTTTTTTCCATATCGAGTTAGATATTTAATTGCATTGATTCTATGAAAACCGATACATTCATCTAAGTTGAAATTTTCATCAGCAAACGCCCACACATCAATTTTGCCTTCATGATAGTGATCTGAATCTGGTCTATTCTCAGTATTCTTGATATGCTCATTTGTTGGCATCAACTTATCACCTTTCTTCTCCTCAAATTATTCTTAGTAATAATTCCATTTTTCTTTTTCCAATTTCTAATTGTGCATGGTGATACTTTGAACATTTCAGCGATTTCTCTATCCAATTTTTTATCCTTTTTTAAATCCAAATACTCAGCTTTAGTCAACGTAAATATTGGCTTTGGACCAGATTTTTTATTTTTTGAATCAGCTTTAATAATCCTTCGCTTATTCACCAGTTGCATTAACTTGTCACCATACTTGCGGAGCTGTTTACAATTGGAACAATGATTATATTCATTGGCTGCCTGACAATTACATTTGTTTGTAAGTGCATCAACCTTTTTCAATATCTCAATGCGTTTCTCAAGCATTTCTGCGTTCATCTACATCCCACACTCCCCTCTCAATCCAACCCTCGTTCAAATACTGCTGAATCCATTCGAAATCGTAAGGCATGATAATACTGACTTCGCATTCATCGACTGTCATGAACAATTCGATATACTTTGTAAATGGATTAGGTATGGCCTTCCACAATCTATTCTGAGGTTGCTTCTTACTTTTCACTGACTGAACAATAGGAATCCCATTGCGCATGTTCACGATGGTTAGAAAACACCTTTCTTCAAAGCGTATTTCATATGCTGTTTGAATCTGTTGTAAATGTTGTGACCAATCATTTTTTTAGACATTGGGACTATTTCAAAATTGTACTTAGCTTTAAATGATTCCAATCTACCTTTTAAAGCTTTAGGATCATAAGCGCTACGGTAATCACCAGTAGCTATTTTTTCATCAAAATCTAATTCTTCAACAAATAGTACGAATCGACTTCCTTGACTACGAATTAACTCATTTTCAAATGCCTGTTGCGTATCTTTTTGTAAATTACCAGTTATCTCATCCACTCCGTTTTTGCGTTCCACAAAACTGTTAAGATAAATGTCTCTTGGCACTCCCAAATCTTCATTTTTTGGTATCATACATCCATAATCACCAACATCCAATTTTCTAGTTTGAAAAGGTATATCACGTGCAACGAAATATTCTTTGATGTGTTCATTTGATTTCTCACGAGTGTCAATTACGATTGTGAGCGTCTTTAAAATTTTATTAATTTCCGTCTCTGTGTAAGCATAATGAATCATACTAAACCTCCCAGCTTATCTTTGAACCTATCTAGTGTTTTGTATTTCGATAGATAAACATAAAAGTTGATACATAAATCACTTTCGTATAAAACGTCTAGAATCGATTGAAAATTACTTATTTTGATTAGCATATAAAACAGCTCTCTCGTACAATTTTTTCTTCATTGCATTTGAAGTTTTATTTTCATATTGTCGATAATCTTCATAAATGTCGTTCCATCCGTTTTTAGCTAGTGTCTCTTGCCACTCTATAAACAGGGTCAATGCTTCAACATCTGTGCATATCCATTTGTTTAGCTTTTGATTATGCTGCCATCCACAAGATTGATGCACCATCATTCGCATGTGTATTTCAATTGCTTTAGCACCTTCCCATGATTTAAACCAATTTTTAATTTGTGGAAAAATAAGTTCAAACGCCTTTAATGTTGCATTTGGAACAAGTTGATAGTTCTCTAATTTCGGTGAACCGTCTGGTAAAACAACAAATTCTGCACCCGATTTCCATATCTCACTCAAAACTTTTAAAATCTGAGTCATGGCTTTTCTCCATGTTCAAATCGTGCCTGTTTAGCTTTATCTACAGCAATGTTATAGGTTTCTAAATCAATACCAAAACGCATCATATCTATCCAGGCCTTATTAAAATCAGGTCCATCTTTATCACAGAAATAATAAGCATGTTCAAATTTCGACATCATCATTACACCTATTTTTCTTAACTGAGTACTGACATTATCTAGGTAGATCGCTTTTCTAATACCTAATTCGTCATTCATATTTCCTTTAACCTCAACAAACCATTCATCACCATTAGCTAGTTTTATTTCAAAGTCAGGAAGATACCAACCAAATTCAAGAAGATCATAACCTTCTTTTTCGTATTCCCATTCAATACCTAGTGCATCAAAGAATACTGCCCAACGAGCTTCTAATCGACTCCGAAATCTATAACCTTTGTAAACAGTTTCAATCGCTTTTATATTCATTTTTCACCTCGTAAAATATCACTTAGGGACAGTCGGGAGGGTTTGAACCCTTTTTTCATAAACTTTTCTATATATATTTTTTTAAAATAAATTACCTACTTTACTATAAAAACTATCCCTACTATCCCTTTTATCCTTAAGATAGAATCAAAATCATAAAAAAAGTATTATTAAATAAGGGTTTAAGCCACTTTTTGATTCAGGGAGGGTTGAGTTTCAAACTATCCCTAAACCTTCCCTAAACTCTCCCTCTAGTCACCAGTTTTGAAGAAACCAGTGTCATACTTTTCTAAAAGTCGTACACCTGCATAGTGCATTGTTCCGTTTGTTTTGATTTTGTTGAATTTTTTTCCCATTTCACGACCAAATTTTGTACTCGACATCATATACTGACCATTGTCACTTGCCCAATTTTTATATTCGTTGAAAAGAGTTTTTGCTGGTACTCGAAATTGAGGAGCTTTTATACAACATTCCTCAATGAAACACTCGATACTATCCATTTCAACGCGATACTCTTGACGCTGCTGTTTAATAATTTCAGGTTCTTTTAAACCATCCTTTTGCCATTTTAAATATCCTTCAACAGCCCAATTTAAAATTGCAGTAATTTCACGTTTCAACTTATTAGTTAAGTTGTAATCAATTTTATTTTCAGGAATTTGAACAGTGAATGGAATGATAGCTAGACGTCTCCAAATTCCGTCATCAGTGCCACGAATAATCGGTTTATGGTTAGTGGCCATCCACAGTTTGAATTGTGGTTCAAAATCAAATTCGTTTTCGTAAAGAAAGCGAGCTGTAACCTTATCGCCACCAGTTAACTGTTTAACTAACCCTTCGTCTAATCGAACACCCTCGTTAGGTTCTGTAGTAGTTACTAACCTGGCACCAGCTAATCTTGCAATGTCACTATTCGCTCCACTAGATTGTTGTTTCACCATGATTGTTTGGGGCTGTATATTCGTTGCATAGCTACCAAACATTTCAGTGATAATGTCCAAGAAAACCGATTTACCATTACGACCATTCCCATACAAAATGAACATCATTTGTTCTTGGGTGCTTCCTGATAACGAGTAACCTACAGCTCGATGCATGTAATCAATCAAAGCCTTATCTCCATCAAATATTTGATCTAAAAACTCAAGCCATAAAGAGCAACCAATCTTGTCCGTGAATTCCACATTCGAAATCTTTGTGAAATACTTTGATTTGTCATGCTCCATCAATGTAGATGTTTTTAAATCAAGGTAACCATTTTGCACATTGAACAAATCGATATCACTATCGAACTGTGAAGGCTTTACCGATGTTAAATGCTCAGTTTCTTTCAACATATTTGTTTTGCCTTTACTGCTTCGAGTTGCTTTGATGTGTTTTATAAAGTTCTTTCGAACCTCTTCTTCATCTGCTCCCTCTGGAATAAAAAGCACTTCGTTTTTCATTTTTTCAACTGTTTTATCAACCAACATTTTAATCATGCCTTCTTGGTCAATTTGCCATATCTTTCCGTCATAGTAGTACCAATTTTTGCGAATGTATGAATAGCGAATGTAATCTCCATATGCGTCTCTTAAACGTTGCGCATTTCCTGTATCATCAAAACTGTAATACTTTCGTTCAACTTTTTTTGTATTACCTTCTAGTGAAAAAACATCTAAATCTCCGTCTTTTCGCGGTTCAGGATCAAACGTATTTGTACAATCTGCTATTGCCTTTCTTAAAGTCTCATCTCCATAAGTGGAGGAATTCTGTTCCCTATCCCATTTATCACGCATAAGTGATGAACGACGAAAAATACTATCCATCATGTTATAATCACAGTTTGTCCAGAAAGCTAAATCATTACAGAATGACATATCTGCTTCAGATTGAGAGTTGTAAAATTGCTCCCAACCACCATTCATAAATACTTGAAAACGTCCACCAATTTTACTTTTTGTTGCGATGTTTATTAATTCATCTTCAGTAAATTTCGTACCATATGAGGCGTTCGTTTCATTCCGACTTTCTGGAACTTTCGGTTTATGCAGGTATTTATTGTGGAGGTAATTAATTTTGTTGAACTCATCTTCTTCCACACGGGTATATATCCCGATTTGGTTGCCAGTCATAACGAAAAAACGACCACTATCGTACATTTCAATATTCCCACGTCTGCGAGCACCCTCTGGTAATTCACCTTTTGCAATTATATGAATGCCATTGCCACTTACCGAAATCTCACTATAGCTGCACATCATATCGATAAATTCAGAAACGATGTTATTATCGTGGTCATCATTATGAAACCTTTCGATTTCTTCTTTAACACTATCAATATCAATGCCGAAATATGGAGTTTTGAAGAAAAAACCTAATCCATCTAAATTGAATTTTTCAATAGCCTCTAATGCTGTTTCGAAATCAGACCAGGTATTTTCATCATTACTCTTTGCAAGTGAGCCATCATAAGCACTCACTGGAATTTTCGTCATTTTATCTTCACGTGGTTGTAGCTTAAAGCAACACCACTGTTTTAATTCTTTTAATTCTTCTGGTATTGCCCCGTACACTATATCCACCTCCAACCTTTAAAATCGTAATATCCTTCCATTGATGCTCTCCTCTAATTGACAGTTTCATTACAAAATAGTATATTTAGGTTAATGTTACCAACTAACTAACCTATAGAATCCACACATGGGAACCAATGATAGTTTCATGGTTTATTATCCGTGTATATTTTCTAAGGTGGTGGTAATATGCGAATTAAATTCAGCTTAGATGTTGATTTTGAGTTGCCTGTAGAGACTGTATGGTTTCTAATGGCAATAGCAGAAATTGCGCTTGGTCTCTGACCTAGTGCTTTTTTTATTCCACATTTACCGATTTTTTCATTGTTTTTAGGTATAAAAAAGAGAAGTCCGCCTAAAACAGACCTCTCTATGAAATTTTTATTAGAATGGAAGATTATCTTCTGATACTTCGATTGGTCCTTTATTGTTAGCAAATGGATCCTCATGCCCCCCCTGATTACCCTGTCCTCCCTTACTACCTAGGAACTCAATGCGATCGACCATAACGTCGGTAGTGTATACTCGTTGTCCATCCTTTTCATAACTACCTGTTTGCAAGCGACCAACCACACCAACTTGACTCCCTTTTTGTTGGTAGTTGGCTAGATTTTCAGCAGTCTTTTTAAATGCTTTGCACTGAATAAAATCTGCTTCACGTTCACCATTTTGATTAGTAAAATCTCGATTTACAGCAAGTGTGAAAGTACAAATAGCAACACCACCTTGACTGTATCGCAATTCCGGATCTTTCGTTAAACGTCCGATTAAGTTAATTGTATTCATTGTTTGCCTCCTATTTTAGAAGTTAGATAATCTATCAACTTCATAGCTTCTTGTTTTGTTAATTGATTCGACATTTTATTAATACCTAATTCTTTTGTAGCGTTTTTGAAGGTGATATTCTGAGATTCATTATTAATTTTCGATAACTCTGCAACTTTGCCAGTAATCATTTTTAACTGTGCAGCACTTAATTTTTCGACGCCTCCATTATTAGTTGTCTTTTGTTTATCATCAACTGTGGAAGCACTATTACCATCATCGTCTTCATCTGATGTAATTCCGAATACTGCCGAAAGACTATAACGTTTTAAGTAAGTAATTACTGAACCAGTAGCTTGTGCATCGTTTTTAGCTGGAGTTGTAAAAATGGGTTCCATTTGGATGTATTCACCACTAGAGTGCATTAAAACTGTTACTACACCAACTTTATTATCTTGGTTAATCGGATATTGAATAAATGATAGTCCGTGTTTTGGTGCGATTTCAGTGATGGCTTCCACTACATTTTCCAACGGTACGTACTTGGATTTAAAAAATGGATTAGCTTTATCTTTTAAAGGTTGCTTAACCTCTCCTTGAAAGAGAGAGAGGGCCTTCGCTAACTCTGCAATTGATTCTGATTTGTTAATGACCTCCACACTCCTTTTCTATTAAAATGGCACGTTTTCAGTAGGTGTATCTTGCTTTGCTTGTACATCTGCAAATGGATCCTCGAATTCTGGTAATTCTTCATCATTTTCAACTGTTACACTGCCATCATGATTGACTGTATAAGGAACACCTTCATGCACTTCTTCAATGCTCATTTGGCCATCTGGAGCATCATCCTTCGGTTTGCCTTCCATAACCTCTTTAGGAGTACCGTATTGATAAGTTAAATCCACAAGGAAATACTGGCCGTACTTGTTGTACTTCTCGCTGATTTTGTTCATGATAAGTGCTTCGTTTTCTTTAGCAGTAACTACAATTTCCTCTGCTTCTTCGCGTGTATCTGCATAATGCTGCTCTTTTTGATTGAGTAATTTTTTCAATTGTTTTTCCTCCTATCGAATACTTAAAGATTGATTTTCAACAAGTTGAGCACCTTCGATTTGCTCGCCTGCTTTTAGTGCTTTAGCTAATTCGGAACGACTGATTGTCTTCTCCACTTTGATAAACTGTGGAGGGATAGCTGCATCGTTTTCGATTTGTACTGATGTTGATTTACGGAAGCTGAACGTGAATTTTTCTGTCTTAACTCGATTGCCTTCCACAGTTAATAAGGCATCTGCCATATTCTCTTTAATACGAGCAAGGTTACTTTCCATGGCTTTGCGACGATCTGCTAATCGCTTTTCCTCAGATTTAATACCAGCAATGTCTGATTCAATATTTTTAAGCACCATGGCATAGCCTTCTAGCTTTTCACCAATATCACCAATGATTTGTGAGAGTGCTAGTTCAAAACCTTCAACATTATTTTCTTCAATAAAATTTTGAAGCATTTTGTACTGGTCTGTTAATTCGTAAAGAGTAGCCATTATTGACTCACCTCGTATTTAGCGTTAGTGTCGTTGATTATAAATACACCACTGTCTTCTTTATGAAAATCATGATTGCATTGTATTAAATCATCTGTATCAACAGGTTTATGATTAAAATCCACTTCGCCATTTGTACGGACTTCTAAATTCATTCCCATTACAACTTCATTCGGCTGCACCGCCTGTTCAAACTCACTCACATCAAGACCAAGCGCTCGTCCAAGTGCAATGGCTTTGCCAATATATTCGTTGAATACGTCAGATGGATTGCATTTTGAAATACCAAAATCAGCTGTATCTAATTTGTAAGCGATAATAGCATTGTCATGAATGTTGATGTGAGTATCTTTATCATGCTTATCAATAAATTCTTTCGCCTTCTCAATAATTGCAGCACGTTGTTGATTTCGTGTTAGTGGTTCAATTGTTTCGTCCACAATTGGAATTTGTGGATTCAGTCCACCTTCGATTAGTTCGTAGACATAATATCCATCTACATATTCTCCATCTACAGGATATTCAGTACCAGAATCTGCTGTATGACTCAACTTATTTTCTTCTATATTTTTACCCTTAAAAACTTTGTACGGTTTTCCGTCTGTAATTTGAGGATGTCTACTTCCGTAGAAAACAATTACATCACCCTCATACACTTCACGGTCAACCTTGCGATATTGCTGACCTTCAAATTCGATAATGTCCTCTACAGTATTAATTGTGGAAGGCTCACTCAACACTTCGTTCATCACATCTCGCATTGTTTTACGGCCATCACGTAATTCATGAACAATTAGCTTTAATTCAGCTACTTCGTTTTCTAATGCTGTGATGCGTTGATTTTTGGTTGGCTTTGTTTCAACTAGTTCAAATCTTTCTTCATCAAACGAGTGTGATGAACCCTTTTCATTAATAATTTGAACAGTATGATGGAATGGGAAAACTTCTTGCACTTCGTATGGTTTGTTTATTTTGTAATCAAATTGTTTAGCAACATGCTCGTTTTCTTTATTGAAAATCACCTTGTCCCCAACATTAAACTTTGTCATTTCGCATCCTCCTGTGGTACACTACCAGTGTCATATAATTTATCTTGCTCGCCATTGGTTGCCGCCTTTGACGAGTTTTTTTGCGCCTCCATTTGGGCATTCTGTGCATCCTCGATGTCTTGCCAGTAATCTGATTCTCTGTCGTATACATCAGCGTGTGTGTGGCCTATACGCAATCAATCACCTCCCTTCATGATTGAGCAGCACGTTTAAGCGCCAGTGTTTTAAGCAACGTTGTGTATAAGGCATCTTCTAACGGTTGTCCTTCGACTTTGGTAACACCGAACTTCTGCAGCTGTTCAATGACTGCTTTGCGTTTCAATTGATCCACTATCGACATTTAGGTAATATCCCTCCGTGAATGCTTTGACTTCTTCAACCCCATCAATCAAACCTAATACACGTTGCTGCTTAAGCTTGTACTCTTTTTGCTTGATTGATAGATGACTATCAAATGGTAGGTCTGGCTCGCCTTCCATAGCATCAATTGCAATGATTGTTAGCTCATTACTTTCTTGTTCAATCATTTCGTCAAGATGCTCAATCAGTTTGGTCCGTTCCTCCACAATTAATGGAGTTTCGATGCTTTTTGCTAAATCAACCTTTTGCTCATCTGGCATATACGAATAGAATTCGCTATCATAAATATGTTTTCTTTCACCTGTTTCAGGATCTTGAACCTCTACAGAAATAATGTTGTGTTTACGACCTAAAATATTTAATCGTGCTTTCATTCTCCCAACCTCCAAATAGTTTGATAGATTTACTTCTGACGTGCTGCTACTGCTCTAGCCATTGTCTTAGCGATTAGTTCGACAGGGACAGGTTTAATTTTCATTGAACTCCCCTCTCCAACTCGTTTTCTTGAAATCGCTCAATCTTCGCTACAATATGATGCCATTGCTGTATTTCTGTAGCATTTAATATCCGTGGTAATTCACCATACCGAATCATGATTTTGCTATTACTACGTGTGATGATCTTGTTTCCGTTGGACATTTAATTCACCACCTAGCGTTTTTTTGCTCGCTTATTCAACTCAGCCTGCTTAACCTCATCCGACATTGCATTCCAATCAGCTACTTTGTATTTCATTTAATTCACCCTTTCTAAAATCCAGTTTCGTAAAAACATCTCAACTTCTTTTGCTGGGTAATACCATTTACCTCCAATCTTTGCTTTCGGAAAATTTTTATCATGAAAGAAGTTTTCCTGAATGCTATTCCAACTCATACATGTTCTCCGTTTAAGTTCATTAGAATCCCAAAATGCTAAAGATGCATCATATTCATCTAACTTTTTATTTATCGCATCTAAATAGATTTGTTTGGCTTCTGCATCATTCACTTGAACTTGAAACATTTAGTTCACCTCTCTCTAAATGTTTAAAATTTTTCTAATGTGTTTGATATGTTCTTGCGCCTTTGGTCCATCTTTACGACCACGAATGATGTCTGAAAGATATGCGTTGGAAATACCAACCATTGCAGCAAGCTCTTTTTGACTCATCTTTTTTTTGAATAATTCACTTCTTACTTGAGCACCTAAATCCTCTGACATGGCATAGCCTCCTTTCTGTTAAAAAGTTCATCCAAAAGCCATTTGGCTATTACAACTGTCAATTTCAATCTGAAGTGATGTGGAAGGCCTCCATAAGCTAATAAATCTCAATGCTTCCTCATACTTTACTTTTGGTATATCTCCGTACCTCGGAACTTTAAAATATTGCTTGAACTCATTCCAGAATGCGGAGAACACTTTTTTACTGATTTCTTGATAAGCAATTGAATCTTTCCCACCAAGAGCATGAACAATTGATTGTTTAGCAGCCTGTTGAATTTCTTGTTGTTGTAGCCCATCTATTCGGATGGTCTCTTTTAGGTAGTCCACATCTGTCTTGATTTCCTTGATAGCCTGTTCATGTTCCAACGCTGCTTTTAGTGCTAGCTCTAAACTGTTGTATTGAGGTAATTGCTGTTTGTAGTGTTTTTCCACCTCAATGAAATATTGTCGTGCCTGTTTGCCTTTTTCATTACGCTGAATCATGGAAATTTCTTTGGCCATGTCAATTTTTAAAGCATGGTCTTGAGTAGGTCTGCCTCCTTGAGGTTTTTCACTTTTTTGTGACAAACCTATAAAATCAATGTTCTCAACAAACCCATACTCAATCATTCGTTCGAACCATTGTGTGTATGGTGTTTTCACTTCTAAAAACTCATGAAGTTCACGGCCACTTACAATGATTTCCCCTTGCTCATTAGTTGTTGTTGTGATTAATTGATTCAAATTGTTTTCCTCCTTTCGCCTACCTTTTGTTACAATTTGGGTAGAAAGGTAGGTGATACATATGGTGAAAGATTTTGAGTACTTTCGTAATGAAGTTATTACTGAAGAAAAATTAAAAGAAATTATTTCTCTTTCTAAAGAAAATGCTGATCTACTTACTAACGAAAGGGATTTTTTAGTAACTTTTTCAGCCAACTTCTCCATGTACCTTTTGGCTGAATATCATGAGTGGATAACTCGATCGTGATTCCTTTAATTTTTTTGTCCTCATTTGTTGTTACAGCAACTTGTGAGGATTTTTTCTGTTCCTCCACACTTTTCACCTCATCTTCCATTAAAAATCTATACCGTCATTGGCTCGGTATCACAGCGCTTTACTGAATTGGAAAATTTTTAAGCTAAATTATTAGCGAATTACGTTGACTAAATTTAGTCTTTAATATAGAATGTAAACATAGCTAAATAAGACTTTTCAAAAGCCTTTAAATCAACATTTAAACCGTTCCCCAACGTAAAATGTTTATAAATAGGTAGTGTTTTTTATTGTCTTTTTAGCCAATTAATTAGCTTATGAACAAAGTATATTAGTCTATGAACTAAAAGTCAAATAATTTTAGTTAAAAGATTAAAAACTTTTACTCATAAGTCATGAGGATGGTTGGTATGACTACATTTGATAGATTAAAAAAACTTTGTGAAGAACAAAAAATCTCTATTGTTGAATTAGAAGAAAAACTAGATTTTGGCAGAAATTCTCTCTATGGTTGGAAAAAGAAAGTTCCAAATGGTGCTAACTTAGAGAAAGTAGCAGATTATTTCGATGTATCCGTAGACTACCTGTTAGGCCGTACAGATAAAAAGCGTTACTACGATTTAACTGAAAAAGATGAACTTTCTATCCAAAGAGAACTTAAGAAAAGAATTAATGGCGAGGATGTAGAAAATGCATTCGCAGCCTTTGATGGGAGAGTTTTAGAAGATTTAGATGAAGAAGATAGAGAATTATTAATAGCTTCTTGGGAAAATACTTTACGTTTAACTAAACGTATAGCGAAACAGAAGTTTACACCTAAAAAATATAGAGATTAAAGTACGGTGGTGTTTGTGGTGGATATTAAAATGATTGTGGCACAGTTAGTTGAAAAATACGATACAAGAGATCCTTTTAAATTGGCTGATCTACTAGGAGTAGTTGTTATTTTTGAACCATTGGGTTCTATTTATGGCTACTATAGTAGATCTCACCGTACAAAAGTAATTCATATCAATGAGAATTTATCATCTAAAAAACAACTATTAACTGCTGCTCATGAACTAGGACACGTTGTTCAACATCCAGAAGCTAATACTGTATTTCTTAAGAAAAATACGTTGTTTTCTACAGATAAATTAGAAATAGAAGCTAATACTTTTGCTGTCGAACTATTATTACCAGATGAATTATTTCATATTGGAGATTGTTCAGGCTTTACCATCTATGATGCAATTGAAGAAAAAGGAGTTCCAAAAGAGCTACTTTCTTTAAAAACTATAGATGGTAAAAAAATTTTACCCTAAAAAAGGAACAAATATTCCCATTAAAGGTGTTGGTTATTAGTTTAGGAATTAATTATAAATATTACTTTAAAGAGAGGAGAGCTTTATGGCTACATTTAGAAAACTTCCCAGTGGAAAATGGCAAGCAAGGGTGTCAAATGAAGGTAAAGAACGAAGTATTGGTACATTTAGAACAAAAAAAGAAGCTGAAATTGAAGCTGCTAAAGTAGAAGAAAGGATTTATTACGGACAAACTCTTAATGATCGTAATATGTTGTTTGATGAAGTAATCGAAGAATGGCTCAAGTACAAAAAGAAGAATGTGAAAGAATCAACTTTCGAACAACTAGAAGTGATAATTCGTTTGCATGTTAGACCATTTTTCGGGAATAAACGAGTTATGAAAATCAGAAGAAGTGACATTAAAGAATGGCTAGATTATTATGCAGATTTAAAAAATAAGAAAGGTAAAAATGCATATTCTTTCGGTGCTCGATTGAAATATCTATCTGTCATGAAAAGTTTATTACATTATGCTGTTCACGAATTAGAAGTCCTAGAGAAGAATCCATCTGATAGATTAAAGGTTCCAGTGAAAGATAATGTTGAGCTAAATAAAGACCAAGTAAAATATTATAGTTTGGATGAATTAAAACAAATACTTGATTATATGAAAACCTACAAACACCAACGATACAAAGATTATCAATTGTATTATATGCTTATATACTTTTTAAGTGAGACTGGCTTGCGTATAAGTGAGGCGTTAGCTTTGAGATGGTCAGATATTGAAGGAAATAAAGTGAATGTTGAAAGACAGGTTAGACGTAATAACAACAATAAATTAACTTTAACAACCTTAAAAAACACATCATCTTATCGCACTATAGGGATAAATGATGCTGTATTAAAAGAACTTAAAAAATTCAAGTTAAAACAGAATGAAATGATACTAAGTAATAAATCATTTTATAAAAATAGTGACAATATCATCTTTCAAAATTATCTAGGGAATTATTTAACTCCCTCCACAGTACGAGAAAGTATTGAAAAGTATTGTAAAAAAGCTGGTGTAGATTATAAAGGAACTCATTGTTTCAGACATACCCATGCAGTACTACTTTTAGAATCTGGAGCTAGTATAAAATTTGTATCTAATAGATTAGGTCACAAAACAATTAAAACAACTTCTGATACTTATTTAGATATTACTGAAAAAATAGAAGAAGACGAACTAAAAAAGTTCGCCTCCTACACTAAAGATAAAATCTGAATCGGCACGTTTTCGGCACGGCCGATTTTCATTGTTCTTCTAAAACCTCTAAAACCCTTATATATCAGGCGTTTCAGGCATATTACCCGATACTGCCCTCCATCTCAAATTTAATCAGACGGTTCATTTCTACTGCGTATTCCATTGGTAGTTCTTTTGTGAATGGCTCGATGAAGCCCATTACGATCATTTCTGTTGCTTCTTCTTCGGAAATTCCGCGAGACATTAAATAGAATAATTGTTCTTCAGATACTTTTGAAACTTTTGCTTCGTGCTCTAAAGATACATTATCATTAAGGATCTCGTTATAAGGAATTGTATCAGAAGTCGATTGATTATCCATAATCAGCGTATCACATTCGATGTTAGCACGTGCACCACTTGCTTTAGGACCGAAACGAACTTGTCCCATATACGTTACCTTACCACCTTGTTTAGCAATCGATTTAGAAACAATTGTTGAAGATGTATTCGGTGCCATATGGATCATTTTTGCGCCAGCATGTTGGTGTTGTCCTTTACCTGCTAATGCAATCGATAATGTCATACCACGAGCACCTTCACCTTTTAGGATACATGCTGGATATTTCATTGTTAATTTAGAACCGATGTTACCATCAATCCATTCCATTGTACCGTTTTCTTCTACAACTGTACGTTTCGTTACAAGATTGTAAACATTGTTCGCCCAGTTTTGAATTGTTGTATAACGGCAATATGCATCTTTACGTACAATGATTTCTACAACTGCTGAGTGTAAAGAGTTTGTTGTGTAAACAGGAGCTGTACAACCTTCAACATAGTGTACGTGAGCGCCTTCATCTACAATAATAAGTGTACGTTCGAATTGACCCATATTTTCTGAGTTAATACGGAAGTAAGCTTGTAACGGTGTTTCTACTTTAACACCTGGTGGCACATAAATAAATGATCCACCTGACCATACTGCTGAGTTTAAAGCAGCAAATTTATTGTCTGTGTAAGGAATCACTTTGCCCCAATATTGTTTAAAAATATCTTCGTTTTCACGTAGAGCAGAGTCAGTATCTTTGAACACAATACCAAGATCTTCAAGGTCTTTTTTCATGTTGTGATAAACTACCTCAGACTCATATTGTGCAGATACACCTGCAAGATATTTTTGTTCTGCTTCTGGGATACCTAATTTATCAAAAGTTGCTTTGATTTCATCAGGTACTTCATCCCATGATTTTTGAGTAGCTTCTGATGGTTTTACATAGTACGTAATTTCATCAAAATCTAAATCTCCAAGATCGCCACCCCATTGTGGCATCGGTTTTGTATAAAATGTTTCAAGAGCTTTTAAACGGTATTCTAGCATCCATTCTGGCTCTTGTTTCATATTTGAAATTTCACGGACGATTTCTTCAGTTAAACCGCGTTTTGAACGGAAAATTGATACGTCCTTGTCATGGAAACCGTATTTGTAATCGCCGATATCAGGCATTTTTTTAGCCATCGTTTCTCCTCCGTTCATTGAGATGTATTTTTCTAGGTAATCATCCCTTGCTTTGAGTGAAGCCATAGTAGCTTTCACTCAAGAACAAGGAAGTAAGATTTATTTCACACCTTTTTCCATTGCTTTCCAAGCCAATGTTGCACATTTAATTCGTGCTGGGAATTGTGAAACACCTTGCAGTGCCTCAACATCCTCAAGGTCATATTTATCACTGTACTCTTCACCCATCATCATTTTAGAAAAAATATCAGAAAGCTCAATAGCCTCTTCTACTTTCTTTCCTTTGATGAGCTGTGTCATCATTGATGCAGAGGACATAGAAATAGAACAGCCTTCACCATCAAATTTTGCATCCTCTACAACACCGTCTGTCACTTTCAATGTTAAGTGAATACGGTCGCCACAAGTCGGATTGTTCATATCGATCGTTACAGCATTCTCATCTAAAGATCCTTTATTACGAGGATTCTTATAGTGATCCATAATGACTGAACGATATAGTTGATCTAAATTATTAAAAGACATCGCCAAAATACTCCTTCGCAGAACGTAACCCTGCAACTAAACGGTCAATATCCTCCTCTGTATTGTACAGATAGAAGCTTGCTCGTGCTGTCGCTACTTGCTGAAGACATTTCATTAGTGGCTGTGCACAATGGTGTCCAGCACGAACAGCAATACCGTTCATATCAAGCACAGTTGCCACATCATGTGGATGTACATCATCGAGATTAAATGTCACTAATCCACAACGCTTCATAGGGTCACGTGGGCCGAAAATTTTCAAACCGTCAATTGTCTCAAGTTGATCCATTGCGTAGCCTGCAAGCTTATGCTCATGCTCTAGAATGTTATCTAACCCGATATCAGTTAAGAAATCAATAGCGGCTCCTAAACCTATTGCACCTGCAATAATAGGCGTTCCACCTTCAAATTTCCACGGTAATTCCTTCCACGTTGATTCATAAAGCCCAACAAAATCAATCATTTCGCCACCAAATTCAATTGGCTCCATCTTTTCAAGGTGTTCCTTTTTACCATATAGTACACCTATTCCAGTTGGTCCGCACATTTTATGCCCTGAGAAACCTAAGAAATCTACATCCAAATCTTGCACATCAATTTTCATATGTGGCGTAGCTTGTGCACCATCGGCTACCATGACAGCACCATTAGCATGTGCAATTTGCGCAATTTCTTTAATTGGATTTATTGTTCCAAGTACGTTTGATGCCATAGACACCGAAACAATTTTAGTTTTAGGTGTGACTGTTGCACGTACTTTCTCTAGGCTAAGAGTGCCGTCAGCTTCAAGCTCAATGTATTTTAAAGTTGCATTTTTTTCTTTGGCTAATTGTTGCCAAGGAATAATATTGGAATGATGCTCCATATGAGTAATGACTATTTCATCACCCTCGACAACATTTGCACGTCCATAACTTGTCGCAACTGTATTTAAAGCGGTTGTTGTACCACGCGTAAAAATAATTTCCTGTGTTGATTGTGCATTAATAAACTTACGAACCTTTTCACGAGCACCTTCATATTTATCTGTTGCACGGTTTCCTAGTGTATGCACCCCACGGTGAACATTGGAATTATCAAATTCATAATAAGCTTTAATCGCTTCAATCACTTGAACAGGCTTCTGAGACGTCGCTGCACTATCAAGATATACAAGTCTATGACCATTTACATCCTGATTTAAAATTGGGAAATAGCTTTTAATGTCTTTATTCATCATTAGCGAACTTTCCTTTCAATAACCTCCGTCAGTTGCTTTTGAACGCCTTCAATTGGTAATTGCGTAACAACTGGCGCAAGGAATCCATGGATAACAAGGCGCTCTGCTTCTGCTTTCGAGATACCACGGCTCATTAAATAATAAAGCTGTAATGGATCTACTCGACCAACAGATGCTGCGTGTCCTGCTGTTACATCATCTTCGTCAATTAATAAAATTGGGTTTGCATCCCCACGAGCTTTTTCTGACAGCATTAATACACGTGATTCTTGTTGTGCATCGGCTTTTGTTGCACCATGCTCGATATAGCCAATACCATTAAAGATAGATTGAGCTGCATCTTTCATGACACCATGCTTTAAGATATGCCCGTTTGAGTTTTTACCCCAGTGACGAACCTCAGTAGTGAAGTTAAGTTTTTGTTCTCCACGACCAACAACTACTGTTTTTGTATCTGCATGAGAACCGTCACCAATTAGATGAGTAATATTTTCTGAGATTGTATCTGAGTCATTCATTAAACCAAGAGCCCAATCTACTTTTGCATCACGTGCTAAACGTGCACGACGATTTACATATGTCGTAAAGCCTTTTGCAAGCACATCCACTGCTCCATATGTTACTTGCGCATTATCTTGGACAACTACTTCTGCAATAATATTTGCTTGGCCTTTTGCTTCTTCAACCGTTGAAATATATGTTTCCACGTATGTTACAGCAGAATTTGCTTCTGCTACTATTAAAACATGGTTATATAATGAAGCTTCCGCATTGTCATTAAGGAAAACAACTTGAAGTGGTTGCTCAATGATCACGTTTTTTGGTACGTATACAAACACTCCACCATTAACAAGTGCTGTATGAAGTGCTGTTAACTTATGCTCATCTACTTTAACAGCTTCTGTCATAAAGTATTTTTGTACAAGTTCGCCATGTTCACGAACTGCTGTGAAAATATCAGTAAAAATAACACCTTTATCAGCAAGTTCTTGTGATGCCTTAATATATGCTGGTGTATTATTACGTTGAATATATAGGTTTTCTTGTGCTTCAAGGTCAATTAAACCTTTTGCTTCTTCAGGTAGAGCATCCAATGAAGGGAATGCCTCACTATGAACTGCCAACGCTGGGAAGTTCATGAAATCCCATTTTGTAATATTCGTTCTATCTGGTTTTGGCAAATCTAAACCAGTTACTTTGTCTAGTGCTGCCGCGCGAAGTTCTGTAAACCAAGTAGGTTCACCATTTG
Organism: Lysinibacillus sp. HST-98; assembly: GCF_016757845.1. Taxonomy (NCBI): domain Bacteria; kingdom Bacillati; phylum Bacillota; class Bacilli; order Caryophanales; family Bacillaceae; genus Lysinibacillus; species Lysinibacillus sp. HST-98. Next base: position 113,698 of record NZ_JAENHX010000009.1, read on the forward strand.
CTTCTGAGAACGAGCGCACGTCCTGTACTGTTACAGGCAAGTTAAGTTCCACTGTCATGCTAGTTCGTCCTCCTTTTTATGCTTCTTGTTCTTCTGTTTCTTCTTCGATTCCTAATTCTTTTTTAATCCAGTCATAACCTTCTGCTTCTAAGCGTTGTGCAAGCTCTGCACCACCTGATTTCACAACACGTCCTTGCATCATTACGTGTACATGGTCTGGTGTAATGTAGTTAAGAAGACGTTGATAGTGTGTAATCATTAAGCAGCCAAAGCCTTCACCGCGCATTGCGTTGATTCCTTTAGATACTACTTTAAGAGCATCAATATCAAGACCAGAGTCAATTTCGTCTAAAATAGCGATCGTTGGTTTAATCATCATTAATTGAAGAATTTCATTACGTTTTTTCTCACCGCCAGAGAAACCTTCATTTAAATAACGTTGTGCCATATCTTCGTTCATTTCTAGGAATTCCATGTTTTTATCTAATTCGCGGATAAATTTCATTAATGAAATTTCATCGCCTTCTTCACGACGCGCGTTAATTGCTGAACGTAGGAAATCAGCATTTGTAACACCAGCAATTTCAGAAGGATACTGCATAGCTAGGAATAAACCAGCTTGAGCACGCTCGTCTACTTCCATCTCAAGAACATCTTCGCCATCAAGCTCAACAGTACCTGAAGTTACTTCATATTTTGGATGACCCATAATAGCAGAAGCTAGTGTTGATTTACCAGTTCCGTTTGGTCCCATAATTGCGTGAATTTCGTTTGTATTAATTGTAAGATTTACGCCTTTTAAAATCTCTTTTCCGTCGATAGCAACGTGAAGATCTTTAATAACTAAAGTTGACATGAAAATACCTCCATAGTGTTCAGTGAATGGGTCAACCATTCCTTAATTATCATCATTCTAATCTTAACTGAAAATCGTTCTCTATGCAAACCATTTCAATTACTTTCCCATTCCTTAAATAAAATCTTTAAAAATAAAGACTTTGTAAGCATTTTCAGATTATTACTACTTCACCTAAACAATGAGAATAGACTTTCTTCATTTTCAATAAAATATCCCTAATTGAGAATTGATTTCATCTAGCTACATAGTGAAAACCTCGAGAAAAGTGCTAATTGTAGCTGTTTTGTGACAAATTAGCATAAACAACATATCTATACTATAACCTATTTCATTAAAATGGAATCAATTTAAGTTCATATTGGAAGAAAGAAATTTTGCTATAAAAATTAATGGATTGTATCCTCAGAAAAGTAAATTTAGTTAAATGAAAAGACAGAAACGTAGATTGTATCCAACATTTCTGCCATTTCTCCATTAATTTAGATGATATGCCCATAAATATCCTTTTGATTCCAGTAAAAAAGCATCTGACTCTGAGGTAGAAGTGATAACAATTGCATCATTTGTCTTCAGCTCATAGCCCTCATTCACGCGCTCTATTTGAATAGGTAAACCTAGCTCTATAAAAAGCTGACGTAGACGGTAAATCGTATTATAAAGATTAGCTAACGCTTTTTTCTCATCTATATTAGGCCAAATATCATCTAAAATACGATACTTCGATACTACGATTCCTTCATGGACTAATAAATAATAAAATAGCTCCTCCGTAACCTTTGTTCGCCATTTAATAGCTTTGTCATGTATCCTTGTTCCAACCTCACCTTTTAAACTAACTACCAACTTCGTAGTGTTTCGCTGTGTTTGACGCCCATAATATTTTGTAAGTCTTTCATTTACTTGTAGTACAATACTTGGTGTCATGGGCTTTAATACATAGTCTAATGCTTGTACTCGAAAAGCATCAACAGCATATTTTGCATAGGCTGTTGAAAAAATAATAGGGACATCAATGCCTTCTTCTACTAAAATAGCCGCAAGCTCTAATCCATTCATCTTAGGCATTTCTATATCTAAAATTAGCGCATCATATTCACCCTTAATGGACAAAATTTGAGTTATTGCTTCTAAAGGTGATGTAAAGGTGGCAATAACTTGAAAAAGTCCCTCTTTTTCAAGTAATAGCTTGTGCAAATCTAAAATTGGCTGTTCATCCTCTACCATAATAATTTTCCACATGTTGAAGCTCCTTTAAAGGTTGTATAAATATCATTGTTGTACCTTCATCTTTTTTAGAAGTAATAGAAAGAGTAGCACTCGGCATTTCTTTTACTCGACGTAGAACATTAGTAAATCCGATGCCATTTGAAAATATATTTTCTCCATTGTTTAAAGCTTTTACCTGTTCCTCAGTCATACCAACGCCATCATCTCTCACTTGAATGCTAAGATTATTTTGCTGCCTTTTAATTTCAATAAAGACTGTCCCATTTCCATCCTTTTCAAAAATCCCATGACGAATTGCATTTTCAACTAAAGGCTGTATCAGTAAACTTGGAATTTCTACCTTGGCAGCATCTAATGTCTCTTCTACTGTCAAAATAACCGTTAACTTATCACCAAAGCGTGCTTGTTCAATCTCTACATAGGCATGTATAATTTCAAGCTCTTTCTCTAACGTTGCGCGTTGTCCATCCTTACCTGATTCTAATATATAACGTAAATAGGTAGAAAGCATCGTTAATAAATGCCCTGCTCGCTCCCCGTCTGTATAACAAAACGAAATAATACTGCTGAGTGCATTGTATAAAAAATGAGGATTGATTTGTGCCTGTAGAAAAGCCATTTCATGCTGTATCGCTTTGCCCATCGCCTCTTTCGTTAATGCTATAGCCGATAAACGCGAAAGTAACATTTCTTTTGTAGCTGGCTTACGGATATAATCATTGGCCCCTGATTCCAGGATAAGTGAAATATTCGTTGGATATTCATTGGCTACTAACATCATAATCGGTAAATCTATATAGCTATAATACTGACGTATATACTTGGTTAGGGCAATGCCCCCCATTCCAGGCATCACTTCATCTATTAATAAAAAATCAGGTCTTTTTTGCTGAATAACGCTGAGTGCCTCCTCAGGAAAATGCACTACCTCTATCGCATATTGGCCTTGTAGTAATGTTTGTAAAACCTCTGCATGAATGACATCATCCTCAACTATGAGTAATCTTGGCAAATTTTCATTGAACAGTGGCTGATCATTCGTAATGATAAACTTCTCGTTGTCTTTTAGCACTTGCTCATAGCCCCCAAATGGCAATGTGATGATAAATCGAATGCCATTATGTAATAAATCTATCGAATATGTACCACCCATCTGCTCAATGATGGCTTTCCCTATCGACTGTCCTGTCTCATCTGCTGCTTTTTGCTGTATAGGCTCAGGGCCAGCTCCTTCTACCAAAATCCTTACGTCTGTATCAAAATGTAAAACAGTTAGAATCACATCTCCATTCCCAGCGTGAGCAATAGCTGTTTCAAGTACCCTGTATAAGATTTGTCCTACACGCTGCTCATCAGCTTGAACTAATAATTTCGGATTCATGTGCTTGTATAAACGAATATGCGTTTTTTTTATTTTCTTTTCGTGCATAGTTAGTACATGCTGAATAATCATTTGTATATTAACTGGATGTACATCTATTTTGAAATCCTGAAATCTTATTCTAGTAAAATCTTTTAAGTCATTTACTAGATATAATAAGCGTTCTAATTGTTGTTCTAGTAGTTGTTGCTTATCCGTCATAGATTGATTTGATAAGGATTTTATTATATTTAATGCATGATAAAGAGGTTGTTCTAATTCATTTGTTGTCACTTCTAAAAAGGAATCCTTACCGATTGTCGCCTTTTCTAGACGTTGACTATATAATTCAGCGTCTCTTGTTCGATTAATTAGTCGCATTGCCAAATAAATATTCATACATACTACAAAGAATAGCAGACCAATACGATTAAAAACATTTCGTCCAGAGAAAAAAAGCTGATCAAAGGTTCCACTTATGCTAAAAATTAATAGAGATATAATTGTGGCACTTAATATTATCAGTTCATTTTTCGGAACATGAGTACTTTTCGTCATGATCAAATACAATAATCGTCCTATTATAAAAAATGCTAGGAAATTTATATAGGTAAAAAATATATATTGTAGCTCTGATAAGGATCTTGCTGGTAAAAGCAGTGTTCCAACACCATATAATAGTAGTGGTGACACAAATAATAAAGCTGTCCTACGCTTCATCATAGCTGTTACCGTATAGGCAAAGAACAGGAATAGCATCACTGCATTTATATATGTTATAAAATCTTGCAAACGAAAATAAAATTCAAATTCTATAGTAGGAAACTCTCTATAAAGAGTTCGTTCGCCTCTTGTACATACCAAAATTGCCAACGTAAAAAAATACATTGCACTATAAAAAAACGCTTTGTCTCTTATTCTTAATAAATACAAACTAAAATGAAAGATTGAAAATATTAATAACATGATAATCGTTGTTTTTTCCAAGTACACATCTTGAATGACATCTTTTGCAAGAGCATCCGCATCTCCAATATCTATAGGAAATATAATGCCATGCCTTGCATTATAAAAATCTGCAACTTGTATTGTTAGGATCACCGAATCTGAAGAAGGTGAAAAATACACTTCATAAACAGGATTACTTGGTTCCGATGCTTCTCGAGCAGTAGCAAGTTTACCATAGGAGGCAGCGATCTCATTATTTATAAAAAGTCGATGAGATGACCAAATATTTCGTACCCGAATACCTATTTTTTTGAAATGAGGGGGTAGCTTAATTTTAAGTTGATAAGTACCATACTCTGCATCGGCCTGCCATGGTCCAGGAACCTTTTCAATGGGAGCATGATCAGGAAAATTAGCAGGTTCAAGAAATTTATTGCCTATAAAACGCCATTCTCCAGACAATGCTACAATCTCTTCCTCTTTTGTTATTTCTGATAAATCTAATTGACCATCCACTGCTTGTAACTTAGTATTGCTTGTATCTTGATCGTTAAAAATTAAATAAGTTAGCATCGTGATGGCTACTAAAATAAATAACCAACTTAAACTTTTTTTTATCATGAATCCCACCTCCTCCTCATCTTACAATAGCAAACTCTCAAATATCTAACAGCTTATAATTTTTATTTTGACATGAACAGTTATTTTCCATCTTAAATAATATATAATTAAGGTATAATCAATCTTATTTTTAGATTAATAGAGGTGAAATGTTAGTGGAGTTACGTCAATTACGCTATTTTGTAGAGGTTGCTGAACGTGAGCATATTTCAGAGGCAGCTGAGCATCTTCATGTAGCCCAATCTGCCATTAGTCGGCAAATCGCAAATCTTGAAGATGAGTTAGGCACCCCGTTATTTGAACGAGTGGGACGAAATGTCAAATTAACACCAATAGGGAAGACATTTCTTGAACATACCATTACGGCATTAAAGGCCATCGATTTTGCAGCAAAGCAAATAGAAGAATATCTTGATCCTGCAAAGGGCTCAATTAAAATCGGCTTTCCAACAAGTTTAGCTAGCTATGTTCTGCCAACCGTTATTTCAGCCTTTAAACGCGAATATCCTGATTTACAATTTCAACTACGTCAAGGGTCTTATCGATTTTTGATTGATGCAGTCAAAAATCGGGAGTTGAACCTCGCCTTTTTGGGACCCCTGCCCCCGAAGGACGAATCCATCCAATCAACCATTCTGTTTACTGAAAATATTGCTGCTCTTTTACCAGCCAATCATCCATTAGCTAAAAGAGAAAGCATACAGCTTGCAGAGTTGAGAAATGATCTATTTGTGTTATTTCCAGATGGTTACATTTTGCATAAGGTAGCGATGGATGCTTGTCGAGCTGCAGGCTTTTTACCAAATGTCATTTCAGAGGGAGAAGATTTGGATGCACTAAAGGGCTTAGTCGCAGCTGGCATAGGTGTTAGTCTATTACCAGAGAGCTCTCTTTATGATTCAGCAGCTCGCTTTACCATTAAGGTCCCTATCGAATCTCCAACAATACCTAGAACAGTTGGTATTATTTCACCAGTTAATCGAGAAATCGCACCTTCAGAAGCTATATTTTTAGACTTTGTGAAAAACTTCTTTTCCCGCCTTTCTCAATTTCAATAAAAAAGAGCTAAGGGTAGAAGAATCAACCCTTAGCTCCTTTAATATGATTTAAATAATTTTTGTAAAATATAATAGGATTGTTTTAATCGCTCTTCATATTTGGGAACTTGCCATGTTTCCCATGTATAAGCAGACAGTGGTGGTAAAATACCATTAGTAGCTGCTGGCATAGATTGAACAACGTTGTTCTCTTTATCTACAAATAAAGCACCTATATAAATATTGTCTACTTTAACGGCCGCTTTATCGCCATCTTTATACAGGTTACCTATAAACTCACGCTGACTCGGATCTTTAGCTTGAATCAATAGCCAAGGGATGCGAAGTTCGATAACATTGTCATCGGTCCAAGTATAATCAACTAAAGAATCATAATCTTTTGCTTCTGGATTAGCATTTCCTTGAAGTAATTTCCCTGTTTCGTAGATACTAAAATCAGTCGTTCTATTTTGCTCAGGTAAAAATAGTTGTTTATTTAACACATAATAAATAGGAGAGAACTTTCCACTATTTTCAATAGCATTAGCCATTCGGGGAGCAACTAAATTTAAACGGTGGCCATATAAATAATCATAGAAATCGTAGTATTCATCAATAACAACTCTAGATTGACCATTTTTGTTGAGCTCAACTATAAAATCAACACCATTTGAAAACTTCATATTTTTTATAGATGTAGCAGACGTATTTCCTTGATCTGGTACAACATCTAATAAAATGCGAGGAGAGGTATTGGCTAACTCCTCACTTTTTAATTTAATGTACAAGTAGCGCTCATCATAGTCTACTGCAAAATCTGTTGGATTGTTTGGTGCAGTATCATATAGCTGTTTACCTGTCCATTCCGTTGTCTCTCCATCTACTTTTACCTTCAGTCTATCAAAGCTTAATAAACCAAATTGTTGCTCATTTGTTTGAGCATTGGACCAAAATGGTCGACGATTCGGATCATCATAATCCATCGTATTCCACGTTCGTTTAAACCACTCATCTTGCCATGTAAAAACAAGTCCTCCCATGAGCCCTTCATGCATAATATCCTCAAATAAATGTTGAAGTGTTTCTCCCTGTGCTTGTTCTGACATTTGCCCCTGATTCCAACCATATACATTATCATGTGTTTTCCCACGTGATGCTGGTATACCAAATTCCGCAATAAGAACAGGCATAGTATGAGCTTCATGGAGCTCATTTAAATAACCTGCATAGCTATTTTTGTTCCCACGGAAATCGACATAATTTAAATAATCTTTATCGAAATTAAAGAAGTCAGGGTAGTAAGGATACACATGATAGGAAGCAAATTGTCCCGGCGCAGTCATCTCTCCTTTCGTATAAATAACATTTGGATTGACCCCTACTAAATCTTCTTCCTCAGATGGCTCTGACGGATGTTCAAGAATGTCCGTTGTGACCCAGTTCGTGAAACTCATTGGACGTAGCCAGTTATATTTTTCCTTTTCATAAACTGACACAACATCCATTTGTTCTGCTAGCCAATGCTCAAATGGAGAGGCATTCTTGGTTTCAAAAAAAGTACCATTGTACTGACCAATATTTGCATGTTTTTCATTCGTTCCAGCAACCATATGTGGATACCATTCAATTCCTAGTACCCATCCTATAACATATTTTGATACGTCTACATCATACAAGCCAGATGCATGTCCTGGTCGAGGCTCCACATAGATATTTCCATGAATGACATCTACCATTCGTTTCATTTCTAATTGAAAATCTTTTAACGTTTCTTTATCGTAGGCGTCCAATGAATTTGCTAAACCTTCTTCATTAATCCAAACCCCATGTAAAACATATAATGGGTTAGTTGAATGTTCTTCATTATATTTAGCAAGTGCTCTATAAAAGCCAGGTGGATGTAATGTATAGACTCGTATCGTATTGGCATTCATTTCTGCTATTTGTTTAAACCATCGATAATATTCCTCTTCTGTAATTGCTGCTTCTCCAGGAAAGGCACCAGGTTTCCCCATTCCGATATTGACACCCTTAAATACGATTGGTTCCCATTTGCCATCTCTTAGCACTTCAAAAGATTGTCCCTGAATCCTTGCATTATAGTTTAATTTTTCATAATTTACTGTTTCCTGAACCTCTTTGTGCTCAAATGAATCAAATATTTTATGCATTACTGGGATGTAAATGGACCAATAAAACGAACTGTCCGCATACTTCTCAGCATATTTATAGATTGTAGGTAACCCTTTTATTTTATAAATATTCGGTACCCGTGCGATATCATTAAAATCTCCTGCAAAATAATAACTAGATGTGTAGCTTTTATCTTGGCCTACAATTGCTGCAAATTGTTCTGGAATGCCATTATCCTTTAACAGTTCTGTTCCTTTTTTCGTTAAATCCCATTTATAATTTGCTAGAGCATCTTCAGCATATTTGGGTGTAATAATGTCAAACCAATAATTGTATTGCGCCCTTGCAGATGAATGAAAGAATTTTTCCCCATTTTCAGTAAACTGCACTTGAATACCTTCAGATTTAACATGCCTGTCCATTTCTAGAACAAGGAGCTCTTCAGTTATTTCGTTAAATAGTAAAAAGCCTCCACCTTTATATGACCAATTATCGCCATGTTCATCGATAACCCATTGCGGTATTTCTAAGTTTTTATGATAATCAAGCTCATCGAAATAACGCCCGATCCAGCCAGACCATGTGATTCCTAAATAATCCTGTAATTCTTTACGAACTTCCCCTGATGTTGGTGAAGCAAACGTGTTATACTCGGCAATTAACATACTCTTCTTTTTGCTGGCTAAGCGTTCGACGATTGCCTGCCATTCTTTTTGTTCAAGTCCTCCAACAATTTTTTCAGAACGCTCACCTAAACGTTTTGCTTGTTGTAAATCATCTTTATAAACTCCGTACGTATCTGCCAAATAAATGACATCATAGTCACTATAATCATTTGGCAAATTCTTTTCTACAACGCTTTTAGTTTCATCATTTGGAACGGTTCCATAGAAATTGCGTTCCACTTTATAAGGTTCATTATTCAATCTATATTTATAATGGTTTAAAAACCAATTCACCCCTAAGTGCTCTCGGTAAGATTCATTCGGAACCGTTTTATCTATAATGGCCACATTTAGCTGTTTTTCATCTTCCAAGTACCACCATGCAATAGGGATTATAATGAGGACTAGAACGACCATAATCCCTATATAGACTCGTTTCATACACTTTTCTCCTTTTCAGCAATGCCGACACGTTTCATATTACCCCAGTCACTTTTTCTTAAGACAAAACGAACTAATCCCTCACAGCGCCAGAATAATGTTAGTGGACGATACCAAAATATTTCTGTAAACGCTAAAAGAATCATGCGGAACAACTCTCGTTTTTTCGGATACGTATTCATACTCCATGATTCAAACAATACTGCCGCTATTGAAAAAATAACACCATAAATCACAAATAGTAATAGCAACATAAGAGCAACCTCATAATAAATTTTCCCTAAGAAAAAGGCTATGACAATATAAATATATCCACCTAACTCGACAAGAGGCCCTAGACATTCTACTAACCAAAAATATGGGAACGAAAGAAATCCAATCATGCCATATCTAGGATTCAAGGTCATTTTTTTATGCTTCCATAGACTTTCAAATAACCCTTGATGCCACCTTCTTCGTTGATTGCGCAGTACCCCCAATGTTTGAGGTGCTTCCGTCCAGCAAACTGGGTCAGGTACAAATTCAATACGCTTATTTTCTTTTTTTTCTTTTATAAGTCGATGGATATTCACCACCAGTTCCATATCTTCCCCAATAATATTGGTTGAATATCCACCTGCTTCAACAGCCCATTTTTTAGAGAAAACACTAAATGCTCCTGAAATAATAAGGACTAAATTGAATTTACTTAAAGCTATTCGCCCCATTAAAAATGCCCGCAAATATTCGATTACTTGCATGATTACTAGGTAATTACTAGGTAATTGAGTCTCATAAATAGAGCCAAACTGCATCTTTGCACCATTTGCAATACGAATATTACCTCCTGCTGCAATGACCTCACCATCAGATAAAATGATAGGCTTCATCACCCGCAGCAAGGATTTTTCATCTAAAATGGAGTCCCCATCAATAGAGCAAAAATATGGATATTGAGATACATTAATACCCACATTTAGTGCATCAGCCTTACCACCATTTTCTTTATCAACTAAAATACAATTTTTATAGATTTCTGATTCATATATTTGCTTAATGTCTTTTGTAGGGATGTTAGTTCGGACAATTTTATTGATTGGCTTCATTTGAAAATGTTCGATGACCGTTTGAAGGGTTTGATCTGTAGACCCATCGTTAATAATGATAATTTCAGTTTGAGGATAACGTAAATTCAATAATGAATAAACTGTATCTACAACCCCTACTTCTTCATTGTAAGCAGGAACAAGTAAGGACACGGGTTTTGAATAAAAGGCATCTATATGCGCATCATCATACTCTGATAGATCGAGACGATAGCGTTTTCTTAAATCTAGCATAGCAATGATGAACATTGTACAATATGACACGATAACGAACAGCATATAAAATAAAATGATGCCCCCAAAAAACATCATGCAATAGTCAATTATTTTCATTTACTTCCCCTCTTTTCTTGCTGCAATTTCCTGGGCCATTTCAATTGCATATTGGTCATTTGAGGATTCAATGAATTGCTGTAATTTGGCTATACCTTGTCGATCTTCTACAATCGTTTTTGCCGCTTGGGAACGTACCCACCAATTCTCATCTTGAAGAAGCTGCTCTAAATAACTATAAGTGTAAGTTAGCGGTACATGCTTAAAAATTTTAGCAACCATTAACCTGGCTTCCCACATTTCTGAAGTCACAAAAGGTATCAAGGGATCAATCTCATCAATAATACCAATTTCATAAAGCCCTTTTAATGCTCTGATGTTAATTTCCGGTGTATCATGATCTAATAATTTTTTTAATTCATCCAGATACTCCATCTTTCTTTTTACAGCAGCAGTATCAATAACAGCAAATTGCATATTGGCTGACAAACTATTAAAATCATGGAAAAATCGAATGAATACATTATCATCTAATAATACAAATAGTCTTCTATATTCACTTTCAGCGTAATTTACATTGGAATTTTTTATTTTCTCCATAAATAAATCTGGTTGGAAAAGGGAGTATATTTTTAATAACTGGAAATGTTCTTCATCTGTACTGTTATTTTTTTCGAAATCTTGGCACTTCGTTAGCAATTCCTCTATTTGTAAGTCCGCAATTCGATAGAGGGCATTCATTCGAATACTCCATCGTCTACTTGATAAATCTTTTTCGTAGAATGCTTTTAAATATTGATTGGAGAATTGTTTAATTTTTAGTTCCACCTGTTCATTCCTTATATTCTTTAAATAGGATGAAAAAATTTTTTCAATAGCTTCTACTTGGGCACTTCCTCGAGGTACCAATACGATACTAAATAATGCGCTATTGAATAAGTAATCATACCAAAGTTGAGAATAATTTTGTAAATAACGGTCACGAACTTTTTCAAAATAGCTTTCACGCTGTCGCTGAACAAGTAAATACATTAAAAAGATAAAGAGCACAACTAATAAGAAGAAAATTATTGTAAAAAGCGTCGAAATAGTCAGCTTGATCATAGCCAAAACCTCGCAAACGTTCTTTTAATTTTGGCTTCTAGCAAACGTAAATTAAATGGTTTGACAATATATTCATCAACACCGCCTTCATAAGCATTAAGCGCTGCCCCTTCAGAATTGCGTTCTGACATCATATAAATAATAAATTTCTTTTCATTGGGCATATGTCGTAAGATATGCAATATTTCTAAGCCATTTTTTAGAGGTAAAATATCATTCATAAGAATTAGATGCATATGCCCTGATTTATAATCATCCGATTGCAAAAAGCTATAGCCATCCTCATAAACCTTCACATCTAAAGAAAAATAAGGGATATTTATTTGATTAAGCGTTGACTCTAATACTTGTCTAAAAATTGCATTTTGCTCAATAATACTAACTTTCACTAATTCAGTTGGTTGCTCACAGTAATCCTTTACCTCTGCTATACTCCATATCAATTGCTCATCCCTTAGTAACATCTGTTTATTTTTATTTAACAGCTCTTCAAAAATAACGTTATTATTTCTTATTTCTGTTATAGAGGCTTTTAATGTAATCTGTTGGAACTTCCGTTCTGCTTTTAAGATGGCAAATATTCGTTTTAAAAACGCCCTAGCTTCTACATCACTACTTTGTAAAAAGAAGATGCCCCAATGATCCCCATCGGCTAATTGAAAAAGCAAGTCTGTCTTGCGTATTTTTGATTGTAAAAACGAGGTAACTTGATCATTTAGTGGTGTAGAATTAGCTGTTTTTAAAAAGACTGCTGTTATGGTAAGGCGTGATCTAATAACATTTTCTCGCCATATTTTAAAGTAACGTTCTACTTCATGTTCTTGCATGATATCATGGGTGAATTTTATATCATTCATTAGAATCACTCCATCTAGTTTTTTCTTATTATTACTTTCTATCATTTATTTCGTATATTAACAACATTACTATAGTAATAAATGTGACTAAACAATATCTAAACATAAATAGACGTCATAAAAAATACATAGTTTCTCATCAATTTAACTACAAATAAAAAAGAGTACATAAGTCGTTAAACTTATGTACCCTTTTTATTTGATTCTTATTTTACCGGTACTACTGCACCTTTCCACTCTTCTAAAATGAAGTCTTGGATTTCTTTAGATGTTAATACTTCTAATAATTTTTTAATTTCAGGTTTTGTTTCATCACCTGCACGTACAGCGATAATGTTAACATATGGAGATTCTTTATCTTCAAGAGAAATAGCATCTTCAATTGGGTTTAAACCGTTATCGATGGCAAAGTTAGAATTGATAAGCACTGCATCGCCTTCATCATTTTCGTACATTTGTACAAGCATTTCTGGTGCAGTGTTTGCATCGAATTTAAAGTTTTTAGGATTTTCTTCAATATCCTTTAATTCTGCTGCTGTTTTATCAATGCCTTCTTTTAATTTGATTAAGCCTTTAGCCTCTAATAATGACAGCATACGACCATGGTCAGATACTGAGTTAGAAAGTAAGATTGTTGCGCCTTCTGGCAGGTCTTCTAACGTTTTATATTTTTTTGAGTAAATACCGATTGGTTCAATGTGAACGCCACCTGCATTGACGAAATCGTAGCCATTGTCTTTAATTTGTAGCTCTAAATAAGGGATGTGCTGGAAATAGTTTGCATCAATATCTTTTGACTCTAAATTTTGGTTTGGTAGAACATAATCTGTATACGTTTCAATTTCAAGGTCTATGCCTTCTTTAGCTAAGATCGGTTTTGCTTTATCTAAAATGACTGCGTGTGGTGTATTAGAAGCACCTACTTTTAATGTTACATTTTCTTTGCTATCTGTTTGATCGCCAGATGCTGATTTTTCATCTTCTTTTTTATCTGTACCGCAAGCTGCTAATGCTAGTACAAGTATGGATAAAAATAATCCTGCTAATAACTTTTTCATTTATGACACTCCCTTTTATTTGTTTAAAATATGTTAGCGGTAAGAACCGAAATAACCTCTTTTTCTTGCTAGCGTTTATCAATTTTCTCGGTAATTAAATCACCAATCCATTGAATAATAAATACGACTACTAAGATCAAAATAGTTGCCATTAATGTCACATCTTGGCGATTTCGCTGGAAGCCGTCTAAGAAAGCTAAGTTACCAAGACCCCCTGCACCAATAATTCCTGCCATCGCAGTATAACCTACAAGAGCAACAGCCGTTACAGTGATACCAGAAATCAAGGCTGGTAATGATTCAGGAACCAATACTTTACAAATAATTGTAGAAGTTTTCGCCCCCATTGAACGAGCTGCTTCAATCACACCTTTATCAATTTCACGTAACGCAATTAATACCATACGAGCATAAAACGGTGCTGCACCGATAATTAATGCAGGTAACGCCGCATTCGCTCCTCTAATTGTACCTAGTAAAAATTTCGTAAATGGAATTAATAAAATAATTAATACGATAAATGGAATGGAACGGAAAATATTTACGAGTGATCCTGTTAAAAAGTTAACGATTTTATTTGCCCATAACTGATTGGGACTAGTTAAAAATAGAACAATACCAATGACTAACCCAAGAATAAATGTCACAACCGTTGATATAGCTGTCATGTATAATGTTTCATACGTAGCTTGCCACATATTTTCCCAGTCTACATTCGGAAAGAGATTAGTTAGCATTTTCAATCACCTCCGTCTGTACTTCCACTGTATTTAAATAACGAAGGGCTTCAGTGACGTTTGTCTGAGAGCCATCAATTTGCACAATCAATGTACCATATGCACCATTTTTTGTTTGCGAAATATTTCCGTGAACAATACTTACTTCTACATCAAATTGTTTCACAAGATGTGAGATGACAGGCTGTTCTGTTTTTTCACCAACAAAAATAAGTTTGACAAGTTGCCCAGTTGGATAGTTTGTTTTAATTTGTGCTACCGTATCTTGTGTTTCCTTAGTGTCTGTAATTTGAGATACAAACTTCTTAGTAATAGCTGCCTGTGGGGCTTGGAAGACTTGCAATACCTCACCACGTTCCACAATTTCGCCTGCCTCCATCACCGCTACACGATGACAAATTTTGCGAATGACATGCATTTCGTGGGTAATCAGGACGATCGTTAAGCCTAAGCGTTCATTTATATCTACGAGTAAATCAAGAATAGCATCCGTTGTTTCAGGATCGAGTGCGGAAGTCGCCTCATCACATAGTAAAACCTCTGGATTATTCGCTAATGCACGTGCAATTCCTACACGCTGCTTTTGTCCACCAGAAAGCTGGGATGGATATGCCTTATCGCGCCCTTCTAAGCCTACAAGGGCAATCAATTCCTTCACACGTGCTTCACGTTGAGCCTTTGGGAAGCCTGCGATTTCTAGAGGGAATGCAATATTTTCGGCAACTGTTCTCGACCAAAGTAAATTGAAATGCTGGAAAATCATACTTACCTTTTGTCTAGCCGCTCTAAGCTTTTGCCCTTTTATCGATGAAAATTCTTGATTGTTCACCGTTACTGTTCCTGCTGTCGGTTTCTCTAAACCGTTTAATAAACGAATCATGGTACTTTTACCAGCACCACTATAGCCGATAATGCCAAAAATTTCACCTTTATTAATAGTAAGGTTGACGTCTTTGACTGCCGTTAATTCGCCATTTGCTGTTTTGTATTTCTTTGTAATATTTTGAAGCTGGATCATAGCGAATACTCCTTTTCTCATATAGAAAACCCCTTCACTCACAGACAAGTAGAAGGGGTCACGTATGATACGTTAAACCGTTCTCTCATCTTTCAAAGAAAAATCTTTGAGTGATTTGGCACCTTTTCACATTGTGATGGTTGCCGGGCTTCATAGGGCACTTCCCTCCGCCACTCTTCATAAGAGTTCGATATATTTAATGTTTTAGTAATATATTTGATACTTTACCACGCTAGTAAAGTTCAGTCAATTGATTTTTTTAACAATTCATATAAAAATGGTACGGATTGAAAGGCATAAATTTTTTCTGTCACTTTTCCGCCATCAGTGATGAGTAGACATGGAACACTTTCAATTTGATGCTCATAGGCAATGTGTTCCAAAAAGTTGATATTTGCTTTCCCAATTTGTAGCTGTGGCAGTAATTGTTCAATAACGGACATCATTTTAGATGCCACTGCACATGTTCCACACATCGGTGTATATAAATAAAATGCAGTTTTCTCTCCCGACTGTTTAGCCGTTTCCCACTGCTCTGTTGACCATTCTTCCATTTACTCACGCAACCTTACAAAATATATTCATTATGGATTGAAAAATGTGCACGCAGTAAAATCATCGCTAGGACTTTTCTTGGTGTCGTTTCTACTTCCTTGTATGTTGGCATTGTGCGCAGATGCTCAGCTTCTGGATAATGTCTGTCCATTAATGCACGTAGCTTATCCCCAGAAGTATCTGCATCAAAAAAAGTAAATAGCTCACAGCCCTCATAGGGATCCAGTAGTTCTTCTAATTGATGCACACCAATTGTACCATTCGTACATAGTATTGTAACATTCTCATTCAAAATAGGCTCAATTTGTAGCTTATCTGAACGCCCTTCTACTATCAAGCATTTTCCCTCGAACATTACGCCACCTCCATTTAGAGATCCCCACTTATAAGTCATTATATAACAAAAAACGCCGGTAGTTGCCGACGTTTTTCGATTATGGCTTGTCTTATTCAGCGATCATTTCTTCGTATTGCTCTGCTGTCATTAGTTTCTCAACTTCTGATGCATCAGCAGGCTCAACAACGATCATCCATGCTTTTTCATATGGTGATTCATTAACGAATTCTGGGCTATCTTCTAAATCTGCATTTACTTCCACTACAGTACCTGAGATTGGTGCATATAATTCAGAAACAGTTTTTACTGATTCTACGCTACCGAATGGATCATCTGTTTTGATTTCGTCGCCAACTTGTGGAAGCTCAACGAATACGATATCTCCTAATTCAGATTGTGCGAAGTGAGTAATACCAATACGTACTTTTCCATCTTCTACTTTTACCCATTCATGTTCTTCAGAGTATCGTAAGTCTTTAGGTGTGCTCATGCAAAAAACCCCTCCATAAATATGTAATATATTCACTTTCAGTGTGCCATACTTCTCCTCTAAATACAAGGTTTAATACGGTTATTTCCAAGCTTGCTCAAAATCTACTTCTTTAAAACCTAAAGTAACTTTTTTTCCATCTGTGACGATGGGACGTTTAATTAACATACCATCTGAAGCTAATAACTCAAGCTGCTCATCCTCCGTCATTTCGGCTAACTTGTCCTTTAAGCCAAGCTCACGATATTTCATACCTGAGGTATTAAAAAATTTCTTCAAAGGCTGTCCGCTAGCCTGCCAAATAGCTGTTAATTCTTCTTTAGTGGGAGGTTGCTCTGCGATATGTACCTCTTCATAGGAAACCTCATGCTCATTTAACCACTTCTGTGCCTTTTTACATGTTGTACATTTCGGATAATGGAAAAATTGAATCGTCATTACAATGCTCCTCTTCTGTCTTTTTCTGTAGTATACCATCATAGTTGTTTTCAATGGTGAACTTCACTCTTTATTGTAAGTTTATCCACCAGTTGTGCAAATTTATCCGCTCCTTTTACGATTATCCATCTCATAAAAAAAACCTAGCTATCTTTTGCAGATAGCTCGGTTAAATTTGCACTAAACAATATATTTTTCAGCATCAATTAATTTAACGGAAGCCTCACGCTTCTTCACAATTAGATTGTATGGATTATTACGCGTTAGCTTACGCAGTGCAGATAATGTCATACGGGCAGCATCGCCATCTGCTGATGCAAGAATTGTGTCTTTTGCTTCCTTTTCGATTTCTGCGAATGCTTCTTGGCAGAAAATTTGTGTGTATAGCAATTTTTGATGTGCTTTTTCAACACCGTCACGAGCAATTGCCTTCTCTGTACGTAAGACAGCTGATTCCATTGCAAATAATTGGTTAGCTATATTCGCAATGTTTACCAATACTTCTTGCTCTTGATCAAGCTTTGCACCAAAGCGTTGGGCTGCTAAGCCTGCAGCTAAGACAGCAATTTTCTTGGCATTTTTCACTAAATATTTTTCTTGTGCTAACGGCTCTGTACCGATTTCCTCTGGCATTAGCATAAGCAGCTCTTGCTGTAAATTTTGAGCCACTTGTAATAATGGCAGCTCACCTTTTAGCGCCTTTTTCATAAATGTACCAGGTACAATCATGCGGTTAATTTCGTTTGTACCTTCAAAAATTCGATTAATACGAGAATCACGGTAAATACGCTCTACCTCATACTCAGCCATAAAGCCATAACCGCCATGAAGTTGGACAGCTTCATCAGCAATATAGTCTAATGTTTCTGAACCGAATACTTTGGCAATAGAGCATTCAATCGCATATTCGGCGATCGCACCTGCAATTACTTTTCCTTGCTTTTGCTCTTCCAGGCTTAACTGGCTTAAGCGATCCTCAAATAGTCCAACAGTACGATAGTTTAATGATTCAGAAGCATACAATTGAGAAGCCATTGTTGATAATTTTTCTTTTGTCAGATTGAAATCAGAAAGCTTTGTCTTAAACTGCTGTCGTTGGTTTGTATACTGAATAGCTAACTCCAATGCACGCTTCGATCCGCCAATTGTGCCCACGCCTAGTTTATAACGACCAATGTTTAAAATATTGAACGCAATGATATGCCCACGACCAATTTCGCCTAATAGATTTTCTACAGGTACTTCCGCATCTTCCAATACTAATGTACGAGTTGATGATGATTTAATCCCCATTTTCTTTTCTTCAGGACCAACTGAAACACCATTGTAGGTACGTTCTACGATAAAGGCAGAGAATTTATCGCCATCAATTTTTGCGTAGACCACAAATACATCAGCAAAGCCTGCATTCGTAATCCACTGTTTTTCACCATTTAAAATATAATGTGTGCCAGCTTCATTTAATTTTGCAGTCGTTTTTGCACCTAGAGCATCTGAACCTGAACCTGGCTCTGTTAATGCATAGGCAGCGATTAATTCACCTGAAGCAAGCTTAGGTAAATATTTTTTCTTTTGATCTTCATTACCGAATAGAACAATTGGTAATGACCCAATACCAACATGAGCACCATGTGTGATAGAGAAACCACCTGCAACAGACATTTTTTCAGCGATTAAAGCGGAAGAAACCTTGTCTAATCCAAGCCCTTCGTATTCTTCAGGCACATCTGCTCCAAGTAAACCTAATTCGCCTGCACTTTTTAGGAGACGCACTGAATGTTCAAATTCATGGTGCTCTAAATTTTCCACTACTGGTAAAACTTCATTTGTAACGTATTCCTCTGTTGTTTTAGCAATCATTTTATGCTCGTCAGTGAAATCTTCCGGTGTAAATACACGATCTAATTCCACATCTTCAATAAGAAATCCGCCGCCTTTAATGAAATCAGTTGTTTTTTCAGTCATGATTAATTCCTCCCAATATATCTTTTTGTTAGTTGATTCCCCTAATGATCATGTATAGAAAAGCTTGACGTATACAATGTTCGGAGGCAACCGTAAACAGTACACCTCAAGCTGATCTAGCAAAAATTATAGAATTTCCAATACACCAGCAGCACCCATGCCGCCACCAATACACATTGTCACTACGCCATATTTCTTCCCTTGACGCTTCAATTCATGAATTAGCTTTAATGTTAAAATAGCTCCCGTTGCGCCTAGTGGATGCCCTAATGCAATCGCTCCACCATTGACATTGACTTTCTCTTGGTCGATACCTAAATGACGTACTACCTGTAATGACTGTGAAGCAAATGCTTCATTGATTTCCCATAAATCAATATCTTCGATGGATAAACCTGCAATTTCCAACGCTTTTGGCACTGCCACGATAGGCCCGATACCCATTACTTCAGGAGGTACACCGCCAACTGCAAAGCCTAGGAATTTTGCCATTGGTGTCAGTCCATGCTTGTCAGCTTCTTCACGATCCATTACTAGTACAGCTGCTGCACCATCGGAAGTTTGAGAGGCATTACCCGCCGTTACACTGCCTTTTACGTGGAAAGCTGGACGCAATTTTGCCAAACCTTCAACTGATGTACCTGGACGTACACCTTCATCCATACTAAATGTGAATTTTTTCACCTGTGGTTTATTGTTATCGTCTACGTAATGCTGTTCCACTTCGATTGGTACAATTTCATCATTGAATTTACCTTCTTTAATTGCCTTTTCAGCAAGCTCGTGCGAGCGAACAGCAAAAGCATCTTGATCTTCACGACTAACATTATATTGACGAGCTACTTCCTCAGCTGTATGCCCCATGCCCATATAATATTGTGGAGCCGTTTCTGCTAAAGTCGGATTTAAACGTGGTGTATTCCCTACCATCGGCACCATACTCATAGATTCTACACCACCAGCAAGAATTGCCTTTGAGTGTCCTAACATAATTCGCTCTGCTGCATAGGCAATTGCCTGTAAACCTGATGAGCAAAATCTGTTAATTGTCAGAGCAGGGGTTGTATCTGGTAATCCAGCAAGTGCCCCAATACTACGTGCTACATTCATTCCTTGCTCTGCTTCAGGCATTGCACAGCCTAAAATTAAATCATCAATTGGCCCTTCATAGCCTGCTCTTTTCAATGTTTCCTTGACTACAACAGCACCAAAATCATCTGGTCTTACTGTTGCTAAAGAACCTTTTTTTGCTTTTCCAATTGGAGTTCGTGCTCCTGCTACAATAACGGCTTCACGCATCGTATTAATCCCCCTTTGTTTCATGTGCAAGATTGATCTATTTCGTCAATTAGTTACGAAGTGGTTTACCTTTTAACAGCATGTGTTGCATTCTTTGCTGTGATAGCGGATCAGCAACAAGACTAAGGAATGCCTCACGCTCTAAGTTCAATAAATATTGCTCATCGACTAATGTGCCGTACGGAACTTTTCCACCTGCAATAACATAAGCTAATTTTTTAGCAATTTTTAAATCATGTTCGCTAATAAAGCCTGACTCAAACATCCCTTGCGCACCGATGAGTAATGTACCATAGCCTGATGCACCGACCACTGGCACTTTAGTTGGTACAGGTGGTTGATAGCCCGCTTCGTAAAGTGCTAAGGCCGCCTGCTTCGCATCATACAATTGATGATCTGGATTAACTGAAATACCATCCGCAAAGTTTAGGAAATTATTTTCACGTGCTTCCTCACCAGATGTTGAAACCTTCGCCATCGCAATTGTTTCAAATACTTTATTAGCAATATGTTGATAGTCTACCTCTACGCCGTTTGGTAAGCCCTTGAGGAATTTTTGATAGAGCGCTTTATTTCCGCCACCACCTGGGATTAATCCAACCCCTACTTCCACTAAGCCCATATATGTTTCCATTGTTGCTTGAATATGTGCTGCTGGTAAGCAAACCTCTGCTCCCCCGCCTAATGTCATGGCAAACGGTGCTGCTACAACAGGCTTACGTGAATATTTAATTTTCTGCATAGCATCTTGGAATGCCTTAATGACGAAATCTAGCTCAAATATATTATCATCCTGTGCTTCTACTAAAATCATTCCTAGATTAGCCCCAACACAGAAGTTTTTCCCCTGATTACCGATGACTAAGCCCTTATAGTTAGCCTCTACTTCATCTACCGCAAAGTTAATCATTTGGATAATATCCAAACCGATTGCATTGGATTGCGAATGGAACTCAAGTAATGCAATTCCATCCCCTAAATCTATTAAACTAGCACCTGTGTTTGATTTAATCACACCATGCTTTTTCTTATAACGTTTTAAATTAATCTCTTTTTCATTGACTGGCACTTTCACATATTGTGAACCATTATAGTAAGCTAAATCTCCGTCTAATTCTGTATAGAATGTCTCCACGCCATTTGCTAACATCTCTTTGACAAATGCAGGTACCTCTCGGCCCTCAGCCTCCATTTTCGCCACAGAATCTTTTACGCCTATAGCATCCCATATCTCAAATGGCCCTTGTTGCCAGCCGAAGCCCCATTTCATCGCGTTATCAATGGCTACGATATCATCTGCAATCTCCCCATGTAGCTGTGCAGAATAAAGGAGCGTTGGTGCAAAAATCCCCCATAATAGCTCGCCTGTACGATCCTTTGCATAGGTTAACGCCTTCACTTTATTGGCCAATCCACGAGTTTGTTTTGCCATTTCAATAGAAGGTGTTTTTAATTTTTTGGCTGGACTATACGTTAAGGTTGCTGGATCAATCTCATGTATCTCTTTTCCTTGTTTTAAGAAGAAACCTTGACCCGATTTTGCACCTAACCAACCGTTCGTGACCATTTTTTGTAAAAATTCAGGTACTGCAAATACTTGCTGCTCCTCACCTGTTGTTTGATCGTAAACATTTTTCGCTACATGAATGAATGTGTCTAAACCAACTACATCTAGCGTACGGAAAGTTGCAGACTTTGGACGGCCGATAAGCGGACCTGTTACAGAGTCTACCTCACCAACAGAGTAACCACCTTTTAACATTTCCTGTAAAGTGATAAGTAGACCATATGTTCCGATGCGGTTGGCAATAAAGTTTGGTGTATCTTTTGCAAGTACAACTCCTTTACCAAGCACATCTTCCCCAAACGTTTTCATGAAGCTAACTACTTCAGGAGCAGTTGTATTGGCAGGAACCACTTCTAATAATTTTAAATAGCGAGGTGGGTTGAAAAAGTGTGTGCCAAGAAAATGCTTTTGAAAATCAGCTGAACGTCCCTCTGCCATTGCATTAATGCTAATACCAGATGTATTTGAACTAATGATTGTTCCTGGTGAACGAACTGCGTCAATTTTTTCGTACAGACTTTGTTTAATTGATAAGTTTTCTACAACAACTTCAATAATCCAATCTACATCTTTTAGTTTCCCTAAATCATCCTCAAAGTTGCCAACTGATAGTAGTGATAAATTTTTCTTAGAAGTAAGTGGTGCTGGCTTTTGCTTTAATAACTTTTGCAAAGCTCCGTTTACAATACGATTTCTAACAGCTGGATGCTCTAAAGAAAGGCCCTTTACTTCTTCCTCTTGCGTTAGTTCCTTTGGTGCAATATCCAATAGTAATGTTGGTATACCGATATTTGCTAAATGTGCTGCAATTCCAGAGCCCATCACCCCAGAACCTAGAACAGCTGCTTTTTTAATGTTGTAAGTCACAAGCAATTCCCCCTTATTCTCCCATTGAATGAATAGCCATTCATTTTTTGGCCAAAAAAATATCAAGTGTACCTTAGTAAATTTTTTGTCCTTTTGTTGAAAGAGATTCCCTCCACTCAACCAAGCACGACTAAGGTTTATCTTCGTTCCAAAATGACACTTCTCAATGAATGAAGATAAAACTACTTTTCTGTTTTTAGTGTAGATTATTTTGTCTAATTTAGCAATCTTTTTTCAACAATTATTTTTGCAGTATACATCTTTTTTTGTTTTTAACGAGCTAAAAAAGGACAAGAGGTAGCGATCGAAACGGCCAAACAGAAAACTTTCAGATTGCGAGAAAAATGTGTAGAATGGAAAGCAAGGAGAGTGAATACTTAATGAAAACTATTACTACTACAGAACAATTTAACGAATTAATCGCTGGCGACCAAAAAGTTTTAGTGAAATTTTATGCTGGCTGGTGTCCTGATTGCACACGTATGAATATGTTCATCGATCCAATCATTGAAGAGTACAACCAATATGACTGGTATGAGCTAAACCGTGACGAGCTTCCAGAAATTGCTGATAAGTACGATGTTATGGGAATTCCAAGCCTATTGATTTTCCAAAATGGTGAAAAACTTGCACATTTACATAGTGCCAATGCAAAAACACCTCAGCAAGTAACAGAATTTTTATCTGCTCAACAATAATGGCGAGAGAGCTGCATTTCTTCTTGAAATGCAGCTCTTTTTGAAAGGAGTTTATTATGCGTCAACAATTGGCACTACGAGGGGCTTCACAATATGGGATTTCCATTGCACCAAGCTATCGCAATTCTGCCTGTGGACCTACTACGATTCATGTCATCTTAAATTTTTTAAATGAGTCAACTCCTTCCATTAATGAGCTTTATAAACTGCTTGGTGGTACAAAAATAGGCTTATTCAAATGGAGACTGATACACAATCTTCGTCAACTGCTTCCAAAGTGGGATATTCGAACTTGTTCATTAAAGGAAGCTCTACAGGAAATTGATGCAGGTCGACCAGTTGCTATGCGTTTTGATCGCTACTTTAGCCTTCAGTGGCGAGATACAAGATCAGCCTTTGCTTATCATTGGGTACCGCTTATTGGCTATGAGATAAAAAATGATGAGCTATGGCTAATATTCCATGATAATGGTGGTCCACAACGTGATAGCCAAATTCGTCAGGCTCTCTATAAAGACAACGACAAGGTTTTATCCTTCGTAAAAATGGTTCCTTACTAGAGCAAATATCGATTAGCCTTCTATTTGTTTTCTATTCTTTTCCTTACAATAAAAAAGCAGAGCATATGACTATACTCTGCGATGATTGATTAAATAAGCGAATACAAAGAACGGGCATGCTTGGCAATTAGCGTGTAGCCACGCTCTTCTATTGCTTTAAAAATATGTGGTTCGTAAGTTGGTAACACAAGGCTTGTAAAATCAGCGTCAATTGGTACATTGGTTTGAATCGTTGCAAGCTCATGTGATAGCTGCAACATATCTAAATTATCTTGAATTTTTGTTCTTTGACCTGGCTTTAATTCACCGAGAGATGCCAGGATTTTGTCTATTGAGCCATATGTTTGAATAAGCGTTAATGCTTGTTTAGGACCAATCCCTTTCACACCGGGGTAGCCATCACTTGAATCACCCATAAAGGCTTTCACCTGTGCAAACTGTGATGGTTCAATACAATATTCTTCTTTAAAGCGAGCGTGTGTATAAATATCATATTCTGTATAGCCCTTTTTCATAAACGCAATTTCTGTAGATGGTCTTAAAAGCTGAAGTAAATCCTTATCACCACTAATGACCGTAATATCTGCCTCGTCCTGCCATTTCGTTATCATGGAGCCAATTAAATCATCTGCCTCCATGCCCTTCACGCCGAAATTTTGCCAGCCCATTTGCTGCGATAAATTTTTCGCCATATCAAATTGTGGTAGCATTTCCTCTGGAGGTGCTGGGCGATTCGCTTTATAGCCATCAAATAAATCATTGCGGAATGTGTGTGCGCCCATATCCCAGCAAACAGCCATATGTGTTGGCTTCATAATAGTTTGTGCTGTTAGAACATGTCGCACAAACCCTTGGGCTCCATTCGTTGGTGTTCCATCTGCCAAGCGAATAAAATGCCCCATGGCAGCCGAAGCGAAAAAAGAACGGAATAACAGTGCCATACCGTCGACAATCAATAATCTTGGTTTTGTTGTCATCATAAATTTCCTCTCTATTACAATACAAAGTTTGTATTTATTTATTGTTTTCTACTTAAACATTATAGCAAACTTTTAAAAATCAGCATTGTTAATACTCGGAAATACACTTGCTTTACAACATAACCTTTCCCTTTTTCGAGATACGATTGCGATGATCTAGCTGAATGCCTGTTAACCATTGTAAAAATGCGGTTACACCGATTTTAACAGTTTCTGGACGTAGTATACCTTCTTTAGGATCAGCATAAACAAAATCAATATGACGCACACCTTCATTTTCACCAATAAGCTTGAGGATATCAAATAACTCATAAGCCGTTAAACCACCAGGTGAAGCTGCAGGAACATCACAGGCAAATACAATATCAAGTGCATCTAAATCCACTGATACATAAATGCGATCTACTTCATACATAAGCTGACGCAGCATTTCACGTATTGTGAGTTGAATACCATCACGTCGCATTTGCTTTAACGTAATCATATGGATGCCTTGTTCTTTAGCATAATGAATCATTTCGGGTGAATTGAAGAAGCCATGCAAACCGACATTATAGACATGTCTCCCCTCCACAACCCCTGCTGCAATTAACTGATGAATTGGAGAATCTTGCGCTAAACCAATTTCCTCTTGGTTCCTTGCATCTAAATGCGTATCAATCTGAATGATGCCAATGCGATCTTGTGGGAAGGCATTTTTTATACCTTTTATGGAGTGTGCGGTAATAGTATGATCTCCCCCTATCAAACAAGTAAAACTTCTTTGAAAGGCTATACTTAAATTTTCCGCAGCAGCCTCGATGGCAGATTCCGAAAGCATTCTATCATTTTCTAGAATCGCTACATCCCCGATATCCACAACTGAAAGGGCACGTAAATTCACCTGCTCATCTAAATTATACGATTGAAAACCTGGCCAAGCCTTACGAAAGGCTGTTGGGTATTGCGCTTTTGATGACGCACCATTGGCATATGATAAAAGAGCGCCATATACGACAATATCCACCTCATTCGGATTCGGATTTGTTTGTTGCTTTATCCACTGATGCATAGCTGATCCATTTTCCTGCTTCCATTGGCATTCTGACTGTGTAAACATATTCATCTACCACCTTCTTCTCTTTTCCTTCAAGTTCAATTGACCTAAATCAATTGGTGCTCCCCTGTAAATGTCCTAACATATTTTCTTTATAGTAATAGTACCATTCGTACAATGATTTTCGTCAAAGTTTTTCTTTTTTCCTCTTTTATTGAAAATATTCTTTTGATCAAATAAAAAAAGCAAACTTGAAATCAGTTTGCTCAGAAATTGCATGTTTCTTTTGTTAGGAGATTGTTGCTTTTCTCAACTTTTTGAGTGTTGTTCACCGACCTTGAGCGCTTTGACACTTTTAATGAGCGGGTACCACTCTTTTGTGATCACTTTGAGACTCTTTATGAGTGGCTTTCTCTCTTGTGCGAGTACTGTCAATACTCTTCAGAGAGCGAACCTCTTTTTTACCAACTCTTCGTCCAGAAATCTCTCTTACTCAAGCAGAGAACTCTTCCATTTCGTCTACTTCTGCTGTTTCGAAAGGCTATCGCAAAGTTCCGCTACCTCATACATGGAATAGCTTTGAAAATTATATTGACTACGCAGTTCTTGATGATAACTTAATAGTTCTTCTAGCATCGCCAAATTCTTATCAATATGCTTGCCAAAATTATGAGGATGCCACCATAAATGATAAAAGGCTTGTGCCTGTGCAGCCTTGAGCATGCCTTCCTTTATTCGCTTTACTTTTAAATTTTCGAATATACGCAATGGACTACAGTATGGTCTTAAAAAAGCACTTGATCGAATATTAATCAGTTGCTCCTCTTGCATTTCTTCCAGGGTGGCTATATGATGACCAGTTATATTCCAATAGCTATCTAACCACTTCTTAGCACCTAAAAGTCTTCCCTTTTTCGTAAACTTTTGCGCGTCATATAGCATATGATTTTCTGTGCCTCTATAACAAACATACCCCGCTTCTAAACATGCTGTAAAATAGTCTTTGTTTACTTGATTACGAGGAAAGACAATGGATTTCATGGGCGCAGTATAACCGTCACTAATTGTTTTGGTTGCATGTAAATCTGCACAAAAGGCAGCTTCTGTTTGGCCCTTCTCCAAGCAATAAAAATGAGAAAAGGTATGACTTCCTATTTCCTGATGTGGTGTACGTTTAATTTCCTCTATTAAGGATTTACCAAAATGCAGTAGATCTTCTTGTTCATTTTCGCCAACTTTTGCTAGCTGTGTATGTGCTGCAAAGCGCATATTTTCATATTTCACAGGGATACCTCGCAAATAATGAGCCATTTCTGCCTTTGATTCAGCAAACAATAATCCAACTGTAGCCCAAGTTGCATGGATGTCATATTGCTCAAATAACGCTAGTATCCTGGGCAAGGCTTTACGTACACCATATAGGTTTTTATTGTATTGGCCATAACGAAATACGTCATGGACACCCCAATTCAGCTCAAAATCTAATGAAATAACGAGACCCCCACCATTCATGTTGCTACTTCCTCCATTTTTGCACACCTAGTAGTAGTGCACGTATTTTTGATTGGATAATGTAGCCTGAGTAAACATGAACAACCTGGCCACCAAAGCTTAATTTAAAGGCTCGTACATTTCGATTGTCCGTTAATTCTCCCATATCATATAAGACAAAACCTTGCTCCTTTAGGTGTAGCAGATTATGCCAAATTAAAAACCGATTTGCATAACGGAAAGGACGTTTTAATTGTGCAGGCAATGCCGTTCCATGACATGTTGCCTCGAAATAAGACATCGCTTTTTTCTCATGCACAATATCTAATCGATAACATAATGTCTGTCCACAAAAACTCTGGATCTCTGATAATAATAATGCACCCTGTTCATTGAGGAGCAGAATCGTTTCCATTTGCGACTTGCTGATTGCTTCAATTTTTTTTCTTTTGGCAAATTGATTGTAAAATTGCTGAAAGGATTTCAAATTTTCTATGGATGGCTCTTTATACAAAATGACTTGATAGGATTCTTTTTGGGCACGTCGTAAGATTTTACGATTCCCTTCAGACAGTGCTAAATACAATGAAAGCTCATGCTCTTGCAAAGAAATGTGAATCGTTTCGCTTTTTACAAGCTTCCGACTTGGTACTAATGAATGCGTATAGCCTACAACTTTCATAGACTTTCGAAAATTGGCTGGCTTTTCAAGAAAATAAAAATGCTGCATTGCGATATTCCATCGCTTACTTTTAATGGACAGAATGTACATCGCCCCCACTCTCTGTATATTTTTCTACACGGTGTCGCTCAAAACGAGCAATTTTATAATGTTTCATTCGAGAAATAGGTTTATAGCCTAGCTGTACTAAGCGCTTGCGCTTGCGCCATTGCCAAAATCTTACCGTTATCCACAATGTTTGTGCTGGTTTTATTTTCCGTAAAAAAGCTGTAATAATATCGATTTGTTTGAAAACATCATAGGCTAAAAAATAGGTTTGTTTCGGTAAGGCTTCTACAATTTGCATTGAATCTACTCGCCAGTTTGTGGCATGTAATGCAAACGCCAGCTTATTCGTTTCCGCAAAGGAGTCTTTATAAATCGTATAGCCCTTATAAAGGAGGGCCATGACTTCTTCCTGATCAAGTTGCATCGCTTCCTGAATCGACATCTCTTCAAATAAGTTTCCGACAGGTTGCTGCGGTGATACGTCCTCTGATGGGGATAATTCATACAGCTCCACTTGTTTCAAACGAATAAATTTTTCTACGAATTGTTGTCCATATTCTAGCCAATCTTTTACCTTTCCATACTTTACTAAGTATCGTAAATAGCCCAGTGTGTTACGCTTCCAATCTACGACTCGTTGGTTCCCTTTCATAAATTCTTTGAGCCTTTGCTTTAACAATAAAAAACCTGCCAGTAGATTTGTACGTTTCGTACCGCTGCTAGCAAGCATCTGTCTTGTAAAATCAATGTCTGAGCGCCAGTCAAATTTATAAGACTCATAGCCTATGCTCATATCATATAAGCGATAGTTAGCAGTAAACGTTCGCTGGATGGCTTCCTGAGTGACTATCCGACCAGCACCAAATAAATTAAATGTTGGCTCATGTGCAAGAGCATATGTTACATAGCGGCCACGACAGCATATTCCATAGGTAAAAGCAATCCACTGGTTTTCAAAGACAAGTGCATCGACCTCTACCTGTAACGCCTCACCTTTAAGCATCGTTAAACGCTCAAAAAAATCTCTTTTCTTGCCTTTTGTAAAGCCACTTGTATCTAGTTTTTTTGCCCAACGTCGATTAAATAACCGAAACATTTGCCAAAGCTCATCCTGTGAAGCCTCTCGTCTTTCTAAGGAGCCTAAATTTCTTAGTTTTCGTTCTCGTCGATCAACGCCATGCATTTTTCGACGTTGATTGAAATGGCGATGAAAATCAATTTCTGAAAAAGCAAGATAGGGTGTCACAACTCGGAACAGGCTTGTACGTAATTGTCTTTCTACAAAGTATTGCTCTAAGATCTTAGTAGACACCTTACTTTCTAATAACCCATGCAAGGAAAAAAGAATATGCCGATGCTTTTTGATTAGCTCATCAAATACAAAGGTTGTAACTTGCTGTAACCATTCCTTTTTAGCCACAACCCCTGTATAATTGGCGATGTTTTCTCCTGCAAAAGCATACACCCTTATCCCCCAACGAATAGACACTGTAAAAGGAAAAAAGGCCCTAATCGTCCCCTCATGTTCAATGGCGTAAAGCTCTACACGCTCTTTCCGTCCTACAATTTGCCACCAATTATAAAACCACGCAAATTCTATAAATGGATTATCATTGTTCTCTTCTTCTAAAATGGCGTCCCAAATTTCCTTGTACCACATAAGCTCATCATCAGTTCTAATGCGAATTAATTGCAATTTAATCCCCTTTCTTCACTAGTTCTGAAATAGCCTGTTGATAAACCATTAATGTTTTTTGATACATGGGGGTGAAGGTGAAGTACTGTAAATAACGCTGCTCACTGGCCGCCCCCATTTCCCCTCTTAAAGGAGCATCCATTAATAATTGATGCAGCCTCTTCTTCAATAATTCATTATTCTCTCGCTCCACTAAAAACCCATTGTCATGATCAATAATAAGCTCTTTCACACCACCTACATTTGTTGCAATAATAGGAAGTCCTACCCGCATCGCTTCAATAATCGAAATCGGCAAGCCTTCCCAATCTGATAACAGAACAAATAGATGGCATTTCTCAAGATAAGAATGAACGTCTAATTGATTACCTAAAAATGTTACACGATTTGATAAACCATTCTGTTCAACAAGATGTTCTAAAGCTGGACGCAGAGAACCATCCCCAATCAATTGAAGATGCCAAGGGATATCTGTCAGTTCTGCTAAAGTCTTTAACAAGACATCTTGTCTTTTAGGCACTTCAAAACGAGCAACCATGACAATGACTGGCTGCTCCATGCATATCTTTTCAGTTGTCTCATTTCTCTCTATTGGGTCAATGCCGTTGTGAATAGTCAGCAATTTATGAGCAGGAGCGACCTTTTTCAGTAGTGCTAGTTCCCGATCATATTCAGACACCGTAATAATTTTTGTCGTAAATGGCTGAATGGATCTTTCCATCCGTTGATAGAACAGCTTTTTCTTGTAAGGAACGCCTTCTGTAAAGCTCCAGCTATGTGCCGTAAAAATAGTTGGAATTTGTAACAACCTACCCACTACGCGTCCAATCACACCAGCCTTAGAGGAGTGGGTGGCTATAACGTCTGGTTGTAGATGTTTGAAAACGGCTCTTAATTGCCAAAATGCTTGAAAATCTTTTGCCAGATGAATAGCCCGTTGAAGAGCAGATATACTAATAACTGGAATTTCATGTTCTTGTAAGTGCCACAGTGATGGTTGATAGGAGCCCGTCACTACTGTGATATCATGCCCATCCTGTTTTAAGTGGATAGCAAGTGCCTCCACATGTTTTTGCGCACCTCCAACTTTATCCATTCGTGTAATAAGCTGAACGATCTTCAGTATGGCCACTCCTTATGTTTTAATAAGCACCTGTGCGTGTAGCTACAACATAAATTGTCTTCAACAAAATTTGGACATCCAACCAAAAGGAATAATGATCAACGTATTCAATGTCATATGATATTTTTTGACCATGTGAAATATTCGACCTACCATTAATTTGAGCGAGGCCAGTTAATCCTGGCTTTACCTCCAAACGCCGAGCCTGTAAGGAATTATATGCATTCGTGATCGTTGGTACTTCAGGACGTGGACCTACAATGCTCATATCACCTTTTAACACATTTAAAAGTTGTGGAATTTCATCAATACTGAGTTTTCGAAGAATAGCGCCAACTTTTGTGATGCGTGTATCTTGCTCTGTTTTAAAATAATAATCATCCGGGATACCATCAGCACAAATAGTCGGCATATTGACTGGAACTGCCTGAATACACATTGTTCGTAGCTTCCAAATCACAAAGCGGTGATGATCGAGGCCAGTTCGGATTTGTTTAAAAAAAATGGGGCGACCTGTCGTTATGAGTAAAATGAGGAATATAGCTAGCATTAGAGGTATCGTTATAAAAAGCAAAAATAATGCCCCAATAATATCAAATATTCTTTTGCCGTACTGACCATAGAATGTGAGATTCTGAGCTGTCTGAACGTGCAATACATCATCCTTTGCATTTTTTTAGCACTTAACTCTATATATTCATTTTGAACATTTCTAGAACTCTTTTAGAAAAAGTGCTTATTTTATGAAAAAAAGAGTTATATCAGCGTTACTTGCTGAATAACTCTTGCTGTCTTATTATATGCTTGCTTCAAAAATTTGAACATCACATTCAATCACAACATTACCTTTCAATGCTTTACTGATCATACATGTTTGTTCTGCCTTGTGTGCTAAGCGTAGAAGTCTTTTTTCAAGATGTTCTGTTAGCTCTTGCACAATAATAGTCGGTTTATGCACAATTTTTTCATACGTAAAAATGCCATTTTCTACACTAACAAATCCGTGTGCCTGCATGGCTAATTCCAGCACATCGATTTCTGACCTTTCGAATAAAGCAGCTAGTGTAATTAAATAACAGGTTGCAGCTGCCCCTAAAAGCATTTCATCTGGATTTGTACCAATGCCAGGTCCATTCATTTCCCGAGGAATAGAAATTTGTGTTTGCAAATTACTAGCTTGGATATTTCCTGTACCGTTTCTTCCTTCTGACCAAGTTAAGTCCATTATAAATTTATGCTGAACCATTCTAGATCCTCCTTTATTTATGAAGCGAAGAAAGATGCCCGCTTACAAATGTAAGACGAGCATTCCTTTTATTCAACTGTTACTGTATTTTTTTCTGTCTCAATATGACGACCTTTCTTAGTCACGGTTTGGTACTCCGCAAGACGAGCCGTTGTACGCCAATAGTGATAGACAAGTCGATCAATCCACAGCAAAGTCTCCACTTTCGATACGGCTGTCTCTAACTCTACCACATTTTCAACAGTATGCTCAAAATATGCGTTTCGTTTATCACGACGCACCGCAGCCATTTCAGAGGAAGTAACCTCAAGCAAGGTAGCAATCTCAGGTAGACGTTCATCCTCATCAATGATTAATAGTACTTTTCCCAATACCTCTAACCACTTTTGGGTTAATGTCTCCTGTAATTGAAAGGCATTTGGATGTTGCTCACGTAATGCCTTTGACAAACGATATAAGTGGTCTAAAGCATGTAAAAGGGCAATATGCTTATACCGTTCTTTTTGAGAGGAAGATTGGATAGCATCCATAAATAAACGTGTTTTTTCGATTGCCTCATCTATTTGAGCCAATCTACTGTCTGTTTCAGCTGTGCGTTTTTTTCCTTGAATAAGTGAAACGAGTACAGTCGTCATTTCCTTAGTAATATCTTGCAATGTATTAAAGGATACCTCTACAGCAACCCCAGGTAGTTTGGCAACACTACTATCTAAATTACGAGTTAAATAATTTCCTTTTTCAGGTATCATTTTTTCAATGGTCTTTGCAAAAGGGCGAACAAATGGTACAAAGAGTATCGCGCCAATCACACTAAATAATGTATGGAAAACAGCAATGCCCAGTGTTTCATCAAAGCTACCATTGATGGATTTCGTGACGAACTCTGTAAGAGCAAACATAAATCTTGCACCGAATGTCACTAGTATAGCCGTGACAACATTGAACATTACATGTGTCACAGCTGTTCGTTTTGCAGCTGTTGATGCACCAATCGCAGCAAATAACGCTGTAGCTGTCGTCCCGATATTTTGACCAATGACTAAATAAGCAGCCTGTTCAAAATCAATGGCACCTGCATATAAAGCTGTTAAAGTGGCTGCTATTGCAGCACTAGAAGCCTGCATAATAACCGTCATGATAAGACCCAAAACAATTAAAATTAGTTTTCCACTAATAGAATTTGGACTAAATGCATCGAATGGAATTTTATCTTGTACCGCAGCCATTCCTCCCTGAAGAACATCAATGCCTAAAAATAATAAGCCAAAACCAGTCACTAACCCTCCAATTGCTTTGTAATCTCGCGGTGCGAGCAATTGAACAAATACACCAAGCGCAATAAAAGGCAAGGACATTGTCTGCATATTGATCTTAAAGCCGATTAATGAAATAATCCAACCAGTACTCGTACTCCCGATATTGGCGCCAATAATAACGCCAATCGATTGGACAAATGTGAGAAGTCCAGCACTGACAAAACCTATCGTAATCAAGGTCGTGGCCGTGGAGGATTGTACAAGCATTGTCATAAATGTACCAGATAATACCGAGCTAATGGTCCCACCTGTAAAACGATTGAGCCATTTTTTCAATGCATCTCCTGCCAATTCCTTTAAACCGTTTGTTAGCATCGTCATTCCAAGTAAAAATAAACCGATGCCCCCAAGCACATTGATCAACCTATCAACACTCCCTACTAAAATTGTATCTCTATTGTGAAAGACTCCTTTTTAAAGGAGTTTTATTCCCCAAACATTCTTAATAGTACCATTATTAAATTTGAGAAAATAGGGATATTTCCCTGCATTGTACAAAATCAACCATTATTTTACGAAAAACAATATGATAATTTTTATGGTAGAATAGAATAAATAATTCTTTAGGAGATTTTCAAATGATTTTAACAAAGCAAGAAGCAATACAGGCACTTAAAAAGAACAAATTCATCGGTTTTACTATTACAACTGGTAATATTATTATGAAAAAGATTAATAAAACCGAGTATAATATTTTTGTTTTCGAAGAAGGAAGAGAAAAACCATTACGCTATGTAGGCTCTATCATGAACGTGATGGCGACAATGAGCGATAAAGCTTCTAAGAAAGATTTTGTGATTGTTGAACAACTACCAGAAGGAAACAGTGCTAAAGAAACTCAATCTTCTGAACAGGAAGCAACGATAGAGGAAAAAGTAGCACCAAATGAAGAAAAGCCTTTAGTTGAAGGACAAGAAGAAAGCCGTGCGATTGCTGGCTATGAAGGCTTATATGAAATGACTGCAAGTGGTCGAATTATTACAGTAAGAGAAAACCGCCCATTGGCTCGCTGTAATGATGAATATGGCTTCCATATTGCGCGACTAACAAAGGACGGCAAAGCATCTAGCCATAATGTTTTTGAACTTTGGAAACAGACATTCCCAGAGCTGGAGCACACTCTTTTCAAAGGTGCCTTAAAAGCCAAGTATGGTACAGGCTGTATGCTAATTGATAAACCTGGTATTCATTTTTAATGAAACACCCTCAGCAAAATATGCTGAGGGTGTTGTTATTTAGATATGGTATATTTTTTGCCACTTGAAAATCTTTATTATATTAATTTTAGCTACTTTATGGAAGCCTGCCTGTATGAGCTTTCTTCGTCGGGATCTCTCATACCACGGAGCTATTGTACAGACTGCTCTCCCTTCCCGCTGCACATCTGCAACAATCTCCTCTAGTCGCAGGCTATCATATTCTTTTATAAACGACATATTGTCTGACAGCTCATAGGTATAGTTAACCGTTTCTTCCGCTACCGTTTTATCGTGTCGCTTATAGATGACATGATCGCTATCTGCAAAGAGTCGATAGCCCTTATAGAAATCTGTAACATTTGTCGCTCGATCCTTCGTTGTCATGATGTCCTTCATTGATAATTCTTGAAACCTCACATTTTTATTATTCTGTTGTTGCTCTGCAATATAAACGTCTAAAATATGAATGGCTAGCATCCGTTGGAACATTTTCGTAACCGCTCTTAGCCAATCTTTCATGCTTGCATGCTTTAGAAAATAACGTAGTTCTCCTAATCGGTCTCGCTTCAATTTTACTAGCTGATGATTATTCGTTAACAGATCTTTTAGGCGATCACGTATGACCATCCATAATCGAATACTACGCTCTTTAACTCCTTTTGTACTCATCACAAATTTCCTAGTAAAATCAATATGTGTATACCATTCAAACTTATATGGCTCATAGCCACTCCCTAAGTCATAATAACGATAGCCAGCTTGATGTGCTTTTAGCATATTTTCTTTTTCAATCAGGCGTCCTGGACCAAATAGATTAAAATCTGGCTCATGGCCCATTGCCTGACAAAAATTGCGGTCTCTACAGCATAGGTCAATTGTAAAAGCAATCCACTGTCCTTCAAATTGTAAGCTATCGACTTCTACGCGAAGCTCCTTACTGTTGGTTTTAGCTAGCTGCTCATAAAATAGACGAGTTTGCTTTTCGGTAAAGCCACTTTTATCAATTTTCTTTTGCCATCTTCTCTTGAATAATGTAAACATGTCTTGTAGATGATTGTGATTTACTTCTTGAAAGACAACATGGCCAAGTGAATTTAATTTGTTTTCACGCCGTTTAAGACTTTTGAATTTCTTGCGATGCCTCTTTAGAAATGTTTCCATAGGAATGGTTTGAAAATCAATATAAGATGTGACAGTTCGAAAAATCGAATGAGGCATCTGATATTCAATCGCATATTTTTCTAATTCTTGAGAGGTATTTTTACTTTCTAGTAATCCATGTAACACGATTAAATAACGCTTATATTTTCGTGAAAACTCCTTCAAAAGAAACGTAATGGAAGGTTCTAACCACTCCTTGTCAGCGATCACTTCCATATAGGTCGCAAAACCTTGTCCTAAAAAGCTGAAATAATGGATTGTACCAAAACGTACAGAATGCACTAACGGAAAAAAGGCAACTGCTCTACCTTGATCTTCCACTATGTAAATCTTGACATTGTCATGAATCCCGAGCGTTGTCCACCAAGTTGAAATCCATTCGTACTCAATAAAAGGGTTATTATTATACTCTTTTTCCAAAATCTCTGACCAAGTGCTCCGATAGGGCTCTAACTCTTCGATAGTCGTTATGAGTTTATAAGCTAGCAATGAACTAAATCGCTCCTTTTCACGTGATCATCGCCATACATTTAGTAGCCACTATATTCCTAGCAAGAAAGTATTAGAACATTACACCAACGTAAAAACCCTTCCTTATTAGAAAGGAAGGGCTTCGTTTCATTTACACGTTTACAAGTGATGCCTCATCTTTTGTCACTGCATTGGCCATATGTGCTGTCGCCACAAAACTTAGTGTCATCCCAGGCCCAATGGTTGCGCCTGGGCCAGGATACGTTTCCCCCATGATAGATGCTGAACAATTGCCAGAAGCGTACAACCCTTCAATGGGTTCGCCATTCTCCTTTATTACACGAGCATATCTGTCCACTACGAGGCCCCCTTTTGTGCCGATGTCTCCAGGATAAAGACGCAATGCATAGAATGGTGCTTTCTTGATTTCTGCTAAATTTGGGTTTGGTAGTGTCGGGTCCCCGTAGTAATTATCATAGGCACTATCTCCTCGATAAAAATCATCATCGTGTCCGTTCCGCGCAAAGTCATTAAAACGATTCACCGTTGCTACTAGGCTCTCCGCTGGCACATCCATTTGTTTGGCAAGCTCTTCAATCGTATCCGCACTTTTGGCGACTCCATGCTCAAACCAACTTTTCGGGAATGCCTGTCCTGGGAACAATCCTGTAAAAATATAGCGACTTTTGGCTGAGGCATCAATTAATATCCAAGAAGGAATAGCCTGCTTTGTGACCTCTTGATGCTTATACATCGTATCCACGAATTCATGGTATGGAGCTGCTTCATTGACAAAACGGTGCCCTGCACTATCCACTACAATCATATTGGGCACGCCACGATCTGCCACAAGGAAGAATGGATGTCCTTGTGGATCAATAACAGAAGGGGCTCCCCATACTTTATCCATTAAATCCAACGTTGCACCAATTTTTACGCTAGGTTCAAGGATGTCACCTGTTTGACCTTCTGGAGAAGAAGTCCATGCAGCATTCGTAGGACTTGGTAAATACTTTTCCCGAAGTGTCTGATTATGTGAGAAGCCACCTGATGACAGAACAACACCTTTCTTTGCCTCAATTTTAAGTTCTTGTCCATCTCGTTCCACAATAATTCCAATTACTCTTCCTTTGCCCATAATGAAATCTTTAAAGGCCGTAGATAGCCAAAGCTCACCATTTGCTTCTGCAAGGGAGAGGCGTAAACGTGCAATTAAAGCTTCTCCTAAGGCTACTGGATCGCTCTTAGTCACTTTTGACTTGACTAAACGCGCCCCTAATTTCAGTGCAGTAGTTTTACCTTCTAGCGTCCGTGTAATCATATTCACTTTATGAAACTCGTAGCTATTCATCGTGAAGCCTTTTGTTGATAGAGATGCACGACGCATAGAATTTGCTAAAGAGCCCATTTTTGTTAAATCGAAAATAAGTGGTTCAATGGAGCGTCCCTGTGACAAGCCACCTGGTTTTTCTGGATAATAATCCGAGTAGCCTTTTGCATATTGGAAGCGCATATGCTTTGTTTTATTGTATAAAAAACGTAACATTTCAGGCCCTCTCGTAATATAAGCTTCCTTTAGCTCTTCTGGCACACGATCACCGATTGTTGAATCAAGATATTGGCGTGCAAGTTCATGTGTATCTGGGACACCTGCACCTTTAATGATATGATTATTAGGAACCCATAAGGCACCGCCTGAAATAGCAGAAGCACCACCATAGCGATCTGTTTTTTCTATCACTAATGATTTCATTCCTTGTAACTTTGCTGTTAAACCTGCCGTCAATCCCGCTGCACCAGAGCCTACTACTACTACATCATAACTTGCATCCCATTTCATTCAACCATTCCTCCCTATATGAGCATAATCGATGAATCAGTCCTTTCTATTAAAAAGTATAGAATTAAACCAATATTCAGTCAATTTAAACCATTCCCTATTTTTCCACAAAAAAAGGCGCATACTTACTCTCCATTTAAGGTTTTAGAATCACCTTTATACAGTTATCTTCCCGTCCACCAAATATTTCATAGGCCTTATTTGCTTCTTCTAATGGCAATTGATGTGTAATGGTACGATACATTAAAAGGCAAGAGGACACAGTCACCCTTTTTCACTTTTGTCACATGCTCTTACCTATTACATAATTCTTATGTGAAGAAATAGCGCCTTGGAAATATGCAAATCAGTTCCACGAAGAGCAGTAGAAGTGATTTTCACAATAATATCATCCTTCTTTTAACAGTTGGACCCTCTAATATCTTTATTTCCATGATAGGTTACAGCCTTCACGACAACACTCCCTTTGCATAGTATCATCACAAAAAGCATAGATTTTCGACTCTATTCTTTCCTTCGCTAACCTGCAGTATGCACATCTTTATCATTATCGTTTTTATGCAGGCAAATCAAGGTCAAGCATATTCATTTCTACTTAGCATATAGTTTGATAAAGACATTAAGTTGATGATGGGCGGAGGAATTTTACAGGTGAGTGCAATGATACTTGGCGGTTTTCTATTTTTCAGTGTGAGCATGGGGGGCGCGATTGCCTGGATTTTCTCTAAGCTATTTCAGCATACAACACAGGGATTATCATTATTGTGCGGAGGTTTTTTAGTAGGCCTGCTTGTGCTAGATATCATCCCTTCTTCCTTTCAAATCTATCAATCATTTGGGATTATATTAGGTATTTTTTTTGGTTATTTTATCTTTCAACTACTAGATACCTTATTTCATGCTTCTCATACACAAAATCCCTCTGTCTCTCTATTAACACTAGCTATGATTATCCATACAATCCCTATTAGTCTCACTGTTGGAAATTTACTTGGAAATGCTGCATTAAGTATTTCTCTCACAGCCTCCATTATTCTTCACCATGTTCCAGAGGGATTTGCTCTATCTACTGCACTCATCTCTCAAGGTGAAAGGCTTTGGAGACTTTTCATTTATTTCTTCATCTTCTCCATTTTCTTTAGTATTTTCATCTGGTTTGGTCAGTATTGGGCTTTACCAGACAAAGTACAAGGGATCTTAATGGGCATTTCGATAGGATTGATTGCTACAGCTAGTATTTCTGAATTCATTTTGCATCAGCTACAGAAAGTCTCAATTAAAGCATTTTTTATGTATCTCTTTCTAGGTTATTTCCTAAGCTATATTTTCCATATACTTGTTGAATAACAAAGGGATGTCTCCGCACAAGAGACATCCCTTTCCTCTTTTATTTTTCTTCACTAACTAGCATTAAAGTAAGCGTTAAAATTTTAGAAACCTCTGCCCGAGTAAGATTACCTTTTGGATTAAACTTACCATTCGTACCATTTAAAATACCTAGATGTTGCAATAGACCAATAGCCTCTACTGTTTCTTGACGCATTTGATTTTTATCTGTGAATGAATTGTTTTTGCTCACTTGCGCAACATCCACTTCCATACCTTCTAAATACCTAGCAGTAATATAGGCCATTTCCTCTCGTGTAACGGGCTTTTTCGGCTCAAATTTTTCACCATTGAAAATATCAATTAAGCCATACTCTTCAAGAATCGCTACTTCCTTAGCACCCCAGAAACCATTAAGATCCGTATAAGAAGCAGGGCCTTCATAATCATCATTCACATTTAAGCCAGATGCACGGAAAATAATAGCCGCCAGTTCTCCACGCGTCACTTGTCCATTTGGATTAAACGTAGTAGCTGTTGTCCCATTAATGATATCTGTTTGATATAGTAACTGAATATAGCTTTCAGCCCAATGACCAATAGCATCCTTGAAATATCCACCTGCTTTTAACTCAACGTCGGCACGAGCAAATACCTGTACCATATCATTTAAATCTTCTGCACTAACTGCTTCCCATTTGCCAGCTGTATATACTTCACTCTTATAGCCATTACTAGTTTGTGTAATTTTTATTTGAATTGCCTGCCCAAATAACTTCTTCAATTCTTCATAGTTTTCCTTAAACTCTTTTTCTCCCTCTGGATAGAGGTTTGTACCATCTTTGTACGATTGAAGAATCGCCTCTAATGAAATTTTTACTGTAATACTATTTTTTGTTGTAACAATCGACACTTCGTTATTTTCAAAGCCTATTTTAGATAACAAAAGCATTTTATAAATATCTTGATAGGGCATGGCTTGTAACTGACTAGTAGCTGCAACATTCTGCTTTGGATGAATTATATTTGCCACATTTACTACATCCTGTGCATACGCCTGTCCACCAAACCCTCCTGTAAAACATGCAATACTCAGTGCACCAGCTAACATTATTTTCTTCACTGTTATTCCCCCTTCGATTCATAGATTCAGTGTACTAAAACAACAGTTTGTAAATCTATAAAAATGTGGGAATTATACAATAATTATATAAAAGTCCTGTTATTAACACATTATAATTTTCCTATTTTACTTGTGAGTTTGAAACTAGTTTAACAGAAGAACAATTTACTTAATGCTATCTACAACCATTACATATGTAATTAGATATATCTCTTAAATGAGGGCAGCTCTTAAAGGCTGTTCTTTGTTATATTTCTTTAACAGTGGGTACATACTTGAAAAGAAACTTCTTTCAGATAACTTTATATTTATATAATATTAGAGGCTTTCATTTGATTTTTATTCAAGGGTAGAAGTAGTATGGAATTGTAACGAAGGATTCTCTACATATCCACACTATTATATTAATGTAACAATTCCAAAGGAGGAATTTCGATGAATTATCAAAACATTACAGTTGCAGGTAGTGGTGTATTAGGAAGTCAAATTGCTTATCAATCTGCTTTCAAAGGTTTTAATGTAACCGTTTACGACATTAATGACGAGGCTCTAAAAAATGCGCAGGATCGTATTACAAAATTAAAACCATTTTATCAACAAGACTTAGGTGCAACTCAAGAAGAAGTGGATGCAGCCTATGTACGTCTTTCATTTAATAGTGACTTGGCGCAAGCCGTTGCCAATGCTGACCTTGTTATAGAAGCAATCCCTGAAGTTGTAAGCATCAAAACAGAATTTTACACGAATCTTGGAAAAGTAGCACCAGCAAATACAATTTTTGCAACAAACTCGTCTACTTTACTACCAAGCCAATTTGCTGAAGCAACTGGCCGTCCTGAAAAATTTTTAGCTCTTCACTTTGCTAATACAATCTGGAAAAACAATACTGCGGAAATTATGAAACACCCTGGTACAGATATGAAAGTATTTGATGAAGTGATTGAATTTGCGCGCGCTATCGGCATGGTGCCACTACCATTGCATAAAGAGCAACCTGGCTATATTTTAAACTCATTGCTAGTGCCGTTTTTAGATGCAGCTGAATCCTTACTTGTAAAAGAAGTGGCTGATCCAGAAACAATCGATAAAACATGGATGATTGGTACAGGCGCTCCACTTGGACCATTTGCTATTCTAGACATCGTTGGCATTAACACTGCCTATAATATTGTGGAAGCGAAAGCAACTGCCACTGGCGATGAAAACATGAAAAAATTAGCCAACCTCTTAAAAACAGAGTATATCGACAAAGGCAAACTCGGTCGCGCAACAGGTGAAGGCTTCTACACATATCCAAACCCAAGCTTTGCTAAACCAGATTTCTTAAAAGGCTAACCAAAAAAAAAAAGATGTACATAGTACCTTTTACTATGTGCATCTTTTTTTCCAATGTTCGTAGTGACAATCCGAACTTCAGATAAGCCGCGTAAGTTATTCCATCATGCATGTAGGAATGAACTCTGGCAACAACAGTATATGTAATCTGGTGACTACTTGAACACCAGAATAGAAAATCGCCTGGTAGCTTTCACAAGAAAAAGTCCCAAAAACTAGGCGCGTCTTGAAATTTTACTGTTGCAAGCTTTTCTATAATTTTTAATTTAATTTCTTGTTCTAGGTCTTCCCTTTCCTGATAGTCTGTATTGTGTAAACAATGTTTAATTTTTGGGATGAAATTCTCGATTATTGTTAGCGTCTCTTCAG
This sequence comes from Lysinibacillus sp. HST-98, assembly GCF_016757845.1. Classification (NCBI taxonomy): domain Bacteria; kingdom Bacillati; phylum Bacillota; class Bacilli; order Caryophanales; family Bacillaceae; genus Lysinibacillus; species Lysinibacillus sp. HST-98. Next base: position 156,339 of record NZ_JAENHX010000009.1, read on the forward strand.
TATGTTGATTTTCTAAAGTTCCCATAATTTATTCCTCCTTTTTTCCGAGTGAATGATTGAGTTTATTTAAAGCCTTTCTATGATGATTGGATATATTCTGGGGAGTTGTTTGTAATAATTGAGCTATCTCTTTTATAGAAAGCTCTTTTACATAAATCATCTCTAAAATTTGAAGCTGTTTTACCGTTAGTTTTTGCAAGGACTTTAAGAGCTGTCCATCCTCTATATTGTCCAATAATCCTCCACCAATTAAATGATCTAGCCCATTTTCATTGCGTGTATCTTCTATTAGCTCTTTTAGGGTCGTCTCCCCCTCCTCTGATAATCCCTTATCTAATATTAATAAAGACCGATTTTGCAGCCTTCTTCTTTTTTTATCAAAATCTAAACTAAAGAAATAAATTAAATTACTTACATATTTGATCTTCCTAACATTTATATAGTGCGATTGAAAAGATTCATCAACGAGTTTCTTATTCAAATCAGTTGGATATAAGATCGCTTTTTGCACCAAATAAAGATTTTGGGAATCCGACAAAAAGCTTTTAATAATTGGATTGTTAACCTGCTCATTATTTCTATAGAAAAATTCCTCTATTTTTTGTTTATCATTCTTCATTTAATAATCCCTCCTATTATCCGCCTTCTTTCTATATAAAGTGAATGTTGTATCTATATTATAAACCAAAATAAGAACAAACGTTCTTAAAAAAGATAAAAAAAATCACCTTTTATACAAAAAAGGTGATTTAATCCAAATTATTTAAATATCTAATATAGCTTTTATTTTTTCTGGCTGATAACCAATAATTCTTTCTACTTTATTATCAGCAACTAATAAAGTAAATGGGATAGCGCTACTATTAAATTGCTTAAACTCCATTAATACGTGCTCTTCATTAATATCCTTATTAATATAAGTAATATTATTTTCCTCTAACCACTCCTTCAACCTAACACAATATTGACATCCATCGCTTGAATATACTGTTATATCATACTTCATCTTAGAGACCTCCTTTTTTCTATAAAGAGGATTAAAACATAAGAAATGAAACCACGACAAAATAACATTTTTTTATAGGAGGGTTGTTTTTATTACAGAAGAATCCTCTTTACATAGTACAGTTACAATTTTGGTGATATAGCCAAGCGGTAAGGCAAGGGTCTGCAAAACCTGGATCCTCGGTTCGAATCCGAGTATCACCTTATATTACTAATTTGGAGTAAGAGGGAGGGTGATTTACATTATGACACCAGAAAATGTTCCAATTTGGATTAGCCTAATAGGAAATTTCGGATTCCCTATTGCCATAACAGTCTATCTGTTCATTCGCTTTGAAAGGAAAATAGATAAATTAGAAGCTGTCATCATGGAGTTATCTGAAGTTATAAAATCTCTTAATTACAAGAAAGGAGGGTAATCCACATGGAAATTGAAAAATTAATGGCCTGTTACTGTAAAGCAAGAGAAGTTCAATCATTTTATACAAATTGTTTAGCGAGTGACAGTCTGTCCCCAAAAGAACGCGATTTACTAATAAATCTTATACAAAATACCAGTATTTCTTCTAATTTATTGAGGGAATATTGTCAGATTCATGCTAATGAAATATGATCTATTAACAAAAATAAACCCATCAAATAATTTAGGTTAAGAACTACCTAATTTTATTTGATGGGTTTTAATTTTTAATAAGTGATTTAAGCTTCTTTAAATCCAAACGTTCCTATTAAAAATGCTATTAGAAATATTATTAGCAAAATGGAATTGAGGATAATTAAAAGTAATTCTACTACCTCATCTCATACCATACCACTTTTTATACAGTCGAATAACAAGAAATCAACATTTATGGAGCAACTTTTATATTATTATGTAATGTCGATAATAAGGTTTTTTCATAATCTTTAAGTACTGACTATTATAAATAAAAAAAGGCAAAGTTGATTTCAGGCAAGGAATGGTTTATTCGATGTGATGAAAACTGTAAATAACACGTGTGGTATAATTGTAATAAAGTCAAACCTTCATTTACATACAAAGGTGCGGTGCTATTTGCAAAGAAAAATTTTTACGTATTTATCAATAATTTTCTTATTTTTAACATTTCTGATTGGATTGGCTCCTCAATATATTCTGGGAATTAGCATGACAATTCCATTTATTTTAGGAATTTCAGGACTAATATTTGCTATTTTAGGGATAAAGGGACCCACTCGTATGATTTTAGTTGTCCTTAATTCGTTTATATTAGTAGTGTTTATCGGGATTTATCTAATGGCTTTTTATGGATTTAATAAACCTTAAAAGAAGCAAAGTTTATCTTTAAAAGTCAGAATGATAGGAATTTTATGATAGTCTACAAAGAATAGCTATACTATATCTTCTTATAATAATCCATAGTATTTTTTAGGCTAAATAGATGAAAAGTATATAATTGGATTCTCGGGTCTTGCTTTTTTGTATTTGGTGCTTATGAGCCTTCATTATAATTGCCAAAAAGGCGTAGTTTTTGAGATATTTTAGTATTGGTTAAAAATAAATGCGCGAATAGGTCCTAAATTATTTTTCAGAACAATATAAAGAAAAAATTGTACTTTTTATTTCTCTCTTAATCATTCTATTCTATTTAATTAAAATAACTATTAATTATAATGCATATTACCTATATTCTAAATGTACTACTTTAATCGTTTTATCAAATTCCATAGATTCGAGCTATTAGCCTCCTTATTCATAACGTAACAAACCATTCAAAAGCATATAATTTCGTTTTATAGGTTTAATTTATATTTCCTGAAAAAAATTTAAAAATGCAGTTTAAATCTCCAGTTGTATTTCACTTTACATAGTAATGAAGCACATCATACTAAATGTTGCTTCAAATACTGTAAAAGGGAGAGAAAACAATGACTGAAAAACAAACTAAATCAGGAATTAAAGAGTTATCGAAAAATGAGGTTAACAATTTAGTTGAAAAAGCATTGGCAAATGAAAGTGTGCAGACGCTTATCAACAACTCACTAAATCATTACCCTGCTATTAAAGCTAAGTATACTGATCTTCGAGCTTTAATAACACAATCATTAGGCGGAGAATTTACTAAAGGAACTACCCCTGTACAAGTTCTTACTTTAGTTATGGAAGAACTTCAGACAGTAATTACTTTTACTGTCGAAAACGCAGAATTTAAAGCTGTTTCGCATTTCCATGGTCATTCAAGTGTTATCGAAGTTACACAATCTGTTGGAGTAAATTTATTCCCAATTGTAACTATTAAGATTAATGGAGAGTATTTCGATTATGAATGGCACACAAACCCATTATATGATGTCAATGAATTACGTTCTTCTACACAAAATAATGAACTTAATCTAATGTGGTCAAATTGTACTATCTGTACTACTGTTTGTGACACTATCCAAGGTTTAGGATGTACCTTAGCTGGTACAGCAGCTTGTATGGTAGCTTGTGCTCCAATCGGTACTGTAGCGTGTCCATTTATTTGTGCAGCTGTTTTTGGATTAGTATGCCTTAGCGAAAATAAGATCACATGTGGACCAGGTTGTAAATCATTAGGGTTTTGCTAAATAGAAATAACAAGTTATAAAGTTAATATCTCCCCACCAATAATGTTATAATTAAAATAGGAGGGGAGATTCTTGTTAGCCTATAAGAGAATAATTATAATACATTTACTTATTATGTTTTCTAGCATTTTTATTAGTTTTCAGATAAAAGGTATATGGATAGGATTACTTATATTTTTATTGGTGTATGCTTCTCTTTTTTGGTTGTTTATTGGACTACCTTATGCATTTCAAACAAAGTCGAAGTTTTTCGAAAGGTATTGGAATTGGTTAGTAAAAGGTGGGAAAATTGGTCCAAAAAGCTAAAGATTTATTCTTTAATATTGCTTAATAATAGTAACAGAATACTCAATTTTATAAGAGAAATATTAAATTTAATCTACCTCCGAAAATGTTAGACTTTTACTAACATTTCAGAGGTAGATTTTTGTTTAATATTGAGCGAATTTCTCCTTTTTATTTATTATCATCTTCCTTCTAACACTTTATTATTTAAAAGGAGATGACAAAATGAAATATGAAATCATTTTAGAGCGGGTAAAAGTGGTCAAGTTGTTTAAAGTTCTAAATGCAGTTCCTGATAATTTAGATAAGATTCGAGCAAGGGAATTGTGGCAAGAAACAGATCAAGGTTCAGGATCTGTTATTGCTGTATTAGATAGTGGTGTTCAGGTTGACCACCCGAGTTTAAAGGACAATATTATTGATGGCTATAATTTCACAGATGATGATGAAGGTAATCCTTCAATATTTAAAGATTATCTTGGACATGGTACACATGTATCTGGAATTCTAGCTGCTGTTGATAATGGCAAGGGAATCACAGGTATTGCGCCAAAAAGTAAACTTCTTATATTAAAAGTAATAAATCACAAAGGAAGAGGAAGCTTTGAAAGTTTGATTAAGGCGATTATGTATGCAGTTAATTGGACTGGACCTAATGGAGAAAAAGTAAACATTATTAATATGTCACTCGGCAGCCCAGAACCAAATGAAGAATTGCATAAAGCCATAAAATATGCCCGTTCAAAAGGTATCGTATTAGTAGCCGCTGCTGGTAATGAAGGCGATGGAGAAAGCGCAACTATCGAAATATCATACCCTGGTTTTTACAAGGAAGTAATTCAAGTCGGCTCTATCTCTGAAACAGACACGCCTTCAAAATTTTCTAATACGAATGTTAATTTAGATTTTGTAGGGCCTGGTGAAAATATATTATCTACGCATTTAAACAGTGATTATGTAGAATTGACAGGAACCTCTATGGCAGCTCCATTTGTTGCCGGTGCAGCTGCACTTATCATAAAAATAATCAAACATTGTGAACCCCATTTGATTCCAATGTATGTATATGACTACTTATTAACTCATGCTCTTTCATTGGACCGTTTCTCCATTAATCAGGTAGGAAATGGTTTTATTCAGTTGAAATAATTTGTGGTAACAATGGCAATTTATTCATTCCCCTTAAAAGATAAACATCAACATCTGCCTTTTAAGGGGAGTATTTTTCTTGTTTTTAGTTCATTATGCTTCTAATTACTATTTTGGGAGTGATAAATAGTTAGAGTTGTTGATATTTTATATCTTTGGTATTTAGCAAAAACAAATTGTATTGAAAGGATTTGAATAAGGAGATGGGTATTCTAATTCCAATTGGGATAGGTTTTTTCGCTAATATGTTAGTATTTGGAATAAGTATACTTCTTATAAAAGATAATAGAAAAGCATCTAAGCTAACCCTTATTTTCTTCGGGGTCATTGTTCTTCTGTCGTTGATCATTGGTAGTTGGTCAGGAATAGGCTTATTTGTTATAAGCTTAGGTATGTTACTCTTATCTATCTGTTTATATGTATATATTTTTATTGAGCGTAGCTTGAAAAAGGACCTATAGAGAATGCCTTTGAAGGGTAATTCCTTCAAAGGCATCTTTTCATTTCTCCATACTCACAGAATGCACGATGACAACAGGCACTGAGGTAATTATTGTAAGGAGCTTTGATTTGAAATGACGGCAGTTTTAAGGAGTACTGCCGTGTGACTTAAAGATGCTTCTGCATACCATATATGTAAGAACAAATATGTAGATGGGGGGATATTATGGATCTTCTGTTGACCACTTTTCTTAGGCTAGATATTCCGTATAATTACTTTCACGATTCATTCCCCATTATGATTGAATACTTGGGGATTCTTGGATTTTGGCTCGCATCCACATTTTCGGTCATTATTATCATGCTAAGTATATGGTTTCTTATAAAGAAAGCGGGCATTGTTAGTGCTTTACTTATTCTTTTTATCACGGTGATTCTTTTATTCCTTGCTTTCTTTTCATTGTTCCATTGCTACTCACCATAATAAATTGAAGCCTTTGAAGATGAATACTTCAAAGGCTTTTTAGCATTTTTAGAAATACAGCACCATATAATCCTCATCAAAATATTGCTGTCCTATTTTTAAGGCGTTTCGTTCTGTTCCAAAAACGTGAAAACCTAACGATGTGTATAATCCTTTTGCTGATTCATTGGAAGAAACAACTGTTAAATTAATTTGCTCGACGTCTACAAGTGTCTTTGCTTGATTGATGATCTCTACCATTAGTTGTTTTCCTATGCCCAATCCCCGCTTTTTTGAAGAAACATACACGGCAAAAATACTCGCTTTATGCTTTAGCTTCATTTTATTTGCTTGCACCAATGTCGCCACACCGAGTAAATCCTCCTGGTCAAATGCCCCAAATGTAAATGTTCCCTGTCCTTCGAGCCTATTTGCAAACGACTCAAGTGACAAATCCTTTTCTTCCTCGAAGCTAGCGCCAAAAGCTTCTGGATTTGTTTGCAATCCCTCTAATCTTAAATCTCTATATACCTCAGCATCTGCTGCTGTTAATTGTCTAATTTCCATGCCTTTTCCTCCTATCATACTTTTCCTATTTATCGGTCATAACAATTGGCATTTGATGTACTTTTACAACAGTAATCCTTAAAATGGAAATAAGGGAGCTGAAAATCTATGGAATCTACTAATATGTCAAAACACTTTCTTACATTACAGGCGCAACGAGCACACTATCTACCAGCTATTCATTCCCTTTCACAGGAAGAACTATGGCGAGTAACACGTGAGGGAAAATGGTCCATTGGTGAACACTTTTATCACCTTTATTTGATTCTCAAAATGCTCCACACAGCAACCAAATATTCTTTATTCCTTACGCCTATCGCTAAAATGCGAAGAAACAAGCCATTCTCTACTGAAATACATGATATTTATGAAGAATATCAATCCAAAAAAGGACATGGAATGCGAGCACCCAGTATTTTGATTCCACCTAAGAAAATACGCTTTGTATTAAACAGTTATGATATCGAGCAATTACTTATCACCGAGACACTTGCTTTGCAAAAGTTAGTACAAAATATAGACGAGGATGTTGCAGGACACATTGTTTTTCCTGATCCCATTGCGCATTATCCTAATCTCATTCAAGCTATTCAATTGTTGGCTATTCATGAGAGACATCACTATAAGATTGCTGTTAAAAGAAAAGTGACCTAAAATGATGCTAACATTTTAGGTCACTCTATAGTTTCTAAAGCAGCATACGTAAAAACTTTTCAAAATGCACGCCTGCCTCACGAGGTACTTGCTCCTTCGAAGTAGCTTCAATTGCAGCGGCTAAAAATGTTTCTGCTAGTGTCATTGATTCCATTAAATCTTGTCCGCGCATCATGCCGCCCATTATGATGGATGCGAAGAGGTCGCCTGTGCCTGAATAGCTCTCACCATTATAGTTGCGGATATTATGAAAAGACCGCTCAGAATCGACAAACATATTCCCAACATAACGCTTGTCCGTATCCCCTACTGGTGGATTCAAACCCGTAATAATGACGTTTGCTCCAGTTGCTTGCTGTAACTGCTGACCTGCTTCCTTAAGGGCATGAATATAATCTGTATCATTTTGATAGCTCAATAGCCTTTCATAGGATAAACCTGTAAGCAAGCAACATTCCGTAACATTTGGCGTAATAATATCAGCACACTTTACTAACGCTTTCATACGATCAAGCAATTCACCAGTAAACATCTTATAGACCTCACCATGATCGCCCATTACTGGATCGACAAGCAACGTTGTCTTATTTGATTGAAACACATCTAAAAAGCGAAATATATTATCGATTTGCTCCTTACCTGTAACAAAGCCTGTATGAATCCCATCAAAGGTAGCTCCAAGCTTACTCCACTCGTCTATAAAAGAGTCCATCTTTGACGTTAAATCTTCACAATAAAAGCTTGAATATCCTGTTTGTGCCGTTAAAATAGCTGTCGGTAATGGGACTGCTTGCACACCCATCACAGAGAGTACAGGCATCGCAGCCGTCAATGAGCACTTACCAAAGGACGACATATCTTGAATTACAGCAACTTTTTTCATCATACATTCCACCTAACTCATCCTGCTTTTACTCTCCCCATCGTATCACAATTCGAAAGATGCGAAAATAACCTGAAACTGACCCTTAACTTTTTTATGAAATTGACACTTTTACAATAGTCAGTCCTTTGTTAAAGTAAAAATCATCAAAATATTCATCATAGTGAGGAAGAGACAAATGCAAAATATACAAAGGCCAACATCCTATACAAAATCACGTACAAAAACATTTGATTTAGTCATTACAGCGATTTTAGCAGCACTTGTTTTCGTTGCTACAATGTTTATCAATCTTAAGCTACCGATTGGGCAAGGGGGCCTTATCCACTTAGGAACATCTATGCTGTTTATCTCCGCTATTTTATTTGGGCCTAAAAAAGGAGCACTTGCTGGAGCTATTGGAATGGGTTTATTCGATATCGTAGGTGGCTGGTTAATTTGGGCACCCACAACCATTATTTCACGCGCATTACAAGGCTTCATTGTCGGTAAAATTGCTTGGTCAAAAGGACATAAAGGTGATAATCTTGGGCTGAATATTTTAGGAGCAGTAGTATCAATGCCTGTGATGATTGCTGTTTACTATGTTGGGCAAGCCATTATGTTCAACAGCTGGATTGCCCCGCTGGCATCCATTCCGGGGGACGTCATTCAAAACATCGTAGGCTTAGTTATCGCCATCCCAGTATGTGTTGTACTGAAAAAAACGCCATACTTCAAAAATAATTTTTAATGAAAATACACCATCTTGCTGTTGAACAGGAAAGATGGTGTTTTTTATGGAGTGATATTCAAAAACAACGAATTTCAAGATAAAGTGAAACTAGCCTTGTTCTTTTTCATACTATAAGGTGGAGGTGGAAAAATGCCAAGAGTAAAATACCGTGATGCAGACGTTGCTTTAATGGCAAGGATGATGAGAGCAGAAGCAGAGGGTGAAGGTCAACAAGGTATGCTTTACGTGGGCAATGTCATTGTGAATCGTGCAGTGGCGTCCTGTTTAGACTTCAATGATGTAAGAACGATTGAGCAGGTTATTTACCAGGTACAAGGCGGAAACTATTCTTTCGAAGCTGTTCAAAAAGGCAATATGTTTTACCAACGAGCAAGAGAAACGGAAAAAAGATTAGCGAAACAAAACTTAGATTTCTGGCGAGAACATCCAGCAAAATATGCACTCTGGTACTTCAATCCATATGCACCATGTCCCCCAACATGGTATGGTCAGCCGTTTACAGGACAATTTAAGAATCATTGCTTTTATGAACCTGCTCCAGATACTTGTGCCAGTGTATATATGGGGTAATTCGTTCAATGTTAAAAAGGGAATACCTCTATTGCAGGTATCCCCTTTATGCTCATATTATATAGCAGGGCTTAATCCATCACTCTTAAAAGCTTTTCCTTAAACATCATTACTCCAATCAAGCCAATGATAGAAAATATGACTGGCGAGATGAAGCCATAGTAGTACCCATCATTTATATTGCCTGTGGCAGCTTGAAAGTAATCTAAAATATAGCCAAAAATAATGGGCAGCAATACAGCACTTAGAAAGCCCCCTGTATTGGCAAACCCAGAAACAATACCTGATTCATTTAAAGGGAAAGTTTGACGAACTGCCGCAAAGGTTAAAGCACTTGCACCATAGCCAAAGCCGATGAGAAAGAACAGGACAATGAGCATGCAAATGGACGGATGTCCTTTCAATAAAAGAAAGGCAAACCAACTCGTTAAAACCGCAATATGCACAACAATATAGGGTCTCTTAATCGTACCTAACCAGCCAGCAATCCAGCTCATTAAAGGTGCACCTATTAGCGCTCCGACTAGACCAATCATAATTAGCTGACTAGCCTCTGAACGTGACATCTCATACATATTGATCCCATATGGTACTGCCCACGAGCTAATAAAGCCAACATACCCGCCCACAACGCCAAAATGACAAAAAAATAAAGCCCATGCTTGTCTGCTTGAAAATATTCTTCGTAATAATATGGCGCTTTTTTCACGTTTTATTTCTTTAGCTATGCTTACAGATTCCTTTGAAAAAATGCGTTTTGTGTTTTGTACAAGCACAAAATAAAGAAGTACACCACATAAGCATAGTAAAAGTCCTGTAGAGAAAAAGGTGATTCGCCAACCTAATAAAAGAATCAATGTAGCAAAAGGAACTGTTGCCAATAAGAAGCCTAAGCTCCCTGTCATACCAGCAAAGCCAATTAGTCGGACAAACTCCTTTTTATGAAACCATTGTGCCAAAATAAGCACCATATTCACCCATATGGTGGCATCTCCTACACCAGTAAGTATTCTAGAAAAGAAAAGAATAGAATGAATTCATGTGTACCTAGACTGTAAAGAATGGTACCTATACCTGTAAGGGTGGCACCAATGATGAGGAAAACGTTTGGCCCAAATCGATCAGCTAAAATCCCCATTGGAATTTGTAAACTCGTGTACACAAAAAATTGAATACTCGTCAATAACCCGATTGTCGATGCCGTTACCCCAAAATCCTCCATCAATTGATCTGTAATTAACCCTGGAGCAGTTCGCTGACTTGCCATTAACAAATAGGTAAACAATACAGCAACAAACACAATCCATCTGTACTTATGTTGTTGTTTGTCCAATAATCACTACTCCTATTAGCTTTTATTTTATGTATATGAGTTCGAGGTCAGGATAAAACCTGCTTTTGAGGAAGCTTGAAAATTACGACCGCAAAAAAACGCACCTAGTCTCTACTAAGTGCGTTCATGCTAGATTATACTGCTGGCTGAGGCTGTTCACTAACATGTACTGCTGGTTGACGATCTTTCCAAGGCATGGCTTCCTCTAATTGTCTACCTAGCTGTAATAACGTCCATTCATCTGCAAATTTACCCGTCATTTGTAGACCAATTGGTAGGCCTGATTTACTTTCGGCTAAAGGCAATGATATGGAAGGTTGACCTGTAGCATTGAATAAATTTGTAAACGGTGCATACGTGAAAATTTGCTCTGTCCATTCAACAGCCGAAATGTTAGGATTGTTGGCATTTAACTCACCAATTTTAGCAGGAAGTGTGCCAATAGTTGGACTCAATAAAATATCATAGTCTTCAAAGAAGCCTGCTACTTGACGTGAAACGACTGCATTTGTATGAATAGCTTCTAATAAATCAGCCGCCTTTAATTGACCACCATATTCATAGCATTTCCAAATGGCGGCTTCAATATAGTCTGGAGAAACTGCCTTACCAGTTCCCGCTGCAGCCCCCTTAATCATGTGATAAATATTCGCTGTCCAAATAGCAACCGTCGCCTTTGTGAATGATGCTTGTTCATATTTCGGACGCGCCTCTACTACCTCGTGTCCTAGTTCTTTTAATACTTGAACTGTTTTATGAACCGCTTCTATACATTCCGGATCGACAAATGCCCCAGAATTTGTTTCAGTTGTCCAAGCAATTTTTAGCGGGCGCACTGTTTCCTGGATAAGTTGTCCATACGGTGCATGTGTTACTTCTAATTTGGAATAGCTCCCTAAGTCCGGGCCTGCTACTTGATCCAATAGCACCGCTGTATCACGAATTGTACGCGTCACAGCGAACTCAATGGCAATACCATTTAAAGGCTCGCTATTGAATGGACCAGCTGGAACTCTTCCCCGTGTTGGCTTTAATCCCACTAACCCACTACAGGAAGCGGGGATACGAATAGAACCTCCACCATCATTGGCATGAGCGATTGGCACAATACCACTTGCAACAGCCGCTGCTGACCCACCACTCGAACCGCCTGGACTATGAGTTAAATTCCACGGATTGCGCGTTGCACCATAAATAACCGCTTCAGTCGCTGCATTATAGCCAAACTCAGGCGTTGTCGTAGTCCCTGCTAAAATCAAGCCAGCCTTTCTAAAACGCGCCATTAATTCACTATCGACGGGTATAACCGTATTTTCTCCAATACGACTCCCCATACTATGCGAAACACCCTCTGCATGTAGCACAAGCTCTTTAATTAAAAACGGAACACCTGCAAACGGCGCATTTTCATCAACCTTTTCAATTGCCTTGTCAGCCTGCTCTTCTAACACACTAACAACTGCATTAATGGATGGATTGACTTTTTTTATTCCTTCTAACGCTAGCTCCTTTAACTCCTGTGGTGTTACCTCCTTTGATTTTACTAGCTCTGCCAACCCAATACCGTCATAGGATGCATACTCTTGTAAATTCATATTATCACCTCGTATAGTAGTAATCTTGCAACTATAATGTACTGAATATTCTAAATTTAAGATATTACCCGAAAGGATAATTCTGTTTTAAGTAGAATATAAATGCATAATAGAGAAACGAGGTGTTTTCATGTTTTTAGAAAATGATTTAGAAAACATTCTTAAAGCAAGCTATCATATTTCGAATATGAATGTGAAACAAAGCAATGAAGGTTTTAAACATGAACTATTGCAAACAATTAGTCAGCATCTCGGCTATCACCATATGTTATTTTGGGAAATAGCAAATAATGAGCTAACCGCCCCTGTGCTTTTTAATATAGAGCGTCACACGATTAATGACTATTTACAAAGATATAAAAACTTTGATCCATTGCACCCCCAAAATATAAATACACAGCCTTCCATTCAGCTAATGAGTAGGAATGAAGTGATGTGCCTGCAAAAACAAACCCACTATAAAGAAGTATTTTTGAAAGAAAATCGCTATGAAGATGAAATGGCCATGTATTTGAGGATAGACAATAGGCTCGTAGCCGTTATTGGCTTTTTAAGGAAAACAGGAGAGAAGCTATTTAATGAAAAAGATATTTTAAAGTTAGTATATTTGAAAAGAAATATCGAAAATATGTATTCCTTACATCACTTTTCACAGCCCTCCATCGTGTTGGAAATGACAGATCGAGAACGAGAAGTTTTAAAGTTTGTATTCAAAGGCTTAAAAAACATAGAAATCGCTAAGCAATTATTCGTCAGTGAAAATACAATCAAAAAACATCTTCAAAATCTATATAGAAAATTTCAAGTAACCAATCGTACCCAGCTACTGGCAAAGTGTTTGAAGTATATTGATCATATTTAGGAGGGTCATCTATTGAATTCAAAGGTAGTATGATTAATTGGCATAAAACTATTTTCCCTCAGTAAAAAATGTCCCACCAATTGGGTGGGACATTTCTAATTTTAATTCTAACTATAGAGGCGCTCTTTTACTTAATTACTTTGCACTTTATATACTTTACTATCAAGCTGTCTATCTATTGCCTGCTGTAAAAATTGTGTGGCGGTAAATAGTTTTTCTTCATCAATATTCGTTTGGACGCCTAAACGATGCAGGAAATTTACTAAATCATTTGTCGATACATTGCCGCTTGCACCAGGGGCATAGGGGCATCCCCCTAAACCTCCAATAGCACTGTCGTATTTTGTAATCCCCAGCTCAAGTGCTGCAAATATATTGGCTAAAGCACGGCCATACGTATCATGAAAATGAAGGGCAAACAAATCACGATCGTATTGAGTGAGCAGCTCTGATAAAATAGCCTTTACTTGTACAGGATCCGCTACCCCAATTGTATCGCCGAGTGAAATTTCATAAACGCCCATTGCTAGATAGGCATCAATGATATCCTTCACTGTTTGAAGCTTTACTTCATCACCAAACGGACTGCCAAATACAGTTGAAATATAGCCTCTTAACGATATACCTTCACGATTTGCTACTTCAGCTACAGCTTTTAAGTTCTGCAAAGATTGGTTGATTGAAGCGTTTACATTACTTTGATTATGCTCCTCAGAGGCGGAGATAAATAACGCAATTTCATCAACCTTTTGTTGAATGGCTCCTTCTACCCCTTTCAAATTAGGCACAAGCGCTGCATACGTTATTTTTTCATGACGTGCGATTTGTTCAAACACTTCATGATGATCGGCTAAAGCTGGTATCCATTTGGGACTAACAAAAGAGGATACTTCGATATGGCGGACACCTGTTTCACTGATTAAGTTAATCCATTGCACTTTCAAATCAGTTGGAATAAAAATTTTCTCATTTTGTAAGCCGTCACGAGGACCAACTTCTCTTATTTCCACTTGTTTTGGTAAAGTCATCAAGATACACTTCCTTTAATTAAATGCCGAACAGCTGTAGCATAATCCAGCTTGATGCGTAGAATACCATGAATTGCACACCGGCCCCTACACCTAAAATACGATTTAATAAACCACCAACAATTGCGACTGTAAATGTTAACACTACTCCTAGTAATTGTGCCTCGTTATAGGCAAGCAAAAATGCTAAACCGATGAACATCGCTACGATTGCTTCCTGACTAATATATTTCAATACTAATACAGATGCTTTACGTGCATAATTCATCGCAAATGGATAAGCAATTAAAGCCGCCACACTAATACCGATTAACCCAAAAATGAAAAAGTCCCATGAAGACATGAGCGTGTGTAGGTTGTTAACTGGATCTACTGTAAAAATCGGTGGTGCATTAAATAAAGGTGATGCTGGTCCAAGTGCTACTGGGCTTAACGGAATACCGAATGCAATTAATGGAATAATCGCTTCAGCTATATATGTCGATTCCGTTACACCATTCATGACAGTAAGACTCGTTGTTGATTTTTTATAGGCACCTTTTGTACGTGAGCCTACAATTTCTCCCATCAATGACGTCATCCCGACAGGACTGAAAACAAATGTAAGGGAGGAAAGAAACGTTGTAATGCTCGTAAAAATGGTCTGCCTTTTCGATAAAATTTTAAATGGATTCGGGAAATAGCCCTTCCATGATTTCGTTTCGGGAGCAAGATTATATTGATTTGGCTTACTGCGTGCTAGATCATTTTTAGCAACCGAAGAAGCCGCCATTAAAATATTACAAAACATCGGTCCAATGGCAATTCCTAAAAAGAATGTAATACTTAAATGTTTATCCAGCATCGCGAAGCTAACGCTATCTAAAGCTTTAATGAAAAATGCAAATGGAATAATAATTAAAATACTTGCCCATTTTCCCTTTGAAAAGAATGCGATTAAAATTGCGGCAAGTGTAAAAATGATGCCTGATGAAGATTTAAAAAAGTCGGCAAATTGACCTAAAAACTGACCTAACAATACAGCGGTTGGTAGGGCGATAAATGCACCGATAACACCGCCGGAGATCATTTTACGTAATGCAACGTGCGGCATCCCTAAACGGCGTAATGTATTGGCATGATCGATCAACGGTACAGCCGTTGTATCCCCTGGAATGCCTAATAACGCAGTTGGGACAGCATGTGTTAAATGCTTAGCTAACACGCCCGCCATGAAAAAGGCGAATACCCCTTCAGGAGGCGCTCCCAGCAAAATAACTAACAATGTAATGGGTACCATAATTGCTGTTTCATCTGTACCTGAAATAAGTCCAATTATAGTAAAGATAGCTGCACCAAGAAGTGCAAATAAAAGAGCTATTACATAAATACTCATTTTTTATCCGCTCCCTTCAAGCCTTGTAAGCTAGAAAGAATTCCAAAATCCTCAAGCTCTTTTTTTGTCACCGGATCTTCCTCGATTAAGCGTATTTCCTCGTCTATATCAATTTGTAAATCCTCAAATGCTTCCTTTAAAGAATGACTGGATGCTTCATCTTCTACTAAAATACGCTTTGGTTTAAAAAGAATCGTATTAATAGCAACAACAATTAGAATACCCGTGATTCCTGTTAACAGTGAATAGGAGTTAATCATTTGAGGGTCTGCAAACTTCGGAAAAACCCACTGGCCAAACTGATAGCCTAAAAAGCTTGCAGCAACACTTAAAATAATTGAAATAATTAATTGATTACCAGAAACCGTGTCTCCTAAAATTTCAATAAACTTCTTTTCCTCTATCTTTTTTTGCTCATTGTATGGAGTATTCGCCATGTATTATTCACCTCGCAGAGAGTTTGTAATCTCTAAAACACGATCATAACGGAAATCCTTCTCTTCTACCGCCTGCTGCACAACACGATCAATAATATCGCCTGTTGCCCCAGCCATTACAGCCAAGTTTTTCGCATGCAGACGCATATGACCAGATTGAATCCCCTCTGCTGAAAGTGCGCGTAAGCTTGCTAGATTTTCTACTAATCCTACTGCGGCAATGTAGCTTGCTAGCTCCTCTGCAGATTGCACATCCATAATTTTTAGCGCTGCTTTTGCAACAGGATGAGTCTTCGTAGCCCCTCCCACAATACCAACAGCTAATGGCAATTCCAACGTCCCAACAAGATTGCCTGCTTTATTCAGCTCCCACGTTGTTAAAGAACGATATCTACCAGAACGAGCAGCATAGGCATGAGCACCAGCCTCAACAGCACGTGTATCATTACCCGATGCTAATACCGCAGCTGTAATACCATTCATAACTCCTTTATTATGTGTAGCAGCCCGATACGGATCAGCATCTGCAAATTCGTAAGCACTGACAATATTTTTAGCAATTTCTATACCACCAAGCATATCTGTCGAGAATTCTCCACGCGCACGGACAATACGCTTATCTGCTAAATTTGAAATAATCCGTAGCACAACTCGTCCATTTGTAATCCGTTCGATTAATGGTGACACAGATTCCGCCATCGTATTAACAGCGTTTGCCCCCATTGCATCCTTCGTATCTACAATTAAATGGACGACAACCATTGTTTCTTTTGCTGTGTCGATTAAGTGTACCTCGATATCCTTCACTCCGCCGCCTAACTTGACTAACGTTGGATCCTTTTCATTACAATGCTCGATGATTTCATTTTTATGTTCAAAAATTTTCGCCCTTGCTGCATGAGGGTCCTCAATATTTAATACCTGAATCTGTCCTCGCATAACTGTTCCAGAGCTGGAAGTAAAAATACCACCTAACTCATATGCTGCTCGTGCAGCATTACTAGCCGCAGCGATTACTGACGGCTCTTCCGTAGCCATCGGAATAAATACCTCTTTGCCATTCACCTTAAAGTTGGCCGCTACCCCTAGAGGCACTGAAATATGTCCAATAACATTTTCAACCATTGCATCAGCAAGCTCTAATGAAATTCCACTTTTTAAAGCTTCAACTTCCTCATTGGTTAAATTTGATTTTTCAGCGATTAACTTAACTCGCTCTTCTACTGAAAGTAAATAAAATCCCTTAATACGTGAAGTCATCCCCATACCCCCAAAATTTAAAAAAGTGTAATATAATTCAACTTAGTTGAATAACATTACACCAATTGTAAATTGTCTGAATAGTATTGTAAACAAGAAATTTGTATTTTCGATAATATTTACGTTTAAAAGAAAGATTTAATCCTCAACATAAATCGTTAATACCTTTGAGTTTTCTGCAGAATTATTAATAAAGATATGCTCCTTTTTCCCAGAAAAATACGCAGAGTCCCCCTCTTCTAAATGGTAAAATTTATGATCGTATTTCAAGACGATACTACCCGAAATGACATAAATAAATTCATCATTATCGTGAGTATAAGGCGCTAAATTTTCCGCCCCATTATGTACAGTAACAATAGAAGGATTGATATTGCTCATATAGCTCTTATTCGCTAACAGCTCATATTGATAGCCAAGTTCATTTGTCTCAACAGTCTCATTGCGTTCTTTTTTCGAAACAATCGAAATGCCATCAAATTGATCCTGAATAACAAACCAGGCCATTGGCACATCAAATATTTCCGCAATCTTGGACAAGGTCACCAGACTCGGTGTCGCTTTGCCATTTTCTATTTTTGAAATATGGCTTTTCGTTAAATTAATCTGCGAAGCTAAATCATCCTGAGACATTTTATTTTTCTTCCGCATCTGCTTTATTTTTACTCCAACTTCTAGTAAGTTCATTTCTTCCAGTCCCCTCGATCATTTCGGTTTTTACAATAACTATACTATATTTTTAAATGATGGATCGAAAAATACGGGAGTATATTACTCCTTCATTGTCGTCTGTTCAATTAAATACAAAAGGGTGTACTAAAAGTCGAGAAACTTTCAGCACACCCTTCTACCATTATAGTGATGACATTCACATCTTCTTAGGCTGAATCCCACGAATCGTACTTTTGGAATTGTTGCATCATGCTCCACAATAAATACTTTGAGAGGCCAAAATCAGCTTAAGTTGAACTGAAGAAAGACCAGTATTTCAAAAGTTCTTGATAAAATCGATGACATTTCCGACCTTGTCATAAAAGCGTTTGAAACAAAAATGAAAATGGGATGGATAATTCTCTCAAACTTTCAACGATTTCATTTGTTTTTCAAAAGAGAGTGTCTTCCCTATGACAACAAATGCACGGAGTATGTGCAAATAAAAATTCTAGGGTGGTACGGTACAAGAAATGTTAAGAGCAATGGATATCTGATAGTAAGTTTTCTGTCATCGAATCTGCCATTTAGGAGAATAATAAAATCTACCGCAATTTGAAAAACATAGGGAGATTTAGTCTTCCTATGTTTTCATTCAAATTATTGATCTGTTTGTTCTTGCTTCTTTTTCAAATACGCCGCACGTATTTTCTCAAGTTGCTGCTTTTTATCAAATTGGGCTGGCTTGTGTTTTTCATGATACTTCGTCACAGCCGCCTTACCTTTAGTATCCAATTGATATTTCCCCACTTTGGTTCACCTACTTTTCCTGCCTTTAAAGAAATCTATTCAACCAATATAGTATACCTTATTTTGCTGATGTAAACCTTTTTCCTATATTGTTGTACCGCTTAACTTTAAATTCAGTAAAAGCTTAGTAAATAACTTTGACAAATGTATTTAAAATATTTGTATCCGCACTCACTTCAAATGCTGATACCTTTATCCTTATTTAGCGTTACAATCTTGCTAACCTTTAGGTATGGAGACGGCGGGTCTCTGAAGCAAAAACTTCAAAAGCCCGTTATATCAAGGTTTGCCACACCTTATTTTCCGTAAAATTCGGCGTGGCAACTTTTTTGGCAACTTTTTATTACAAGTGCTTGTGGAGCAAAATTTTATTCCAATAAAAATTTTAGCTATTACAGGATGATTTTACGAGTTAATCTCTACTCCCGTAAAAAGTATTTCAGCATATCCTACAATGTTTTCGAGATTTAATTAAAAAAATAGTTCTTCAAATACTTTCTCATCTAGTGTATTTGCTAGTATTAACTCATAATATTTTAATTCACTTACTAATGGAGTTTGAAGTAACAAATAATTCTGCCCACTTGTTTTTACTTGTTTTATTTCTGTTTGTTTTCCTGGAAATATAAAACCACATTTATTTACTCCTGTCATTAAGACATATGACAGTAACTGCAGACTATCATTTCGTGCTGATTTGTTATGATTCTTATATTTTGCATCAATAACAACTAGCGTTTCTTTAGTTACCCTATTTCTTATAACAATATCTGGTATACAATAGGACATTAAATGAATATTTTTTTCTGTATCTTCTATACTTGTTACGCCATGCTCTATAAACCATTTTTTTGAATACATATCTAGCTCATACTTTTCCTGGTCTAGATGTTTTTTAATCATTGTTCTTGCATAAAATTCAAATAATGTTTCCATGTTTATCATATATGGAATTGTATATACACTCTTTTTTATAATCTTTTCACCATCTACAGAATATGATTGATATTTCTGATTGAAAATAGATCTGGCTTGTTGCAATACGGGCTTATAATACATATATAAACCTGATATGGATATATTATTAAAATCACTTGTTTTAATTGCAACGGATTTAACACGACGTAAAACATTAATGCAATATTGAACTCTTTTTGTGATTTCAGAATTTTTTTCAAACCTCTTCTCAACAATTGATTTACATTTTATAAGCGTTACTTTGAGAATTCTATTTTCAATATTATCTTCTGTAAAATCTATATATTTACAGTGAAATTTTTCATTACGACCATAACATGTATTTTTACGAATATTTTTTTTAATATCAATCTTTCCTCTTACCTTCGAATTAAAGTTTTCTTCCTGATGATACATCGTCTTTTTTAAACCCTTTTTACAAAGTGAATAACAGGAATTAATAAAACTTAGTGCATATAAAATATCTCCATCATTATTTTCCTCTTGACCCAATTGTATTAAAGGCTGATCATAAAAAACTCGAAATAAGTATTTACCATTATTCTCTAATTCTTTTGTATAATCCTCATATTCTTCATCATTCATTACTTTTTCAAGCATATCCCAAGGGTTCATACCATATTGAGATGAAATAAACACAATATGTTCTTTACCATTAGATTGTATTGGCCTCTGATTATAATCGTGTACTCTTCCCACACCAACAAATCCACTGGTCCAAAACTTATCTTTATACTTATGCACACCAAAATTTAAATCTGGTCTAGACAAATCTAAATTAGATAAAAATTCTTTATTTCCATCTAATTCAGACCAATCTTTTAACTTATGAAGTATATTGCCCCTTGCCACACTTCTCCCCCCTTAATACTTAAATTCAATACATAGATTCTCTATAAATTTACCAATGTACTCATTGTTAATAATATTTCCATTCTTATTGGCATTACCAAATTCCTTTATATACAGCATAATATTTTGGGCAAGAAGTTTAATTTGATTTTCTCTATCCAGTGTAGCCTTAATATCTGTAACTGAATTTTCAATAGAAACCAGGTCCTCAATCGAATCTAGAATTCCATCTTTAATATATTCTCGTAATATAGGAACCACTTGAAATACAAATCGTTCGATAATGACTTCTCTATACGCTATTGAATTACCTCGTAAAAAATAAGTATGCCCCAATTTTACATCACTTTTTTGATATTCATCGTTGAAAAATCTTTCATCTTCAAAAATCGCCTGAACTGCATCAAACAATAATAATTCAATAGAATCTTCATCAGTCTTGCCTGATACATTTTGATAACATTGTATTACTACATTACGGTCAGCGGGGCTATCAATAAATATAAATCTTCTTCTAATAGCATAGTCTATTGAATCGATAGATTTATCTGCAGTATTCATTGTGCCAATAATAAATAAGTTTTTCCCTAAAACAATATCTTTTGTTGTTGTTCCACTAGCTTTATCATTTACTTCATAAGGAGTTGATACGCTACTATTTCTATATTCTAATCCATAAATTAGTTCTCCGAAAACAGTCGCTAAGTTGGCACGATTAATTTCGTCTATAATTAAATAAAACTTGGGTTCATCTGTACTACTACTTTTGGCTGCAATTTGTGCAAACTCAGCTATTTTCCCAAGTATTCTATTTACGCTTACATATGAAGGAGAACCACCAGCTGCCTTTACTTCTATTCCCCTAATAAAATCTTCATATCCATATGAAGGATGAAATTGAACTAAATCCCATCCTCCGGTATTTAACTTCGAAGAACTAGATGGATCATCATAATCCTTCGCAGTAAGTTTATATTGGATTAAATCATTTGAGACATCTTCTTGAGAAATACATGTTTTTGAAAGAGCCGGAGCTGTTGCATCCAACTGTTTTAATACAAATTTCTTACTTTCAAAAGTTTTTGACGTTCCAGGCGGTCCTTGAAAAATCATCTGACGAACCCCAATATTCTCCATAATATTCTGATATTCTTTTAAATCTGTCATTTTAATTACTCCTTTAAGTGTTAATATCTTTCTTGTTCTCGCTGAATAGTTGTACATATCTTCATATGCATCTATTGTAAATACTGTTTTTCCACTTACTAAATTATTATATTTCACTTCATCAACAAAAATATCACTGCCCACTGAGTTCCATAGTGTTTGAAGCATTATGATTTTACTTCCAAAAAACTTTAATTTATCTGAATCACCTTTGTATTTTTTTAATTCTCTATGTAATGCCATTAAATATTTTATTTCTAGAGAAATCAGATTGTTCAAGTCTTTATAACTTTTAGAACTTCCCATAATTAAAGATATATTGGTCTCATAAATCCTTAAATAGGAATCTAATAATCTATAAACTGCAGGATATATATTTGCCGCATTACTTTTTGGATGTATTATAGGTGTATTATTAGAATAATTATGACTTCTAAATCCATTTAACGGAAAGTATACTTCATCCTTTGTACCATCCTTATAAGAAAATGAATATGCAATCGTATCCTTATGAGCAGACCAACGTGTATTTCTAGCGGATGTTCTAGAATAATAACTGTGAGGTGATCTTTTGGTCGTACTACTTCTCGCTGTTTGATATAAAAATTTATCAGCACTTTTTTCTTTTACTATATATGCTGCATACTCTGTTGGACTCGTACTACTCTCAACACTCGCGACACTAGTATTTGTTAATAATGCAGAATAAGCTACATCATAAGGTAGTATCCCATTCAGAATTATGGCATCAATAACACATTCCAATATTCCCCTATGTTCTCTGCAATCATTAGGTATAATTGTTGATGTATAGTAGTTTTTGCTATCTAATAATGAAAATGGAGTAACTACACTACCTGAGTTGACAAATACTTTTTTTATATCTGCTATGTTGTTTAATGAACTAATCCCAGTATTTATCTTATTTTTTGTCGCATCAAAAAAAGACTCCAGATTACCACTTAGGATTCCGCTCGAATGTAAATATGATAGGTAAGGAAATAATTGATAAATCAATATTTGCTTTATCTTATCAAGTATTAAATAAGCTGTTCCTGAACGATCTACCATAAACATGCCGTGTCCCGGTATATAATCTTCAACTTTTTTATCTGAATCTTGCATTATATTTCTCATTAGATAGTTTCTAACATTATCATAAACATCTAAAACAATCTTTTTTTCATTTAAACTAAGTACACTATCATAGTACGCTTCAAGCAATGTCCTATCTGAACTCAGTTCTATTGCATAATCCATTCTTCTTCGAAGTGCATAATCGAGACTATTACTATATATTTGTTTACATTCGGTAAAAATAATTACCACATTTTCTGGGATACAAATTGTATTACCATCAATTAACTCAACGGATTGATTTCGATACTCCATTGCGTATAAAAGATTACCTAATAATACGCTGGCATTAGTTCTATAAATATCATCAAAAATAATACAATATAATTCTGATTTACCGGTTGCCCTATCACATAATTCCTTAATACGTCTTTCAGTATACGAAAAATCTATACTCCCATTAGCTTTGATTTCAATTCCATAAACAATGTCCTCGTAGCTCATAGAGGGGTGAACTTGAATGAATTCGCAATATTCACTTTCCACAAATTTATTGATAGACTCTAAATCAGAATAAATATCCATACCAGAAAAATCATCTATTTTCAACTTTTCATGACATAAATAAAATGCCATAGCCCTTGCCAAAAAGGTCTTTCCAGTTCCAGGGCTTCCTTTGATCAATATGTTTTTCATTTAAATAGCACTCCTAAATTAGCATTTTGTAAAAAAGAGCTTCAGATAAGAAAAGAAACCTTTTCTGAAATTTAAACAACGTGTTTGAGATTGGCCATTAAGGAAATGTATAAAACGTCCATTTATAGAGACGTAATATTCCGAACATTTTCGTTTGGGTGAAGATTTCAGTATGATAGACATTCAAGCCATCTATACTTCTCACTTAGCTCCATAAGATGAAATCCTCCCTATATAGGCTCTATATCGAACGACGTAAATCACAAATAAATTTACAGGAATATGTATACCCAAAATGTCCCTGATTCACAAAAGTTGTTGACCAAATCCAATGTCTTCACTTATTAAAATTTATACGTTTTCTCTTTTATAATAACTAATAAATACTATTTCAAAAAGTTGAAATAATATACAAAACTTTTATTGTTTAACTAAACATTATTATCTCATACATCATGGTATACACATATAAAATATCCATAATAACGAAAAAATATAATAAAAACATAAAAGAGCGTCAGACTTTTTAACTTTCTGTTCGAAAATTAATTGACCGACGCTCCGAAACTTTAATAGAACTAAAATTCTACTTTTAATAAATGTAATAATTTATAAAATATAATACTTCACATTTGGAACGAATATTTTATAGAATTATACTATTGTTCAAAACTTAAAATATTTTTGGTTAAACGTGCTAGGAAGTAAGATAGCTTAGGTGGAACTGCATTTCCAATTTGTTTACTAATTAATCTTTTAGCACCATAAAAAACAAAATCATCAGGAAAACTTTGAATCCTTGCAGCTTCTCTTGGGGTCAAAGTTCTATTCGCTGTAGGATGAATAAACCTTCCACCGGCTGGTGTATCAAATCTCGTTGTAATTGTTGGTGCTTGCTCATTCCAACTCAACCTTCCGTAAGAACCACTATGAACAGAATTTATTTCCTCATCTAAAACAGTAAAATTCTCACCACTTTTTACTTGTTTTATCCTCTCGTTAACAATATCTGAATGTTTTGTTTGAGTATGATTTTCTATTATTTCCAAATCACAAGCAAGATATTTTTGATATTCAGTTTGAGGAATAGGATTAGCTATTTTTCCATCGCTTGTTACCTCTGGTAAATTTCCAATTGCATCATCAATTGAAACAAGATTAAAAAACGAAGGTATATCTCTCCTTATTTCATCTTTTGTTCGCTCCCATAATTCATCGAATTCAACATTTTCTATTGTTGTACCTATAATAATAAGTCTTTCTCTCTTTTGAGGGATGCCAAACTCCACAGTTCTTACTACACGGTAAAATAATTGATAAGGCTGCCCATCTAGCATATCTGCATTTGAAAAAATATTCATAATTTCTTCAAATATCATTCCGTTTTGCATTGTTAGCATACCCTTAACATTTTCCATTACAAAAATTTTTGGTTTTACTTCTTTCACAACATTAAAATAATGCTTAAATAAATAGTTTCTAGGATCATCGATAAACCCTTGTCTTATTCTAGCTCCTGCCATCGAAAAACCTTGACATGGTGGTCCACCGATGATTACATCTGCATCACCCAACTTAAAAAAACCTGAGTTATCTATATTTTTTATATCATCTATTATAAGATCTACTTCCGAATGATTCTTCTTATAAGTGTTTGCAATAGATGCATCAAACTCAACAGCCTTTTCGACTGTAAAACCATTTGCTATAAAACCATGTGATAATCCACCACATCCGGCGAATAAATCAACAACTTTCATTTATATTTGCTCCTCCACTAGTTCTGTATCGATATGCAAAATTTTTAATATATGTGCTTTCTTCCGCAGTCAATCCAAATAAATCATTAATGTAATCATCAATTGCATGAATTTCTTTTACACAATCTCTATGCTTATATTCATATTCTGTCTGCTTTGTACCAACATATACTTTTGTTTCTTCCAATTTCCTTATTAAAGATTGTGCAAGTCTTGTAGCAACTGTGTAATCTTTAATCATTGGAGCCACAAATCCATTTAAATCTTTACTCACATGCCAACAATCAGATGTACATATCCAATACCACCAAAATAGAGATGAATTAATAAGACAATAACAATAATCAGCTTCTCCAGATGTTTCAAAGCTAAATTTCTTATATTCCGGATCAATAATAGGTTTCCTATATGCTTTCATCCAAAATGTTTCTCTTCTGTTAACATAAACACTTTCTGTTCCAGTTCTAGAAATTGCATAAATAGAAACTCTATTATCTGAATTAAGAACTTTCTCATAAATATAGCAATCCATTTCAGTTCCCAATTTAGGTATAAAACCTTCTGTAGAATATTTATTTTTAATTACTTGAGTCTGCTCAAATAATTTATCTCGCTCATCTTTATACCAAAATTTATAATTTCCTGTAAAAATTCGCTTACTTGTTTTTTTATTTTTACCAATCAAAATACACAGTTTTTGATGAACCGAATTAAATAAACAATCCGGTCTATCTGCATAACTCAATATATATTGTTCAGTAACAACATTAAATAAATCATTTCGTATTTTCTGCATTCTTGGAGTAGCAATATATGATAAAGGAATAACAAAACCCATACTACCATTTTGTTCTAAATGTTCTGTAGCGTTTTTCAGTGCATTAGCATAAATATTCCCATATTTCTCTTCCAGAATCAAGCCACTCTTAAAATCTTCAACATAAGGTGGATTTCCAACTATTATATGGTACTTTACATTAACGTTTGGCTTTTGTGTCACAAAATCATAAGACTTAAATCCTTCATTAAGTACTGAAGCCAACCCCTTACACTTTTTTATTCCATATCTCTTCAGTGTACAAAGAAATAAACGGATTTTGGAAATAATCACTGATTCAATATTCACATCATTCCCACATATTGTAGATACCGTTTTAGTTAAAATACCTTTAGTCACATTTATTTGGTTCGAATCTAATAAATCTAACTTTAAATTTAAAGCAGCAAGTAAATATTCTCCAGCACCACAAGTAGGGTCAAAAATTGTTTTTTTAGTACAAAAAGATAGATAAGGAATTTCGTTTAAATTATTATCATGAATATTTTCAGGTTTTAATTTTCCATATATTGCTTTTATACTGTTAGTGAGAATAAATTGTACAACATCATTTGGTGTATAATAAACACCTTTCTTTTTTCTGATAGATTCTTTTTCATTTATTTTTGAAAGTGTATTCTGAATTTCATCATATGAAATTAGTGAATTGTAATCTTGAGTATCAATGAAAAATTCATCCACTCCTACTATTTTTTTTAGTTCTTCATATATCTCTACTACTTCATTTTGCTCATATGTTGCTTGTAAATACGAATAAGTTAACCTCAATGCATCATTAATTACCATTCTTGTATCGCCCTTTTATGTCTATTTTTATAAAGCACTCTTTCCACTTTTAACCCATTCGTCTAATTCACTTCTTTTAAATTTCCATAATTTGCCTATTTGATGAGCTGGGATATCAGTCTTTTTTATCCAGCCTCGAATTGTTTCTTTTTTCACACCCAGATAATCTGCTGCTTCAGCTAGCCCTATCCAATTATCATTTATCATTTCGTTCATATTTCACCTCTAAAAATTTTATACTTTATCACAATAGAGTGTAACAAATCATCCGAAATTTTTCTACCTGTTATCCTTTATTTAGTAATATTTGATTTGATATTTATATAGTTTGATATAATCTAGAGTTTTCTCTACGAGAATAAAATATATAATCTCAGTCATAAACATATTCGAGTTCTAATTCGTCTGGAGGAACACTTGAGCAACTATTTCATCAGGTTGAATGACATATAATCCTATTAACTTTTTTCTTCACACATATAACATACAACTCCATCTTTATTCAGGACATTCAAAACATTCGTCCCCTCCACAAATACACGTTACTGCCACATCATAAAACTCTTATTTAGCTAGCTTAACTAAACAATCTTCACAATACTTACTTGGTCGAAAATCTTCAACGTAATCTGTTATATAAAGTTCATCCTTTTATTTTTTGCATCCGAAACAATCATTTAAATCTAACATTATCAATATTTGCCTACATATAGATAATTAATTGGATAACTTATTGACTACATTACAAGGTCCTTATATTTTAAAAATTTGTACGTTATTCACACACATCTTTTCAAACTTCGAACAAATAAGTAGCTCTGTATTTCCATTGTTAACGCGATTGCTTTACGAACTTCAAGGATTATATTCACTCGTTTTTAAAATAACGTCTCAATAAAAGACAAAACAATACTCAACTTTATCTAAACAAAAAGCTTTAAGTGACAATAAAACGTCACTTAAGGCTTTAGAATTTGTTTATTTCTCTTTCACATAACTGATATTCATCGGCATTTCTTGTGGCATTACCAGCACAGGCCAGAAATAAGGTACTCCAGCTGCTTCACTACCGTCTTGATGAAGCATCATTAATACAGGATAAAATTCGCCAATCTCTTTTGCCTGATCAAAGTCCCCGCCTTTACCTGAATCAGGGGCATCGTCATATTTACCGTCAGCGCGGATTAGCTTACGTTTACGATTATAGCGTTCCATTAATAGTACTTTTTCACGCCCTTTAGTTTTCAGCCAATCAAGCATAAATAAACTGTTTTCTAATATATGTAGTAAATTAACTTTATCTGAGTGAATAGCCTCGAAACTTTTTAGTACTAGCTCTTGAGCTGCTTCCGTAGTGATTTCCCAATACGTTATTTTTTCATGCGTTTTTTGCACAGCATTTTTATGATGTTCCTCTAACAATTGCAGTGTTTCATCTACTAAGTATGCTTTTTCTTTAAGCGGTGTAAAACCTTTAGGCAGAATACGAGATGAAGACGTAAAATGGTTCATTAAACCTTCTACCTTATTGGCCGCACATAAACGCGTTCCTTTAATTGTTGTAGCAGGAATTAAATACGACATTTGATTACCTAAATGCGTCTTGCTCGCTAATTTATTTGCCTTATCAAGTAGCGCAAGATTTTTATTAAATTCTTTATCGATTTCGGCAAACATTTGCCAAACTTCCAATGATTGCTCTGTACAATAAATTCGCGTACATGCTAAATCTGATTTTGGACGTGCTCCAAGAATTCGCAGTTGCTGCATACTACTATCAAAATTCACCGTTTTACTTGCACGTCCAAAAATGAATGAAATCAAATTAGGGAATGTAACACCACGATCGACTGCATAAGCACCAATGTAAATCGAAAATGGTACGACATTTTTAATATTACCGTACTTATCAGTGCTAGGACGTTGCTTGTTATTACTATTAATAACAGTGATTTTCATTTCATCCTCAAGAGCCTTCAAAACTAATGGCAGTAATTGTTCTAAATTAATGTCTGGTTTCGTATCCATACCTTCTAATAAATGATTAAATTGTTCGCTTAACTTCTCCATGAATTTCTTCTCTTGCGATTTAAACTTTTCAATTAACATATTTTGAATTGCTTCAATAATATCCTTTTGTTTAGCGTGTGCTTTCTTCGTTGTTTCAATATGAATCAGCATTGAATAGTGTTTTAACTTTTCTTCATCGCTTGCTTTATTCAATAAGATGCCGCTAATTACGAAATCAATCAATGCCTGCATTAATTTAGGGAAACTCTTCGTAACATCCGTATCCACGCGCGGATCGTAGTTCATCACATAGCGGAATTCATCATCCGTAACAAAGTTTTCACGAATACGTTTCATCTTTGAACTATCCGATAAAAATAATTCCTCTGCCCCTAAATATTTTGAATGCGCCGGTAAAAGGATCGTCTTTTCAGGTCGAATCATCCAATAATTCGAGAAGTAAAGCGATACAGGTGTCGCTGTTACCGCTAAATATTTCGAGTAAGTTAATTTTTTTCGCAGCAATAATAGCTCTCGACAAATCTTTTTAAAGTATTCCTCTGTTCCTTTTGAACGTTTGTTGTATCCTACTGAATAAAAATCCGCTTCATCATCGATAATGAGCCATTTCTTCTCCTGCATTTCAGGGAATTTATCTACTAGCTTATTCAGTTTCTCAAAAGAAGTAGGATTTTTCTTTAAAACAAAAATTGCTTTTTGCTTAATTTGATAACGAGCGATATTGACGTTAGGTCCGTCTAGATCAATAATTTCCACATCTTCATCAAATTCATTTTCTGTACGTTTTTTTGTTTGCTCTGAAAGATCATTAATATTTTTTGTAAAAATCGTTAAATAATCTACCCCTTCATCCATCATTTTTGCAGCTGTTAAAAGATAAGTTGCCGTTTTGCCCGATTGTACATAGCCCTTCAACAAAATACTTTCATTTTTCACTTTGTTAAAAGCAGCTTCAATTTCAAAAACTACTTTTTTATTTTCCTCTAAGTGAGGATTTTGTTTTAACATCTTTTCAAATAAACTCATTTCAAAACACCCTTTCGAATATTTTAACTATAAAGCGTTAAAATATACATTTGTGATACGCATAGTTTAATCGAAATACTACTCTTTCTTTTATTTGAAGAATAAATGCGATAAAATTAACAAACGAATAAACTTAAACTAGAATTTTTTGTTTTTATGATTTAGGATGTGATGAAATGACAATGCAAGAAGCAATACGTCAACGAATGATTGATTTAATGCAAGAAAATGGCTTAAATACGTCTGAATTAGCACGACGCGCGGGTCTAACTCAATCAACGGTGAATGGGATTTTAAAAGGTAGTGTGAAGAATCCAACAGTGCAATCAATTTATTTAATTGCTGGAGCCATGGGATTATCTTTAGATCAATTCTTTGTGAGCCGATACTTTCAAAATATCGATATTGAAAATTTAAAAAGAAAACAGCCGCTAGAATAATTTTTCTGGCGGCTGTTGATTATAATAAATGTCATCAGTAAATAAATCCAATATCCTATCGAGAGGAATATCGTATTAACCTACTGATGGCTATAAAATTGAATTTCATTTATCAAATAAGTGACTTATTTGAACATCTTCGTTAGCAAAATATTAAAGAAGATATCTACTTGTTAAATTCAAGATAATATATTTTAGTTAAAAGCAATATTTGAATAAACAAGTTAAACATTATCTAACTCTTACTATGTAATCACTTCACTATGGCTCGACAGGATAAACTGAATATCTTAAAAATTTTAATTGTTGCTTAAACAAATCCACTGCCATATCTTTTTCTGAGCATTTTTTAGAAACATTCAGCTGCCCTCAATCTCATCGATCATGAATGAAAAGTCCTCCGCTGTAATCGTAGACAATTCTTCATACACTGGATCAGTGATATTTATCACTCGTCTTGCATGATTCATAACCAAATCATCATAGAGATTTCTAACCAACCTACCATTTGCAAAGGTTTCATCCTTTGATGCTGTCTGCAGTTCAAAATACAAATGTATTTTTTCTTTTACTTCGTTATCCAAAGTATAATCATTGTTCTTACAAGTAGAAATCAGTATCTTGTCCAGTTCATTTACACTGTAATCCTCAAATTCTATAAAAGTATTGAATCGAGATTTTAAGCCTGGATTAGACTCAAAAAATTTATTCATAGGCTCCGTGTATCCTGCAACAATCACAACTAGATCTTCTCTGTAGTCCTCTAAAGCCTTCGTTAGTTCTGTCAAACATTCTCTTCCATAAGAGTCAGATTGGTCATTTTCTGTGATACTATAGGCTTCATCAATAAATAAGACACCGCCTTTTGCTTGTTCGATTACTTTTTTCACCTTGAGTGCTGTCTG
This sequence comes from Lysinibacillus sp. HST-98, assembly GCF_016757845.1. Classification (NCBI taxonomy): domain Bacteria; kingdom Bacillati; phylum Bacillota; class Bacilli; order Caryophanales; family Bacillaceae; genus Lysinibacillus; species Lysinibacillus sp. HST-98. The sequence continues at coordinate 187,588 of NZ_JAENHX010000009.1, forward strand.
TCCCTGATATCCAGCAATTAAATCTGTTCTTGAAACCTCAACAAAGTGTCCTTTTGAAAGCAAGCCTATTTGCTTATAAATTCTACCTACAATTCTAGCCACTGTTGTTTTTCCTGTTCCAGGATTTCCGGTAAAGGCAAGGTGTAATGTATTTTTTACCGAATGAAGATTTTTCTCCCTGCGCATACTTTGAACCTTCTGATATATAATCAAATCTTGAACTTTATTTTTTACTTTTTCCAAGCCCACAAGAGCATTCAGTTCATCTAACAAATCTTGAAGTGTTCTTGTATCCTCGTCAACTTCAGAAGTTGGTTTGCAAATGCCTTGTATGGTTGAATAACCATAAAACTCAATCAGACTAGAATTAACCATCCGTGCAGCGTGTTTAACCTCAATCTTATATTTTTGATTATCAACAACTTCCGAAATTTTTTTAAGAAGTGCAATCGTAGCTACTTTGCTGTTTTCTTCCACAATCACAGTAGCCAACTTTGTGATTTCACCACAAGCATCGGTAATAGCATCCAATTTTGATGCATTATTTATTAGTAACTGACTGTACTTGTCCATCATATCACCTTTGTAAGAAGCAAAATCAACTCAATAATTGCAAGCCCTGCAGAACTTCCTGCAATCAAATACGCATATTTTAGCCTTTTTGTTAAAGATTCCACAGCAACATTGGTTGTATTCATCGCATCTGCAATTTTCGCATCTACTTCTTCCTTATTTTTCTGAATAGCAGTAGCAAGTCCTTCATCCCTTTTTTCACTTTCAAGAAACTGAGTTGTATGTTCTTCAACAGACTTCCACATTCTATCTACATCTTCTAAATGGGCGATACCACTTAATTTCTCTTTGTATTCCTCCAAATGATTGATGGCACCCACATTCGAATCGATACGTTCAAGAATCCTAACATCTGCTTGCACTAATTCATCCAATTTATTTGTGTGAAATTTGCTTGCATGTTCCACTTCTTTTATACGAAGTTGATAGTCTTCTATTTTCCCCCATATTTCATCTACGTCCATCAAATGTTCAAGCTCAGACAGTCTTTCCATAAAAATAAGCCAACTGTTAATAGCCTCACTATTTTGGTTCACTATCTCCTGAATCGAATCTAGCTCGCCACCAATATTGCGAATAGAAATATGAACGGAAGATAATGCCTCCCACATTTCATCAATATCTCTCAAGTGAGTGATTTGCTCTAATTCTGTTGTAAAAGCGGTAAGAGAATCTAACTTTTCAATCAAATCATTTGACTGCTTAAACAAAGCCTCGATTTTCTTTTCAGCAATTGTTGATGCATTTCTAAGAGTTTCAACTTTTTTTACATTTCCTTGAATATTTGCGTTAGCAGCTTTAATAGACATAGAAAGTGAATCGGATAAAATACGGACTTCATGGTGAATGGTTTTACAATCAGACCAAATTTTATCTATATCCGTAAGATGTTTAAGCCCATCGAGTTTTTCTTTGAATGATTTTAACACCCGAACAGTCTTGTTTATATTATCAACATTTTTAATAATTTGGCTTTGGTGTGCATCCAATTTATTTTGTTGCTCTTGTAGTTTGTTATTGTGTTGATTCAACACTCCTTGTTGGGTTTTAACATCATTGCTTGTTTTTTCTATAGCTTTCACAGACGCAACAATACTAGCCATATAATCTTTATCAAGAGCATCCAGAGCATTATATATTTCACGAAATTCTTTGATAGTTTTATTATTTGTTGAATTGATATCAATTAAATGCTTTTGGATAGTTTCCATTCGATTATTTAGTTCATATCCAGTGACCTTGTGGTCGCCCAATCCTAAAAAACCGCCGTCTGTCCTTACCTTATCAATTTTTAACTCCGCTTCTTTTTTCTCTGAAAATTCCTTTAAGCGATTTTTAGCCAACTCAAAATTTTGTTTTTTGATTACTATTTCATTCATCTCTTAGCTCCTATTTAAGTAAATCATCTAATTTCATTTGAAACTATATTCAATTTACTAATGTTATTATCAGATTCAACAATATTTGACACAGTTATTTTCTCATCATTTTCCTTTGTATCATAAGTCATCAAGTAGTTTATCTAAGTCATCACTTACTTTATCAATGGTACGGTTTGTTTCTATGTCCTTTTCATCAATTACAAGACTAGCATTGTCATTAGAAATATCAACAAAATCTTCCATTATATTTGTAAATGACTCCGACATTGTCTTGGCTGCGCCATCATGGCGATTTAAAATATTCGTTTGAACCATTGCTTTATCATCCTCTAAAATAGCTTCTGATATTATCTTCTGCTGAGCTTGGATGCTTAGAATTTCATTTCCTTTGTTTATTGTGGCCTCTTGCACTTCTTTCTTTTGTTTTTTAGCTATCAACTTGTCAAGTAGATTGATTGCAATCGCACCAATTATACCTGCAACAACAGCTCCAAGGAAAATCCCCAATATGTTTGCCAAACTACCAAGCAACGGAATTTCAAACGCAAAAATCGGAATGGCCATTAAACTTTTCTCTATTACTTCACCTAACATCAAAGAACCCACACCCGTTAATCCAGCCATAATAATCTTGCCAACTTCTAGCATTAAGGTACTTACCGGCTTACCTTTATTAGCAGGATCCTTAATATAATTAACAGCATTTTTAAGCGAACCCCACCCTTGTTTCAATAACATCCAAACCTTTTTGATTGTCCCAAAAACAGGTCCCATGATAGCTGTGGCTACGGTCGAAAACACTGTATTTCCCGCATTAATCAGATGGGTTTTCATCTTCCCGACAAATACATGAATAGCTTCTTTCAAGCTATTTACTAGGCTGTCTAATGTTTTTTTAGTAGACTTAAACCATTTAACCAACTTAGCAATAATTTCACGAATAAATTCAGCGAGTAACTGCATAAGAACTGCACGAAGAGCTTTGCCACCAATGCGAAATGCTTCTTCTTTTTGGGTTTGACGTCCTTCTTTCTTTAAACGATCTTCTCCCTCTTTTTCTTTTTTCTTAACGTATTCTTCAGCTCTCTTGTCTGCTTTTTCATGATGTTTAGTTTTATCTTTTTCGTTCATCTCACCTGATGACTTATCGCTTTTTCTATTATTTCTCTCAGCCGTTGTATATCCTTGCAGGTTTTCAGGATTATTAATTATATCAGCTAATTCTTTATCGCTATTTGCCATTTGAAGTGATGGATTTTTGTATAACTCTGCTGATGGCTTAACATGCTCTCTTTGGGCAGCCTTAGGATTATTTTTTCCATTTTCTAATTTTGTATCAGTTGGAATCTGTCTTCCAGTATATATGTCTGTAACTGTGTCAATTCCTTCCTTCTTTAAATTACCTGCTCTTTTTAAGGTAGCATCCATCCCAGGGTTTACATGTTCATTACGAAATTCTTTATGAGACTTGTTCTTAAATCTATCGTAGTTTTGCTCCAATTGCTCTTTGCTTATATGGTTGTGTGTAGCTATTTTACCTTTAGCAAAATTCTCAGAAGTTTGAATATGTGCTTCATTACGTAAATCAAGATGAAGTCCATTATTCTCCTTGATGAAATCTTCTCCCGCCGTAACAGCAATTTGATTTAAAAACTGTTCCCATACAACATCCATAACGACATTGCCAAGGTTATCTGGATTTCCGATTTTTTCTTTTTCTTCTGCTAAAAACTTCATCTCAGTAAGTTCTTCTTCTAATTGACCTTGAAGTTTTTCTTCTAACTCATCGAAATTAAAAGATTCCGGCAAGTCCTCGTTTATCTTATTTTTTATACTAAAGTTAGCATTTTCATTCGCCATAATTTCTCCATCCTTTCGATATGCTTAAAAATTTTTCAAATCTTCTTTTTCAAAACTACAAAATAACTCAAAGGCATCTATTATGTGTTTTATATATTTATTTCAGATTATTCCCGTTATTAATTTTAACATATAGTGTTACTATGTTTGATGAAATGTTAGAAAATGGGTTTGGAAACCTTTTATTATACCTATTTTCTCTTTATTTTTATTTGAAAGGTACTTTTGAAACATTTTAATCAAGCTGATTCGTACGTCCGATAAAAGTATGAGAATCTCAAAATTAATTTTCAAAACACTAATAATCCAAAATAATTCAAATCACCGAATTAATTTTAAAAAACCCATAAAAAAATGAAATTTAAATCCTTTTCTGTGATTTAAATTTCATTTTCATCGATATTTTTTCTTCATAATTCATTTCCTTATAATTAAATTCAATTTCCACTCAACAAATTTTATTTTAATTGCTTTGCCTGATATTTTTTCACCGCATCTAAATCCGCATAAAACTGCCCAATTACATCGTTACGCCCGTGTCCCAAATCGACACTTGCTGCAAAGATTGCATATTCCTCTAGTTTTAATTCACGTTTTTTCGTACCTTTTCCTTTGCGATGTTTGTTCGTGCGGTTATACAGTGAATTAATTTTGTGGAATGTGTTAGGGCTTCTTTCAAATATCTCGTCTTGCCAATCCCTTACAGCGGCAAAGCTTTTAAATGTTTCTACATAATGTAACAACCGCTTAAATGCATAAGCTTTTCTAAATGAGTGGAACGTAAATTTTGTGCGAATCGTTTCGTACTTTAATATTTCATCTTGATCTTTATAACGTGTGCGTTGCAGCTTATACATATTTGTTGTTGCACGCTTTATATAGTATTGAACCGTGTCAGTAATTTTGGAGGATGCTCCAGAATGGATGGATCTTAAAACAGCAGCAAAATATGTGGGGGTTAGCCAAGGAACTTTTTATAATTTCCGCCTCCATGGCCTTAAAGTAACAGAAATCGATAATGTGAAGCGCGTCAATAAAACTGAATTAGATCATTTCATGAAAAAGCATTCGAAGTAATAGGGAGATTTAAAAATGAAAGATCCAATCAAAAAAGTCATCAATAGTAAAACTGGTAAGATTACATTTGAGTTTGCAATTAACTTAGGGGTGCCTCCTGGAGAGGATAAGCCTTTCCGTACTAGACGTAGAGGGTTTACGAGTAGAAAGAAAGCATGGGAATGTTATATGTTTCTTAAAGCACAAGCGAGTCTAGGGATTTACCCTGATCGTAAAAATAAAATGCTGCTAATACGCATACTTCAATAGAATATGAAATTACACCTAACTCAACTGTTAAGGAATACTTTGAGGTTTATTGGGCTTCTTATCTTGCTAAAAAGAATCAATCCACTACAAATGATAAGACTTATAACTGCTTTAAAAATCATATTTTACCAGCATTCGGTCATGTTGCGTTGAAAGATTTAACGCCACTCAAATGCAAACAGTTTGCAACAATGCTTACACAGAAACTTGAGTCTTCTCATCGGCAAATTTTAATCTACTTCAAATCATTTTTAGCTGATGCTACAAATATGAAGTTAATTGAGGAAAATCCGATGGAAAATGTGTATATCCCTTCTAGGAATGATATTTCAAAAAGCAAAATGATTCCTGGCGAGGAAGATGTATTTTTCTCAAATTATTATAGTATAGAAGAAATCATGAACTTTTTAGCTGCTAGTAAAAACTATTGCACAGAAAAACAGCATATCTTTTTCCTAGTACTAGCCCATTCAGGAATTCGACGCGGTGAAGCTATGGCATTAACTTGGAACGATATTGATTTTCAAAAACGTTTAATTCATGTTAATAAAGCAGCAGCATATTCAACGGAAAAGAAACTGCATATTAAAGATACTAAAAACTATATGCATCGAAAAGTTCGCATTGATTCCGAAACACTGGGAGAACTACAAAAATGGAAGGCTTCTCAAGAGCGTTTATTAAAAATGAAAAATCAGTATGTAAAAAATAATCGCGAACAATACATTTTCCAAAATCGAGATAACAATTTAACTGATCCTGCACAAGCAGGGCGATGGCTCTCTCAACTATATGAGTGTTGCGATTTGCGCAGAATCACCGTTCATGGCCTACGACATACGCATTGCACGTTAGGACTGAAAAGCCGACAATATACTATAGAAGAAATGATGCATCGTTTGGGACATAAAGATATTAAAGTGACGATGGATGTTTATACGCATGTAACTGTTGAATCGATGGAAACGAATCCAGATTTGTATATGGAGTATTTACAAAAGGAATATGAGAATAGTAAGTAATAAACAAAAAACTACTCGATGATAAATTCATTGAGTAGTTTTGTTTATTATATTTCAAGTTCTTTAATTGGTAATTTGTGAATATAAAAGCTGCTCAATTATTTTCAAAGCTTCACGTAACTTCTGAATTTCAACTTCTTTATTTTCAAATTGAGTTAAAATCACTTCATATTCAGCATTAATATTTTTTAGAAGTTCATCCGTAAAGCTTGCTTCAATTTTTTCTAAGCTTCCCTTAAAAACTTTTACTTCTGCGGTAAAACGTGATGAAATTTCATCTAACATCTGACTAATATAAGTTGCTAGCTTATTTTTCATTTCGGCTTTGGAATTCGCATCCCGTACTTCACCAGAAAAACTATTTCCTAGTGAAGATAAATATTGACTGATATCGATTTTTAAAGTGGGCAGCTCCATCGCTTGAATTGTTTTTTCAGTGAGCAACTTAAAATAAGCGGGATCATAAAATTCAGAACCAGTATCAAAATTTTCAATAACGGTTGTTAATAAACGGCGCTTTAATTCGTGAAAGCTAATCGCATCTAAAAACGCCTGTTCTACTGTATTTACTGCATCAACACTAAAATTACGCAGGTTTTCAAGGGCATCGGAAACATCTAAATAATAATAACGTGTTTCAACTGTATAATATTCCGTGCTAGAGGAACCCCAAGATAACGGATTATACCATTTAGATGTGGAAACTGTAAGTGAACGTGTCTCAGTTTCAATCCCAGTACGTTCCGCTACATTTGAATAATCCTTACTAGCTTGGCGTAAGGCCATATTTCCTTCTGTTTTTTGTGCCTCTAATTTTGCAAACAAATCTGTAAAAATACTTGTCGTTGCCGATTGTATGTTTAATATTTGTGTTTTCATTTCTTGCTTTTGCTTAGCGATTGTTTCTTGGTCGTGCTCAATTAGCATTGTTAAACGACGTTTTTGTAATGTAAGCACATTTTCTAGCTCTGTTTGCAACTGCTGCTCTGCTAACGGTAAGAACGATTTAGATTTTTCAAGTAATGTTTGTTCTTTTTGCGCGATGACTTCTGTAAATACATTCTTCACATCATTAATATTGCCGATATAATGTAACATCTCATTCGTCAAATCATCATGTTCACTTAAGTTTTCAAAAACAACCTGCTCATCTTTTGCATAACTTTCGGTATTTTTATTGCTCATATTGTGCGCCATAGAAGAAATAAAAATAGGGCTGGCACATTCCTCAATAACACTTATTAATATTTTGCTTGCATTACGCTGCTTTAAACGATCGATGAAGGCGTTAATATTTTTCGTAGCAACACGACGCAAACTTTTTTTCGTATCCTCATCCGCTTCCTCTAAGGAATCAAAATCATAAATGGTATCCTGCAATCCTTCATCATATCGACTTCCAATTAACACTAAACGATTGACGCCTTTTTGTGGCAACTGGGCGGTTAACAAATCCATGTCTGTCTGATCTAAAAACTGACTCGCACGGCTTAAGAAAAATACCACATCGCACACTTCGATAAATTGCTTTGTTTTATCTGTTCTTGAAGCAATTGGATCATTTAAGCCAGGAGTATCAACAATTGAAATTCCTTCTAAATAAGAATTGTTAACGTTTAACGTTACGTGCTTTACGAGAGCTGTTAAACGACCATTTTCACCAACATAGTCATTAATTTGACTCATGAGCTCTTCTTCACTCGCAAACTCAACTAACTCTGAGCCTTTCACTAAATAATCCGCAACATTAATTTGCTGCTGCTCTGCAAGCTTTACAATTTCGCGTGCAACACGGTATTCATCTAATTCTGATGTACTTCTCGCACGCTCCTGAATTTGCTCCCATTCTTCCTTGGAATAATAAAAAACCTCAATACTGTTTTGCTCTGCATATTCAATTTTTGTTAGTGTTGCCGTTTTCGGGGTCGACGCACGTGGTAGTACATCCTTACCATCGAAAATCATTGTATTCAAAAAAGATGATTTGCCAGCTTTTACTTGACCGATAATACAGATGTTGAGCTTGCGATTTTCATTGTAAAAATCATTTATTTTAAGTTGGAAGTTTTCTTTTAATTGCTGTAGCTCAGAAATATCCTCTAAAGATAAAATAGATAAATCCTCTACTACCTCATTTAACTTATTCATATGGAATTGAAATTTTTGTTGATCTACTATTGCCTTTTGAAATAATTGCATAGGACTCCTCTATTCTGTCGAAATTAGTTTAGTTATGTCTAATTGACTGCTAGAACTTTTCAACTTACACTGTCTAACTTCATTATTTTCTTGCACTAAAGACTTAACTTCATTTATTTGAATGATACCCTTTAATCCTGAATTTAGTATAAATCGAATCGCCCCTAGCACGGCATTGTCCGAGTATAACATCAAATTTTCCAGGCTAAAATTCGTAACCTTCAGGTGTTCTACTTTATTCAGACTAAATAAGTATTCCGAACGAATATCACGTTCTGCTAAAGTGAGCGTATCAAAGATTACTTGTTTACATTGTTGAACTTTAATAATTCATCAGTTAGCCGAGCACCTGTAAAATCGCCTTTGATACGCGACACGCTTGAACAAATTGTTGTTTTACCCCAGCACAGGTAATGACGAGAATGGGCCATACCGACATCGAGACGACGATGAAGATTTACACACACGTCACACGTCAATCGCTTGCTGACAGTACGAAAGATTATTTGAACTTCATCAAACAAGATGAAAACAAATAAAAAAGTTGTCACAAACCGCGACTTTTTGGCAACTATTTTGGCAACTTTTACACTGTGGCTATTTGAGCTTATTTGCTTGTACAAAATAAAAAACCCTTGATATACAAGGGTTTTGAAAGTCCATATGAGTTTATTTGAGCTCATATGAAAAGGTCAGTATGGAGACGGCGGGAGTCGAACCAACCGTCTCGGAATGTTATTTTATCAAAGCTTGCGGGGGCATAGATTATTTTTGACTACGTTTTTGACTACGTTTGATTAAAATATGAGATGCGGGGGCAACTCATTAACTAGCTCTATACTATATCAATTTTTTTGATTGAGCTCAGCTTTTTTTATTACTAATTCTAATCTCTCTGTAAAAAATCCTAACCTAGAATATAAATTTAACATTCATTTGATGGATTTCATATATTTTGTTAAACTAAATTACTCAATACTTTGCTGGATTCTTCGATAAAGCCTCTCCAACAATCTTCCTTTTTCGCCCATTGCGTAACATTTTGATCACCAGCAGATTCTTTTAAATAATTCAGTGCATTGTTAGCAATAATACGAATCACTTCTTCCCACTTATCAGATAATGTTTGGTATTGCCATACTTCTTCTAAACAAATCTCTTTACCATATAAATATTTTAGCATTGCTACTGAGTAATAAATAACATTTGCTTTATAACCTTTTAAATTCATACTCTCAACAACTTTAGTAACGAAAGCATTAATAATACGTTTAGCAATAATTTTTTTATAATAATCACTATCAAGCTTTAACATGGCTTTAGCTACTTCGCCTTCATCATTTTTTACCATACTTTGCTTCCAGTATTGGCTATTCATGTCCATAAAGCGTTTGAATGCTTCTTCTCCACCTTTACTTGAAATATGTGGATAACCTTCCCAAGACATAAAGTATTTAGCCATTTCTACTTTTGTAATGACATTCTCTTTTGGATACATTTTTTTAAACGCCGTTTGTTCTTTGCCTTTGATGCGCCTTCCAATATCAACCATGTATTGACCACGTGCACGTTCAAAATACCATTTAGATTCTTCCTTACGATTATCATTTGTTGGAATCCAGACATTACGCGATAATTTTTCCAAATCCGACATAAAACGTGTATTTGCTAGTAAGTCCGATTTATTAATTTTATTTTGGGTATTCGCATACTCAGAAATTTTAGAGATCATATCGTCCTCTAATACATGTCTATCTATATCATCAGCTTCTATTTCTTCTGGTACGTTAATAATGGTTAACTTTGCTTGTACATACACACCACTTAAATCTACACCTGTTTTGTATGCCTGATGAATCGAAGCTGTTGTTTGACCACCATTTACAATTTGCCAACTTGTCAACGTCTTTATACGATATAATCCAGTGTCACCAATCGATTCTAAATCACCTGCTTTAGCAACACTAGAAATACCATTATTGTAAGCTATAAATAGTTCCTTTTGTTCAGAGTCTTTAAGCGTATCACGAATTCCTTTATTTGTACCTCCACGTGCTTGTAAGAAGGAACGAACATTCCGTTCAACTAACTTTGGTCCCCAATCATCATAAAGTTTTGCTAACAACTGTGCAGATATCACACCTATGAAACAATCAATTTTCCCATGTTTTCTATTATTAGAAGGAACACGCATCATTTGCAGATCATACTGATATTCAGTTTTAAAATGAATATCAAATTCTTTAATACCTTGCTCCGCTTCGGAAAGTTTGAAAATACGATCCATATCCCAAACATGCACATTTACAGTTTCAACACCTGTGATTGTTAAATCAATCGGTTTATTAGAAGCATAAAACTTACTTGTGACTACGTAAATATTTATTTCTTCAATTGAATCTTTATTATCTATAATCATTTTAGTAACATCATAATATTCCATTGAACGATCTGCCTTTTGCAAAATAGCTTGTGCATTTGTAAAAAAACGCTTTGCCATATTAGCGTACTCTTTTAATGCTGTCATACTTGTTTCAGGTAATTCATCTTCTACTTCTAAATATGGCTTATACTCTACTACATACAGATTTAATGTATTTGTATCTTCTTGATATAAATAACCATTCAATTGAATTTTGAATTCTTTTTTTCCAAAGAATATAATTGCTGGCTCATCATCACTATTAATATATGGTAAAACTTCTTGTAAAAAAGGTGTTTGCCTACTCCCCAAAATCCGACCTTTTTGCTCTACAGCATCCATAAATTCATAAAAAAAATCCAGTTTTCTTTTTGTTTCATTCATCTGTTACAACCCCTATTGATTAGAATCAAAAATGGCTTCTATAGGTATTTTAAAAGCATTACAATGAGATAAATCAATTGTGTAAGACACATTTGAAATACCTATGGGTAAACTTTCTGAAGTAATTCTTGGGAAAGAATCTCTAACTTGATATACTAGTTCTTCATGCACATAGAAGAAATTACTATCATAGTCGTCACTTGTTACACCGATTTCCAGCAATAAATCTTTAAATTTCACTGCCAAAGAAGGTGCTCGTTCCAATAAAATACTTTCAATTTCTTCAATCATTATCTGAAGAGTTTGCCCAATTGATTCCGATATCTCAATTTTTAATACATATAAATGTAAATCATTAATAACTGGAGTAACTTCTAATTGCTTTTCACTAGAAATTCTAATCTCATCTCGTATTTTAGGTGAAACCGTTTTAATCTCAACACCCCTATTTTTATTTACAAAATCAATTCGGTTTTTCAAAGGACCTTTCCAATCTTTAATAATTAGTGGGGGTTCTTGAGCATATGTGACAAGCCATCGCTTAATATAATAGAGTTCACCAAATAATCCCATTTCTTCTTCTAATGTTAATTGTTTTTCGTACTTACGCTTGAAGAAATTGTGCCATCGATCTAATATTTCATAGACAACTGTATAAAGAGGTATCTGCTCTTGCATTAAAATATGATCCACTAAATTCTGTAATACTTTTTCAAAGATTTCCTCACTATCTTCAACACTTTGAGAAATTATTAGAAATGTCTTTTCTTTCAATGGCCCTATCCGTTCAAAGTACTCTTGATCAATTGCAATACCACGCCACTTTGGAAAGGATTTTAGTTGCTCACTATCCCATCCTTCATCTGTAACATCTATATAAATTCTTCGTTGAAAGTCTAATAAATCAACGCCTATCAAAATAAATGGCTTCTGAAAATAAATAGACTCTAATTTATAAACGTCATTAGATTGTTCCATTTTGGCTTGCACAATTAATTTTTCAAAACGCTCTGCAATATTAATCATTATTTTTACCTCCCCCTATTGTTTTGTTAGTAATATAACCATCCTTTTCTTCAAATCTAATAAGCTCACCATTCTCTCCCTTAATGAATTCTAAATCCGGGAATGAGAAAGCTAGACCAATTGGAACTAAATCTTCAGTAAAATCTATATTTAGTTTTCTAAATGGCTTTACTTGCGGATGTAAAGGATATATTAGTAATAATGGACTATTATCTTTACGAAGCATAATATTATCTTTTTTACTCTTAACTCGATTAGGAATATCAATAAACTCTTGGTTTGCTGCTACGATAGCTCCTAGGTCAACTACACCTAAAGTTTCTTTAACCATATCAATACTACGCAAAACTGCACTATCAATTAAAATTTTCCCTAACTTAACATGCCAAGGTCTAATATTATTTCGAATGGCTTCTTCACTTCTTAATGTCGTTTCAGTCACATCAACTACAGCAATATTAAACTTTTTTAATGCGCCACTTTCATTCATGCCTTGTATGTAATTCGCAATTTTTTTACTATTTACTATTCGTGCTGATGAAACAGTTTTATATTTTTGTAAGTAGCTGATAACTTGCTCGCTAGGAACATTTCTTGCAATATGATATTTAGTACCGTTCTTATTATTAGCACCTGTCTTATATGGCTCAAATTCTTCTTTAACACTATTAATAAATTCCACTGTTGCTTCCATATTAGTTTCATAAAAATCTTTAGTTTTCTCAAAACTACGTGTTTGTTGCATAGTGCCTGTATAACTTACTACTGTCGTAGCATTTAACATCTTTTTCGGACTTGTTACAGTCATTTTCTCATGTGTAAGCATCTTTATAGCATATTCATCTGGTGTAAGCCCTTCTCTAGCTAACTTTTCAAATTCTTCTCTTACCTCACTCATTACGACAGCTAAATGCTCAAAGTTTTTAGCAATTTCATCTGTTGTATAAATACGACATAAATCCATATAACCTGTACGGAAACCAAACCAGCGGCCCATTTGCATTAATGTATCGTACATTGTAGTGTTACGGTAATAATAGGAAATTGTTAAACCTTCTAGAGTTAAACCACGAGATAACTTGTTACCACCTACAGCAATAACATTTAACCCTTGTTCTATGTATCTATCATATTCGAGTGCATCATCACTCTCACCATTAATCTCCATCACTTCCACTTTTCCTGCGATTATCTTAATGGTCTTGTAAACTTTTTCCCATGTAAACACTTCATAGTTATTTTGTTGTTCAAAACTACGTTGTACTTCTATAAAGTCATTTTCATAAATTACTTGTAATCGTGTTACATACTCACTATTACTGTTATACATAATTTCGTTAGCTAACTCTTTATAAAATTTTTTAATTACCCAACACATTGAATTTTGAACATCTGTCAAACGAGATGTATGAATTAACATAGAATTGTGTTGCGCTGTTTGCCCTCGCAAATTACGTACAGCAGTGGCAATTAAAAATGCTAAAATTGCTTCTTGCATAGTTTCAGGTACTTCTGTAAATAAATCAGAATCACTCTTGGTACGCAGTTTATCTAAAAGATGAACATCTTCTTCGCTTAAATTACGAATAAACATTGGTTTATTGTCTTCTTCATAACCAGTAGTGTTGAAAAATTCATCCGGTCCACAATAGTCATCTGGTTTCGGTAGTGCTACTACAAAATCTTTAGGATATAAATCTTCTTTTAAATTTACATGATTTGCATCAGCACGAATTAGCAGGTTTGCAAATGGTGTCGCCGTATATCCTACATAAGCCTTTCTCTCAAATAGATTTAACAGCTCACGTATTCCCTGATTTATTTTTGTAGGATCTGTATCGCCACCAGATGCATCTACACTTGCCTGATCTGCCTCATCATCAATGATTAGAACTGGTGGACTTGTTTTTGAGTGTTTCAAGCTATTGCCAAGCAAATCAATTAATTTCGGCAATACATCTTTTTGTTTTTTGGCCACAAGAAGAATTTGTTTATCTAAGTTTTTTAAACCAATTGCGTTGCTTGTCGAAATATCATTTTCTACAGTAGTCCAAGTTTCAATCACTTTACCATCATTTCGCACTTCTCCTACGCCCGTAATTTCACTCGTCATTTCATTAATACCTACTACTTCTTTGCGTAATCGTAGTTGAGTTTGTGCACGTAAGTCATTATGCATACCTGCTAATACAATCACCAATGTATAACCAACATCAAAAGCTTTATTAATAAGACCTGTAAAGTTCGCTGTTTTACCTGATTGCACATGTCCTAAAACTAAACCACGTTTATTAAAAGGTGTTGGTAGCTTAGGGTTGCCAAGACTTTTTAATATTTCATTTGTTGTTTTATCAATCGTAGTCACGGTTTTCAATGACCAATTTTTATGATCCAATAAAAATTCCTCATATCTTGGCCAAAAATAAGAATATGTGGGGTTGCGATCACTAAACCAAGGTATATTATTACCATCACGCATTGTTGATGGCTTTGGAACAGAAAAGGTGCTTTGATATTTACTATATACTTCTAATTCAAGCCCCTCCATTTCTGTCTTGCTTAGTTGAGGAAACTTTTTTCTCGCATTTTCCATAGCAAGCTCTAAATAGTTCGGAATACCACTATTTTTTAAACCACTATATAAATTATCTACTGTAATGAAATATTCTTCACGAATTACTTGATCCATCATTAATCACTTCTCTCTCAAGAATCTTTTTAATCGTATAAATTTCTATACCTTCAAAACCAGTCATCATTGAAATAGTTTCAGCAAGTTTTTCAATATCCAGTTCAACACCAACGCTTAATAAAGTTTCCGCATATTCAATAATAAGGTGTTTCGATTTGTCATCAATTTCTTGTTCCTCCTTTTTCACCATATTATCAGTCTTAAGTAAATTACTTGGAGAGCCTAATTCAACAAGTTTTAGATATACATTCAATTTCTTTCGTAATTTATCATCCACTGTCTTTAAAACTTCTGTTAAGATTGGATGTGTTCTATTTAACACATAAGCACTTTTGATATCATCTGTTGCTAACTCCCATGTATTTAGTGTACCTTTAATTCGTTGTCCTAATTTCATTGTCTTTGTTCGATAAAGCATTATTTCTTGAGAAATTTGGCGATAATATTTAGCAATTGATTTCAAATCCTCTTTAATTTCATCTGGCACAGAAATAGTTGATTTCTTCACATCGATTTTCCAATCATCGTCTGCAGTATTTGTAAATTCAACTTTAATTCGTACTAGTTCAGATGGTACATCTTTTGGAAACATACCGAACCAATCACCAAAGCTTACTAAGCGACTCTCACGATATATATAAAAGCCTTGCTGCTCTCTCCAACCTTTAATTCCTCCAGCATTTTTATACTCAGTCTGATTAAAAGTAGATGGATGAGGTAAAACATATGGCGTGATTTTCACAAACTTCTTATTTACTCGAATAATTTGCTCCTCACCTTCATTTACTCGACTATTACCTTCTAAAAACGGATTCCAAGGATGTAGCATATTGTTATTAATTTTCATAATAAGACCTTGCTCTAACATCACATGAAAAACCATTTCTAAATATTTTTGTATTCGATTTACTTTTGCATAATAACTCTCTTTTTTTAAAACCTTATGTGTCCCTGTCCCTGAAAAACGGTCAAGCAAATCAATAAAAACAATAGTGCCATTATCGCTATCGATATCACCCATTTTCACTTTTACATCATCTGGGATATATTTATATAATAACCACTTGTCTACATCACTAACATAATCTAAATCCCAACATCTTTCGGAAACAATGCCATCTTTCTTTGTTAAAACACTTAACCTTTTTCCTAGTGAGAATGAAGCAGTTTTTAATCCCATACCAAAACGACCAAGTTCATCTTTTTTACGCATAGTACGAGGATCTTTTGAACCAATTGTCATCGCTTTTTGTAGCTCTTTCTCTGTCATACCTGTTCCGTCATCTTCAATTCTTATAAAACCATTTCCAACACTATATTCAAACTCTATGTATATATTTTTTGCTTTAGCATCGATACTGTTATCTACTAGATCTGCTATTGCAGTTTGTGCATTATAGCCAATACTTCTCAACGCCTGAATAACTGGAGCGGCAGAAGGTTGTGTATCGATATTATTCATAAATAATCATCCTATCACTCTATTTTACATAATTCTAACAAAAAAATAGATAAAAAGCAGTAAACCCAGTCGTTAGGTGACGACGGATTCACTCCTTTTTATCTAGCTAAATTCTTTTATTAATGGATGTAATGCTTTCTCCCCTAAATATTTAAGCATTTGTTCTGCAATAGCTCTTGCCATTAGTGGCGGCACAGCGTTACCTATCTGTTGATATTGTTTATCTTTTGAACCTTTAAAAATATAGGAATCCCTAAATGACTGTAATCTAGCAGCCTCACGAATACTTAATGCACGCATTCGAGTCGGATGTTGCCACATAGATTTACGCACATTAATAACTGTCGGGGAGGGTAAATCATAATTAAGTCGTAAGTAAATCGTATTTTGTGTACGCTCCACATTTGTGTAGGAAACTTTTTGAAGTTCTTCGGACAAACTATGGAAATTTTTACCATCAGTTTTATTCAACTCTACAAATCGCTTTTTACTTAAAGGTCTGCTATCAGTATTAATGTGATTATAAATTAACTTTTTATTTCCTTCACCTAATCCAAAACGGTAATAAGTTTGCATTATTGAAAGTTCATCAGGTTCCTCATAAGGCAACTCCTCATCCTCTACACTGATACTAGGAGGTAATCCCTCTAAATCAGCAATTGCATTTTTAACAGTTAATGCATGTTCTAAATAAGAAGGTGGAAATTCTACTTTTATCTCTTCTTCAGTACGTATTCCCAAAATCATAAAGCGCTGACGTTTTTGCGGGACAAAATAATCATCAGAATTAACTATACCATCTTTAAACCTATAGCCGATACTATCAAAAAATCTCTTCAAATACTCAATGACATTATAAGAATAAACTTCTACTTCTACTTTTAATTTCCTATCATTAATTAGATATACTTTTGGAACTTTTAATAACTGTATATGTTCATCTTTCAACTCTTTTAAAAAGAGCAAAAAACGATTTATATCAATAAAATCGCTAATTGTTGATATTAACAATGTATTATCAATATTACGTTTCTCTTTTAATTTTTGTAGCATATTTTTAGCATTATTTATAATATCTTGGAACATCGTTTGATATTCAAAATTAGGTACATTATATTCAACTAACACCTTAATGAGTTGATCTATTTCTCCTAACTCCTTAACTGTTGTAGGATTGTATACTATCTCTTTTTTCAACTTTCTAAAAATACTTCTTAATCTTGATAAATGTATCTCATTCATAATAATCGGATTGACACTACCATAGTCTAAAATATTTTGAATTAAAGGTTGAAAGGAGATATTATCTGTTTCTAAAATTAAAATTGTATCTTTATCCCAAATTTTTTCATCCGAGTTCTTACAGATTTCTTGAAGATGCTTTAAGGAACTGTACCTATTTATTCCTTCTTCAGAGTTAGTTACAAAAAACTTATGGCTATCTGAATTAATCGTTTTTACATTTTCCATTAAAAAAGCCACAGGACGGACTTCATCAATTGCTCGAGCATACTCTTTAACCAATTGATTATTTCCAGAGATTAAATAATTTTTTTGTCTATTTGCATTAGAAAACCCCTGACATGGTGGGCCTCCTATTATCACAATATCCTCCTCGTTATAACTATTTCTATTAATAAAATCTCTAAAATTAATTTTGCAAATGTCACTTAGATTAGAATCAGCAGGCTTAATAATAATATCTTTAATAGAGTTATGATTATATATATAGGTTTCTACAGCAGCTGGATTAATTTCTACAGCTCCAATAACTTCGAATTTCCCAGTTTGCTCAAAACCATTACTTAATCCACCTGCACCTGCAAATAAGTCTATAACTTTAAATACTTTATTGGTATTCTTCAATTTTTTTCTCTCCTACTTAACTAACACCTATATTCTCAGTTGTTGCCATAGTTTTTTTGGGTATAGGTATTGCAAGGTCAGTCAGTTACATCTAAGTGTCAATACACTAATCCTTTTACTATTTTAAAACAAATTTGAAATTAACGCAGCAAGGAATTTTAATCTTTTATTATACTTTTATAAACTAAGTTTTTTCCAGAACACAACTCTATTTTATTTTACAACATTGTAAAATAACTTAATATTTATGAAAGTATTTTTAGAGGGTTTTTTAATAGTTCAAATAATCAAACACAAAATAACAACCCAAATAATCAAAGTATTGGGGCTAATCCTTGAATTTCCTAGTGGTCAAGTTTTTGCTAGGAATTATTAGATATGAGTATGATATAGAAGCTTCAAGAAAAGAGATATTGAAACCACGGATAGGTCTTCTTTTACAATTCATCACAATTTTCATCTGAGCCAAGTTGCGTCATTAAAACAGCTAGTGTTGAAATTTCCTTCTTTAATGACGTAGATGAGTGCATCATTCTAACAAATATGAAGGAGCTAAGCAATTGATGAAGCATGACTTTACGAGCGTGCAAAACATTTATATCCTTTGTGGCAAGACCGATATGCGAAAAGGCATTGATGTTCTCGCTACACTCATTCAAGATTCTTTTGAACTGGACCCCCTATAGCGATTCCATTCTTCTTATTTTTTGGAACAAGTAAAGATCGTTATAAATGTTTGTACTTTGTAACATTTGGAACTACATTCATATTATAAATAACAAAAAACTACCTATAACACCAATCATAAGAAATATAACAATAATTGTTATAGCAGACTGTAGACAAAAGCCCTCGAGAAGTTCACTCTCGAGGGCTTTTATCATTTTTCTTCCTATGTCGGCTTGATATTTGGTAATAGATTACCAAATCCAACATACTCTTCGAGCATAGTTGCTCTC